>JAHEYB010000029.1 GCA_023251805.1 Bacteroidota bacterium | reverse complement strand
TAGAAGCAGCATTAGATAAAAGAAGTAGCATGGGAATTATTGGAAACTTAAATGCATACACACAATTTCAAGGAGCAAACGCTATGGAAAAGCTGCTGAAAATGGGAATAGCATGATGGGCGCAGGTTTAGGAATGGGTATGGGAATGGGTATGGGAAATCAAATGAATAATATGATGAACCAGAACAACAATACCAACCAAAATAATAACAACAATAATCCACCGCCACCACCTGCAATGACTCAGTATTTTGTAGCTGTGAATGGTGCTCAAACTGGTCCGTTTACCGAACAAGTAATGGGACAAATGATTCAACAAGGTTCTTTGAAAAAAGATTCTATGATATGGAAAAATGGCATGGCTGCTTGGATGACTGCTGAACAAGTAGCTGAAATAGCGAAATTGTTTACGGCTGTTCCACCGCCATTGCCACCTCCTATGTAATATTAGTTCAAAAGTTGGAAAGTTAGAAAGTTGAAAAGTTAGTGGAACCTAAGTGCTCTAATTTATTTTTACTTCTTCAACTTTATAACCTTATAACTTTAAAACCTTTAAACTGTTTTTATGTACGAAGAAAAAACAAACGAAATAAGTAATCAGCTCGACTGCAGAGATTGCGGAGCATTGCTGAAGTATGCACCCGGAACAGAACATTTAAAATGTGAGTATTGTGGTGCCGCCAACGAAATTAAGGAAGCTGTTGAAGCAACGGTTGTTGAAGAAATAGATTTCGAAAAATTTCTGAACGAAAATAATACCAATGTTGAAAAGCAAGAAATTACAACTGTAAAATGTGGGAATTGCGGAGCTTCTTCTACATTAAAACCGAATATTACTTCGGATAGCTGTCCGTTTTGCGCTTCTCCAATTGTAGTAACGGGAGGAACAACAAACAGCATTATCAAACCGAAATATTTATTGCCTTTTAAAGTTGACCAGAAAAATGCTTTTGAAGAATTTAAAAAATGGGTGAAAAGTTTATGGTTTGCTCCAAACGACTTAAAAAATTATGTGGATAATGCCGACAAGTTAAACGGAATGTATATTCCATATTGGACGTATGATTCCAATACAGAAAGCGATTATACAGGCCAGCGTGGGGATAATTACGTTACTACTGAAACTTATACAACCGTGGTAAATGGAAAATCACAAACAAATACACGTACGGTTACTAAAATTCGTTGGAGTTATGCAAGCGGCCATGTACGCAATACGTTTGATGATGTATTGGTTTTGGCGAGCAAATCTTTGCCTGAAAAATATACAAATGCGCTAGAGCCTTGGGATATGGAAAATATTACTGGGTATAACGATAAATTTTTGAGCGGTTTCAGAAGTGAGAGCTACCAAGTGGATGTAAAAACCGGGTTTGAAAAATCAAAAGTGATTATGGAACAAGGCATTCGCACAACTATTTGTAGAGACATTGGTGGTGATCACCAGCGAATAGGTTCTGTTAGTACAGTTTATAACGATATTTCTTTCAAACATATTTTATTACCCATTTGGTTGAGTGCTTTCCGTTATAACGAAAAAGTATTTCGTTTCATGATTAACGGAAGAACAGGAGAAGTGCAAGGTGAACGTCCTTATAGTGTTATTAAAATTGTGTTAGCGGTATTAGCTGTTATTGCAATTGGAATTGGAATTTACTTTGCAGTAGATTATTATAATAATGAAGGATATTAAATTCTAATAATTATAAATGGTAAACGCCCAGAAGTACAAGTTCTGGGCGTTTTTTATTTTAAATAGTTCTACAATCCATAAACGCTAATCAACCAAATCAATGCAGCCATAGAAGCAGCACCCATTTCAAGTTCACGTTTGTTTACGGCATCTAGCACATCAATAGGCGTATGGTGATAATCGAAATAACGTTGTGAATCGGGAGACAAACCGATAAGTGGAACTCCTTGTTTTTCTAGTGGGCCAATATCTGCTCCACCGCCATCGCCATCAAAATCATATAATCCGTAAGGTTCCAGTAATGGTTTCCATTTTTTTAATTTTGCTTTTATTTCAGGTTTTGCATCGCTACTAAATCCGCGAGGTGTAAATCCGCCTGCATCGGATTCCATTGCAGCAATGTGTTTTTCTTTTTTTAGTAAAGCCATTTCAGCATATTTATCGCCTCCGCGACCACCATTTTCTTCATTCATAAATGCTACTGCTCTAATACTGCATTTTGGTTTTATTCCCATTGCTTTAAATATGCGTAACACCTCAATGGATTGCACCACACCCGCTCCGTCATCATGTGCTCCTTTGCCTGTGTCCCAGGAATCCAAATGTCCGCCTACAACAATGTATTCGTTTTTTTTCTCAGCTCCCCAAATTTCTCCAACCACATTGTATGATTTTTCGTCAGGCAACGTTTGACAAGTCATTTTCAAATAAAATTTTAATTCTTTATCTGTTTTTAGATACGTGCTTAACCAATTTGCTGCATTTGTACTAATTGCACAAGCAGGAATTTTATTCAAACTATCTTTATAACCCATGGAACCGGTATGAGGATTATCATCTTGCGTTAAGGTCATGGAACGAACTACAACTGCAAGGGCACCAAACTTAACTGCTTCTGAAGCACCTCCCCATCTTTGTTTCACTGCTTTTCCATATGCATTAAATGTTTTTATAAAAGTAGGATCCATCGGTTGATTAAAGAAAACAATTTTTCCCTGAATTTTTTCTTTCCCAATTTTTTCCAGTTCTTCTATTCCGTTTACTTCAATTACCTGAGCTGTAATTCCTTCAGCAGGAGTTCCGATAGAACCACCCAAAGCACAAATAGGAACATCTTTCACACCTTTTCCACCTGTAGAAATTACTTTTCCAACTTCTTTTTCGCCACGTACCCAATGAGGAACCATACACTCTTGTAAAAAAACGGTATCAGCCCCGGCTTCTTTCATCGCTTTAAACGCCCAATCAACAGCTTGTTGTGCTTGCGGAGAACCACTTAGTCGTCCACCAATTTTATTTGTCAAATAATCGAGGTTGGAATAACTTTTTCCGTTGCTCAACGCTTCATTAAATATTTTTTTAATCATTGCAGAATCGGTTTGAGCGAAACTTGCGTTTGTTAATAGTGCTAGAAGTACGATAGTGATTTTTGTTCTCATAGGTTGTTTTTAATTTCAAGTTTCAAATTTCAGGTTTCAAGTTTTTTGCTAAGTTTATTTCATTGTTAAGAAAGAAACCTGAGACCTGAAATTTGGAATTATTTTTTAATTATTTCAAAATAACATCGTTAATCACTTCGCTTCCCACTTCATCATTCAGCATTTTTAAAATTTTAGTTTTTGCCAATAACAATTCATTTCTTAACGCAGCCGAATCTAAGGTAACAAAAAGTTGTTTGTGTTTAATGTATAAATCTTTGGTATGTTTTGCTATCATAACACCCATAACACTTTCCCAGGAGGCGATTAATTTTCTTTCAGCCAGCTTATCATCCAGCTTGTAAGCTTTCAACATTTGGTTGATTACTTCCTTTAAGCTATGTTCATTATGTCTACTCATCTTTTATCATTTCTCTTCGACTAATAATCTATTATTATTCTTTCAGGAGTATCAAATTTCAGGTTTCAGGTTTTTCCGAGGGGTTGCTTTGGATCAAATTTCAAGTTTTAGCACTAAATGAAACCTTAGACTTTAAACTTGAAATTGTCCCATTAACAATCTGAAATATTCTGACATCCACATCACTTACTTGAAAAAGATCAGCCAATCTAGTAGGATGAGTATCTGTTACAAATAATTGTCCGAATTTATTACTGCTCACCAATTCCATTAATTGCTTTACTCGCAAATCGTCCAGTTTATCATAGATATCATCTAATAATAAAATAGGAGTGATGTTTTTTATTTTTTTTATAAAATCGAACTGCGCTAATTTTAGTGCAATCAAAAATGATTTTTGTTGTCCTTGTGAAGCATATTTTTTTATTGGATAGTCATTTATTGTAAATTCCAAATCATCTTTGTGAACACCAACGGTTGTATATTCCATTGCCCTGTCGCGATTCAATGCTTTTTCAAGTACATCTGCGAAAGCGGCATCATTTAAATGAGAGACATATTGGATGTTGACTTTTTCTTTACCTCCCGAAATCAATTCATAATAGGATTGAAAAATGGGAACAAAGCTATTATTAAACTTTTTTCTGCTGTAATGAACTTTTTTCCCAAATTCAATCAGCTGAACATCCCAAATTTCGAGTGATGTTTTATCAAATTGGCGGCTATCACCAAATTGCTTCAAAAGAGCATTTCGTTGGGAAAGGACTTTATTATAACTGATTAAATTCTCAAGATAATCGCGGTCGAATTGAGCAATAACGCTATCAATGAATTTTCTGCGGCTTTCACTTCCTTCAGTAATAAGCTCCGAATCGGCCGGTGAAATCATTACCAAAGGATATATGCCAATATGGTCTGCTAAGCGAGAATACTCCTTTTTATTGCGTTTGAATACTTTTTTTTGATTGCGTTTTAGTCCGCAATAAATCTCATCTTCCTGTTCTGGCATTTCAAAAACGCCTTGAATTAGGAAAAAGGGTGATTCATGAAGGATGTTTTGGCTATCAATTGGGTTAAAAAAGCTCTTGCAAAAGGACAAATAGTGAATGGCATCTAAAATATTGGTCTTTCCCTCGCCATTATTACCCGTCAGGCAGTTTATCTGTTTACTGAAGCTTAATTCGGCTTCGGGGTAATTTTTAAAATTCAGGACAGATAATTTCTTTAAAAACATTTGATTTTTACTATAAAAAAGATCAGTTTGTTGCACTCAAGCCCTTTTGGTCAAACGCAAGCAGGAAAAAGGTCTCGATGGTAAAAATAACCAAAAAAGGAGCGAAAATTCAGATTGTTCAGAATTAATTATAGATATTGCAAAAAAAACTTATTTTTGCAGTCCATTAACAAGATTTATTAAGATTATGGCAAAAGACATTAAAGACGAACCGATTGTAGACGTTGAACAGGCGTTTGGCAAAACCGAGTTGTACATTGAGCAAAATAAGAAAAGTTTAGGAATTATTTTGGGGGCAATTGTTGTTTTGGTAGGTGGCTATTTTGCCTACAAGTATTGGTATGTTGCCGGTGAAGAAGTAAAAGCAAGAGCAGAAATGTTTACAGCGGAGGATTATTTTGGCAGAGATTCAATTGATTATGCAATGAATGGCGATAAAAATGGGTCCATTGGCTTTATCGAAATTGTTGAAAACTATGGTGTTACACCTTCGGGGAATTTGGCGGAGTACTATTTAGGAATGTGTTATTTGAAAAAAGGACAATACGAAGATGCAATTGCTCATTTAGAGGAATTTAGCGGGAAAGACCAAATGGTTGCTCCATTAGCAACAGCTGGTATTGGTGATGCAAATATGGAATTAGGTAAAATAGACGAAGCTATTACGTTTTACTTAAAAGCCGCAGAGCAAAATAATAACTTGTTTGATTCTCCAATTTGCTTGAAAAAAGCAGGATTGGCATATGAAGAGAAACAAAATTATGCAGATGCAATCAAAATTTATGAGCGTATCAAAAATGAATACGCAGATACAAATGAAGGCAGAGAAATGGATAAGTTCATTGCCCGTGCAAAAATGTTAGGTAATTTATAATATTAATAAGTGCTTATTAAAGGTGATTTTTTGTAAGAAGAATCACCTTTTTTATTAAATAACGTTCGTTAATTTCAGGTCTAAGGTTTCAGGTTAGAAATATTTGAACTTGAAATTTGCTCCGAAGGAGTCCCGTTGGGAAAATTTGAAACCTGAAATAGTCAGATGTCTGTTAAAACCCGCTAAGTAAATTATTTAAGAATGTCATCATCACAAAAAAACTTATCAAACTACGAAGGAGCTGAAGTTCCAAATGGCGCAGCTATGTGTATAGGTATTGTAGTGGCTGAGTGGAATATTGCCATTACGGGAGCTTTACTTGATGGGGCAATAAAAACGTTATTAGCGAATGGAGTAGTAGAAAAAAATATTTTTGTAAAACATGTTCCTGGGAGTTTTGAATTGACAATAGGTGCGCAATTTTTGTGTGAAAACAAAACCATTGATGGAGTAATTGCTCTTGGTTGTGTTATTCAAGGTGAAACGCGTCATTTTGATTTTATTTGCGATGCTGTTGCGAACGGTGTAACAACTGTGAGTTTAAAATATAACAAGCCGGTGATTTTTGGAGTGCTAACTCCAACTACCTTACAACAAGCAGAAGATAGAGCAGGAGGAAAACATGGTAACAAAGGTGACGAAGCTGCCGTTACTGTTTTAAAAATGATTGCGCTTAAAAAAAGCCTTTAATATCATTTACAGTTTTCCACAAATTCTTACATCAAACAATTATTCTGTCCGAAATAGTTGTATTAATAAAATTTATTGTTGATTTTGCATAACAAATCAATTCATTTTTATGCAAAATAAAAAAATAAAAGTCGCCATACTAGGTGGTGGAGTTGCCGGATTAAGTGCTGCTCACGAACTAATCAAAAGAGGGTTTAGTGTTGAAATGTATGAAGCCAACAATTGGTTAGGCGGGAAAGCACGCAGTGTAGATGTTCCGAACACAGGAACAGATGGAAGGAAAAATTTGCCGGGAGAACATGGTTTTCGTTTTTTCCCCCGTTTTTATAAACACGTTACCGAAACGATGGCGGAAATTCCTTTCCCCGGAAATGCAAATGGTGTGTTTGGTAATTTAACAGAAACTTCACAAATATTAATGGCACGCTTTGATAAAGAAGCAGTGAAATTGCCTGCCCGTTTTCCCCGCTCGTTTGCTGAAGCGAAACAAATTTTTAAAAACATTGAAGGAGCTGATTTAGGATTGACAGAAGAAGACAAAGAATTTTTCGCGGAAAAAGTTTGGCAACTATTAACCAGTTGCAGAAATAGAAGAAAAAATGAATACGAACGCATTGGCTGGTGGGAATTTTTAGATGCGGATAATCATTCAGAAGCTTATAAAACTTTGTTTGTAAAAGGACTCACTCGTACACTAGTTGCTGCTCGAGCAGAAGTGGCGAGCACAAAAACAGGAGGTGATGTATTTATTCAATTGATGTTTGATATAGCAACCCCCGGAACAAGTAGTGATAGAATATTAAATGCCCCAACAAATGAAGCTTGGATAAATCCGTGGGTAAAATTCTTAACCGAAAAAGGCGTAGTTTTTTTTAAAAATAGCCCCACCATTAAAATCAATAGTGATAAAAAACAAATTACATCAGTAATAGTAAAACAGGAGAATAAAGAAGTGAACGTTACTGCTGACTATTATATTTCCGCTATGCCTGTTGAGCGTATCACACCTTTGATTGATGATAATTTACTGTATTTGGATCCAACACTTGGCAATGTAAAAACATTGAGTTCAGAAGTTTCTTGGATGAACGGAACGCAATTTTATTTAACAGAAGATGTTACGTTGATTCACGGACATGCTATCTATATTGATACACCTTGGGCATTGACTTCCATTTCCCAAAAACAATTTTGGAAAAATGTTGACTTATCTGCTTTTGGAGATGGGAAAATAAAAGGAATTTTATCGGTGGATGTTTCAGATTGGAATACCCCCGGAATTTTGTATAATAAACCTGCAAAAGAATGTTCGAAAGATGAAATAGTTAAAGAAATTTGGGAGCAACTGAAAAAAAGTTTGAATGTAAATGGAAAAGTGGTGCTGGAAGACAAACATTTGCATCTTGCATTCATTGATCCTGATATTGAATTTAAGAATAAAGTTGAGAACAAAGAGCCCTTGTTAGTGAATACGGTAAACTCTTGGGATTTGCGCCCATATTCCTATACACAAATTCCAAATTTGTTTTTGGCATCCGACTATGTGAAAACAAATACCGATTTGGCAACAATGGAAGGAGCCAACGAAGCTGCAAAACGTGCCGTAAACAATATTTTAGATGTTACAAAAAGCTCAGCAGCAAAATGTACTATTTATGATTTGCAAGAGCCACTTATTTTGAAAATATTTCGTTGGAGAGATGAAAGGCGTTATGCTCAGGGTTTGCAATGGAGTGGCAGTTTACCCTTTGGATTTGAGACAATAGGTAAAATTGTGGCCTTCGTAAAAAGAATTGCTTAATAAAATGATTATGGAAAATTACTGGTTAAATACTGCAACGTATACAACTCCTGAATTAGTGCTGTTTGGAATAGGCGCATTTTTTTGGATTTTATGTTACATTTTTGTGATTAGGGGAATAGTAAAGTATAAATTTGTTGGTATTTCTGCAGGGGTAGTGGGTGCAAATTTGGCCTGGGAGTTTTTATGGGCTTTTGTTTATCGTCAGGATATGGGACAGGCAATTCAAATAGGCTATTATGGCTGGTTTGCATTAGATGTGTTTATTACTTACAGCATGTTTAGATACGGCTACAAACAAGTGCTTCCTCAAAATCAAAAGTATTTTAAATTGTTTTTTGCTTATTCAATAGTGGCTTGGGTGGTGGTTTTATACTTTTTTATAAGTGACGGAGTTGACAATCCAATTGGTGCAAATTCGGCTTATGCCATTCAGTTATTGATTTCAGCATCTTGCTTGGGGATGATGCTACGGGCACCATTAGAAAAAGGAATTTCATACATAGCAGCATGGAGCAGAACACTGGGCAGCTTATTTTGTGGTATAATGTGCATTATGCATTGGCCCGAAAATCATTGGATTTTATCGATGGTGATTTTGTATATGCTAATAGATATTTTTTATTTAGTGATTGCCACTAAAAATTTAAAACATACCGGAATTACTTAGAAAATTTCTTTGTTTTGTTTGTTGATGAGCAAGCGTTTTATATAAAAATATGCAACACAAAGCATTCCGGCTACAAAAGGAAATCCTGCATAGTCTTTTATTTCTTCGTGCTTCATAAATTCGCAAATCATCCAATAAGAGTTGGCCGAAATCCAAAAACAAATAGCAAGATTTACCCAAAACTCATCGTCTTTGTCTTTCCAGGATTTATAGGTAATGATTACAGCTACCGACAGGGTAGGAATAATCATTGTCATGCCTAATATTTTCCATTGTAACATCCAGCAGGTATCTTTTAGCAACCATAAAGGAATGTGTAAGTTTTCGTAGTGACGGATTTTTCTCATAAAGCAAATTTAGAAAATAATACCGATACGGAATCTGCAATAGTCCAATCCGAAAAAAAACGGATGGTCTCTAACAGCTTCTCTATTGGCATTTATAATACTAAGCATGAAATAACCTTCGGACTATTTTTTATTAAGTATTGGTATAAGAGGAAGCAATGGAGGAGGGGAAATAAAAAAGCCACTATCCGTGGCTTTTTGTGACCCCATTTGGATTCGAACCAAAGGCCTACGGTTTAGAAAACCGTTGCTCTATCCAGCTGAGCTATGGGGTCAATAGAGATAAAGCAAAAAAGGTTAACGATAAAAATGTTATAAGTAAGATATATAACAAATAACCATTAACCATTTATTTTGTCGGGGCGGCAAGACTCGAACTTGCGACCTCCTGGTCCCAAACCAGGCGCGATAACCAACTACGCTACGCCCCGAACTGTAATAAAAGAACTTTAAAGCGGATGCAAATGTACCATTATTTTTTATCCAGCAAACAAAAAAATGGCTTTTTGTTATCCTTATCCTCGCGGAGAGAGAGGGATTCGAACCCTCGGTACCGGTTTCCCAGTACGACAGTTTAGCAAACTGTTCCTTTCGGCCTCTCAGGCATCTCTCCAAACCCTTATTTTTAAGGAATGCAAATGTAAAAAAAAGATTCCCTATTACAAAACAAAATCCGAATAATCATCCCCTCATTATTCTACCTTATTTTAGCCATTCTTAGCTATTTTTAATGAAATTATCCCATCGGAATGCTATATTTGTAATACTTAAAACAGTCTTTAAAAATATGCTTATCAGAAATAAATTATCCTTTTTATTTTATGCTTCTTTCGTTGCGCTATTTGCTGCTTGTAGTGGTGATGAAACTACTACCGTTGTTTCCGGAGACCACAATAAAAATATATCGGCTGACGAAACCAAATTTATTAAGATTGATGATGCAGCTAATTTTCTGCCTTCTTGGTCAAAAGAAAACGTTTTAGTTTACAATGTCGTTGGCGAACCTGATGAAATGCATCCTACTAACGGAATAATGGTGTATAGAGGTGAAATAATGGGTTATACCCAGGTTTATTTGATTGGAACAGATTTCGAAACGCTCACATTGCGACCAATTGCTGTTAAGACGATGCCTACTATTTCTGCTAATGGAAAGGAATATACCTATGAAGTTCGAGAGGATATCAAATTTGATGATGGTAGCACTTTATCTGTAGAAGATATTATTTACACTTATAAGGCAAATAAATGCCCGCTTACAAATAATCCAAGTGCTAAATCGTATCTAAATAACTTAGTTGATATTGTTGTGGACAAAAACAATCCCAATGTGTTTACTATTATTATGAAAGAAAAATATATTCAGAACATTAGTTTTTTGGCTGAATTTCCAATTATGCAACGCACATTTTTTGACCCAAAAAATATTTTGTCAAAATACACTTTTGCTCAATTTAATGATGCAAATTTTAAAGCAGCTGAACAAAAAGATTTAACCGAATGGGCAAATGAGTTTAATAGTGCAAAATATAGTCGCGATCCTAAATATACTGTTGGTGCAGGCGCATATCGAATGGAAAAGTGGGATGCAGGCCAAAGTATTACATTGGTGAAAAAACAAAATCACTGGACAAAAGGAACTGATAAAATGTATTACACCTCTTATCCCGACAAAATTATTTTTAAATTGAACAAAGAGCCCAATTCTCAAATGCTTGAATTTAAAGCACAAACGTTAGATGCTTCTACATCTCTCTCTACAAAGACAGTGCTTGAGTTACAAGCTGATTCAAACTTCAATGCAAATTATAATACACGATTTACAGATACATATAACTATGGATACATTGCAATGAATATGAAGCCTGATGGAATTAAAAATAAAAAATTGTTTGTCGATAAAAAAGTGCGAAGAGCAATGGCACTTCTTGCTCCTTTGGACGATATAAATAAAATTAATAGTAAAGGCCGAAACAAACGTATTACTGGCCCTGTTTCATTTTTAAAACCGGAATACAATACGGATTTAAAATTAATTCCATTTGACATTGAGGCGGCAAAAAAATTATTAGACGAAGCAGGTTGGAAAGATACCGATGGAGATAATATTAGAGATAAAGTGATAGATGGACAAAAAGTGAAAATGGAATTTATGTTGGGTTATTTTACAACATCTGCCGAGTGGAAAGACGTTGCAAAAATGGTGTCGGAACAAATGTACAAAGCCGGAGTGGTTGCTATTCTCGACCCTCTTGACCCATCAGTTATGGTAGAAAGAGCATCTAATCATAATTTTGATATGTTTATTGCTTCTTGGGCCGGAAATGTTTTTCCTGAAGATTATACACAAATTTGGCATACATCTGCTTGGACTTCTAATGGCTCCAATTTTACCGGTTTTGGAAACGCTGAAACAGATGCTCTAATTGATTCGATAAAATATACGCTAGATCCTGCCATGTCTATTCCTATGTTGAAACGTTTTCAAGAAATTGTTTATGATGAGCAGCCTTATATTTTTATGTTTGCAGGTTTGAGACGAAATATCATTCACAAACGTTTTGGAAATCAGGAAATGTATTTTGAACGTCCCGGTGTTTGGTTAAGTAATCTTCGTTTATTGCCGTCAGCTGGTAATGCTATGAAAATGTCCGCAAATCCAAATTAATTGAGAAGCGTGTTCGAAAAATAAACCGAAAATATGTTTTCTTTTTGATATCGATGTCATATGCTTCAATACATTTTAAAACGTATTTTCATTTTTATTCCCACACTTATTGCCATTACACTTTTAGGATTTATTATCAGTGTAAATGCTCCTGGTGATGCTGTAGGCAGAATGGTCAGCTCTGTTCAAGGCAATGGAGACATGGGAGCGCAATCAGTAGGAATAGAAATTAAAAAAAAGGAATGGCGAGAGAAATTGGGATTAGACCTTCCTATTTTTTATTTTTCGTTAACTTCTCTGTCCCGCCCCGATACCCTCTATAAAATTTATGATAAAAATGAAAAGGAAGCACTTGATCGTCTTATTGACAAATATGGTAATTGGGAGCAAATCGAAATGTATCACAATTCGTTGACTAAATTTTATTTAAATCAGGAACGATTTACGATAGATACTAATAAAATTAAACAATATGATAAAAATGCTGTGCTAGAAGCATTGAATCAGCTTAAGTTTGAAGCATCTGCATTAAAAGCTTCTTACGAAAAGGTTGTTATAAATGCTAAGATGGAGAAGGTTTCGAATTTGTTAAATACGTATTCTTTTTTAACGCCATTCAAATCAGATTTTGAGAAAGTAAAACAAAATTATTCTTCAATTGAAAAAAATGTTTCTGTTTGGAAAAACTACATTCCTCGAATTGCATTTTACGGCTATAAAAACCAATACCATCGATGGCTATTTGGGGATGGAGGAAAATTTTCAAAAGGTTTATTATTGCATGGTGATTTTGGAATTTCTTATGTTACGCGTCAACCCATTTCCGATGTCATCTATTCTAAAATAGGTTGGTCACTTTTTTTCTCAATGCTTTCAGTAATACTTGCATATCTAATAAGCATTCCAATAGGAGTAAAGGCAGCAGCAAAAAGAGGCTCTCGTTTTGATAAATCTTCTTCTATTATTTTATTTATGCTGTATTCTATGCCTTCGTTTTGGCTAGCAACATTGCTCATCATGACATTTGCTAATACTGATGTTTTTTCTTGGTTACCTGCATCGGGTGTAAAGCCGGCATTGGGTTATCCTGATGGAGCTTCTTTTTTGGAAATGGTAAAAATATCTGTTCCATATATTATTCTTCCAGCCATTTGTTATACATATAGTTCCTTTGCTTTTTTATCGCGTACGATGCGTGTTGCCATGCTAGATGTCGTGGGCCAAGATTATATTCGCACAGCTCGAGCAAAAGGCTTATCAGAAAAAAAAGTAATTTGGAAACACGGATTAAAAAATGCGTTACTTCCAATCATTACCATTTTTGCAAATGTATTTCCTGCTGCTATCGGTGGTTCGGTAATTATCGAAAGTATTTTTACTATTCCTGGAATGGGCTCCGAAAGTATCTATGCAATTCAAAACAATGATTATCCTATGATTATTGCCGTATTAACGATCACTGGATTTTTGACACTAGTAGGTTATTTGATTTCTGATATTTTATATGCCATTGTTGACCCTCGAATTTCTTATAAATGATGGAAGACAAAAATTTAAATATAGAAAATCTTGAAATAAAATTGGAATCTGAAAATGATTTTAATTTTAAAAAATTTGCTTGGAAGCAATTCAAAAAAAATAAACCTGCATATTATTCTTATAAAATTTTAATTTTTCTTGCAATATTAGCATTGATATCACCCATTATTGCAACAGATCAGCCTTTATATTGTAAGTACAAAGGGGTTACTATGTTCCCTGCATTATCATTTTATAATTCCTGTGAAATAAAAAATGAAGATGGTACAACCGAAATTATTCAGTACGACATTGCTGAATGGAAATTGTTAGATGCTACAAGCATCATTTTTGCACCCATTGCTTATGATCCCAACAAAACAGATTACAATAATGCTGGCTATATTTCACCCGGTGGAAAACAAATTTTTATTGATAAAGCAGGAAATGAGAAAAAAATGCCAGCAAAGTTTAGACATTGGTTCGGAACAGGCAAAGCTGGTGAAGATGTGCTTTCAGGCTTAATAAATGGTACGCGTATCTCTTTGAGCATTGGAATCCTTTCTATGCTTATTGCTTCTTTTTTAGGAATTTTTTTAGGTGCATTGGCAGGATATTTTGGTGATAATAAATTGCAGACAAGTCGCGGTGCATTATGGACAATGCTTATAGGTGTTGTATTTGCTTATTATTATGGTTTTAGTATTCGCTCGTATAAAATTAGTGATGCTTTTGCAGATTCCGGATTTTCTGTTTTAATGCAATTGATAATTAGTTTAATTATTTTCTGTGCTGTACTTTTTGTTTTTTATTTACTTGGGAAACTTGTTGGAAAAATTTCAGTATTTAAAAAATCTGTATTTATTCCTGTTGATTCTATCGTTTCAAGGACAATCGAAATTTTAATTTCAATGCCGCTTTTGATTTTAATAATTTCTATTTCTGCCATAGCAAAAGAAAAATCCATTATTAATTTAATGGTGATAATAGGATTAACAACCTGGACTGGTATAGCACGATTAACAAGAGCCGAATTTTTACGTATTAGCAATCTCGATTATATTCAAGCAGCAAAATCGATGGGCTTTAAGGAATTTAGAATTATTTTTAAACATGCTTTGCCCAATGCTTTAGCTCCTGCCTTGGTAGCAATTGCATTTGGTGTTGCCTCGGCTATTCTTATCGAATCATCTCTTTCTTTTTTAGGTGTTGGCGTTCCGCCTTCTACTGCTACTTGGGGCTCCTTATTAAATGCCGGTCGTGAGCAATTTAGTGCATGGTGGTTGGTTGTTTTCCCTGGACTGGCAATTTTCTTAACCGTTACCATTTATAATTTGTTAGGGGAAGGATTGAGAGATGCCTTGGATCCTCGTTTGAAAAAGTAGCAAAACCCTTAGCACAACTTTCATGTTAATTTTTTTGCATTTTAGTAAGCAATTACTTAACTTGCAGTATAGTTTGCTACTTTCATTTAAAAACGATGAACATGAAACTAAAAAATCTTTTTGTTTTAATGTCTTTGCTTTATGCCTTTCCAAGCATAGCTCAAATTAAGAAATACATTTCTAAAGCAGAAAATGCTGTATACATTGGTGATTGTCCCAAAGCAAAAGAATACTACCTGAAAGCCCTTCAAATCGATTCTAATAATTATACCGCCAATTTAGGTCTTGGGCTTACAATGGCGTATTTTATGGAAGATTTTGAAGCCTGTCTCCCTTATTTGGAAAAAGCCTTGAAATTGTCACTCGACAAAAAATCAACCAGCGATGTTTATTATGCTTTAGGAAAAACGTTGCACTATTTAGGTCGTTATGATGAAGCGCTAATTTATTATGAGAAAATGTTGATTTACGAAGAGCCTGGAAATGCTATGTTCCAGCCAGAATTAAACAAACGAATCGAAGATTGTAAATATGCAATAGCTAATTCTGCCTATAGCGATGCAAGCAAATGGTATGTGGTAAATGCGGGAAAAACTATTAATACAGCAATGCCCGAATATGTCCCGGTTTTAATCGGAAACAATAAAATGATTTTTACCTCTAAAAGAAAAGATAACGAAAAGGAAAAGCTTAACAAAGATAACGGACAGTATTTTGAAAGCATGTACATAACCGATATCAATAATGGTTATACTTCCACACCGATGCGATATACAATTCCTGTGTTGAACCCTAAGTCAAAGTTTAAAAACACCAATGAATCTGTTATTTCATTAATGCCGGGAGGAAAAAAAATATTTATATACAAGGATCAGAAATTATATGAAGGTGATTTAACGGCATCTGCAAAATCGCCTGATAAGGTGAGCAAGGTGATAAATTTTGACGAATATCAAAATCATGCGTTCTTGGGTGATGCAGGTAAAGAAATTTATTTTACAAGTGATGCCGAAACAGGATTAGGAGGAAATGACATTTATCGTTCGGTTAAACAAGCAGATGGTAGTTGGGGAGCACCTGAAAATTTAGGTGACATAATTAATACTCCTTTTGAAGAAGAAGCCCCTTTCATGACCGAAGATGGGAAAACATTATTTTTTGCTTCTACCGGTCATCCCGGATACGGAGGATTTGATATTTATAAATCTATCTTAGAGAATGGAAAATGGTCTATACCCGTTAACATGGGGCAACCATTTAATAGTCCGGCTAACGATTTGTTTTATGTTGGCTCTTCCGATGGAACTGTTGGCTATATGTCATCTTCCCGAAAAGGTGGAAAAGGCGATATGGATATTTATAAAATTAATTATACAGATAAACTTCCTAAAAATTGCAATTCAAGTTTGAGCAAGAGTATCGTATTACATAGCAAAGAGCTTTTACCAAATAGTAGTCGTTATGAATTATCGGCCAGTGTTCCAGACGAAATAAAAGATAAAATTATTTCTTTCGAGCTTTTGGTGAACGATTTAGTGGTGAGCAATTCCTTGTCGACTTTTGAATATGATTTTAAAAGTAAAGGAAGTTTTGTGTTAAAAGCAAAGGTGGTAGCTTGGTGCGACACCTGCATCAACTTATATGTTGCTTGTAACGAAGGAAGAATTGAGATTTTGGATGTAGAAAATGTAAGTCCGATTTTAGCCGGACCATTGGATTTAAATACAGTTCAAGGAGAATTAAATAGTGCTCAGTTAAATCAATTAGGTTTTGATGCGACAACGTTCTATTTTGATAAGAATAATGCAGATTTGCGTTCTGAAGCAGTCGCTTCTCTGGAAAAAAGTATTGAATTGTTAAAAAAATATCCCGACTTAAAAATTGTGATAAATGGTTATTCAGATGCAAAAGGAGCTGATGAGCACAATAGGCGCTTATCTAAAAAACGTGCAGAATCTGTTAAGCAATTCATGAAACAATATGCCCTTAAAAATAAAATAGAAGTGCATGGCAAAGGCGAAACCGAATTGGTAAACAATTGCGGAAACGATTCCAACTGCGATGATGCGATGCATCAAAAGAACAGAAGGGTTGAACTGAAGATTGTGAGATAATCGGTTGAAGGTAATTGGAGTATCAAATTTTATTGCTCTATTAATGGCTAACAGTTTCGTGTTTAAAACTTCTCTCATTCTTTTTTCTTCCAAGCATTTCATTTCCTAAGTTTATTCCTTTAAAGCAGTCTTTAAACTTAGAACTAAAAATGAACGTACATCTTATAGCTATTGGCGGAAGTGCTATGCACAACATGGCAATTGCAATGCATAAAAAAGGATTCACTGTTACCGGTTCTGATGACGAAATTTTTGAGCCTTCAAAAAGTCGCTTGGCAAAACTGAACTTGCTCCCTGCAAAAGAAGGTTGGGATATTAATAATATCAATTCGGGATTGGATGCTGTTATTTTAGGAATGCATGCGCGTATCGACAATCCTGAATTGATAAAAGCTCAGGAATTAGGATTGAAAATATATTCGTATCCCGAATATATTTATGAGCAAACAAAAGATAAAATTAGAGTAGTTGTAGGCGGAAGTCACGGTAAAACCACCATTACGGCTATGATTTTACATGTTCTAAATTTTCATAAAATTGATTGTGACTATTTAGTAGGAGCACAGTTGGAAGGCTTTGATACCATGGTGAAACTTACCAAAGAAGCGAAGATAGCTGTAATTGAAGGAGATGAGTATTTGTCTTCACCAATCGACCGTAGACCTAAATTTCATTTGTATAAACCTAGCATTGCTATTTTAAGTGGTATTGCCTGGGATCATATTAATGTATTTCCCACATTTGATTTTTATGTTGAGCAATTTCAAATTTTTGTTAACCAGATAGAGCAGGAGGGAAGCTTAGTATATTGCGAGCTAGATAAAGAAGTGAAAAAGGTTTCTGAAGCAGCGAGAAAAGACATTAAGAAATTTCCATATACTGTCCCTAAACATAAAATAGAAAATGGAATTACTATTTTAACTTTTGATGAATTGCCAGCTGCCAGCTTCCAACTGGAAATTTTTGGAGATCATAATCTAATGAACCTTAATGGTGCTCGTTTGGTTTGCAATCAGCTTAAGATAAGCGATGTTCAATTTTATGAAGCAATTCAAAGTTTTAAAGGTGCTGCAAAGCGACTGGAATTGGTGAAAAGAAATAATGTTACTGCTGTGTATAAAGACTTTGCTCATTCGCCTTCAAAACTGAAGGCAACTACCCATGCGGTAAAGAAACAATTTCCAAACAGAAAATTAATTGCTTGTATGGAGTTGCACACATTTAGTAGTTTGACAGAAGAGTTTTTAAAAGAATACAGAAACTCGATGGATTTGGCGGATGATGCAATTGTTTATTTTAATCAGCATACAATTGAACACAAAAAGTTAAAGCCAATTACTGAAGAGCAAGTGAAAAATGCTTTTGGTGGAAATAATATCCGAGTAGTAACGAATTCTGATAAGCTCCAAGAAGAGTTATTAAAAATAAATTTTGAGAACAAAAATTTATTGATGATGAGCTCCGGAAACTTTGATGGTATTGACTTTAAAGCTTTAGGCGAAAAAATAGTAAAATAAATTAGTTCTCGCTAAATGGCGGAGTCGGATTTTTTCTTCTGAAAATAGCGCTTGCCAATAATGAAATTAAAATTCCCCATACTACACTGGTCATTAAAGTGTGAAATGCTCCAAACGTTGGGATGTAATATTCAACCAAATATTTATTTACATCCTCTAATGTTCTATCGTGTGCCAACCACGCTTTTCGTTCTTCGCTTGCAAAAAATTCCACTGCATCAGGAACAATGTATTTATGATATAGGAAAGTAAATACAAATAAAGTAAGACTTAAAATAAGTCCATATAATATTCCGGTTTTTAAAGCTTGTTTGAAATCGATAAATCCTTGGCTTGATTTTCTTTCGAAATAGATGGAGGTAAAAATTCCGAAAAATAAAAGCAGTAGAGTTGTATAGAACTTATAACTATAAATATCTAAAGAATAAAACCCCAACGATTTTGCTACAAAATACCAAACAGCACAATTAATAATTCCCCCTGCTATTCCCAATTTTACATTTATTCCAATCTTCATACTTTTAATTCTAATAGTAATAATGCATACTTCGACTACGCTCAGTATGACGTCATTCTGAGCGTAGTGGAAGAACTATCCGTTCATCGAAATCAAGAATTCCTCATTTGTTTGAGTATTCTTAATTCTATCTTTCATAAACTCCATTGCTTCAACAGGATTCATATCCGACAAGTGTTTACGCAAGATCCAAACGCGTTGTTGTGTTTCTTTGTCCACCAATAAATCATCTCTACGAGTACTAGATGCAACAATATCAATGGCAGGATAAATACGCTTGTTGGCAATTTTACGGTCTAATTGAATTTCGGAGTTACCGGTTCCTTTAAATTCTTCAAAGATTACCTCATCCATTTTAGAACCTGTTTCAGTAAGTGCTGTGGCAATGATTGTTAAGGAGCCACCGCCTTCAATTTTACGGGCAGCACCAAAGAAACGTTTTGGTTTGTGTAAAGCATTTGCATCAACACCACCACTTAATACTTTTCCGGATGCCGGTTGAACAGTGTTGTATGCACGTGCTAAACGAGTAATCGAATCTAAAAGGATACATACATCGTGACCACATTCTACCATTCGTTTTGCTTTTTCTAAAACAATGTTCGCGATTTTTACGTGACGATCAGCAGGCTCATCAAAGGTGGAAGCAATCACTTCTGCTTTAACGCTACGGGCCATATCTGTCACCTCTTCCGGACGCTCATCAATCAATAAAATAATTAGATAAGTTTCTGGATGATTGGCAGAAATTGCGTTGGCGATATCTTTTAGTAATACTGTTTTACCGGTTTTAGGTTGTGCTACAATTAATGCACGTTGCCCTTTTCCAATTGGAGTAATCAAATCAACAATTCGTGAAGACAGATTTTGTTGAGCATGACCGGTTAAGTTAAATTTCTCAAAAGGGAACAAAGGCGTTAAATAATCGAAAGGAACTCTGTCGCGGACAAATGCAGGTTCGCGCCCATTTATTTTTTCTACTTTAATTAATGGAAAATATTTTTCACCTTCTTTTGGCGGACGAATAGTCCCTCTTACTGTATCACCGGTTTTTAAACCAAAAAGTTTAATCTGAGATTGTGATACATAAATATCATCGGGTGAGTTTAAGTAGTTATAATCTGATGAACGCAAAAATCCATAACCATCGGGCATAATTTCCAAAACTCCTTCACTGGATACTATTCCATCAAAATTGTAAATATCGGATGGACGAGCATTGTTGTATCGATTGCGATTTTGATTGTCTTTATTATCGCTATTCCCATTTGAATTATCTTGAGAAGTTTGATTATCGTTTTCGTTTTGAGTTGAAGTATTTTCAGAAGTGCTTTCGTTTGTATTTTGTACAGGTGTTTCTGAAATAATAGGAGTGGTGTCGTTTGAAGCTGAAGAAGAATCGCTTTTGTGAGAATTAAAATCATCATCATTAAAAAAAGTGGCAGGTTCTTCTTCCTGTTTTATCTTGCTATCATTTTCTGAACTTTCGGGTCTATTTTTTCTTGGTCGAAGAATACGTTCTTCGGATTTTGTATTGGGCGTTTTGTTTTCTGTTCCAGAAGGTTTAATTGCCTGTTGGTCCAGAATTTTGTAAATCAACTCTTGTTTTTTTAAAGCTTCGTATTTGGGAATATCTAAGCTTTTTGCAATGTCTCTTAATTCACCAACAAGTTTGTTGTTTAATTCAATAATGTCGTACATAGGTTGTTTGTTTGGTTAATACATCAATTCGAATGATTGATTGTTTAGGATAGAAGTATAAAATAATGTTGTGTTTGTTCGATAAAAATATGATTGTGTTTGTTATGAGAATACATAACAGCGGAAACGCATTACAATAATACAAAGAATTTTTAATATACAAGTATATAATCGGCAGTTTTTTCTTATTCTGCTATACTTCGACTACACTCAGTATGACGCTGGTCGTCAGTCTGAGCGTAGTCGAAGACAAGACCAATAATTTTATGCTCTTTTTCCTAACTCTATAACCTCTAAATCTTTAATCTTATCTGCATCAATAGTGAA
Organism: Bacteroidota bacterium; assembly: GCA_023251805.1. Lineage (GTDB taxonomy): Bacteria > Bacteroidota > Bacteroidia > 2-12-FULL-35-15 > 2-12-FULL-35-15 > 2-12-FULL-35-15. The sequence continues at coordinate 20,365 of JAHEYB010000029.1, read as the reverse complement.
ACGAACCATTGTTTTTACAGCATGAAAGCCATGATTACCAGCTGCTCCGGGATTAATATGCAGCAATTTATATTTTTCATCATACATTACTTTTAATATATGTGAATGTCCGCAAATAAATAATTGAGGCATATTTTCTCTAATTTCTTTTAGTGCTTCTAATGAATATCTGTTTGGGTATCCACCAATGTGCGTCATATAAATCTTTACATTTTCGCACATAAAATGTTGATTGAGTGGATGCACTTTTCTTATATCATGCCCGTCAATATTTCCATAAACTGCAATTAGAGATTTGAGTTTTGAAAGTTCATCAGACACAGAAATTGTTCCGATATCTCCTGCATGCCATATCTGGTCACAGCTTTCAAAGTATTTGAAAATTTTAGGGTCGAGATAATTATGTGTATCCGATAAAAGAGCAATGCGTTGCATACTGCAATATTAAATAAAAAATGTCCAGAGCTGAAAAACTCCGGACATCTAAAATTTTAATTAAAATTTAAAGATAGATCCGACTATGCTTTCAAAAACGAAAGCCAAGTCGGAGTCTATTTAACAATGGTAACGGTGCCGATGTATGAATGTCTTTTTCCGGCACGGTCTTTTATGTCAATATTATAAACATATACGTCCTCCTGTACAATCGCACTCTTGTTTTCAACTTTACCATTCCATCCTTCATTCAAAGAGTTAGATTTATAAATCATATTTCCCCAACGATCGAAAATGCGCATCGTAAATTCTGCTATTGTTTGCCCTTTCGGTTCAAAAATTGGATTTAAACCATCTCCATTAGGACTAAAAGCATTTGGAATATAGAATGTAAATTCAGGATCTATTGTTAAACAATTCACAGCTACATCCGTACATCCTCCAGTGCCTGTAACAGTTAAGGTTACACAATATTGACCCGAATCAGCATAAATATGTGTAGGGTTCATTAATGAACTATTATTTGAAGCTAATGTATTAGAAGGGTCACCAAAATCCCAAGACCAGCTAGTTGCATCTATTGAAAGATCTGTAAAAGTAATAGTTGGGTCAACTGTTGAAACAGGTTGTGGTCCAAATATAAACTGTGCTTGAGGCTGAGGATAAATGGTAATCATATTGTTAATGGTGCTTGTTGAAGAACATCCACCATTTGATGTTGCGGTTAAGGTAATATCATAACTTCCAGCACTGTAACAAATAGGTGCATTTATTTGAGAAGTAGAAGTAGTCCCATTTCCGAAATTCCAGTTCCATCCGGTTACAACTCCACCGGTTACAGTTGAATTATCAGTAAATGTTACACAAATTGGTGCACAGCCAGAAGTGGTATTCGCACTAAAAGAAACTACAGGTAATTGTAATATTGTTACGGTTACTGTTCCTGTTGCGGGTAATACGGTACAACCATCTGTAATAGTAATTGTATAAGTTGTTGTTGCAGCAGGAGAAACTGTGAAAGTGCTTCCCGCACCTGCACCCGGCATCCAGCTATAAGTGTAAGTTCCGTTTCCACCTGATGCTACCGCAGATAAAGTTGTGTTAACACCCGGACAAATTGCAACACTTGGGCTGGCAACTACTCCTAATGGAGGATTTACAGTTACAGTAACAGTTTGCGGACTTTGAGAAAGGCATCCTAGAACATCTGATGCTACAACAGTATAAGTAGTAGTTGCGGTAGGCGAAACGGTATTGCTCGGACCAGTAAACGCAGGAGCCATCCAGTTAAATGTATAACCTCCCGGATTTCCGCCAGTTGCCGAAGCATTTAAGGTAGTGCTTTGTCCGTCACAAATTGTAACAGGAGGAATAACGTTAATAATGATAACTGTGGGTTGAGTAATAGTGGTACTTGCGGTTATAGTACATCCGCTAGCATCTGTAATTGTACAGGTGTATGAACCTGCGCACAAGCCTGTAGCTGATGCAGTTGTTTGTCCGTTGCTCCATAAATAAGTATATGGTGCAACTCCAAGACTAGGAGTTACTGTTGCTGTACCATCACACACACCATTACAACTAGCAGGAGTATTTGCAATTGTAGTATTTACACCGGGAGTGTTTGGCACAGTTAAACAAATGCTATCAAAACATCCATTCAAATCAGTAACTGTTACACAATACAAGCCCGGAATTAAGTTGATTGCGGTTGCAGTAGTTTGGCCATTTGACCACAAATAAGTATATCCACCAACTCCGCCACCAGCAACTACGGTTGCAGAACCATCGGGTTGATTACAATTTGACGTAACAGTTGAGCCTGCCAATACTATTTGTGTAGGTTGAGTTACCATAATAGTATCTTGTGCGTTGCAACCAAACAAATCGGTTACTGTAACGGTGTAGGTATTTGCACATAAACTGCTTAGAGCTGTCGCTGTTGAACCGTTAGACCAGCTGTAGGAATATCCTCCATAACTACCTGTTGCTAGTATTGTTCCTGTTCCATCACAGGAGTTAAAACAATTAGCAGGTGTTCCTGTTGCGTTTAATACTAAAGGACTTGTAGCAGTTATTGTAACAGCATCCGTTCCTGTACAACCTAAAGCATCAGAAACAGTAACCGTGTAAGTGGTAGTGGCAGCAGGTGAAACAGAAGGAGTTCCACTTGTTGAAAACGCGGGTGCAGCAGGCGCATCCCAAACAAAAGTATATCCTGCACCATTTGGTGTTACTCCTAATACATATGAAGCTCCAGCACAAATGCTATCATCTAATCCTGCATTTACTGTAATGCTTGGCGCAACAGTAACTGTTACAGTTGTCATTGGACCGGTACAGCCTGAAGCCGTAGTTTGAACATAGTAGTTGGTTGTTGCAGTTATTGCTGGTGTGGTATAAGTAGCACCTGTTCCTAATAAAGTCCCACCTGGCGCATCATACCATTGATATGTTGCTCCTGAACCGCTAGCTGTAAGTGTTGCTGACATACCAAAACAAATGCTTTGATTTGTAGCTGTTGGAGCAACCGGTGTTGGATTCACAACAATTGCAACTGTTCCAGGTAAACTTACGCAGCCTGCTCCTGATGTAGCAATAACTGAATATGTTCCCGTTGCACCTGTTGTAGCTGCCGCAATTGTAGGGTTTTGTAATGTTGAAGTAAATCCTCCCGGACCTGTCCAGCCCCACGTAGGACCTGGTGAAGTAGTTGATAAACTTAATGTGGTACCCGAACAAATAGGTGTTGTTCCTGCGGCCACTGGTGTAGCGGGAGTAGGATTAACAGTGACTGTAGTTGATGATGGAGTTCCCACACATCCCGCTAAAGTAGGCGTTACAGTGTAAACCCCCGAATTGGCTGCAGTAGCTCCTGGTATAGTAGGATTTTGAAGTGTAGATGTGAATCCTCCCGGACCTGTCCAAGCATAAGTTCCTCCCGCTATTCCAGGCAAACAGCTTAAATTTAAGGTAGCACCTGAACAGATTGGTCCATTATTGCTTGCTGTAACAGCAGGTACGATAGTTTGTAAAACATCTACAGTATCATTACTTGTAGCAACACCACAACCCGAACCACCTGTTATGGTGGCATAATATTGTGTAATGGGCGCACCCGGAGGAGGTGTTACAGTAATTGGACTTCCTGTTCCAACCAAGGTATTTGATGGTAACACATACCAACTAATTACTGGGGTAAAAACTCCATTGGGTGTATATCTCCACCCTTCGTTTGTGGCTGTCCAAGGTGTACTGTTTCTTCCCGGAACGGTAAAGGCAACTGTTCCTGCGGCATTATGCAATCCCTGAACTCCTGTTCCACCTGACCAAGCCAAGCAGTTAGGTTTATTTTGAATATAGTTTTCAATTACGTTTGTTGATTCATAAAGTACAATTTGGAAAGTTCCCAAGTTAGCAGTACAGCTGTACATTGGACAAGCATTCCATGAAACAACCAATCTTCTGTTAGGCATTACTCCCAATGTTTGATACCGAATATTTGCAGCAGCAGGCAACCAATCTTGCCAAGGGCCCATTACACAATTTTTTGGAATAGTAGCTCCTGTATTTGGAATTGCAGAGGAAGCATAAGTAGTAGGTTGAGGTGAAAATGCCACCCAACCGTTTGATCCTATATAAAATTGTGTGTAACAAGTACCGAAATAAGAAAAATTGAATCCAATAGGAAAAGGACCATGTTGTGTATCATCGGATGAAGGCACTACAGTTCCTGTAGTGTAAGAGTTTGGAAGGTACGCAATACTTGATATTGCGTAGCTGGTAGTAGGCAAACTACTTGTTCCGCTAGGTAAGATTACTGCAGATAAGGTAGCATTTCCTCCCGCACAAATCGTTTGTGTTTCAGGGGAAGCATCCACAATTTGGGCGAAACTTGCAACAGCTTTCAAGAGAAAAAGCAATGCAAAAACGGATATTTTTTTAGAGTATTTCATTTTCATAATGTTTAGGAAAAAAGAGAATTCCTTCAATGTTATTTAATAGATACAATAATGCCATAAATGGTTGCACAGCCATCTGATTTTTTTAATAAAATGAAGATTTTGTTGAAAACCCTAGAAATCTTTTTGAAAAAGGAATTGGGGAAGTCCTAAGCGCTATATTTTTTCGATTTGGCTGCTTTTTATCCAGCCTACATTTCCATTTGCAATTTTAATCTCTGTCCAATCATTTTGTTCCAAGGTGATTTCTACTTTCGTTCCTTCATGCAGGATAAACAATTTTGTTCCTTTCTCATTTGGGGAACCCGAAACAGTGGCTGTTCCCGAGACAACTATCGCATCAGAACTATTTTTTGTCAATTCGTATTTGTTTTGAGCCAGAAAAAATGTCATTATAGATAGAATAAAAAGAAAACATGCACCAAAAAAACCTAATTTTTTAAAAAAATAATTTTGAGATAGGATGTATAATCCTATTAAAACAATAGAAACCACAAACAATAAAATACAAATGATAGACCAGGTTTTTTCGTCAAATATATCAATGATTCCATTTTTCCATTCCGACAAAAATAGCTGAGGTGCCGCGTCAATTTTATCTTCTGTTTTTTGATTTGCCAACTTTAAATTGGTTTTTAAATCTGCATCATCCGGGTTTATTTTTTTTGCTCTTTCATAATTTAAAATTGCTAAACCAATATTGTTTGTTTTATAATAAGCATTTCCAAGATTAAAATAGAGCTCCGTTGAAACAGCATTATTTGTTACTAAACTTTCATATTGCTTAATTGCCTTTTCGTAATCGCCTTTTGCATACGATGCGTTGGCGCTATCAAAGACAATTGTATTGTCCTCTGCAAAGGCGTTTTTGCAAATGAAGGCGAATAAAATTATTCCGACTACTATTTTGAAGTTAAACAATTTCATTTTCTATTTTGGTAATGAGTTCAACTGTACTATTATATATGCCATTTAAATCGCCAGACACTGCACTAGGTGCATACCTCGCATATTCACAATTGTCCAATGTGCTTATTAATTTTTCTATTGTTGAGTCAGAAACAGTTCTGCTTTTTAAAGTGGTTGAAATATGCTCTTTGTTTAAATCAGCAACAGGGATGTTAAGCTTATCGCTGATGTATCCATACAATGCTTTAAATATTTCGATATAAAATAATTCTTTATTACCCGATTTTAAATATTGCTCGGCAATCACCAATCTTTTTCTTGCCATCTTTGTGGCTTTTCTACTTTTTACCGCAATACCATCTTTATTATTTTCAATATTTTTTCTTCTTATGAAAATAAAAAGTAGAAAAGTAAGAAGAGGGCTGATTAAGGATATATAAAAAAGAGTTGACCCAAAAAAGAAATTTTCTTTTTCTTTTAATTGTGTATTTGTTTTAATGTATCGTATGTCGCTTCCCAGCACTTTAATTTCTTCCTTTGTGGTTCCTCCGCCAATAACCGTTGCTGAGGTGCCATCGCCTTTATCTACATGCACATTAAAAGTAGGGGTAGGTAATGTTATGTATTCTTTTTTTGCAGGATCAAAATAGCTGAAGTTAAGTGCTTCTATTTTATATTCTCCTTCGTGACGAGGAATAACAAGGTAATCGAATGTTTTTGTTCCACTTATTCCATTTCCATTCACTGTTATCGCTTCATTTGTTTTAGCGTCATATGTTTCAAAATCTTCAGGAAAATTTACTTTAGGAGGTTCAATTAATTTTATATTTCCTTTTCCAGAAAGTGTTAATGTAATATTCACAGCATCATTCGCCTTTACTTTTTCCTTTGAAAGTACAGCTTTGTAGGTGTATGTTCCAACTGCTCCCGAAAATCCTTCCGGTTTTCCTTCTTCCGGCAGTGCTTGAACATCAATAAAAACAGGTAAACTTTTAAGAGGATACATAACATCTTCATATCCAACACCCATCATTTGTTCAAAAATGTCTCTTGGTTTACGTTTTGATTTTTGACGAACTACACATTCTATTTCAAACGGGTCGATTGTTAATTTTCCTGTGTGTTGAGGAATAAGGTAAGTTTTATAAACTTCGCCAACAACATAAGTGATTCCATTTATTGTTTCATTTGTTTGTTTTGTTTGCTCTTTATTTTTGATGTCTTGAACAAAAAAACCATCATAACTAGGAAGTTTTGATAAGCCACGCATTTGCATTTCCATGCGGGTGTAAACTTTGAACGTAACTTCAATTATCTCACCCATATATGCTTTGGATTTATTTACATTGGTTCTTACAAAAATATTATCGCCTATATCTGCACTGGTTGGTTTGGTTACTGCTTGAGGATTTGATGTGTTGTTGTTTTGATTTGCAGAAGTCCCGGAGCCCTTAATTACTTCTATGGAAATGGGATTAGATTGAATGGCTTTTCCTGCTGAGCTTACGGTTGCGGAGCCGATGGTATATTTTCCTTCTTTTTTTGCAGACAAAACATATGTTAGAGAAGAGGTTTGCGAAACTGAGCCATTGTTGATGGATGTACTCGACTGCTGATAAGGCCCTTCCAACACATCAAAATCTGATAAAGCAGGCAATTTAAAATTATTGCCGGGACCGGTTAAAGAAAACTGCAATTGAAATGCTTCACCTACAGCAACTCGGTTTGAACTAACTGAGGCCGTAAATTTCTGAGCAAACATGCAGCTTGTCAAAAACAGCATAAAAAATAATATGTAAACTATTTTTTTCATTAAAAATTTTAAAACCGTACTCTGTTCTTTATTACTCTTAAGCCACAGTCATTTCGAGGCTGTTAAAAAACACTCGGATTGACGGAAATTTGCCAAACAACCATAAACTAATAACCAATAACCTCTTTTGACTACCAATCTTTTTCAATTTCTACTTTCACTCCTTTTACTTTCCCTTTCTTCATTTTTTCTTGAAGATTTTTTTCGTCATTTTGCAATGCGTCCAATAAACGTTGAGCATCTTCTTTCGAAATTTTATTTTTTTGCTCTTTTTTCTCTTTGTCTTTTTCCTCTTGTTCTTTCTTGTCCTTATCCTCTTTATCTTTTTTGTCGTCTTTCTTTTCTTCCTTCTTATCCTTTTTATCGTCCTTTTTTTCTTTATCTTTTTTCTCTTGTTCTTTTTTCTGTTGTTCTTGTTGTTGTTTTAAATATTGTTGGGCATACGCTAAATTATATCTGGTGTCAGCATCATTTGGGTTATTTTTCAAGGCATTTTTATAGGCATCAACACTCTCCTGGTATTTTTTAGATTTCAACAAAGAATTTCCCAAATTGTGGAATGCTTTAGCCAATGTGTCTTTTGAAGTTTCACGATGTGTTAATAATTGAAATTGCGTTGCGGCTTCTTCATATTTACCTTGTTTGTAATACGCATCTCCTAAGTTAAATGCTCCTTTGTATGAATCTTGGTTTTTACTTAACGCTTTCATGTATTCTTTTTCAGCTGCACTATAATTCGAGTTTTTATAAGCAGCATTTCCATCCTTTAAATGTAATTTTTCCGATTGAGCAAAGTTCATCATTGGAAATAAGAATGCCACTACAAACAATAAGATGCGTGTAAAAAACATGGTTAAAAAAGAGGATAAGCTATTGCTTTTCATTTCCAAATAAATTCATTCGTTTGTATAGTTTGCTCTTGCGCTCCGTTAGAAGCGTATCAATCAAAAGAAATAAAAATGCAAAAGCAATAAACCATTGAAAACGATCTTCGTAATCACTGTAAATTTTACTTTCAAATTGTTTTTTTTCTAATTTATCAATCGCATCCAAAATGTTATTTAAGCCCGCATCAGAATTAGTGGCCCTTACATAAATTCCATTTCCTGCAGCCGATAATTCCTGCAACATTTGCTCATTTAATTTGGTGACAATTGTATTTCCTTCTTTGTCTTTTTTAAACCCTTCTTTAACATTGCCTTTGTAAACAGGAATGGGAGCGCCTTCAGCCGAACCCATTCCAATAGCGTGTATGGTAATTCCTTTTTCTACTGCTGCTTCTGCTGCTTCAATTGCATTTTGATCGTGATTTTCACCATCAGTAATAATTACTATGGCTTTGTTTTTCCCTTCATCCTTTCCGAAGGAAGTCATTGCCATATCAATTGCTTTTCCAATATCTGTTCCTTGTGTAGGAATCATATCTGTGTTGATACTTTCTAAAAATAATTTTGCAGCCGAATAATCTGTTGTAATTGGTAATTGAACATAAGCTTCACCACCAAAAACAATGATGCCTATTCTGTCGCCTTCTAATTTCTCAATCAACTTTGCAAGTGCTTGTTTCGATTTTTCCAAGCGATTTGGCTGTAAGTCTTCTGCTTTCATACTATTTGACACATCCAAACAAATCATTAAGTCGGCACCCTTGCGTTTTACTTCTTCCAAATTTGTTCCAACCAAAGGATCCATCAATCCAACTATCAGAAATGAAAATGCAACGAGATACAAAATAAACTTCCAGGTTTTTTTAGTTTTTGAAACATCAGGAAATAACTGTTGAATAACAGATAATTCGCCAAAAGAAGCCAATGCTTTTTTTCTCCATCGACTCACCAACCAAGCAATGATTAAAAACACCGGAATTAACCCGAATGCAAAAACAAAATATTTATATTCAAACTGTGGCACGCTATGGTATACTTTTTAAAATTGTGTTTTTTAATAAAAATTCTATCAGTAGTAATATGCCTGCTGCAAGGGCAAATGGCAAAAAGTGCTCTGATTTATTAGTAAAGTTTTTCTCTTCAAAAATTGTTTTTTCTAGTCGGTCAATTTCTTTATAAACATCTTTTAATTTGTCATTGTCGGTTGCTCTAAAATATTTTCCTCCTGTCATATCAGCAATTTCTGTCATTGTTTTTTCATCAATAACAACGTCTGCATATTCGTAAGCATAACTGCCATCAGGATAAATACCTGCAAAGGACAAAGCTTTTCCTGTTGTTCCTAAGCCTATTGTATAAACTCTTATTCCGTAAGCCTTTGCAATTTCTGAAGCGGTTAAAGGTGCAACGGAGCCTTGATTGTTTACACCGTCAGTTAATAAAATCACCACTTTGCTTTTTGCTTTGCTATCTTTTATCCTGGTTACAGATGTTGCTAAGCCATTTCCAATTGCTGTTCCATCAGCTAACATTCCCAGTCTTATTCCTGAAAATAAATTTTTTATTACAGCATGATCGGATGTAAGCGGACATTGAGTAAAACTTTCCCCGCTAAAAATCACCAATCCTATCCTGTCGTTTGGTCTGCTATCAATAAACTTTGAAGCCACTTCTTTTGCTGCTTCCAATCTATTTGGTTTGAAATCTTTTGCCAACATACTTGATGAAATATCTAATGCAATCACAATATCAATTCCTTCTGTTTTAACATCTTTATAGCTCGAACGTGATTGAGGGCGCATCAAGACAAGAATTAATAAGGACAAAACACACAAACGAAAAATAATAATCAAATGCCGCAAATAGTGTTTGTACGTTGTTTTTACTTTATCAAATCCACTGAATGAAGATGTTTTCAATTCAGCATTCAAAGTTCTATATTTAAAAATGTACCAAAGAATAATAACAGGAATCACGAGGAACAACCAGCGCAATTCTTTGTTTGCAAATGTGATATCATTAAAAAAATCAAACATATTCTAGTTCGCTTGTTTATTCGGTCACTTGTTCATTAGCAAAATTTTACAGATACTAACGTTTTTAATTAATTTTTTATTTTTCCTTTTTTTGCCAACTGCCAACTGCCAATTGCCTATTGTTTGTTGTCCACTGCCTTTTTTGTTTCTTCCTCTTCGCGCTTTGTCCCGTCAATAAAGCCATAAGTATTGCTCATACTTAAATCGTTTTCTGTTGGCATTGGTTGTTCTTTTGCAAATTTTACCAAGTCGGCCAAAATCAGCACCTGCTTTAATTTTGTTTTGCTTTGTTCATCAATAGAAACATTTCTAAAACCGAATAAAATTTCATCTGTTGTTTGCTCTAATGCTTGAATTTTAAAACGATTCTCGATGTATTCACGAACAATGTCGGTAAGCTGACTATGATATAATTTTAGTTTTCCATTCTGCCACAAATTTTCTCCTTTTAATTTCTCCAATTTTTCATAAGCAATAATGTGGGCAGGAATTTTTGGAATTTCTACTTCTACCATTGGCACTACTACTTTTCTAGTATATCTCATTATTAAAAAGAAAATGAGCAAGACAAGCAGTGAGCCGGTAAAAACGCAAACAATGAGTGTGTTATCTTTTATCCAATCAATCCAAGTGTATTCTTGTTCGTATGGTTCTTTTATATCTTTAATTGCTTGAGTTGTATCTGCTGCAATTGTATTTACTTGCAATAAAAGTGGGTCGGTAAATATTCCATTGGTATCACCGGCTAAAAATTTGAATGGCGGAATAGCCCAGTACCCCGAATCAAATGAGGTAATGTTTAATGTTTGTGTTTGAGTAAATAAATAAGGATCGTTTTTGTCAATGGTCGTATCAATTTTACTTTGACTAACAACTTCTACTTCTTTTCTAATAGTATCAGCAATTTCCGGCCATAATACCTGTATGTGTTTGCCGCCATCCACACGATATTGAATACTTAATTGTAATTTAACTTGTTGTCCAATTGTAATTTCATTACTATCCAGCTTAGCTGTTGCTTTGATTTGTTGTGCATTAGCATTCAATGAAACAAATAAACAGGCTACTAGCAAAGCTATTCGTGTAAACTGTTTAATATGATTTAAAATTTGTTTCATTTTATGCGCAATTCGTACTATTCGTTTTTTATTCGTAACCTGCCTGTCTGCCGTCAGGTTCGATGGTTATCTCCGTTTAAATAAGCTTGTCAAAGGCAGGATGTATGATTCCTCCGTATTAATATTTGCAGTGTCAACACCACTTTTGTTAAATGCGTCTTTTAAATACGCTTCGTGTTTTTTCCCGTTAGCCAAAAATTGTGTCCTTACTTTTTTGTCGGATGTGTCCACCCATTTTATTATTCCTGTTTCCGCATCAACTAATTTTAGCAATCCAACATTTGGTAGTTCCAACTCACGCTTATCATAAATTCGCAGGGCTACCAAATCGTGTTTTTTATTTGCAATTTTTAAAGCATCACTAAAATTCGAATCCATAAAATCTGAAATAACAAATGCAATACTTCTTTTTTTTATCACTCCTGTCAAGTATTTTAGAGCCAACTCTACATCTGTTTTTTTATGCTCGGGTTTAAATTCAATTAAATCGCGAATGATTCTCAACACATGCGTTTTTCCTTTTTTGGGTGGAATAAATTTTTCTATTTTATCTGTAAAAAAGATAACACCAATTTTATCGTTGTTTTGAATGGAGGAGAAGGCAAGCACTGCACAGAGCTCCGTAATTAAATCTTGTTTCAATTGTTTGCGGGTTCCAAATTCACCGGATGCACTTATATCAACTAAAAGCATCACTGTCATTTCACGCTCTTCTTCAAATACTTTTACAAATGGTGCATTAAAACGAGCTGTTACATTCCAATCGATCGAACGAATATCATCTCCTGGTTGATATTCGCGAACTTCAGAAAAAGTCATACCACGCCCTTTAAAAGCACTGTGATACTCTCCAGAAAAAATTTGATTGGAGAGTCCGCGTGTTTTAATTTCAATCTTTCTTACTTTTTTAAGCAGTTCGCTTGTTTCCATGACCCCTCTCTTATCTCCCCAAAGGGGAGAGGATTTGCTACGTAATTATATTGTTTGCGGATATTTTATTTTCATTTCCAAATTGACACACCTGCCTGTCGGCAGACAGGTTTCCAAATTTTCAAATTGTTATGGTACTTCAACCGTATTTAGAATTTCATTAATAATCATTTCTGATGTAATGTTTTCTGCTTCTGCTTCATACGTTAAACCAATGCGGTGACGCAATACATCATTACAAATAGCACGAACATCTTCCGGAATAACATATCCTCTGCGTTTTATGAATGCGTATGCTTTTGCAGCCAATGCCAAATTGATACTTGCACGTGGGGAGCCACCAAAACTTATAAGTCCGGCAAACTTGTTTAATTTATATTCTGCAGGGAAACGAGTTGCAAAAACAATGTCAACGATGTACTTCTCAATTTTTTCATCCATGTAAACATCTTTCACCACTTTGCGTGCTTCAAGAATATCTTCAGGCTTTAAAATTGGATTTACGGTTGGATATTCACTTGCTAAATTCTGACGGATGATTTTTCTTTCATCTTCTTTGTTTGGATATCCAATCACCACTTTCAGCATAAAACGATCGACTTGTGCTTCTGGCAAAGGATAGGTTCCTTCCTGTTCAACCGGATTTTGGGTTGCTAAAACTAAAAATGGGTTGGGCAAACTAAAAGTTTGTTCACCAATGGTTACTTGTTTTTCTTGCATTGCTTCAAGCAAAGCACTTTGAACCTTTGCCGGAGCACGATTAATCTCATCCGCTAAAATAAAGTTCGCGAAAATCGGACCTTTCTTTACCGAAAATTCTTCTTTTTTCTGACTATAAATCATCGTTCCAACTAAATCGGCTGGAAGTAGATCCGGAGTAAACTGAATACGGTTGAAGTCAGCGTGAATAGTATTTGCTAAAGACTTAATGGCCAACGTTTTTGCTAAGCCGGGAACACCTTCTAAAAGAATATGTCCGTTTGATAAAAGTCCAATGAGTAAACGTTCAACCATGTGTTTTTGGCCTACAATTACTTTGTCCATTTCCATGGTTAGTAAGTCAACAAAAGCACTTTCTTTTTGAATGCGCTCGTTTAATTCTTTAATGTCAGTCATTTGTTTATTTTTTTTTAGTCCCGAACATTCGGGACAGTTTAGCATTTTTTGTTCTCGCAAAATTAACACAAAGCCATGCTAATAGCTGATTGGGGCTGTTAAAAATTGTTAAACCACAGTGGCAAAATAGAACGCTGATTGTCATGATTTTCAAGATAAAAAATGATTTTTTTGGGTTATGGTTTATTGCCTTTGGCAATTTGATAGGTGCTTATTAAATGTCATTTTGAGCTGTTATCCTGGGCGTAGTCGAAGGACGAGAAACAACTTTTGAGCATTAAATTTCTTACATTTGTCCGGCTTATATGAACCATTTCCAATTCAATTTTTCCGGTAGATTATGTTAATGAAACGTTATTTTATTCAGCTTTCATACAACGGAACAGCTTACCACGGTTGGCAAGTTCAGGAAAATACACTCTTGACAATACAGCAAGTGATTAATGAAATGCTTTCCAGATTATTGAATGAAGATATTACGGTGATGGGTTGTGGTCGGACCGATACGGGTGTACATGCACTGGATTATTATGCACATTTTGATACTTCTGTTGATTTGTTAGCCGATGAAGCAAAATGGATTTTCAAATTTAATCATGCTTTGCCTAGCGATATTAGTTTTCGCAAAATATTAAAAGTGAAAGAAACAGCCAATGCTCGATTCGATGCTGTAGCAAGAACCTATCAGTATGTTATTAATAAAAAGAAAGACCCATTTCGAATAAATAGTTCTTGCTTTATTTATGGCGATTTAAATGTGGAAGAAATGAATAAAGCGAGCAAAGTATTATTTGATTATAGCGATTTTTCTGCTTTTGCAAAAAGTAATACCCAAACAGGCTCTAATATTTGCAAGCTTTACAAAGCCGAATGGAGAGAAGAAAATGACTTGTTGATTTTTACTATTTCAGCCGACCGATTTTTAAGAAATATGGTGAGGGCAATTGTAGGCACAATGCTGGAAATAGGAAAAGGCAAAACAACTATTGAAGAATTTAAAAATATTATTGAAAGTAAAACGCGTTCAAATGCCGGATTATCTGCTTACGCATGTGGATTGTATCTGTTAAAAGTAGATTATCCGAAAGATTATTTTAATGTCTAAAGAAAAGAAAAAAACAATTATTGGAAAGGCAGTGGATATTGCTATTCTAAAAAGGATATTTACCTATGTAAAACCTTATCGGAAAAATTTTGCCTTGGCTGTTTGCACAACTATTTTTCTGGCCTTTTTATCTCCTGTTCGTCCAATTTTAATTCAATATACCTTAGATAAGTTCGTTTTCAATTCTCCCAAAATTTCTCAGGTGCAAACATATATTGATAAGTTTGTGCCTGTAGGCAATCATTCAAATACTGAGATGCTTTTTTATTTGATGATTGTTTTAGTTGCTCTTTTGATTTCGGAAGCCTTCATGCAATTTGTAGATTCTTATCTGACAAATAGTTTGGGCCAAAAAGTTATTAAAGACATTCGCGTTCGTTTATACAAACACATTGTTGATTTGCGCTTAAAATATTATGATAACAACCCAATTGGAATGTTAGTAACGCGTTCTGTTTCGGATATTGAGGTAATTGCTGATATCTTTTCGAATGGATTGATTGTTATTATTGGTGATATTCTTAAAATTATTGTGATAGTAGTGGTGATGTTTGTTATTAATGTGGAGCTCACTTTGATTGTTTTAACAACCATTCCACTTTTACTAATTGCGACATACATTTTTAAAAAATCGGTGCAACGTTCCTTTCAGGAAGTAAGAACGCAAGTAGCCCGATTAAATTCATTTGTGCAAGAACACATTACCGGAATGAATATCATTCAAATTTTTAACCGTGAAAAAGCGGAATATAAAAAGTTTGATAAAATAAATGCATTGCATCGTAAAGCAAACATCGATTCCATTATGGCATATTCCATTTTCTTTCCGATTGTTGAAATTCTTTCCTCTTTAGCACTTGCGCTAATTGTTTGGTGGGGCGGAAAAGGAGTGTTGCAAGGCGATACAACCATCGGGCAACTAATGTCATTCATTTTATTTTTAAACATGATGTTCCGACCAATCCGTCAATTAGCTGATCGGTTTAATACTTTGCAGATGGGAATGGTTTCTTCGGAGCGCGTTTTAAAAGTGCTGGATACGATTGATATTATTGAAAACAAAGGAACGAAAGTAGCACATGAAATTAAAGGAGATGTTGAGTTTAAAGCTGTGTGGTTCGCTTACAATGATGAAGACTGGATAATAAAAAACAGTTCATTTTCTGTAAAAAGTGGTGAAACCGTTGCTCTCGTTGGCGCCACAGGAGCCGGAAAATCTTCTATCATTAATTTGTTGAATCGTTTTTATGAGTATAATAAGGGAAGTATTTGCATTGATGGAACAGATGTGAGAGATTATGAATTAACATCATTGAGAAAAAATATTGGCGTTGTTCTGCAAGATGTGTTTTTGTTTTCGGATACGATAGCAAATAATATATCCTTAAACAATCCAGATATTACTCGTGAACAAATTATTGCGGCATCAAAAATGGTTGGGGCTCATGATTTTATTAGTAAACTGCCAAACACCTATGATTATAATGCAATGGAGCGAGGTGGAATGTTATCAGTCGGACAGCGACAATTGATTTCTTTTATTCGTGCGTATGTGTATAATCCTAAAATTTTAGTACTGGATGAAGCAACTTCTTCAATTGATACCGAATCTGAAAAATTAATCCAAAATGCAATTGATATTCTTACAAAAGGAAGAACTTCTATTGTGATTGCACATCGTTTGGCTACTATCCAAAAAGCCGACAAGATTATTGTAATGGATAAAGGAGAAATTATTGAAATGGGTAATCATCAGGAGTTGCTGAAGAAAAATGGACAATACAAAAAGTTGTTCGAGTTGCAGTTTAAAGAAGAAGAGATAGGATAGTTTACAATTTCCCTTTCAAATACTGTCCTGTATACGAACCTTTGCATTTTACTAGGTTTTCCGGGGTACCTTCAAAAACAATTGTTCCGCCTGCATTTCCACCTTCGGGACCTAAGTCAATAATCCAATCGGCACACTTTATAATTTCTACGTTATGCTCTATAATTATTAAGGAATGTCCTTGTTTGATAAGTGCATCAAATGCATAAAGTAGTTTTGAAATATCATGAAAATGCAAACCTGTTGTTGGTTCATCAAAAATAAATAGAGTAGGAGTGCTACTGTTTTGTCCGATGCCAAGGAAGGATGCTAATTTAATTCGTTGTGCTTCTCCACCACTCAAAGTGCTGGATGGTTGTCCGAGATGAACATAACCTAAGCCTACATCCGAAAGTGGTTGTAATTTTTGTACAATCTTTTTTTCGGTATTGCTTGGTCGTTGTGAAGCGCTGAAAAAATCAATCGCATCATCCACCGTCATATTTAAAACATCGGAAATATTTTTGTCAGCATACGTAATTTCTAAAATATCTTGTTTGAAACGTTTTCCATTGCAGGATTCACAAACCAAATGAATATCTGCCATAAACTGCATTTCCACCGTTACTTCACCTTCGCCTTCACACACTTCGCATCTTCCACCGTCAACGTTAAAGGAAAAATGAGAAGGTTTGTATCCTCTGTTTTTTGCTAATTGCTGGTCGGCATACAAGGCACGAATTTCATCATAGGCTTTTACATACGTTACAGGATTGGAGCGGGACGATTTGCCAATTGGATTTTGGTCAATCATTTCCACTGCTGCAATACTTCTATAATCTCCGTTTAATTTTTCAAATGTTCCTGTTGCTTCACCAAATCCCCCATGTATTTTTTTTAATGCCGGATACAATACACGTTTTACCAATGATGTTTTTCCGGAACCGCTAACGCCTGTAACAACAGTCATTGCATTGAGTGGAAATTTTACATTTACTCCTTTCAAATTATTTTCTCGCACGCCCAATAACTCAATAAATTGATTCCAATTTCTTCTGGATGAAGGAACAGGAATTTTTTCTTTGCCAGTTAAATACAAGGCGGTTAAGCTTTTTTCTTCGGAGGCTAAATCTTTGTGTGTGCCTTGAAAAACCAATTCGCCTCCATGCGTTCCTGCATGCGGACCAATATCAATCAATTGATCGGCAGCACGCATAATTTCTTCATCGTGTTCCACTACAACTACTGTATTGCCAATATCGCGAAGAGAATTCAATACTTTTATCAATCGTGTTGTATCTCTGGAATGCAATCCGATACTCGGTTCATCTAAAATATACATCGAACCAACCAGACTGCTTCCTAGGGATGTAGCAAGGTTGATACGTTGTGATTCTCCCCCTGATAAAGAATTAGACAAACGATTCAATGTTAAATAGCCCAAACCAACATCATCTAAAAATTGTAAACGATTTTTTATTTCCAGCAAAATACGTTTTGCAACTTCGGTATCGTACTCATTCAATTTTATTTTATTAAAAAATGTCAAAGAATCTTTTATGGGCATCAATACAACATCATTTATGGAATGTTCTGCTACTTTCACATACGTTGCATCCTTGCGGAGACGGGTGCCTTGGCAGTCCGGACAAATGGTTTTACCTCTGTATCGAGATAACATTACCCGGTATTGAATTTTATAGGCTTGAGATTCTAAGTGTTCAAAAAAAGCAGTCAAGCCTTGGAAATATTTATTTCCTGTCCACAACAACTTTTTTTCTTTTGCTGTTAATTCATAATACGAACGATGAATAGGAAAATCAAATTTATGAGAATTGTTAACCAGCACATTTTTCCATTCACTCATTTTTTCGCCCTTCCAACATACAATAGCATCTTCAAAAACAGAGAGATTTTTATTTGGGACAACTAAGTCTTCATCAATTCCGATGACAGTTCCAAAGCCCTCGCAATGCTTACAAGCCCCTATAGGATTATTAAAACTAAAAAAATGAGTAGATGGTTCTTCGAAAGTGATTCCATCTAATTCGAATTTGTTGGAGAAGGACTTATTTTTTTCTTCTTTTGACTTTTGACTTTTAACTTTTGACTTGCTCTCTCTATCATTAACTGATGGTTTATTTGTCGCACTATCATCAATCATGAGCTGTATACAACATTCTCCATCTCCTTCATAAAAGGCTGTTTGGACAGAATCGGAAATACGATTTTCATTGTCTTCATCATCCGGGCGAACCGTTAAACGATCCACAACAATATAAATTTGTTCTTTCTCCGAAAATTTTGTTTTTACAAAGTCTTCAATTTTAGAAACAATTCTGTTTTGCTGAATTCGGGTAAATCCTTGTTGTCCTAATAATTCTAATTGCTTTTTGAATGTTTTATCGGCCTGTTTTTTTATTGGAGCAAGCACTAAAAACTTAGTCTCGATAGGCAATGAATTTATATATGCAGCCACATCACTTACAGTATCACGTTTAACCTGATTTCCTGAAACGGGAGAAAATGTTTTTCCGATTCTGGCATACAATAATTTTAAGTAATCATAAATTTCTGTAGATGTTCCAACTGTGGAGCGGGGATTTCTGGAATTTACTTTTTGCTCTATAGCAATTGCAGGAGAAATTCCTTTGATATAATCCACTTCAGGTTTATCAATACGACCTAAAAACTGGCGGGCGTAGGAGGAAAGGCTTTCTACATAGCGTCTTTGTCCTTCCGCATACAGCGTATCAAAAGCCAAAGAAGATTTTCCAGAACCCGATAAACCTGTAATAACTACTAATTTATTGCGTGGAATAGCCACATCAATATTCTTGAGGTTGTGAACGCGGGCTCCTTTGATTAGGATGTATTGTTTTGAATCGAGGTCTTCTATGTTTTTAGGCTGAGCCATATTAATTTAATTTTTTAAACACATAGAGACATAGGCTCTTTCTTTTTTTCTGTGTTTTCTATTTCCATAGTTGACCGCGTGTCGCCTTAGCTTTAGCGGTGGCACAAGCAAGCTTCATTTTAGGGCTATGTCTTACTGTAAAAGCTTTAGCTTCCTTATTTTTCTATGAACCTATGTGTTAAAAATCTTTTTTTGTCATGAAAATCAGGATAATCTGCGTTCCATTTTCACAGAGTTTGCAAAATTACTCAATTTCGCTTTGTTTTCTGGGATATTCAATCTATATTTGTGATAACAAAAGAATTATTTTTTGTTCAATGCAACATTTTAATAATTCCTGCGTTTAACAAACTAATTTCGATTTTATTATTCACCCAAGGCGAATTAACAAATTTTGTAAAAGCCTTTAAAAACTGAAGAAACATAAGGAAACCTTTACTTTTTTATATTAATCATTACATAAAAAAGGAGGTCCTATGCCTATTCAACAGTTTGTTGACGACCAAGAGCTCGTTAATCAGTACATCAAGGGTGACGAATCAGCACTATCTTTATTGATTACACGCCACAAACGTAGAATTTTCAGCTACATTATGCTTACTGTTAAGGACAGAGCATTAGCCGAAGATGTATTCCAAGATACCTTTATTAAAGTGATTAATACTTTGAAAAAAGGTCATTATAACGAAGAAGGTAAGTTTTTACCTTGGGTTTTACGTATTTCCCACAACTTAATTATTGACACTTTCAGACGTGATAAGCGTATGCCTACAATTAGCGGTGGAACCAACGATGAAGGCGAAGAGTTTGATATTTTTAGCGTTTTGGGAGTGTATGATAAAACCGCTGAGGAGGAAATTATCCAAACTCAGGTGCGTAAAGACATCCGCAAACTGGTTGAAGCATTGCCTGCCGAACAAAGAGAAGTATTGATGATGCGTCATTACTATGATATGAGCTTTAAAGAAATATCAGAACAAACAAATGTGAGTATTAATACTGCTTTGGGACGCATGCGTTACGCTTTAATCAATCTGCGTAAGATGATAGAGGAGAAGGAATTGATAATAAGTTTGTAGTAAATTGGTTAATTAAGTTAAATAGGTTAAATAAGGGAGGGCTATTCTAAAATTAGCCCTCTTTTTATTTTTTTTAGTCTGGATACAATAAAGCCGTTTTGCCTCCGTTATCCTATCATAAACCTCTAAACAAACTGAATGAATAAAACATCTACTAAAAAAATTATTGAACCAAAGAGTACCGAGATGAATGATAAGAGTGATGACAGCAAAGAATTTCCTTATGAACCTGGAAACAATGTCATCAACAA
>JAHEYB010000028.1 GCA_023251805.1 Bacteroidota bacterium | reverse complement strand
TGTAATTAAATTTCTATGAATATCCGCAACACCCGAGCCGATGCAACGAGAAGAATATGGACGATTGGTTGCATCGTCTTCCTCTTGACAATATTTAATGTATTTTTTTACGCCTTCAGGAAAGTTCACATAATTTCCTTCGTTGATGGAATATGTTTTTGCTTGTTTAGGAGTTTGCAAGTTGGGATGCGACAAACAAAATTCTCCAATAGATGGGTCAAGTGTAAATCCGTTTACGCCTTTTCCTGTTGTGTATACCATCATACAAGAAGAACCGTAGATGACATATCCGGCAGCGACTTGTTCGGTGCCGCGTTGCATAAAATCTTCGTAAGTACCCGGACCGGAAAGCGAAGTTCTTCTGTAAATAGAAAAAATGGTTCCTATAGAAACGTTTACATCAATGTTGGAAGAACCATCCAAAGGGTCCATTGCTACCACATACTTCGCGTTTTTTGAAACTTCATTGTCGATTACAATAATGTCTTCATTTTCTTCAGAGGCAATCGCACAACATTCGCCACCCACACTTAAAGCGGCAATAAATTGCTCATTGGCAAAAACATCCAGTTTTTTCACATTTTCGCCTTGTATATTAATTTCTCCCGCATCACCCAAAATATCAGCCAAACCGGCTTTTGTAACCTCACGATTTACGATTTTTGAAGCAATCGCGATATCTCTTAAAAGTCTAGATAATTCACCCTTTGCATAAGGAAAATCAGCTTGTTTTTCAATAATAAATTGTCCTAACGTTTTAACTCTACTCATTGTTTGTTTATTTTTGAATTTATACAAATATCGCAATATTTTTGGAAAGAATTAAATAACTTTACAGCCATGAATATTAGCATTAGAAAAGGCTTGAAAGGTGATTTGCCTCAAGTATTGGGCTTGATACAGGAATTGGCAACCTACGAAAAAGCACCAGCTGAGGTAGCTGTTACTATTGAAGAAATGGAACGTGATGGTTTTGGCGAAAATCCCATTTTCAAGTATTATGTTGCCGAAGTGGATGGCAAAATTGTCGGAATATCGCTGTATTATATCAAATACTCTACTTGGAAAGGCAAATGTGTATTTTTAGAAGATATTATAGTTACGGAGCCGTATCGTAAATATGGTATCGGTAAAAAGTTATTTGACGAAATAGTAAAAGTGGCCAAAGAAATGAAAGTACGGAGAATGGAATGGCAGGTGTTGGAATGGAATGAGCCTGCGATTAAATTTTATGAAAAAGTAAATTCACATTTTGATGGAGAGTGGGTGAATTGTAAACTGGTTGATAGTCAAATTCAGGAGTATAAAATTTAAGTTGATTGAGTTAAATAAGTTGATTAAGGTATTCAGGCTAAATCTTGAAAAACTTAATTTCCCTAATTAACTTAATCATCCCAATTAACTAATTAAATGAAAGTATTCAAATTTGGTGGCGCATCTGTAAAAGATGCCAATGCAGTAAAAAATGTAGCAGCTATTCTTAATCGTTTTCCCAAAGAAAACATTTTAGTTGTTGTATCGGCTATGGGTAAAATAACAAATGCATTGGAGCGACTGACAGATGCTGTTTTTTATCCGGCAAAAAATAAAAAGGAAGATGCAGCGGCTATTTTGGCAGAAATTAAAAAATATCATTTCGATATTATTGCAGAATTATTTCCTTCGAAAGAACATCCTATTTATAATGAAATCAGCAATACGTTTGTTGAGTTGGATTGGGCAGTGGAAGATACACCAACCGAAAATTACAATTATGAGTATGATAAGATTGTGAGCATGGGTGAAATCATTGCAACAAAAATTGTAAATGCATATTTGTTGGAAGCGGGAATAAAAAGTAAGTGGAGCGATGTGCGAGATTATATTCAAACGGACAATACTTATCGTGAAGGGAAAGTGGATTGGGACTTGACACAAGAATTGGTGAACACGCAATTGCTTCCTGAAATTAAAGATGGGAAAGTAATAGTAACACAGGGGTTTATTGGTGGAACGTCAGAAAATTTCACAACAACATTAGGTCGTGAAGGCTCGGATTATACTGCTGCAATTTTGGCTTATGCTTGCAATGCTGAAAGTGTAACTATTTGGAAAGATGTTCCAGGAGTACTGAATGCCGATCCGAAGTGGTTTGACGAAACGAAAAAGTTAGAACAGATATCGTATCAAGATGCAATTGAGTTGGCTTATTACGGAGCTACTGTGATTCACCCAAAGACAATCAAGCCATTGCAGAATAAAAAAATTCCTTTGTTAGTGAAATCGTTTTTAAATCCTGAAGACAAAGGAACCATCATTAATGAAATACAATCACCCTTGCCGATTCCTTGTTTTATCTTTAAAGTGAATCAAGTATTAATTTCTATTTCTCCGAAAGATTTTTCATTTATTGCTGAAGAAAATTTCAGCGATATTTTTAACTTGTTTTCCGAAAAACAAGTGAAAGTAAATGTGATGCAAAATTCAGCCATCAGCTTTTCCATTAGTGTGGATGCTGATGAGCGCAAGCTCCCTGATTTAATTAAAACACTTCAAAAAAAATACCGTGTGTTGTATAACGACAATTTGGAATTAATCACCATTCGTTATTACGACCAAGCCACTATTGATAGAGTAACGATTGATAAAAAAGTGCTGTTAGAAGTGAAGAGCAGGTATACGGTGCAGTTGGTGGTGAAGGATGCGAATCGCTAATCTTTAGGAATTTACGAACCTGCCTGCCCAGGTAGGTCTGTGTTTGCTATTTTATTGAAAGAATTTTCTCCGCTAAAACTCTAGCAATTTTTTCATAACTTTCATACGTCCAACCCGCAATGTGTGGCGATAAAATAACTTTATCACTTTTAATAATATATTGAAATGCTTTTGGCAAATTGGAAGCATCAAGATTTTCAAACGAAACGGCCTCATATTCCAATACATCTAAACAGGCTCCTAGCACTTTTCCAGACTGCATGTTCTTCACTAAATCAGCTGTACATAAACATTTTCCACGGGCAGTATTAATGATATAAATATTTTTTGAAAATCGATTAATGAAATCATCATTTATGAAATGTTTAGTTTCATCGGTTAAAGGAGTATGCAAACTCAACACATCTGCTTCAAGAAATATATTTTCCAAAGAAACTTCTTTAATAAAATCATTCCCGAAATTCTTTTTATATTTATCGTACACCAATATGTTTACACCAAACCCCTTTAATCTTTCGGCAAAAGCACTTCCCATATTTCCATAGCCAATAATACCAACAGTTTTTCCCATCAATTCAACACCACGATTTTTTTCACGAATCCATTTTCCTTCACGTACTTCTTTGTCAGCTCGGTTTAGATTATTAAAAAGAGAAAGTAGCATTGCAATAGCATGTTCAGCAACAGCATCACGGTTTCCTTCAGGGGCACACAAACATTTTATTCCTTTGCTTTCGGCATAAGCCACGTCAATATTTTCCATTCCAGCTCCGGAACGGGCTATGAATTTAAGATTTACTGCTTTATCGATAAGTTCCTTTGTGATTTTTAGCTTACTGCGAATAATAATGCCATCGTACACATGAATATTATTTTCGATCTCTTCTTTTGTCCATTCGTAATTTAAATCACAATCATGACCAGCCTTTGTAAGCGTTTCATGTAATAATGAATGATTTGAATCGAGGAAAAGAATTTTCATATGCTCCATAAAATTTTTTTACGCAGGTTAAAAACCTGTGATACTATAATACGCTTCCTAATAAAAGAGACGCTACAGAAAAATAAATAATCAAACCGGTTATATCTACTAAAGTAGCAACAAATGGTGCAGATGAAACAGCAGGGTCAAATCCGAATCGTTTTAAAATTAATGGGAATAAGGAACCAATAATATTTCCCCAAAGCACAACGCCAATTAACGAAGTGCCAACGGTCAACCCAATTTCCATCCAATGTGGTCCATAAATGCTAGTGAATTGTGACCAAACAACCACTCTTAAAAATCCAATTAGTCCAAGTATCAAACCTAAAATAAAACCGACTTTAATTTCTCGTTTAATAATAGTGAGCCAATTACGAATTGTAATTTCACCTAGTGCCAAGGCACGAATAACCAATGTGGAGGCTTGAGAGCCAGTATTTCCTCCACTGGAAATAATTAGTGGAACAAACAATGAAAGGATGACAACTTTTGCAATTTCATTTTCAAAAAATCCCATTGCTGTGGCAGTTAATGTTTCTCCTAAAAATAAAATTACTAACCAGCCTGCTCGTTTTTTTAAAATTCCCCAAATCGACATATTCATGTAAGGCTCATCCAAGGCTTCCATACCTGCCATACGTTGAACATCTTCTGTTTCTTCTTCTCTTCTAACATCAACGATATCATCGATGGTAATTCTTCCAACTAATCTTCCGAGTGCATCCACAACAGGTAATACAACCAAGTTGTATTTATCCATTACGTTTGCAACTTCTTCTGCATCGGTATTTGTTTTTACTGAAATAATTTTGGGGTCATAAATTTCAGCAACTTTGGAACGAGTAGAGGAGACAATTAATTTTTTTAGCGGAAGCAATCCAACTAATTTTTCATCATCATCAACAACATAAATTGCATAAATGGTTTCCACATTGTCAGCTTGTTCGCGAATTTCACGAACGCATTCAATGGCATTGCTGTTGACATGAACACGAATTAACTCGGTAGCCATTAAACCACCGGCAGTATTCTCATTATAGTTTAAGAGTTCAACAATGTCGCTTGCTTGCTCGCTGTCTTCCATGTGCGACAATACTTCATCTTGTACATCATCCGGTAATTCGGCAATAACGTCAGCCGCATCATCCGAATCCATATTGTCAATAAATTGCTCAGCAATCTCCTTTGAAGTTAAGGATGCAAGAAACTCTTCACGTACATCATCATCCAATTCCACCAATACATCGGCAGCAATTTGTTCATCCAATTGCTTGTAAACGTATTTTGCTTCTTCAATTTCTAGTTCATTGAAAATTTCAGCAATATCAGGTGGATAGAGCTCTTTGAATTGCTCCACGACAAAAGCTCCGTTACGAGCACTGATGGCTTCACGGAGTTTTAATAAAAAGTCGCTTGTTAATTCAAATTGCACCTGAATAAAGTATTTAAGGTTTTACGGGTGCAAAGGTATGATTTATACGTATTGGAGCATACGTTTGAGGGAAATTTATACTTCTACCATATTTGTGAGTGCCACAAAGTCGGCTACCGATAATTCTTCGGCTCTTTGGGTAAGGTATTTATGGTCTAAAAATTCAGGCTTTAATTTGAATGCTTTGATGGAATTGCGCAATGTTTTTCTACGTTGATTGAATCCTGCTTTTACAATTTGCTTAAATAATTTTTCATTGCAATCTAGCTGTTGCGTAGCATTTCGAGTCAATCTTATTACTCCGGATTTTACTTTCGGAGGCGGATTGAAAACAGTTTCATGTACTGTAAATAAATATTCGATGTCGTAAAATGCTTGCAATAAAACGCTGGTGATTCCATAGGTTTTATTTCTTGGTTTTGATGCGATACGTTCAGCAACTTCTTTTTGAAACATGCCCACCACTTCAGGAACCTGATTTTTGTGGTCGAGTACTTTAAATAAAATCTCTGTAGAAATATTGTAAGGGAAGTTGCCTATCACAGCAAATGGTTCATTATTAAAAAGTGTGCTGAAATCAAGATTCAAAAAATCTCCTTCAATGATTTTATTTTCTAGTAAAGGAAAATTCTGTTTTAAATAAGCTATGGATTCTCTATCGATATCGATGATGTGAGTTTCAAAAGCAGGCTCCGTAATTAAATATTTCGTGAGCACACCCATTCCGGGTCCAACTTCCAATACTTTTTTATAAAGTGTAGTGTGTTTTAAACCTTTTACAATATCGAGCGCAATTGTTTCGTCTTTTAAAAAATGCTGGCCTAAATGTTTTTTTGCTCTTACTTGGTTCTCCATATTTTGCTCGCAGATTTCGCGAATTTTCGCTGATTTTTTATTTTCTGTGTGCGTTCTAAATTAATTTAAAATACTTTTTATTTTTTTTATTTTATCTGCGAAAATTTGCGAGATCTGCGTGACACTTTTTGCAGATGCTATTTAATTACTTCTAACAACGTTCTAAATGCAACAAACTTATCTGCATATTTATCGGTTACATCTTTTCGGAGACGGGGAGCATGCTGATTCAGGTATTCTTCAACATCCGCCATATTTTTAGCAATGTATTGAAATGAATAGGTAATTCCTTGCTCTTCCTCAACCAATACCCTGCACAATTTACTTTCTATAAAATAGCCTGTCGCCATTACATCCGGAATGTGTTTTGTTTTCATCCAGTTTAACCACTCATCATGCACATCTTTTTCGATGTTTACTGTTACATTATAAATTATCATATTAATAAATCCTAATTAATTGCATCTCCTCTTAATTTTCTGAAACGTTTACGTGCTTCTACCACATACAAACTATCAGGATATTTTTCCAATAATTGTTGGTAGAGTTCTTTTGCTTTTTCAATATTTTTAAATTGGTTTTCATTTAAATCCGCTAGTTTGAACATTGCATCGTCAGCTAAAATATCTTCTCCATAATTTTTCAATATCTCTTCATAATACTCAGCTGCTTTTTCAAATTGCATTCGTTTAATAGCAATCTGTGCTTTTTTATAAACGATGTCATCTGCAAGAGCATGATTGGGATATGTTTTATTTAGTGAGTCGAAAAGCAAAAGCGCCTTATCATCTAAATTTCGAAAAGAAAATAAATCAGCCATAGAAAACAATTCCAAAGGAGCTACGTTTGTGTCAATTGCTAAAGCATCGCTTATCGTTAAAGATAATTGTAATGCATCATTAGCAATTAACTTTGATGTTGCTCCTTTTAAAACATCCAATTGTGTTTGTGCCCAAGCAAAATCGCCTGTATAATATGATATTCTTGCAACCCTGAATTTTGCCTCTTGTCCTATTGCATCGTATTTAAATGCTTTTTCAACTTGGGAGTAACGCAAAGATGCTTCCCAAATATCTCCGGTCATCAACAATACATCAGCAAGTTCTAATTTACATTCGGCTTGAGTAGTAACTGCCAGTTGCGGCATATCTATCGCTTCTTCTAAAAGTAATTTTGCCTCATCTGTTTTGTTTAGATAAAATGCTTGAAGGTGAGCCAAATTTTTCAATAAAGGAACTGTGCTGGATGATTTTCCTAATTCTGTAATTGTACTGTTATAATTTTTTTCCAACTCCGTTAAATCTAATTGTGTGTAATTTCCTTTCGTCACTACTTTTTGATAGTATACATTTAATAATTCAATTCTTGCGTTGGTATAATAATATACATCAGGGCCTTTTGCAATCACATAATTGTAAGCTTTGATTGCAACATCATATGCTTCATTTTGCGCAAATAGCTGCGCCAAGCCCATCACACGATTGCCTTCTTCTTTTTTTCTTTTGTCGAGCGCTTTTGCTTGTACAAATGCGCCTTCCCAATCTTTCAGTTGAATTTGCATCCAAATCAAGAGCTCCGATAAAATTGTTTTGTCCGGATTTTTAGCAATACGTTTTAAAAGTTCTGTTTTTAATAATTCATTTTGTTTTTGATCGGCATCATTTCCAAAACTTGTTTGCAATGCATTTTGAACACTTTGAATGTAAGAATCTTGAGTTTCTAAAACATCTAAATATTCATTTATCATTAATGTTCGTTCTCCCAATAAATTGTATACATCAGCCAGCTCAAAACTAAATGGATAGTTGTTTTGTGAAATTCTTCTTCCTCTTAAATAAGTTGCAATTGCAAAGTTGTGTTGTTTGAGTGAAAGAAATGCATTAGCAACAGCAAATACTTGCTCATCGTATTTTATTGCTTTTACAGCAGATTCCCAAGTTGATTTTGCTTTCTCCACATCATCACTTTTGAAATACACATTCCCTAAATCAACAATATAATTTAATTGCTCAGGATTTTGTTTGGCTTGTTTCTTTGCAATTTTTTCTGCTTTTTTATATTCTTTTGTTTCTAACAAACAACTCAAATAAGGTTGATAAAAAGCTTCGGGTGACTTTTTGTTGTATAGTTTTTCGTAATAGTCGAGCGCTTTATCAAATTCTTTGTTTTGATAAAATTGCAAAGCGAGTTGCTCATCTGTACCAGGTTGAGCGAAGATGTTGCTTTGTATGAATACAAATGCGAAGAATAATAATATGTATTTAAGGTCTTTCAATTTTAAATCTAACGTTTTTTTCTCTTGATTCTTATATCTAATGTCTTGATTCTACTTTTTATATCCAATTATTTCAAGCACTACTGCTTTCGCCTCAATATCTGTTCCGTTTTGTAAAGTTACTAAACTTCCTTCTTTTAAATGCTCACCAAATCCAACTGGTGCATAAAATACAGCATTCAAAACAGCGCTTTGGCCTTGTTCTATTGGCTTTTTATACAATTCAATCTGACATTCGGTAGAGTAGCTTTTTGCACCTTTTACATAGGCTTGGGGGCGATAAATACCCATTAATTCGTAATTGCTGAGGTTTTCGATGAGTAATTTTACGATTAGGTATTTTTTATGGTAGATCAAAATAGTTCCAAAGTTTAAAGTCCAAAGTTTAAAGTTGCTGTGTTTTGAACCTGAAATTTTAAACCTGAAATTATAAATATTTTAACATTTCATTTTCTATTTCAATCGAATCCCACTTTTTATCAATATCAGGCATTGCCATAATTTTTTGCATAATGGCTTCTTGCTTTTGTCCTTCTTTTAAAGCAGTAGAGTAGCGAATATGAGGACTGTATGTCACCATCGAATAAAGTGGAATCCATTTTTCTGGATACTTACCATTGAAACGTGCTTCGATTTTTTTTTGCAATAAAAATTTCGGGTCAGCAGTTTTGTCGCGCATTTCAATAAAGTTGGCAACGGCTAAATCAGCAATTGCATCTCCATCTGGTTTACGTAATGTTTGATACTCATCAAATATTTTTGTCCAGTCTTCTTTGTGCTTTTCGATGAGGTCGTTTAATACAACACAATCTTCAAAACCACAATTCATCCCTTGTCCGAAAAACGGAACAATTGCATGAGCAGCATCACCAATCAATCCAATTTTATTGTCGAAGGTCCAAGGGAAACATTTTACAGTTACCAAAGATGAAACAGGGTTGTTCATATAGTCGTCCAACAATGTTGGCATCAATGGCACTGCATCTGTGAATTCTTCTTCGAAAAAATTTTGAACCTGTTCGCGTGTTTTAATAGAGGCAAAAGATTTCTCCCCTTCAAAAGGAAAAAATAAAGTGCAAGTAAAATTTCCATCCATGTTAGGCAATGCAATCATCATAAAACTTCCGCGAGGCCAAATGTGCAATGCATTTTTTTCTAATAAAAATTCTCCATTTGGGCCGGAAGGAATAATCAACTCTTTGTAGCCTGCAGAAATATAATGTTGGTTGTATTCAAATCTATCGCTTGTTAGCTGCATGTTTAAACGTGATGCAGCAAATGCGCCATCCGAACCAAATAGTAAATCGCTTTGTGCTGTTTTTACTTTTTTTGTTTCATCGTTGATGAATTCCGCTGTTAAACTTTTACGGTCGATAGAAGTACAACGTTCATTGAAATGAATATTTACATTTTCTTGTTGTTCTGCTAAATCCATTAAACGCATATTTATTTCAGCGCGAGAAACAGAATAAATGGCTTGATTGTCTTTTCCATAAGGTTGATGAACAGTTGAGCCGTCCTTGTGATGGATTGCACGGGCATACATTGGAATCGCAATTTTTTTTATTTCATCTGCAATGCCAACTCCTTCTAGTCCTTTCCAACCCCTGTCGCTCAAAGCAAGATTGATTGATTTTCCTGCAGAAATATTTGCAGTTCGCATATCAGGCCTGCGTTCAAACAAATCAATTTTATAACCACGCTTTGCTAAGTAGATAGATAATAATGATCCAACTAATCCCGCTCCAATAATGTTAATTTTTTTACTCATGTTTTTGTTTAACCGCAGAGGACGCAATGAAGGCGCAGAGGTCGCGGAAGTTTTATTTAATTTTTTTCTGTGTTTATCTTGTAATCTGTGGTGAATTTTATTTTTTCATGTAATGATCATTCATTCCAATGTTCTCTTTGATTTTTGCTAGCGCCTGATTAATTCTTTTTGTTCTTGTCACTTCTTGCTTCGCTCCATTAATCCACATCACATAGTCTTTTCGCTTGGAGTAGGACATTGATTCAAAGTTTTTTAGAATTTTATTTTTTAGCAATAGTTTTTTAAAATCAGCAGGAATAATAACTGTTTTGTCTTTCGCCTCCGTAAGTTTCAATCCTTTTTCATTGTTGATGACAGCTTCCGTAATGTACTCAATCAATAACTTCTCATCAATTTGTTTTACGTCAGTGTATTTTATGTGACGATTGTGTAAATTCCCTTCATTCATCAACAATACTTTTTTCTTATCTTTTAGTAATACTCCTTGGTAAAAAGTAAAGGTGCAATGTTTTTTGAAATACCAAAATCCGCATACCATTCCATCTTTGTAATAATTCGGCCCCCACTTCCAATCTTCAATAATGGATGGCTCGGCTTTAAAAATGATGTGTCGCAATTTTTTGCAGATGGCTTGAGCAAATGGTTCAGCACTTGCAATACCTTCGTCAATTAATTGTTTAGCGTTTGGATTATGTTTAATTTTTGTTGCCATTCGTTTTTCTTTTTGGTAATCCTTTTTCAAAATATTCTTTTTCAAGCTTCAACACACAATCTATCGCTCTTTTTTCTCTCGTTTCCTTTCTCTTCGATTGATTAATGTAATAGACATAATTTCTTTTGTATGACGGTGCAATAGCTTCAAATAATTTGTTTGCTTCCGGACTAGCCTCAAATGCTTCTATTAATTCTTCCGGAATAATCAGCTCGGAAAAATCTTGTTCTAAAATTATTTCAATGCTTGCACCAGCTTCTTTCCTAATTGATTTTCTGATTTCTCTTTTAATAGCCAAACATCTACCACCAGTTTTTACTGGCATCAGTGAGCAATCACTAAATGGAAAGCCGTCTATTGTTCCTTTTATGCGAATGGCTCCCGTTTTTCCAAAAACTTTTTTTACATCAATGGGAAGAAAGACAACTGTCCATGCTCCAATCTTTTGCATTTTAGTTTTGTATTTATATTTGCTCATTTTAATTTAATCTGTTCTAGTTAAAGAGCACCTTTTAAAATTTCTCCAAAACGATACACATCTTCAAATGAATTGTACAAAGGAACGGGAGCACAGCGAATCACATTTGGTTCGCGCCAGTCTGAAATAATTCCTGCTTCTGTTAATTTGGTAAACAATTCTTTTCCTCGTCCGTGTGCAACAACAGATAATTGACAACCTCTTTGTTTTTTATCACGCGGAGTAATGATTTCTAAAAACCCGTCTTGATTCTTGATATTTGATTCTTGTGTCTTGTTTATTTCATCAATGATAAATTCTAAATAGCCTGTTAGTTTTTCTGCTTTTGCAACCAATGCATCCATTCCTACTTCATTAAAAATATCAACAGAAGCTTTATGAGCTGCCATAGATAATACAGGAGCGTTGCTCATTTGCCATGCTTCAGCAGTTGGCATCGGCACAAATCCTTTTTCCATTTTGAAACGTGAATTTTTATCGTGTCCCCACCAACCTGCAAAACGAGGAATGCTTGGATTGTTTAAATGGCGTTTGTTGATGTAAACGCCAGCAACTCCACCCGGACCGGAGTTCAAATATTTATAACTGCACCAGCACGCAAAATCTACATTCCAATTGTGTAATTCTAATTTTAAATTTCCAGCAGCATGTGCTAAATCGAAACCTACTAGTGCTCCGATTTTATGTCCAGCCTCTGTAATTCCTTTCATATCGAACACTTGGCCGTTATAATAATTAACACCGCCAATCATAATGGTTGCGATAGAATCTTTATTTTTTTCGATAGCAGCTAAAATATCTTCGTGACGAATGCAAATTTCTCCTTCGCGTGGTGCAACTTCAATAATTGCATCTTCTGGATTTAGCCCATGAAATTTTACTTGTGATTCCAATGCATATTGATCAGAAGGAAAAGCTTTTGCTTCACATAAAATTTTGTAACGTGTTTTTGTCGGGCGGTAAAAACTAACAAGCAACATGTGTAAATTCACTGTCAGTTGATTCATCACGACAACTTCTTCGGGTTTTGCTCCTACAATTTTTGCAACCGGCTCCGCAAATTGCTCATGATAGGGCATCCAAGGTTTGCGCGAATGAAAATGTCCTTCCACACCAAAAGTTGCCCAATCTTCCAATTCGTTTAATACATAATCTTGTGTTGCTTTGGGCTGAAGTCCTAAAGAGTTCCCGGTAAAGTACACCGTTTCTCGTCCATGCATCATCGGGAAATAAAATTTCTCTCGATAGCTTTTTAATGGGTCGGCTGCATCTTGTTGTTTGGCGAATTCTAATGTATTCTCGTATGTCATAATTTTTTCAAGCAGTATTTATTGCTTTCAAAGATATATATTTGCAACCTAATTTATTCAATAATGAAGAGAGAAAAATCAGAAGCTTTATTTGAGAAAGCGAAAAAATATTTTCCAGGTGGTGTAAATAGCCCTGTAAGAGCATTTCGTTCGGTTGGAGGCACACCTTTGTTCATTCAAAAAGGCAAAGGTTCACACATTTGGGATGCCGATGGAAATGAGTTTATCGATTATTGCGGTTCTTGGGGACCTTTAATTTTAGGTCATGCGAACGCTAAAGTGGTGGATGCAATCAAAAAGACCGTAGAAAATGGAAGTTCGTTTGGCGCCCCTACAGCTTTGGAAAATGAATTGGCAGAATTGATTTTAAGCAACAACAAGTACATTCAAAAAATTCGTTTTGTGAGTTCGGGTACCGAAGCGGTGATGAGCGCGATTCGTTTAGCAAGAGGTTATACAAAGCGAAACAAGATTTTAAAATTTGAAGGTTGTTATCACGGGCACAGTGATTCATTATTGGTAAAAGCAGGTTCGGGATTAGTAACTTTTGGAAATACTTCTTCTGCCGGTGTTCCAGAGAGTTTTGTGAATGAAACAATCGTTGTTTCTTTGAATAACGAGGTGGCAGTGAAACAAGCATTCGCAGAGTTTAAAGATCAAATTGCCTGTGTGATTATTGAACCCATTCCAGCAAATAATGGATTGTTGTTGCAACGCAAAGAATATTTGCAATTCCTTCGCGACATCTGTACGGAAAATAAAACGCTGTTGATTTTTGATGAAGTGATTAATGGTTTCAGAATTGGTTTTGAAGGTGCTGCAGGTTATTACAAAATCCATCCTGATATTATTACCTATGGGAAAATTATCGGAGGCGGATTACCTGTTGGAATGTATGGAGCTTCAGCAGAAATTATGAGCAATATTTCTCCGGAAGGAAATGTTTACCAAGCAGGAACATTGAGTGGAAATCCCGTAGCGATGGCAGCTGGAATTGCTCAATTGACTGAATGTTTGAAGCCAAATTTTTATCAGGATTTAGAAGAGAAAACTCAATTTTTAATTGAAAAAATTAAATCACATCTGCCATCTTCCATAATCCCTTTTAACATTTTTTCCATTGGTTCTATATTTTGGATTGCGTTTACCGATAAGGAAGTTGTTCGCTCAGCGGAAGAAATTGATGCTGATTCAATGAAGTATTTTAGAGTGTTGCACAAAGAATTATTGGAGCGAGGAATTTATTTAGGTCCGAGTGGCTATGAAGTTGGATTTGTGTGTGAAGCGCATAACGAAGATGATTTAGTGAAAACAGCGAAAGCGTTTGGTGAGGCTTTGGAAATTGCAATGAAATAATTGCTCTGATTGTATTTCTTTCTAATATTATATATTTACTTAATATAAATTTCTCACATGATAAAAAATATCCTCGTAATTGGTTCCACAGGAATGCTTGGCAAGCCGGTTACATTGCAACTCGTAAACGCAGGATTTAATGTATCGGCACTTGTGCGTAGTCCCGAAAATGCAAAAAAAGAATTGCCTGCTGCTGTGAAATTAATCAAGGGCGATATTTCAAGCGAGAGTGATTTAGCCAATGCTATGGAAGGACAAGATGCTGTTTATTTAAGTTTGTCAATTAAGCAGTCTGAAAAGAAAGATGCATTTCATAGTGAAGAAGGCGGAATTGAAAATGTTTTGAAAGTTGCAAAGCAAAAGAACATCAAAAAAATTGCTTATTTATCATCATTGGTAATGTTTTATCAGGGGATGAACGGATTTAATTGGTGGGTGTTTGATATTAAACACAAAGCAGTAAAAATGATTAAAGAAAGTGGCATCCCTTATACTATATTTTATCCGTCAAATTTTATTGAGAGCTTGGGTGGAATGTATAAACAAGGGAAACGGTTATTATTAGCCGGAACATCAGCACACCCTATGTATTTTATTTCTGCAGTTGATTTTGGTAAGCAAGTTGCAAAATCATTTTCAATTCAGATGTCAGAAAACAAAGAGTATATTATTCAAGGGACAGAGGCCTACAATGCGGACGATGCTGTAAAATTGTTTAAAGAAAATTATAAAAAAGAGAAGCTATCCATCTCTAAGGCACCATTAGGAATGTTGAAATTTTTAGGAGCATTCAATACCAAAATGAATTATGGGGCACATATTCTTGAAGCACTCAATAATTATCCTGAAAAATTTGCCGCAGAAAATACATGGAAAGAATTAGGTAAACCAGAAATGACAATTAAAAGGTACGCTTCCGAGTTCTAATTTTACCAATAGCAAACTACCATCAATATTACTCCTTGTAAAATCATTGTCCCATCAATCATTGCTACATAAAAATATTCTCCTCTTTTTGAGTTGCTGAGCAATACTAATAGTGTATTAATGATAGCAGAAATCATTAGTCCATAATAGGTCGCACGATCAAACATCCATATACTGTGCTCAGTCATAATTAGTAAAATATAGAAGAGCATAATTGCAAATGCTATCCAGCGTGTTGCGGTCTCTCCTAAGATATGTGGAATGGTAGAAATGTTATCCTCTTTGTCGATATCAAAATCTCTGATATCAAATGGAATACAAATAGCAATCATAAATGTGAAGCGTACAAAAATATGAAGCTGTGCTGGAAAGCAAGATAGCGGAACGTCTGAAAGTATCATTGGAACAACTGCTGTGGCCATTGTCCATACAAGCGACAAAGTAAGCAATTTAAACCATGCATTTTTTCTCAGTTTGATGCTTGGTAAAAAATAGGCGATGGATAAAATTAATAATGGCGAGAGATAAAAAATAATTTTATAATCGACAAAGAAAAAAGTAATAAACACACCTATAAATCCTATGATGCAAAGTAGTTTAATGGAAAATTGATTTTCAAAAATCCATTTTCTTCGGATGGATCCTATACTATTTTCTTTTTGACGTGAATAAAAAATGCGTTGCAAATTATAGATAAATAATGTTGCAAAAAATGTTAAGAAGGAATAGGGTAGAAGAAAGTTGCTTGTTTGTAATTGAATGAGCGAACTTTGAATTAAGCAAACAGCACCAAGTGCAACGTAGATATTGCCAAAAAGAATAAAATCAAAAAAGCGTTTGAAAAAAATCAATTTATAAAAATGAGATTTTTATTTAAACTGAATTTCGTTATCGGTTGCTCTCAGAATAAAAAAACCGCCTAGCCCGGCAACAATTCCAGCTCCTCCACCAATGAGTGAACTAATTTTTCTTTTTTTACGAGCCACTCTTTCGTACCCCATAATGTATGTATCATGTTTAATGTAATCTATTTTAGAAACTGTATTGTGTTTTACATTTACCCTTGGTAATCCAGAAGCAGCAGAAAAAGCAAACACAGGTAAAGGACACAAAAAACTTCCGGTGACTGCTCCAGCAGCTCCTAAAACAAGATTTCCCCAAAATGCACCGCGCGCTTTAAATCCCATTTCAGCATCTTGTTCACCAACCATAAAATACCGCATTTCTTCAATGGTGAATTCATTTCCAAGAATAGTATCATACACATACATTATACTTTCTCCGTTCTCATTACTGATAGAAAAAATACGATCGTTTTCAATGATGTCATTTTTTGTGCTATCCTTTTGATTCTTAATAGTAGTAACGCCATTTAAGGTGTCTATAACCGTTGCAACTACTACTGCGCCATTTAATAATCGGATGGTGTCTTTCCCTGTTTGAGCATGGGTGCTTTTTGAAAAGATGACTAGAATTAGCCAAATAAGAGTTGTAGAAAAGTATTTAAACATAATCCCTTGTATTATTTGTTCAAAGATAACCATTCTAAATTACTTCTTTCTTTTTATTGTTTTTTGTTGATAATTTCGATGGCACAAAACCTGTTTTCTAATTATATTTGCCTTCCCGTTATATGAGCGAGAATATTCATGCGGGGCTATTCCTAATAAAAAATGAAACAATGGTTGTAACTGATAAATTTGTAGACCGTCATAACGGACCTCGTGAAAACGATGTAAAATTAATGCTTTCAAAAATTGGCGCTAAAAGCGTTGACGAATTGATAGACCAAACTATTCCTGCTGCAATCCGCTTAAAAAAGCCATTGAATCTTTCTGCAGGAATGACTGAATATAATTACCACAAACATTTAAGAACAATTGCATCTAAAAACAAAGTGTTTAAAACCTATATTGGTTTGGGATATAGCAGTACAATTATTCCTCCTGTTGTTCAAAGAAATGTGTTGGAAAATCCGGGTTGGTATACAGCATATACACCTTACCAAGCAGAAATTGCACAAGGACGATTGGAAGCACTTTTGAATTTCCAAACGATGGTGATGGACTTAACAGGAATGGAAATTGCAAATGCATCTTTGTTGGATGAGTCCACTGCAGCGGCAGAAGCAATGGCAATGTTGTTCAGCAATCGTAATCGCGACCAAGTAAAAAATGGTGCAATTAAGTTTTTTGTTTCAAACGAATGTTATCCTCAAACCATCGATTTATTAAAAACACGTTCTACTCCATTGGGAATTGAATTGGTAATTGGAGATTGGAAGTCGGCAAAATTAGATGTTACTGTTTATGGAGCAATCTTACAATATCCAACAGTGGATGGAAAAGTAAATGACTATGCTGATTTTGTAAAAAATGCAAAAGCAAATGGAATTGCAATTGCTGTTGCGGCCGATATTTTAAGTTTAGTATTGTTAACACCTCCGGGTGAATGGGGTGCTGATGTGGTGGTAGGGAACTCTCAGCGTTTTGGTGTGCCGATGGGTTATGGTGGTCCGCACGCAGCTTTTTTCGCTTGCCGCGAAGAATATAAAAGAATCATTCCTGGTCGTATCATTGGAGTTTCAGTAGATGCACAAGGTAATCCGGCTTTGCGTATGGCTTTACAAACACGCGAACAACATATTCGAAGAGACAAAGCAACATCTAATATTTGTACAGCACAAGCATTGTTGGCTATTATGGCTAGTATGTATGCGGTTTACCACGGTCCGGCAGGAATAAAAGGCATTGCTCAACAAGTACATTTTTCGGCAGTTACCTTGGCAGAAGAATTAAAAAAATTAGGATTGGGTATTGAAAGCGATTCTTATTTTGATACTATCAAAGTTACGGGGGCAGATGCTTCAAAGGTGAAGTCATTAGCAGAAGCAGCTCAAATTAATTTCCGTTATACCGATACAGGAATTACGATTGCCCTAGATCAAACAACAGATGCAGATGATATTAATGCAATTGTAGAAGTGTTTGCAAAAGCAAGTGGCAAAACAGCTTCGAAAATTACTCAAGAGATTATTTTTAAGCAAACATCTTCCATTAAACATCGTACATCTTCCATCCTAAGTCACCCAGTTTTTAATTCGTATCACTCCGAATCTGAAATGATGCGTTACATCAAACGTTTGGAGAATAAAGATTTGTCGTTGACACATTCAATGATTTCGTTGGGTTCGTGTACGATGAAATTAAATGCGGCATCCGAATTAATGCCTATTACTTGGCCAGAGTTTGCACACATTCATCCTTTTGTTCCAGTTGTCCAAGCGGCTGGTTATATCGAAATGATTGATGAGTTAGATCGTTCCTTAAGTGAAATTACAGGTTTTGCAAAAATGAGTTTTCAACCAAACTCTGGTGCTCAAGGCGAATACGCAGGCTTGTTAGTGATTCAAGCATATCATCAATCACGTGGCGATGCTCATCGTAATATTGCTTTAATTCCTACGTCCGCTCATGGAACAAATCCTGCGAGTGCTGCTATGTG
Source organism: Bacteroidota bacterium (assembly GCA_023251805.1). GTDB lineage: Bacteria > Bacteroidota > Bacteroidia > 2-12-FULL-35-15 > 2-12-FULL-35-15 > 2-12-FULL-35-15. Next base: position 23,011 of record JAHEYB010000028.1, on the reverse strand, counting down.
CGGAATGAAAATAGTTTTGGTAAAATGCGATGAAAAAGGAAACATCGATGTAAATGATATGCGCGAAAAAGCAACATTACACAAAGATAATTTATCGTGCTTGATGATAACTTACCCAAGCACACATGGTGTTTACGAAGAAAGTATTATTGAAATTACAAATATCATCCATGAAAATGGCGGACAAGTATATATGGATGGTGCGAATATGAATGCACAAGTTGGATTAACATCTCCAGGAAATATTGGTGCAGATGTATGTCATTTGAATTTACACAAAACATTTGCTATTCCACACGGTGGTGGTGGTCCAGGAATGGGACCAATTGGTGTTGCAAAACAACTCGTTCCATTTTTACCTTCTCATACATTGGTTAAAACAGGCGGAGAAAAAGGAATTTCAGCAGTATCAGCAGCGCCATTTGGCAGCTCCTTGATTTTGCTTATTTCATATGGTTATATTAAAATGTTAGGTGGAGAAGGTGTTACAGAAGCAACCAGAATGGCCATTTTGAATGCGAATTATATTAAAGAAAAATTAAAAGGGCATTATCCTACGTTGTATAGCGGAAAAAATGGAAGATGTGCCCACGAAATGATTTTAGATTGTGTTGAATTTAAACGTCAAGCCGGAGTAGAAGTGGGTGATATTGCAAAACGATTGATGGATTATGGTTACCATGCTCCTACGGTTTCTTTCCCTGTTCACGATACACTGATGGTTGAGCCTACTGAAAGTGAATCAAAAGAAGAATTGGATCGTTTTTGTTCGGCTATGATTTCTATAAAAAAGGAAATTGATGAAATTATTTCAGGAAAGGCTGACAAGGAAGACAATGTGATTAAAAATGCACCGCATACAGCAAAGTCGGTTATTACAGACGACTGGAAACACAGTTATTCACGTGAAAAAGCGGTTTATCCCTTGAAATGGGTGAAAGAAGCCAAATTTTGGCCTAGTGTGGCAAGGGTTGACAATGCCCATGGCGATAGAAACCTTATTTGCGCCTGTCCGCCAATAGAGGCTTACGCTGAGGCGGAACTGGCTTAAATTTTACGGGTATTCCAATCTTTAATTTGGTAATATGAGGGGCTTTTATTAAATTTGTAGTCTGTACTTTTAAATAAATTAATAACTAAAAAACAATAACATGAAAAAAATTTACACGCTTATTGCTACTGTAGCGGTAGTTTTTTCTGCAAACGCGCAGAAAATGGTTTCAACAACGAATACACCTGTTAGTACTGTGGGGATGCCTACAATGTCGGCTGACAGAACTGTAACTGACACATTGGTTGGTTATTCTTGGACAAACGCTTCAGCAGCTGGACCAGCGTTTATCGGTTCTGCTAATGGTGGTTATGTTTGTGGAAATAATGGATACGATGATTTTCAAAAAGCACAATCTTTCTTAAACACAATTGGTAACATCAATGTTGAAGGTGCTTTAATGTGGTTTGGTGCAAAACAAAGTGATTTAGGTAGCTCTGGAACTTCTAAAGTTCAGGTTAGACACCACACTTTAAATGCAGCGGGAACAACTTCAACAGGTGCTAGCACAACAGCTCCTGGAACAGTTAATGCAACTGCTGATTTATTGTTTTCTGCTTTAGATACTGGTCTTTCTTACACACCGGAAATCGTAATGTTCACTACTCCTGTATTTACAACTGGTGACTTTGCTATAGGAATTAATTTCCAAACATTAGCTGCTGGAGATACTGTAGGTTTAGTTCACAGTTCAGATGGTGATGCTGGTGCAACTGATATGTCATGGGAACAATGGAATGACAACTCTTGGCATACTTTCTTCCAAGCTTGGCCTTTAGATATCGACTTGTTCGTTTGGGCTTTAGTTGATGTTAACGTTGGAATTGAAGACCATGGTTTCCTTAACGGAGCTAGATTAGGTCAAAACACTCCGAACCCGGCTACTAACAGCACAACTGTTACTTATGCTTTGGAGAACAATACAAACAATGTTTCTTTAATGATTTTTGATGTTACTGGTAAATTAGTTGCTACATATAACGAAGGTAATATGGCTGCTGGTGACCACTCAATCAAAATTGATACTCAAAACTTAGACGCAGGAGTTTATTACTATGCATTAACAGCTGGTAAAGGACGTATTGCTAAGAAAATGGTTGTTGCTAAGTAATTAGTAATCCAATTTTTGTGGAAAGCCATTCTTCATTTGAAGAATGGCTTTCTTATTTTATTTCATCGGGATAGTATTGTTTTTTATAGGATAATTTTATATCTTTATCCCTCAATTTAAGAAAAACTCAAATTTAAACCAGAAAAAATGAAAAAAATTTACTTACTATCTAGTTTATTGTTGTTGTCAGCGGCAGCAATATCTCAAACATCTGAGGCTGGGAAAGCAACTCCGCTTGCGTCTAAGTCTTTCACAAAAGGTGTTGCAACAGAAAGAACTTTTACTTGCGGTGATACTGCAGGATGGCAGAACTTCACGGATTTTACTCCGGAATTTGCTGCTATTAGTGGTGGAGCTGTAATTTATGGTTATACTGGCGGAGGTTACATTTATGGTAATAACGTTAGTACTAACGTGCTTAGAATTTGTGGACAAGGCTACCAAAATTTAAACTTAGATCCATTAAGTATTAGCGGAGCTGTGTTATGGTTTGCTGGACAAGAAAGCGATGCTGGAAGTTCTGGAACATCAAAAGTGGTTATCACTGCTTGGGATATGGCTGCTAACAAATCTTATAACACGAACGGAAGCGGTACTTTTAACTCAACAGTTTTAAATTCACCTGGTCCAACTGGTTCCGCAAAAGCATCTGCAGATCTTCTTTTTTCTGCTATAGACACACTTGGATTTAACTATGTGCCTTTTGCTACACCTGCAAATTTCTTAGGCGATTTTGCATTAGTAATGGATGTTACTCCTTTAGCTGGTGGTGACACTGTTGGTTTAGTGAGTGATAGCCAAAATGATGCACAAAACTTAGATTACACTTGGCACAAAATCGGTACAAAATGGTATGTAACTGACCAATTGTTCTCAAATCCGGGTTCTCCAGATTTCGGTTCATTGGGATTGGATAACGATATCGCTATGTGGCCGGTAGTTTGTGACCCAGTTAGTGGTGTTAGCGAATTCTATAATGGAATGAAATTAACTGCATCTCCGAATCCTGCTGTTAACTCAACAGTAGTTGAATACTCTTTGGAGCAAAATTCTAAAAATGTTAGCTTAGTAGTTTATGATCTTACTGGACGTAAATTAATCAACAACGTTTTTGAAAACCAATCAGCAGGAACTTACAAAGCAGAATTGAATACTGCGAACTTAGCACCAGGTAACTATTTATACCAATTGAATGCTAACGGACACAGATTCACTAAAATGTTTGTTGTTTCTAAATAATATTAGTACAATTAGTTAATTAAAGCTCTGCATATTAATTATGCAGAGCTTTTTTATTTTAGTAGTATTTTTTGTTTTTTATTTTATAATGAACTATCTTTAATTAGTATTTTCAAATTTAAATCCTGAAAAAATGAAAAAAATTTACACACTAATTGCGCTTGGATTAGTTTCCATTGCTACTACTCTGTCGGCTCAGCAACTATCCTCTGCCTTGAAGCCACATGCCTCACAAGCGGTTCATTCCAATTTTAAAACACCATTCAACACCAATGCTCGTGTTTCTGGTTCAGGTTATATCGATTATTCATGGTACGACATTAATGACCTTTCTTATGTATTTAAATTCAATAGCACCTACACAGCAATAGATACATCTTTGAATTATGCTGGTGTTGCTATTTATCCATTTTTTGGTTTTACAGACTATTCTGATAATGTAGACGACTTTAATTTTTCTCCTTATCCTACAGGTTTAACGTTTACGGTAGATAGTATTTTTATGTTAATTACGCATGAAAATAATAGCGGATTAAACGATTTACTAATTATGGAATTGGTTAATTTAACAGGAACCAATACACTTAGTGCAACTGCAACAGCTCTTTGGGCTGATACATTAGTTACTAATACAACACTTTCCTCTGGTGGTGGTTGGTTAGGAGCGGGTGCACTGTATAACCTTGGTTTTACGCCCGGATACACCACTTCTCCCGGTCAAAAAATTGGAATGGTATTTAAGTATGTTGGTGATAAAGCCGATACAATGGGTGTTCTTGGTTCATGCATCAATGATGGTTCAGGCGGAACCATGACACAAGCAATTAACCCGACATCCTTTATGCGATATCCTCCTTATATTAATTCGGTTTCTACTAATAGAACTATTGGTTACGGCTCACCTGTTGGTTCTGCTGGTTGGTATGAAGCGCAAGATTGGGAATTGTGGGCAAAAATTAGTTACAATGATTTAACAGGAATTAGCGATAATGAATTAAGCGCCACTTTATATCAAAATATGCCTAATCCTTCAAATGGTAAAACCATAATTAAATATGATTTGGCAAAAGCTACTTCTGTAAGCATCCAATTTTATGATATTGCCGGACAAATGGTAAAAGAAATTAATGAAGGAGAAATGTCTCCGGGAAGTTATCAGTTATCTGTAGATATTTCTGATTTATCAAAAGGGTCTTATTTCTATTCTTTGAAAACAAGTACTGGTGTTTCATTGACTAAAAAAATGCTGATAGCAAAATAATCGCATAGTAGATTCGTAAAAAATCCCTCCCACATAATGCGGGAGGGATTTTTCTTTTTTAAGATGGTTCTAAAATTTGGTTTTTAAATTTTTCATAAATTTTGTAGCATATACAAAATCACAAACTTCCTGATTCTCGGTTCGCAATATTTCTTCTTTACTTCCTTGCCACCAATTATCTCCTTTATAAATAAACATAATGTTGTCACCAATTTCTATTACGGAGTTCATATCGTGTGTAATCACAACTGTAGTAATTCCATATTCATCTGTAATTTCTTTAATAAGATTATCGATGACAATTGATGTTTTGGGGTCCAACCCTGAATTGGGCTCATCGCAAAACAAGTATTTTGGTTGAACGGCAATGGCTCTTGCAATGGCAACCCGTTTTTTCATTCCACCACTCAATTCTGCTGGGTATAAATCATTTGCATTTTGAAGATTTACTCTTTGCAAACAAAAATTAGCTCTGTCCCGTTTTTCACTTTCAGTCATTTCGGTAAACATAGAAATAGGAAACACTACATTTTCTTCCACCGTTTTAGAATCAAACAATGCTCCTCCCTGAAACAACATTCCGATTTCCTTGCGAATTTCTTTTTTTCCCTTGAAATCTAAATCGTAAAAATTTCTGTCATTAAATAATACTTCGCCTCCATCAATTTCATTTAAGCCAACCATACACTTTAGTAAAGTTGTTTTACCTGAACCGCTTTCGCCAATAATCATATTGGTTTTTCCTTGCTCAAAATGGAAGGAAATATCGTTGATTACTTTGCGACCTGAAAAGGATTTTGATATGTTCTTAATTTGTATCAAACCAATAATACCTGCGTTAAAATTAAATCGAATGCCAGAATAAGAACGCTTGCATAAACAACTCCTTTGGTACTAGAACGACCCACTTCCAGTGCACCGCCTTTTGTATAATAACCATGGTAAGCAGGCACAGAAGCAATTATGAATGCAAATACACCTGTTTTTATCAAAGCATATATTACGTTAAAGGGTCTGAACTCGTAAGTGATTCCTAAAATATACTCAAAATCGGTAACCACTCCCGCCATTAATCCGAAAACGTAACCTCCTAAAATTCCCAAAAACATGGAGAAAATAATTAAAATTGGGTTAAATAAAACAGAGGCTATTATTTTTGGGAAAATTAAATATCCTGCCGAATTAATCCCCATAATTTCCAAGGCATCAATCTGCTCGGTTACTCGCATGGTTCCAATTTCGGATGCAATGCTTGAACCTATTTTTCCTGCCAAAATTAAGCTGACAATAGCAGGTGAAAATTCCAATATCATTGTATCGCGAACAGCAACGCCAACAGCATACGGAGGGATAAGCGGACTTTCAAAGTTAAAGGCTGTTTGGATAGTGATAACAGCCCCCATAAATACGGAGATAATGGCTACTATTCCTAAAGACCCAATCCCGAGCGAATACATTTCTTCAAAAATTCGAGCTCGGTAAAGGGAAAGCTTTTCGGGTTTGCCGAAAGCACGCTTCATTAGGATGTAGTATCTACCGAAGTGAAAAAAGATATTCATTTTTAGCTAATGCCCTTCTTTTGAATCATTTAATTCAGGGTTAAAAATAAGAATAATTGACCACAAATGATGTGTTTTGTTTTTGCTATCTTTGTAGAAACACCATAGCATGAAAAATCTTCTTCACAAAACGGTAAAATTTATAACCGTGGTTATTTTAGTTTCATTATTTTCAAGTTGCTTCGCCACACGTAAAAAAAATCGTTGTGGTGATTGCCCAAAGTGGAAACTGGAAATTATGGATCTTTTTAACAGATAATTCCCGTTTTATATTCTCACCTACCCTAAAATACCTTGTTTTAGGTATCGGATTTCCTCTTTTTTACCCCAAATAATATGTAATTTTGGCCTCAATGACTCCAAAAACAAAAGGTTTGAAAAATTTATCGCAGTTAAAAATAGGTCAAAGTGCCATTATAGATTCCTTTACCGACAAGCACATGGCTTTGAAGCTTCTTGAAATGGGCTGTACTCCCGGTGAAATTGTGAAACTTGCCCGAATTGCTCCTTTAGGTGACCCCATTGCTATATCTGTTGCTGGTTATCTATTAAGTCTGCGTAAAGCCGAAGCTTCTACTGTACTGGTATCTCCTATACTGGTTAAATAACTAATCCATTCAGCTGTGGAGTCGAACGCTTCTTTCGTTAATTTTTCTGAAAAATCGACAATCAAAGTTGCTCTCATTGGAAATCCCAATAGCGGCAAATCTACCCTATTTAATGCGCTTACCGGTCTAAATCAAAAAACAGGAAATTTTCCGGGTGTTACGGTGGATAAAAAATCAGGATTTTCCAAACTCAATGCAAGTGTTACAGCCGAATTTATTGACTTGCCCGGAACATATAGTTTATATCCGAAATCTCTTGACGAAAGAGTTGCTTTTGAAGTGCTTTGCAATGCTGGAAATACTAACCATCCTGATGTAACAATTATAGTTGCAGATGCAAGCAATTTGAAGCGAAACTTATTTCTTGTTTCTCAAATCATCGACCTCAAAATTCCTGTTATTCTTGCTCTTAATATGATGGATATGGTGGAGAAAGAGGGAGATGTAATTGATGCTATTCGTTTATCGGAAAAATTAGGAGTAAAAGTGATTGGAATAAGTGCTAGAAATAAAGAAGGCGTGGAGGTGTTGAAACAAGCTTTGTTGCAGCCCCTTCCTGTTCCTCAATATGATTTTATCGACATCAAAAAAATTGTTCCCGATGCGATCGAAAAAGTGAAAGCAGTAATTAAAGTAAAAAGTGATTTTGAAGCATTTCAAATTATCAATAACCTTTCCGATATTAATTATTTGCACAATGCAGAAATGCAAACAAAAATTACAGATGCGCTTAATACATTAATTATCGACACCAATAAATTGCAATCGATAGAAAGTGTGGAACGCTATAAAATAATTAATCGTATTGCAGAAGATTGTATCACGCGTAAATCGGCTATAAAAACAGAATCGTTTACACAAAAATTAGATAGTGTATTGACACATCGCATTTGGGGGTATGCCATTTTTTTAATTATTCTATTTTTTATTTTTCAAACAATATTTTTCCTGGCAGCTTTTCCGATGGACTGGATAGAAAGTTTATTTATTTCTATTTCTGAAATCACAGCCAATGTTTTACCGAAAGGAGAGTTGAGCAACTTATTAGTAAATGGGATTATTGCTGGCTTGAGTGGAGTGGTGGTGTTTGTTCCGCAAATTGCTTTACTTTTTGCTTTTATCGCTATTTTGGAAGATACAGGTTATATGGCTCGTGTAAGTTTTATTATGGATAAACTTATGCGAAGATTTGGATTGAACGGTCGCTCCGTAATTCCCTTGATAAGTGGAGTTGCTTGTGCTGTCCCCGCAATTATGAGTGCACGAACCATTAGCAGTTGGAAAGAAAGAATCATTACCATTATGGTAACGCCCTTAATGAGTTGCTCTGCGCGATTACCCGTTTATACATTGTTGATTTCATTAGTCGTTCCACAAAATAAAACACTTGGCTTTTTTAATTATCAAGGATTAATTTTAATGGCTTTATACCTTATTGGATTTATTGCCGCAATAGGAGCAGCATGGGTGATGAAATGGATTTTAAAGGCACGTGAAAGGAGTTATTTTATTATGGAATTACCTGTTTATCGCAGCCCGCAATGGCGAACAGTTGGCTATACCATTTACGACAAAGTAAAAATGTTTTTATTTGATGCCGGTAAAATCATTGTTGCTATTTCTATCATTCTGTGGTTTTTATCTGCCCATGCTCCAGGAAATAAATTTGAAGAAATTGAAAAAAAATATCAGGATTATAGTTGGAGGGCAGAGATGAATCAAGACCAAATAGCTGCAAAGATTGCTTCCGAAAAATTAGAAGCTTCATATGCAGGTATGTTGGGAAAATCAATTGAGCCAGCAATCAAACCCTTGGGCTTCGATTGGAAAATTGGAATTTCATTGGTCACCTCTTTTGCTGCACGTGAAGTGTTTGTTGGAACAATGGCAACCATTTATAGCGCAGGAAATACCGACAATACTCAAACCATTCGAGAAAAAATGGCGGCAGAAAAAAATGCTGAAACCAATCAACCTAAATTCACCATTGCAGTGGGGTTTTCATTAATGATTTTTTATGCTTTCGCAATGCAATGTATGAGCACACTTGCTGTTGTTTACCGCGAAACAAAAAGTTGGAAATGGCCCACTATTCAGTTTTTCTTTATGGGCGCACTCGCTTACCTTTCTAGCTTTATTGTTTATCAATTGTTGAAATAAATCCAACGAATTACGAAAAATTAGTACGAATTTTACGAATTACAAATAGAATAGCTTTTGAACTACAGTTGTGTAATGCCAGTATTCGTAAATTCGTACATTTCGTATGAATTCATATTTCGTTGGGATATAATTAGTAATAAATAGTCGTGAATCAACTAGAAAGAAATCAATCCATCCTCCACAAGTACATCCCTGAAAAGGCAGTACCCGCTATTGCGGAATGGATTTATAAGTTCGATTTCAAGTTAAAAATAAAAAAAAGTCGTTCTTCCAAATACGGTGATTATCGCCCACCCATGAAAGGTGAAAATCATTTGATTACCATCAATTACGATATGAATAAGTATGCTTTTCTGATTACACTCGTTCACGAAATAGCACATTTATCAACTTATAACAAACATAAAGACTCAGTAAAACCTCACGGAGACGAATGGAAATTGCATTACAAAATGTTGATGCAACAATTTTTAATTCCGGAAGTTTTCCCATTAGATGTAATTATGTCTCTCCGAAAATATATGAACAATCCTGCAGCATCCAGTTGTTCGGATACCGATTTGCTACGTATCTTAAAAAAGTATGATACCAGAGAAAACACGGTTTTTTTAGAAGATGTTCCCGTAGGCTCAACATTTTCATACAATGATAATCGCTACTTTATTAGAGGTCAACAAGTTCGAAAACGAATCAAATGTAAAGATGTAAGTAGCAATACTGTTTATCTGTTTAACCCCATAACCGAAGTGTTGGTAATTAATACTCCACTGTTTGCCGAAAACACATCAAAATTGACCAACAATTAATCAACAAATAGACTGAACATATTGGGTTTTTGTTAAATTTGTTCCTAGGGCAAATGAAATGTTAAACAAGCCTTTACCTCTTCTCCTTTTTACAAGGAGAGGAATGAGGGGAGGTTTTAAAATTTGGTTTTTAATATTTCAGTTGCCAAGATTTTCACCAATTAATAACGCTTAAATTTTTTTAAAAATGAGTGCAAATACAATGGAAAAGAATATTGATTTAAAAGTATCAAAACTGGCTCAAAATATTATCGGCTCCGAAATTATCAAACTGGCTGCTGAGGTAAATGAAAAAATTAAGCAAGGCGAAAAAGTATATAATTTTACTATCGGTGACTTTAACCCAAAAATTTTCCCTATTCCTGCTGAATTAAAAACATCAATTATTTCTGCATATGAAGATGACCAAACAAATTATCCTGCTGCAGATGGAATGTTGGAATTGCGGCAATCGGTTTCTAAATTATTGAAAGAGCGCGGAGAATTAGATTATAAAGTAGATGAAATTGTAATTGCGGGTGGTGCTCGTCCTGTAATTTATGCCATTTTTAAAGCATTGATTGATGAAGGCGATACGGTTGTTTTTCCTGTTCCATCGTGGAACAACAATCACTACACGTATTTGAGTAATGCAAAAGCGGTATTGATTGAAACAACTCCAGAAAATAAGTTTATGCCAAAGGCTGCTGATTTTAAGCTCTACATGAGCTCCGCAAATTTAATTGCCTTGTGTTCGCCCTTAAATCCTACCGGAACAACTTTCCGTAAAAAAGATTTGGAAGAAATTTGTGATATGATTTTAGAAGAAAATGCTAAGCGGTTAGCCGAAAATAAAAAACCATTGTACTTAATGTACGATCAAATTTATTGGGCATTAACATATGGAGAAACTGTACACTACAATCCTGTTACTCTTCGTCCGGATATGAAAAATTACACTGTTTTTGTGGACGGAATTTCTAAATCATTAGCCTCAACAGGTGTGCGTGTGGGCTGGAGCATGGGTCCGAAAAAAATCATCGACAAGATGAAATCCATTTTAACGCACGTGGGTGCTTGGGCACCTAAAGCTGAGCAAATGGCGGTTGCCGCATACCTGAATGATTTTAATCAATATGATAAATTTTTATCCGACATTAAAACAAAAATTAATGAACGCTTAGTAAATTTTCATAAAGGATTTCAAAGTTTAAAATCAGAAGGGTTTAAAGTAAATTCTATTGCCCCGGAAGCAGCAATTTATTTAACAGTGCAATTTTCTTTACACGGACAAACAAGAGCGGATGGAACAGTTTTGAAAACGACACAAGATGTAACGAAATATATTTTAGATGAAGCAAAAGTAGCTTTGGTGCCATTTTATGCATTTGGCGCTTCACCTGATTCTAGTTGGTACCGATTATCTGTTGGAACATGTAAGGTGGAAGAGATTGATACAGTGATTGAAAATTTAAGAAGTGCATTGAAAAAATTATCATAACTCAGCGAATTAAGAATCAAGCATGAATTATACGAATTACAAATCAAATATTCGCAATTTCGTACATTCGTATTGTTTTTTCGTAATTAGTTGGAGTAAAATTCGTAATTCGTAGTATTGTGAAAAATAATTATTGTGTGATAATGGCAGGCGGCATTGGTAGTCGCTTTTGGCCGATGAGCAGAACAGCTCATCCAAAACAATTCATGGATATTTTAGGAACGGGCAAAACACTTTTGCAACAAACCTATAATCGTTTTTTAAGACTTTGTCCCAAAGAAAATATTTTTATTGTTACCAACGATTCTTATGTTGAGTTGGTGAAAGAACAAATCAAAGGCATAAAAGTAGAAAATATTTTAAGTGAGCCTGCTCGTAAAAATACTGCTCCTTGTGTTGCTTTTGCTTGTTATAAAATAGCGCAGTTAAATCCAGATGCATTAACAGTGGTTGCTCCTTCTGATCATTTAATTGTGAAAGAAGATACGTTTGTAAAAGCAATAAAGGCCTGCTACTTAAAAGCTGCGTCCGAAGATTGTTTGGTTACATTGGGCATTCGTCCTAGTCGCCCTGACACAGGTTATGGTTATATTCAATTTGTTGAATCGGAAGCAAAAGAAAAAGACAAGCGAATTAAAAAAGTAAAAACATTTACCGAGAAACCGGATTTAGAAATGGCCAAGTTCTTTTTACAGAGTGGTGATTTTCTATGGAACTCAGGAATATTTATTTGGAGTGTAAAAAGCGTAATCAAAGCATTTGAACAGCATTCTCCGGATATGGATGCTATTTTCAGGGAAGGAAATGCGATTTACAATACAGATAAAGAAAAAGAGTTTATTGCCAAGGCATACACAAGTTGTAAAAATATATCCATTGATTATGCATTAATGGAAAAAGCTGAAAATGTATATGTACGCTCATCCATTATTGGCTGGAGCGATTTAGGAACCTGGGGCTCACTATACGACCACATCAAACAAGACGATAATAACAATGCGGTTGTTGGAAAAAATGTAATGATGTACGATTCAAAAAATTGTATTGTAAATGTTTCTAAAGATAAGTTGGTGGTGATGCAGGGACTGGAAGATTACATTATTGTTGAATCAGATGGAATATTGTTAATCTGTAAAAAGCAGGACGAGCAAGAAATCAAAACATTTGTAAGCGATGTAAAAATTCAAAAGGGAGATAAATTTGTGTAATCGATGTGAAGATGTGCTGATTTCTGATGTGCAGATTGACTTGAGAATATATTTATTAGGAAGGATGTCGCCTGAAGTTTATCCTGAGCTTAATCGAAGGAAAGGGGGCAGGGTGATTTGAAAATCAATCAGCTTTCTTAGAGATTGCTTCGTTCCGAAGATTCGGAACTTGCAATGACCTCATTAATTATTTCATCTGCACATTTACACATCTGCACATCAACTAATCTACACATCTGCACATCATCTAATCAACATTCTTCCCATCATTGTACTTCTTCCCACGATATGCTCCTGAGAAATAAACAATAAATTTTGCTCCGAAAATAGCTTGTTCTTGATTACCATCTACAAATAAAGCAAAACCCGCACCAACATCATAGGTGACTTTTTTTATTCCTTCCAGTTGTACATAAATTCCGGGCTCATTAAAAGGATTTGTGTAAACACTATCATTCTTTGTATATCCAGTTGAATATGAAACACCTATAAATCCAGCAAAGTGAATGTCTTTATCCTCAAAACGTTTACCATATCCTAAATGAAATTCATAATTGTCGTAAAAGCCAAACCGTTCACCGGTAATCATTGTTCCCAATTGAAAATAATGTTGCTTTAAATGAAAATTAAAATCGAGTCCGCCCGCAAACCCTATTTTCCTTCTGTACGTTAAGTTTTGATTAAAACCTCCACCAACAGTTAACCAATTGTTATAATAGTTTAGTTTTTTATTTTTAAGAATAAAAGTACTATCAATAGGAGCAATGTGTTTTTTCTTTTTTGTAACAGTAACTGTTTTTACAACAGTGTCGTTTTTTTCTTCAATCATTTTGTAACGTTTCCCATTAATCACAGTATCTGTTTGAGCCGATAAATGTGATGTAGCAAAACTCAATGCAAAAAATAAAAGGATGGAAATATTTGTTTTCAAAATGGTAAATGGTCAATTAAGTTAATTAGGTTGAATAGGTTACTTAGGCTTGTTAAGAGTAGAGATTAGAAATGCACCCCGGTCAAAACATCTGCACATCAGCACATTGGTAATCTGTACATCAATGTGATTTCTTCGGTCATTCTTCCCTAGCAATGATGTACTAAAAATTATTTCATGCTCCCGCACATGTCTTCCGGTTTCACCCATTCATCAAATTGTTCGTTTGTTACATAGCCTAATTCAATGGCTGCTTCACGCAATGTTTTATTTTCTTTATGAGCTGTTTTTGCAATTTTTGCAGCTTTTTCATAGCCAATATGTGTATTCAATGCAGTAACCAACATCAATGAATTTTCCATATGTTGTTTAATGATTGGCAAGTTTGGTAAAATACCTTCAGCACATTTATCATTAAAAGAAACGCAAGCGTCACCAATCAATCTTGCCGATTGTAAAACGTTAGCAGCAATTACCGGTTTAAAAACATTTAATTCGAAATGCCCCATAGAGCCACCAATTGAAACAGCAACATCGTTCCCCATTACTTGGGCACAAACCATAGTCATTGCTTCCGGCTGAGTTGGATTTACTTTTCCGGGCATGATAGAAGAACCCGGTTCGTTATCAGGGATAATAATTTCGCCAATTCCACTACGTGGACCTGAACTCAAAATACGAATATCGTTTGCAATTTTCATTAATGAAACAGCAGCACGTTTTAACGCTCCTGATAATTCAACCATGGCATCATGTGCAGCCAATGCTTCAAATTTATTTGGTGCTGTTACAAAAGCTAATCCAGTTAATTCTGCAATTTTTTTAGCTACCAAAACATCATATCCTTTGGGAGTATTTAATCCTGTTCCAACTGCTGTTCCGCCTAATGCAAGCTCAGCAATCATTACTTGTGCATTTTTAATTGCACGAATGCTATTGGTCATTTGTTGAGCATAACCCGAAAATTCTTGTCCGAGTGTTAATGGCGTTGCATCCATAAAATGTGTACGACCTGTTTTTACAATGCTTTTATATTCTTCTGATTTTTTCTGTAAGGTCTTTTGTAATTTTTCCATTCCCGGAAGCGTAATCTTCGCTACCGAAGTATATGCAGCAATGTGCATGGCTGTTGGGTAAGTATCGTTGGATGATTGTGATTTGTTTACATCATCATTCGGATGTAATATTTTTTTCTCATCCGATAATTTGCCACCACTCATCACATGTGCACGATATGCAATAACCTCATTGGCATTCATGTTGGATTGTGTTCCGGAACCTGTTTGCCAAATCACCAATGGAAATTGATCATCCAATTTACCTGCAATAATTTCATCACATGCTTTTGAGATAAGGTCTTTTTTATCGGAAGATAAAACGCCCAACTCACAATTAGCCATAGCAGCAGCTTTTTTCAAATAGCCAAAAGCATATATAATTTCCTTAGGCATGCTTGATTCAGGACCGATTTTAAAATTGTTACGAGAGCGTTCGGTTTGAGCTCCCCAGTATTTGTCGGCAGGTACTTTTACCTCGCCCATTGTGTCGGTTTCTATTCTGTAGTCCATAATCAGATGTTGGTATTGAGATGTTAGATATTAGGTTTTTACAAAGGTAAATTTATGATATTTTTTCGATAATTCGAAAGATTATTAGGAGGAATTCCCCCTTTGTAAAGGGGGCTAGGGGGATTTCAGTAAATGTAAATAGTTAAGACAAATTATGTTTACGAAGCAATTCCCCTCTCGATAGGCGAGGGGTGTGTCTTTTGCTCAAGCTAAAATGTTTCGCCACTTGCATAACCTCTTTATGCACTCTTCCGTATTTGTTTCAAACCAAAACCCAAAATTATGAAACAGAAGTACGACAGTTCTGTGGTGTATTTATACTCCATCGGGAATGAAAGCATTTTGCCAGCCGATTTTCGAAAAAAAATTCCTTATCCCACAATTTCTACTTGGCGCAAGACAGATTACAGCCTCAACGGAAGAAAAAACAAAAAATAAATTCCGACAGGACTACTACAAAATCTCATCTTTTCAATATATTCAAATATAAGCAATTTTTTCCTCCGGTCATCCTGAAATCAAACCTTCGGTACACCGAAGGTTTTAATTATCTCCAAGTTGATGTTTTCAGTTCATTTCATCATCACATTTTGTGATCTTGAAGCTAGGGGCCTTAGAAATTTGAGGTCGCAATTTGCGACCTCAAAGATTCCGCTTAGATAAATTTCAAAACGTTTTCAGGTGGTCGACCAATAATCGCCTTATTCCCTTTTACTATAATTGGTCGTTCAATTAAAATGGGATATTTAGACAATACCTTTATCCATTGTGTTTCTGTTAACTTCTTTGAAGCAAATTTTTCTTTAAAAAGTGGTTCTCCTTTTCTTACAATTTCCTCCGCTTTCATTCCCAACATTTTTAAAAGTTCTTTAATTTCTTTTTGAGTAAGTGGTGTTTTTATATACTCCACAATTTCTGTTTTTATTTTCTTCTTTTCAAGAATTGTGCAAACATCTCTGCTTTTTGAGCAACGGGTATTATGATATATTTTTAGCATGGGCATTGATTGTGAGAAATGGAACGCTGATTATTCCGATTTTCATGATTTAAAAGGATCTCTATATTTATGTATTAAAAATAAAATCTGATTTTATCATGAAAATCGGAATAATCTGCGTTCTATTACGAATTCCCATACTCCATCAAATACGCTTTTATAAATGCCGACAAGTCCCCATCCATCACAGCTTGAATGTTGGACGTTTCATAACCTGTTCTTACGTCTTTGATAAGTTTGTAAGGATGAAAAACATAATTACGAATTTGTGAGCCCCATTCAATTTTCTTTTTATTTCCTTCAATCACGTCTATTGCTTCACGTTGTTTTCGTAATTCAACTTCAAACAATTGTGATTTTAATAATTTAATCGCGTTTTCTTTGTTTTGTAGTTGTGAGCGTGATTCCTGATTTTTAATAATAATTCCGGATGGTTTGTGATACAAGCGTACTGCTGTTTCTACCTTGTTTACATTTTGTCCGCCAGCACCGCCAGCTCTAAATGTCTCAAACTCTAAATCTCCCGGGTTTACATCTATTTCAATGGTGTCATCAATTAATGGATAGGCGTAAACAGATGCAAAAGAAGTGTGACGTTTTGCATTGGAGTCAAATGGAGAAATTCTTACTAAGCGATGAACACCATTTTCGCCTTTTAAATAACCGAAAGCGTAATCGCCTTCAAATTCAAGTGTGACAGATTTTATTCCGGCAGCATCTCCATCAGTTCTGTCTGTTTCTTTTATTTTGTAACCATTTTTTGTTCCCCACATCATATACATGCGCATTAGCATTTCTGCCCAATCGCAACTTTCTGTTCCACCTGCTCCGGCATTTATCTGAACTACACAACTTAAAATATCCTCTTTTCCACTGAGCATGTTTTTGAACTCAATTTCTTCCAGTAATTGTATTGTTGTTTGATATTGATGTTCAACATCCTGCTCCGTAGCTTCACCTTGTTTAAAATAATCGTACAGCAAGGCAAGGTCATCCACATTGCTTTGTGTTTGAGCAAATGAAAGTGTCCAATTCTTTTTTAATTTGGTTTGTTTTAGCAGTTCTTCTGCTTTTTTTGGGTCGTCCCAAAAATTCGGTGCGAGTGCTTTCTCTTCTTCTTCAGCTATTTCGCGAAGCTTACGGTCGATGTCAAAGATGCCCCCTTAACGCAGCAGTGCGCTCCCGAAGGTCTTTTAGTTGGTCTGTAGTAATCATACGGTAAAGTTAATAATTATTGGGAATTTGGACTAGAAATAAATGTATTTTTACAATCGACTTAGTTTATGCTGAGCGGAGTAGAAGTACTCAGTATGACTTATGGAAAAGGAGATGAATATGATGTCAACAAAATATTTTAGAACAACAACAAATGAATACTGCCACATTTCAGCAGATACTATTTTTATCTTTAATTCTACTGAGCCTAATCGTATTCCTTTAGAGCATGAGGTAAGCGATGCTTGGGGAATAAAAAGTGTGCTGAATTATATTTTTTTCGGCATGATATTAATGTATACGATGTTCTCTGTTTCGTATTATGGTGCAAATTTTTTTAAAGAGGTACTAAATTACGGTGCCTTGCTTTTGTTGTTTTTATCCTTTATCAAAATAAAAGATTCTTCGGTTAGTAGCAGCACTCCAACAATTTCTAGAAATAAAATTAAATCGGTTTATTTCAAAACACCAAAATTTTCATTTCCAAGAGTGGTAATTTATTTTGAAGGACCGGAAGGAAAAGTATTGAAGAGAACAATTTCTGTGAAGTATAAGCTGGAAGGATTGCAAGTGTTGAAAGATAGTGGGTTGTTGAATCACTAGTTACAAAGTTGCAAGGTTTGAAAGTTGAAAAGTTTGTAGAGTTATGATTGTAGCTTTAACCTTTTAACTTTAAAACGTTCTACCCTTCTAACTGTTTTATTGAATCCCACACTAAATCTCCTTCAAATCCTCGTGACATAACATATTGGGCAATTTTATAATTTCTTACTTGTAATTTGCCTCCTTTTATTTCTTTTGATTTTTTTGCAATGATTTCATTTAGTGTTTTTGCATAATCCGAATCATTAATTTCCTGCATTCCTTTTTTAATACAATAATCTGAAATCTTTCGTTTCTTTAATTCGATTCTAATTTTTATTCGACCCCATTTTTTAATTCTAAATTTTCCTCCAACATATGCCTTTGCAAACCGCTCTTCATTTAAATAGTTGTCTGAAATTAAGTTAGCAATTATGTTTTCTACATCATTGCTGTATAAACCCCATTCATAAAGCTTATCGCGCATTTCTTGCTGACAGCGCTCCTGGTAGGCGCAGGATAGTTGTGCCTTGATGGTAGCCTGGTTAGGCGTTAGTTTTTTCTTTGGTTTTTTGTCTTCGAAATCCATATTTGGTTTATTCTTCGCAATTAGCATTTTTAAATCCCCCTTGCCCCCTTTTTAAAGGGGGAATTGATTGTACTACGATGCTTATTTTAGTTTCGATTTATGCAATTCGAGTAAATTTTTTCAATTTTCAATTTGAAATTTTCAATTAAATTAATCCTCTCGCTTTTAATTCCAAATACTTATTAATGGTATTTACCGATAAATTTTGTGGAGCAGTTAAAATACTATGAATCCCATATTTTTCTAATTCTTTTACGATTAATTTTTTCTCGTAAGAAAATTTTTCTGCAATTGCTTTATTGTATACTTCTTCAGTGCTTTTGGCCGGCTTATCTAAGAAAGTACGCAACTCCGTATTTTCAAAAAATATGACGACTAACAAATGGTCTTTTGCAATTCTTCTTAAATATTTTAATTGTCGTTGTAGCCCTGATAAAGTTTCAAAATTGGTATACAATAAAAATAAACTACGCTGGTTGATTTTGGTTTTTACATTCACATATAAATTTTCAAAATCGCTTTCCAGATATCCAGTTTTTTGATTGTAAAGCAATTCCATTATTTTTTGCAACTGAGCATTTCGTCTGTCGGCAGGTAATACCGATTGTACTTTATTTGAAAATGTTACAATTCCTGCTTTATCTTGTTTAAGCATGGCAATGTTAGAAATCACTAAACTGGAGTTGATGGCATAATCCAATAAACTCAAGCCTTCAAAAGGCATTCGCATAATTCTACCCATATCAATAACCGAATACACTTGCTGTGATTTTTCATCCTGATACTGATTAATCATTAATTTGTTTCTTCTGGCAGTTGCTTTCCAGTTCACAGTTCGGTAGTCGTCACCTGCAACATATTCTTTTATTTGTTCAAATTCAGAATTGTTTCCTCTTCTCCTAATTTTTTTAATTCCTGCATCTGTCAATCTGTTTGAGATAGCAAGTAACTCGTACTTTCTCATTTGCATAAAGGATGGATAAACGGGAACCATCATGTCTTGCGAAAAGCAATAACGCTTTTGAATGAACCCTATCGGACTTTTCACATAAATGTTTACAGCTCCGAAACTATACTCTCCTCTCTTTACAGGATGCACATCATATTCAATAATTTTATTTTTCCCTGGTTCTACTGATAATTTAAATTCTTTATCACGGGCTTGAAACTGAAATGGTAATTCATCAATCACACCAACACGGATGGGGAATAAATAACGATTTTCAATAATTATCTGTACAGAATTGTCATCGCCATTTGATAACTTATCAAGTGTATCTCGTCTTGCAAAAATTCCATTTTTGTTAATGAATAGAATTAATATATCTACAAAAAAGATGGAGACAATTGCAATGAGTATGTAATGTGAAATGCCATAAATAAAAGGAAAGAAAAATCCAAAAACCAATAATGTAACTTCTGCTGCTATAACGTAGTATAGCAGATTGGGTACATAAATGGATTTTAAGAATAGTTTCACTTTATATTAATTCTTTTTAGCTAACAACCAACAACTAACAACCAATAACTAACGTGGAACTTCAATTTTCTCGATAATTCCTTTGATAACATCTTTTGTTGTAATGCCTTCCATTTCTTTTTCAGGTGTTAAAATCACGCGATGTTTTAAAACAGGTGTGGCTACAAACTTAATATCATCTGGAGTAACAAAGTCTCTGCCTCGCATTGCGGCAATAGCTTTTGAGCTTGTTAAAATGGCCAGTGAGGCACGCGGAGAAGCACCCAAGTACAAAGAAGAATTGTTACGCGTTTGATTCACAATTTTAGCGATGTAAGAAATTAAATTCGCATCAATGTGAACCTGACTTACTTTGTTTCTGTATTCCTTTACTTCTGATGCATTCATCACTCCGTTAACTGAAGCAATATCCACTGTGTTTTTTCTTGCGTGATATTCTGCAATTATTCTTGTTTCATCTTCTAAGTTTGGATAATCTACTTCAATCTTAAATAAGAAACGATCCAATTGTGCTTCAGGCAAACGATAAGTTCCTTCTTGTTCCACCGGATTTTGTGTTGCTAAAACAATAAAGGGAGGGGGAAGAAGATATGTCTTCCCATCAACGGTAATTTGTCGCTCTTCCATTGCTTCAAACAATGCAGATTGCGTTTTTGCAGGAGCACGGTTGATTTCATCTATCAAAATAATATTTGAAAAAAGTGGCCCTTGTATAAATTCAAACTCTGACGTTTTTAAATTATAAATGCTAGTTCCAATAATATCGGAAGGCATTAAATCAGGTGTAAACTGAATTCTCGAAAATCCAACTGTCATTGTTTTAGAAAGTAATTTTGCTGATAGTGTTTTAGCTACACCGGGAACACCCTCGATTAAAACATGACCATCCGCCAATATTGCAGCAATCAAGAGCTCAATCATGTCGTCTTGCCCGACAATGATTTTATTGACTTCCTTTTTAATGTTTCCTACCGCAGTTTGTAAGCCGCTTAAGTCAACTCTGTTTTGAAATACTTGTTCTTCCATATTATTAGTTCATTTGTTAATTAGTTCACTAGTTAATTAGTATGCTGTGTGTTGTTCTAATTTTTTATTTTTAGCTCTTTTGTTTATTATTATTTTCCAACTTGTTTTAATTGCCAACTGTTCAATTGCCCAATTGTCTACTGCCCATTATCTTCTATTCTCCCTATGAAACTCCTCAATCATCCTGTTTAATTTTAACAATTCTTGCTGTGTAATACTTGTTTTTACATTTAAATCTGCAAAGTAATAAAACAAGTCGTGCACTTTCTGCCTTTCTATTCCCGATAAATTTGTGACTCGTTCTATAAACACATCATCGTACAAATTTGTTTTTATCTGAAATGCAGAACGAACGTATTCCAAGAAGTACATAATTTTTTTATCAGCTATGTTTTTATGATTGCCGGTTTGATAATACAATGTGCCAACAATATCAACAAAATCTAATGTGGTATTACGCAAAGGTTCTACAACGGGAATAATTCGTTGTTTTCGCTTCACACCAATAATAATAAAAAGTAGAAGTGAAATTAGTAAAACAGAATAAGCACTTTTTAAAGCAGGATTGTTAAAAATCACTCTTAAGGAGCTGTCTTTCTGAATGTTTCCAGCTTTGTAATGTTCATCCCAAATAATTTTTTGAGTGGGTAAATATGACAATGCCTTGTAGGGATAATCATAATTTAAGCGGTTTACAAATAGATAATTTGAAAACACTTCGGGAACGGTGCTTAAAAACAATTGACCTTTTCCCCATTTAATTTTAATAAAATTAATTTTTTTATTGCTGTTGTTTCCAAGTAAAATAGTTTTTGTCGTGTCAAAGGAAGTGAAATGTGTATTTTCAATTCCTTTTTCATAAACATAATTCCTTTTTCTCTTGATACGAATATTTAAAAAATTTATTTCTGCTGTATCGTAAGGGTTATAAAATTGAGCAAAATTCACGGAGTCGGAATTAAACGTTTCTGCAATTCCAAAATAATTATCTGTTTTAATTTTTAAAGTATCAGCAAATTTTCCTGAAAAATAGTTGGCTGCAATAAAAACAGAGTTGCCATTTTCTGCAAACTCTAAAATTTCTCGAGTGTCTAGCTTGTCGGGCTCAAAAGCATTGTTTATAATAATGTAATTGGTGCCACTCAGTTTTTCTTCTGCAAGTACATTGTAAATTGGGAAGGTTTCCGTATTTATCTGCTGTCCGGGGAAAATTGCAGGTAGTGCATCAAATAAAGCGGAAGTGCCAAATGGAATCTTATCTTTTTTCATAAATGTTTGTGTCCAGTTGATTGGTTTTGGAGCAAACACTTGCAATAAAATTAGCCCTACAAAACACAGGGAAAGGATAAAAATATATTTTTTACTTCCTTTTAACATTTATGCACTTATCTTAAATTCTTTAAACTTCGAAATGCTGTTTCTGAAATTTTGTTCATCTAATTGAAAATCGCCATACCAAATATATTCATACATCAAAGCGAGTTCTTTAAATTGAGTGCCGAATTTACTATTGGAAAGTTCAATAGAATAATCGTTATTAGTTTTGTCGATTTGCCAAGAAATAAAATTTTTATCTGTTAGTTCTTTTAAAAGTTTTAAGAAATGTAGGCGAACAGCTTTTCTATAATCATTTTTATTTATTGCGTCAGCAATCATTTCATCAAAATTAATGTTGTGAATGTCTTCATCAAACTCTTTAAAATCAATTGCTACTGAAGCACTTTTTCCATAAAAAACTGCGCGAATATCGTTTTTTAGCACAAGCAAAATGATGATTACTATTACAGCAAAAATTAATAGGTAAGGAAGTATCATTAATGTCATTTGTCCACCGCCACTGCTAAATAGCTTTCCAATACTTCGTCCTAGCCATTCTGTAAATCTGTCCCACCAAGTTTTTGGGGCAGGGCCAATACGGTCGTATTGATAGTCGGAGTCTTCGAAAATTTTCTCTTGCTCCTGAGGGTTTAATTGTCGCACTTGAACCTTACTTGAATCAATAGCCAATTTCGGCTCCGATTTAATCGAATCGTTTATTCCATAACCTGAACTGCTCTTCAATAAACAAAAGAGTGAAATAAAAATGTAAAAACTAATTCGATTAATATTGTTGAGTAACATTAGTGCTGGTAGTATT
>JAHEYB010000027.1 GCA_023251805.1 Bacteroidota bacterium | reverse complement strand
CCATGTCTTTTAGTCCACCAAATGGGTCTAAAAGTTCTCCGTATGTTTTAGAATTTAATGAAATCGCCAATGCATTTATCGTAAAATCTCTGCGATTTTGATCATCTTCAAGTGTTCCGTTTTCTACAATTGGGTTGCGGCTTTCGGAGCGGTAGGATTCTTTACGAGCTCCCACAAATTCAATATCGTAATCTTCATAGAGAATGTGTGCTGTTCCAAAATTTTTATAAACGTTGACATGAAATTTATGCCCTAATTTTTTTGCGACAGCTTTTGCCAATTCAATTCCTATTTTTCGCTCCGTATCTTCCTTTCCAATTGCAACAATGTCAATGTCCTTGCAAGGTCTTCCCAAATGCAAATCGCGCACCCAGCCACCTATCACATAGGCAGAAAGATTCATTTCGTCAGCACATTCAGAAATGATTTTAAAAATAGGATGAGTTAATTTTGTTTTCAATTGAAATTTTTATTTCTCGCAGATTCCGCAGATTTTCGCTGATGTTTTTTTGTTTACTACCTTTTTTGTCTACTGTCTTTTATTTTCTTAGTATCTTAAACTCTCCATTCATTGCAATTTTAATAATGGTAGAAGGTTTTGTATTGTTTACTTCTTTTTGTCGGAGGTTGACAATGTAATCCACTTTGTTCATGATGTCCAATTTGATATCGTTAAAAGAACTCGGAGATGCTTCACCGCTTACATTTGCAGAAGTAGAAACAATTGGTTTTCCAAACTTGTGAATGAGATTTTTACAAAATTCATCTTTCACAATTCTGATTCCAACACTTCCATCAGCAGCAATTATATTTTCAGCCAACATTCTTCCATCAGGATAAATAATGGTTAGTGGTTCTTCGGCTGTTTCAATTAAGTCCCAAGCAACTGCAGGAACTTCTTTCACATAACGATTTACCATTTTTTCATCACACACTAGCACCACCATGCTTTTGTATTCGGCTCTTTGTTTTAGTTTGAAGATTTTATTTACCGCTTCTTTGCTACGTGCATCACAACCAATTCCCCAAACTGTATCTGTTGGATATAGAATGGTTCCTCCTTTATGTAATACTGCTAGTGCATTTTTTATTTCTTCATCCATGTTACGAAGATACGAATTAGGCTTGAAAAACCGAATGTCTTATCTGAAGGAATTGCTATTAAGAAACGTCATTGCGAGCGCAGTGAAGCAATCTAATTATGATGAGCAGATTGCTTCCAGTTTCTGCTACAGCGCAGAACTCGCAATGACGTTTCGTTAGTTAAATGTCTTAAGAAAGTTTGGCTAGTAACTCAGCAGTTTCAATAGAAAAACCGCATTTAAAATGGCCTTTCGGGCATTCTTTATGTCCGTGTACACCGCAAGGGCGACAATTCAAAGCGATTTTTGTTTCTACAATTTGAGCATTATCGGCAAGCGGACCGAATCCAAAAGCAGGAACAGTGGAACAATAAATGGCAGTTGTTTTGGCATTCATAGCCGATGCAATGTGCATAGGAGCAGAGTCGTTCACATAATTCATTTCCGCATCTTTTATCAAGGCTGCCGATTCTAAAAAATTGAGTTTGCCCGCAAGATTTATAATCTCTTTTGACTTATGATTTATGACTTTCGACTTTATACCTTCACAAGCATTAAAATCACTTGGTGCACCTAAAAGATAGATAGTGAGATTGTTTGGCAATTGGTCACATAACTCAATCCATTTTTCTTTTGGATATTGTTTTGTAAACCAAACAGAAGTGGGAGCAAGGCAAACATAAGCTTGTCCTTTATATTTTTTTACTGCATTACTATTTTCTATAGAAGGGTAAAGTTTTGGTTTCGCAGCTTTATTATCTGTTAAATGTTCGATTAATTGCTGATTGCGCTCCACTTCATGAATACCAGTTCCAATTTCATGCTTTATTTTTTTTGTAAATAAAAATGAAAAAGGATTTTTATCAAAACCCGATTTTTCTTTTGCCCCTGAAAAACCTGCAATAAAGCCAGAACTAGCAAATCGGTGTAAGTTTAAAATGGAATCGTAGTGTTGAGCACGAACTTGCTTGGTGATTGACAATAGGTTTTTTATTTTCCCTTGCTTTTTATCCCAAGCAAAAACAGTTTTAATAAAAGGATGATTTTCTAAAAGTGCTTCATTACCCTTTCTTAAAACAAAATCAATTTGAGCATCAGGATACTTGTGATGCAACTTCTCAGCAACTGCTGTTGCCAAAATAACATCACCAATAAAGGCAGTTTGTATGATTAAAAATTTCAAATTCTTTTTTTTGACTTTTGACTTTAAAACTTCTGATTTTATTTAAACTGCTACATCATATTCTCTCAATGCATTATTCAGAGAGGTTTTTAAATCGGTACTTTCTTTACGTGTTCCAATAATTAATGCACATGGCACCTGGAAATCTCCGGAAGGAAATTTTTTAGTATATGAACCGGGAATTACCACCGAGCGAGCAGGTACAAAGCCTTTGTATTCTTTTGGTTCAGTTCCAGTCACATCAATTATTTTCGTGGATTTGGTTAATACTACGTTTGCACCCAATACAGCTTCTTTTTGAACATGCACCCCTTCTACAACAATACAACGCGAACCAATAAAACATCCGTCTTCGATAATTACGGGAGCAGCTTGAACAGGTTCTAATACACCTCCAATACCAACGCCACCGCTCAAATGCACATCTTTTCCAATTTGTGCGCAAGAACCAACGGTTGCCCAAGTATCTACCATAGTTCCACTATCTACATAAGCGCCAATGTTAACATAACTCGGCATCATAATTACTCCTTTTGCTAAATACGCTCCGTAACGAGCCACAGCATTTGGAACAACACGAATGCCCAATTCGGCATAATTGGTTTTCAATTTCATTTTATCGTGATACTCGAAAATGCCCACTTCAATGGTTTCCATTTTTTGTATCGGGAAATACATAATCACTGCTTTTTTTATCCACTCGTTTACAGTCCAATTATTGTTGGTGTTTACTCCGCCAACTGGCGGATCCGCAACACGCAATTTGCCTTTGTCAAGCATTTCAATCACTTCACGAATGGTTTTTTGAGTATTTTCTTCTTTCAATAATTCTCGGTTTTCCCAAGCAGCTTCAATAATTTTTTGCATACTATTTAGTTCATTGGTTTACTTGTTCACTAGTTCATTGGTCTCATTGCGTGAGTCGCGTATTTATTGTGCAAATATATTCATTTTTAGCGCTAATCTCCCAATCACTTAATTACCTAGTTACCCAATTACTTATTCACCTAACACCTTTTTTACTATTTTTGCTGCATGGCTAGGTTAATGGCAATTGATTATGGAAGTAAACGTGTAGGGATTGCAGTTACCGATCCTTTGAAAATTATTGCTACAGGTTTAACCACCGTTCATTCAAAAGATGTGATTGAGTTTTTGAAAACGTATATCAGCAAAGAAGAAGTGGAATGCATTATTGTTGGAGAGCCGAAACGAATGAACAATGAACCATCTGATTCGGCACGATTTATTGAACCTTTTGTTATTCATTTGAAGCGAACATTTCCTGAAATAAAAATTGAACGGATGGATGAACGCTTTACTTCAAAAATGGCATTTCAAACCATGATTGATAGCGGATTAAAAAAGAAAGCGCGACAAAATAAAGAATTGGTAGATGAAATTAGCGCCACCATTATTTTGCAGAGTTACATGAATAAAATATAGATAATTTTACAATTTTAAATTTTACAATTTACAATTACAATGATATTACCGATTATAGCATACGGTGATCCGGTTTTAAGGAAAGTAGGAGTGGAGATAACAAAAGATTATCCCGGACTGGATCAATTGATTAAAGACATGTTTGAGACAATGCGTGCTTCTTCCGGAGTTGGAATTGCTGCACCTCAAATAGGAAAAGCAATACGATTATTTTTGGTCGACACAACTCCTTTTGTTAATGGAGAACGAGACGAAAATGAGGAGGACGAATACACAGCAGAAGAACGTGAGCAATTAGGAAAACTTTCCAAAGCATTTATTAATGCAACAATAACTGAAGAAGAAGGGGAAATTTGGTCGTTTAATGAAGGCTGTTTAAGCATTCCTAAAATACGTGAAGATGTTTATCGTAAACCCAAAATTCACATCGAATATTATGATGCTGATTTTAATTTTGTAAAAGAAACATACGAAGGAGTAGCAGCAAGAGTTATTCAGCACGAGTACGATCATATAGAAGGAAAGCTTTTTACCGATAGAATTAGCCCCTTAAGAAGAAGATTATTAAAAGGGAAGTTGGCCGACATTTCAAAAGGAAAAGTAAGTGTTACTTATAAAATGCGTTTTCCAAATAAATAAATTATGAAAAAGCTTCCACATTTTATTTTACTACTGTTCCTAATTATTTTCGTTTCCTGTGGAAGTGAAATGCCTAATGATAAACAGGTACAGATAGTGGATGACGGAACGTATTTTAAGAATCAAATGTTAATGGCTGTTCATAATGCAGAAGATAAGATGCATAAGTCGACTCAATTAGACCCTAAAATAGCTGGAGAAGCGCTTCAAGCGTATTCAGAGTATATTGGTTTTTATCCGGATGACTCGCTAGCCCCCGATTTTCTTTTTAAATCCGCAGAAATTGAAACAGCTATCCAACGCTTCCCTCAAGCATATAGTCACTATAAATCAATTGCAGAAAAATATCCCAAATATAAATTAGTAGTTGAAAGTCTTTTTTTAGAGGCATCCATTCTGGATAATTATTTGAATGAAGATGATAAAGCTAAATTGGTGTATGAAGACTTGATTAAAAAATATCCTGATAGTCCTTATGCAAATGATGCAAAAGCAGCTATTAAAAATTTAGGAAAGTCGGATGCTGAATTAATCAAAGAGTTCCAGAAAAAAAACGGAGAAAAAAATTAGTTAAATTCCTTTTCCAATAATTCTCTCAAGCGTTCGTGTGATAAGGCATGTTTTAGTTCTCCTCCAATAGAATAAGATATTTCTCCTGTTTGCTCTGACACCACAATTGCAATTGCATCTGTAGTTTCAGTTATTCCAACTGCCGCGCGATGACGCATACCTAAATGTGCTGGAAAATCAGCATGCTCCGTTACAGGTAAAACGCAACGAGCCGCAACTATCACATTGTTTGAAAGAATGATTGCCCCATCGTGTAAGGGCGAATTCTTGTAAAAAATACTTTCTATCATTCTTACAGATACTTTTGCATCAATTGCATCACCCGTATTTGCATAAAATTTCAAATCATTTTCTTTTGTTAGAATGATAATGGCTCCAGTTTTGTGCTCACTCATGTTTTTACATGCTTTCACAATCGAATTAATATCCAATAACAAAGCAGTATTTACATTCCATTTAAAGTCAAATAGTCCTTTTCCTATTTTGCCTTTTGTAAAAATGTCGGAAGTTCCTAAAAACAATAAAAACCTTCGAAGCTCCGGTTGAAATACAATTAAGAGTGCAATAAATCCAACATCTATAAATTTTCCTAGAATACTACCAAACAATTGCATGTTGGCTGCTCTCACAACAATCCACAATGTGTAAATGAGCATTATTCCTACAAAGATGTTTATCGCAACTGTTCCTTTTACCAAATAATACAATTGATAAATTAATAGGGCAACCAGTACAATATCCACAACATCAATCCAGCGAACAGTAATAAATGCAGGTATGAATAGTTGAATCATACTACAAGTATAAGGAATTTTATTTCAAATAGTTTAGTGAATGGCACCAAATCAGCTATTGATAGGCTTTATTAGTTTTTTTAACATTTTTTTTCAAAAAAGTGCTTGACATATCAAAAAATGATTTAACTTTGCATTACAAAGTACTTTTAATATATCTAAAAATGACAGAACAAAAAGAGCATTTGCAAGCACTATCCGACATTCGTTCCATGATGGAGCGTTCTTCTCGTTGTATTTCATTAAGTGGTTTATCCGGAGTGTTTGCCGGAATATTTGCTTTGATAGGAGCATACTTGGCTTATGAGGAAATGGGATCGGTATATGAGGATTATAGCAGTTTTGACTATTTGGATTCCATTGCAATGACTGTTTACTTTTTAGAAATAGCGGGTGGAGTCTTAATCGCTTCTTTATTAGTAGGGACTCTTTTAACTATTCGTAATTCAAAACGAAAAGGAATTGCGGTTTGGGATAATTCAGCTAAGCGTTTGTTAATTAATTTAGGAATTCCCTTAGTTGCCGGTGGTTTATTTTGTTTGGTATTGTTGTATCACGGAATCATTGGCTTGGTTGCTCCGGCAACATTGATATTTTATGGATTGGCATTGTTGAATGCAAGTAAATATACATTCAATGATATTCGTTATTTAGGTATTTGTGAAATCATTTTAGGTTTATTGGGCTCGCTCTTTATTGGTTATGGTCTTATATTTTGGGCGATTGGCTTTGGTGTATTGCACATTGTTTATGGTGCAGTGATGTATTTTAAGTACGAAAGAAAATAATTAAAACCTACGTCACTCTGAGCGTAGTCGAAGAGTAGGGCGTTTAAATCCGTTATCAGTGTCGTGAAAAATTACATACAAGATTTAAATAAAGCTTTTGAAAATCGAATTCGTTTGGGCATCATGTCGGTATTGATGGTGAACGATTGGGTGGAGTTTAGTACGCTCAAAGAAATGCTTGACATTACTGACGGAAATTTAGCTTCTCACATTTCTGCTTTGGAAAAAATTGAATACATACAAATCAAAAAGCAATTTGTTGGTAAGAAACCAAACACTACGTATGCCGTTACTAAACTTGGAAAAAAATCATTTAATGAGCATTTGGATGTACTCGAAAAATTATTAAAAAACCGAGATTGATATTTTTTTATACATAAACTTTGAAATTCAAAGTACTTTTAATTATTAATAAATTATAAACATGAAACTATTCCTTTTATTCGCAATTATTTATGCTGTTTATACACTATTTTTTCTAACAATATTCTCAATCACACTTTGGAGAGGCGAAAGAAATAGCAAAACAAGTTTTTCTCAAATTGTAATGCTGATATCTGAAATAGTTTACACCATCATCGGTCCAATTATAGGCTTTGCACGCTTTGATGAATACGGACCCGAAATTCCTTTTGCAAAAGAACATATTCTCATCATTATCCTTCTAGTCATTGTTTCTTCTGCATCTTTTTGGCTCGCGAGGCTTACTAAAAAATCAGAAAACCCTATTTTAAGAATACTTCTTTCTGTAGGAATGCTTCAAGGAATTGTTTTATGCTTTGTAACAACAATACATTTTTTAGAATTTATTCCTCTTGGCATTATTTATCCTTTTATGGGATTTGAATTGTTATCTCCTTTTTTCGCTTTGCTGATACTGTCTAGAGAATTCTATTTATACAATTCGAAAAAATTTAATTACGATGACGCACTTCCGTATCACAATGAACTTGGCTTTATTCCAATTCCATTTAAGATTATTCAAGCTCCGATTTTTACTCGTGTGCTAATATATGGAGCAATGCTAATTCCCTTTGTTTTTATTCAAATGCTTTTTGCTTGTGGCTGCGGGCAAGATATTGATGCAATTATAAAAGCCTTTACTCATTCAATCGGATTTGTTTTTTCTAATTAAAATATAAAAACATGATAAAAAGAATAAAATATGTAAGGTCGAAACTGCTGGAGTTCTTAACTCATAAAATAGCACTGCCACTAATAGCGAAATTTAGAAATAAGCCTAAATTTTTGTATTCGATGCATGAATTGTTGCAACTGGAAGATGGAACATTAGGGAAAGACTTGGCCATTTATTTAAATAAAATGAATTTCAAGCTTCTTCCCAATTACGAGCAACACGATTGTAAACACATTATTCTTCAATATGAAATGGATGAGGCAGGTGAAGCCTGTATGCAGTTTTACTTTCTAGGAAATAAGCATTATTCTATCCCTGTTGTGAGTACATGTTTCATTTGCTTTTTTTTAATGCCTGAATATTGGAAACAATTTTATAAAGAATATCAAAAAGGAAAAATTGGAAAACCATTTGAAGAAATTGATTACAACGCACTTGTGTTTTTAAAAACAAACGACTTACGCAAAATCTATCAGCCATGCTAAACAACACTCAAATAAAAAGAAGAATCAGAACATGGATTGTTTTGTTCATTGTTTGCCTCATTTTAAGCGGAATCACTGCATTCCCTATTGAAACAGAATTGACCTTTTTAATGAATCATTCTTCCGGCTTTCCCAATATTCTAAAAATTTGGTTAGAAGATGTTTATAATGAAGTAAAAGTAACAAACATTAACTTTCCTCATCTTTCCTATGGAACCGACTGGTTAGCCTTCGCACACATTGTAATTGCAACCGTTTTTATTGGTCCACTCATCGACCCTGTTAAAAATATCTGGGTCATTCAATTTGGTATGATTGCATGTATTATGGTATTTCCACTCGCTATGATTGCTGGAGCTATTCGTGAAATTCCTTTTTTCTGGCGATTAATCGACTGCTCTTTTGGAATGATTGGATTTATTCCATTGTACATTACTCATAAAAATATCCGATTACTTGAACAACAAAATAAAAAGTATTAATTAACGTTTGAATCTGGCAATTTACTCACCTAAAAAAACACAACATGAAAAAAAACGACTGGGCAATTATCATTTCCGTATTTGTATATGGAGGATTATTTTACGACCAAGACGCTGGTATTAATTTTTTACTTTTCAAT
Source organism: Bacteroidota bacterium (assembly GCA_023251805.1). Lineage (GTDB taxonomy): Bacteria > Bacteroidota > Bacteroidia > 2-12-FULL-35-15 > 2-12-FULL-35-15 > 2-12-FULL-35-15. The sequence goes on along the minus strand of JAHEYB010000027.1, from coordinate 32,727 downwards.
CTATTATTAGTTGGACTGCTTGTTTATAGAAGAAGCGATTTAATTAAAAGCAAGTTGTGGCTCTCCGTTGCTATTGGAGCAATAGCCTCTTCCTTTTTTATTTTTATGTATGGAAGCGCATTAGCAATTTGGGCAAATTTGTTCTCGCTCTTTATTTTAGCTGCTTTAAGCATCAATCCCAATACTTCTTTTCTTACTGGAATATTTTTGACGCTTTGTTCTGTTGGCTCATCCTGTGTTTTTATGTTCATCGATTGGGTGAATCGTAAGAGCAAACAAATTTCAGGTGTTTATCAACGGCCTTTTTATGTTAAGCTATTTTTATTCCTTATTCCTTTTCTAATTGCCATTTTGTTTTTCTTTTTTTATCAAACTTCCAATCCTTTGTTTTACAATTTCACAAAAGATATTAATCTCGATTTTATTTCTATTTGGTGGATGCTTTTCACTTTTGGTGGTTTACTCTTGCTGTACGGCTTTTTTCATAACCATATTATGCCGAGTGTGTATGAAATTGACGAAAAAGCTTCGCTTAATCTTACTCCTGAAATTGCTTCCCGAAAAAATTTCCTCAATGGTTTAATGCGAATTGATAATGAAAATCTGTCCGGAATTATATTGTTTGCTATGCTTAATAGTTTGTTGCTCATTTTAAATGTACTCGATATAAATTATTTTTTATTTGATGGTACATTGCCGGAAGGTGTTGATCACAAAGGTTTTGTTCACGATGGAATAGGAACATTAATTACCTCTATTATTGTAGCAATCTGCATCATTTTGTTTTATTTCCGGGGTGAATTAAATTTTCATAAACAAAATAAATGGCTTAAGATTATGGCCTTGCTGTGGATTTTACAAAATGTGTTTATGATATTCTCAACATCATACAGAAACAATTTATATATAGAAGAATCCGGTATTTCATATAAAAAAATTGGAGTATACGTTTATTTGATTCTTTCGTTTATCGGTTTGGCAACAACATTTATTAAGGTAGTGCGACTGAAAACGAATTGGTATTTATTTCGTGTAAATGCAGCAGTGTATTATTATTTTTTGGTTTTTGCTTGCTTTTTTAATTGGGATATTATTATTACCAATTTCAATATTAAAAAATGTGTAGTCGAACACAAAAAATTAGAGAAGTACCTGCTCTTAGATTTGAGTTATAAAAACTTGCCTCAATTATTAACACTGCCAGATTCAACTGCCAATAGCGATGATTACGATGCACGTGATTACTATAATTTTTCGAGAGGCACCTATTATTATGATTTTAAGTCAGGCTTATCAAACAAGCTTTTGGATTTTATGAAAGAGTATAAACAAATGGAATGGCCATCCTATTGTTCAGAAAAAACAAGAACATACAATGATATTCTTGCGATAAAGAATGAAGTTGATTCTCTGGAATTTCAATACAACTATTATTTAGAATCGTTGATGCCTCTTGAGCCATTCGATAATTTGCGTTCATTCAAAATTTTAGGAAGCAGTTTAAAAGATTTGTCGGAATTAAAATTATTTCCAAAGTTGGAAGTGTTAAAACTTACAAATGCTGAAGTAGATACCTTGGATAAACTTCCTTCTTTTAAATCATTAAAAGAATTGGATTTAAGTGGAAATAGCATTGTTGATTTAGGACCTATCAGCAAATTAAAAACGATTGAGGTACTCAATATTTCAGGAGAATACAACCGAATAACCAGCTATGCTCCGTTGCTGGAATTGAAAAAACTGAAAAAACTTACAATTGGGCGCATTACTCCTGAAGGATTAGAGGTGCTTCAGAAAACTTTTCCTGCTGTAACTATAGAAGCAAATATTGTATCCGTTAATTATGATAGATGAAACCAATAGTAAAAACAATTTTATGGCTTACAGCCTTTAGTATAGCAATGGGTTTCTTGGAAACCTCAGTGGTCGTATATCTTAGGGAATTATATTATCCTCAGGGCTTTAAATTTCCGCTAGTACCGGTTCCTAGAAACATTGCGACAACAGAATTTTTTCGTGAGCTCGCAACCATTATTATGTTAATTGGAGCAGGAGTGATGGCCGGTAAAAATAATGTGCAACGCTTTGTGTTTTTTCTTTACAGCTTTGCCATTTGGGATATATTTTATTATGTTTTCTTAAAAGTACTACTCAACTGGCCGGAATCATTATTCACTTGGGATATTTTATTTTTAATTCCTGTTCCTTGGGTTGGGCCTGTAATTGCTCCATGTATTGTTTCGCTATCAATGATTATACTGACTTTCATTGTAATTTATTTTCAAGAAAAAGGAAAATATGTTCACATAACATTTATGGAATGGATGCTCTTCATTTTTGGAAGCATAACAGCGATTATTTCTTTTATGTGGGATTACATCATTTACGTTTCTGAATATGATGGATCAGAGAAAGGTATTTGGACATTATCCAGCAATAAAGATATGTTTGATGAAGTAAAGAACTATATTCCTCAGCACTTCAACTGGTGGCTGTTTTGGGTAGGACAAGGGATTGTATTATTTGCAATTACACTTATTTATAGACGAATAAAAAAATCATAACATGAACAAAAAATTAATTAAAGTAATGGCAGTGTCATCTGCTTTAAGCATTATTCTTTTGTATTTCAGGATTGAATGGACAGGCAGTTTAATTTTTGTTTTCTTGCCATGGAATTTGTTTTTGGCTTGGATACCATTTTTATTAGCAATGTTGCTTTCTGAAATGAACCAGAAAAATGCTTCTCGCATGAAAAAAGTATTTGTGTTTTCTGCATGGCTTCTATTTTTTCCTAATTCACCCTATATCCTCACCGATTTATTTCATTTACGTGTTCGCCCCGAAGTTCCACTTTGGTATGATTTGGTATTGATACTATCTTTTGCTTGGAATGGCTTGCTTTTAGGATTCTCGTCTTTATTTGAGATTCAGAAAGTATTGCGAACTCGACTTTCGGTAGGAGTAGTTAATTTCTTCATCGGAGGCTTGATGGTTTTGTGCAGTTTTGGAATTTACCTTGGTCGTTACCCACGTTACAACAGTTGGGATATACTTACCAATCCCATTACTTTACTTTCGGATATATGCAGCATGATTGTTCATCCGATGGACAACCCTCGAATGATGGGAGTGACGTTTTTCTTTTCACTATTTTTGATAGCAAGTTTCTGGACATTGAACATACTTATTAATCATAAACAACATGAAACCCAAGGTTCACAAATTCAATAATCTTTATAATCAAAAGCTATGAGTAAGGAAAATAAATCTTTTAGCATCGGAGACAGAATACTTAGTTTTGGCTTTGCCATACAAGGTCTAATTACGTTCTTTAAAACGCAACACAATGCCTGGATTCACCTGTTGAGTGCAATAGCTGTAATTGTTTTAGGTTTTGTCTTAAAAGTAAATAGCAATGAGTGGTGCTGGTTGATTGTGGCCATTGCTATAGTATTTGTATCAGAAATGCTAAACACAGCAATTGAATTTTTATGTGATTTAGTTTCTCCTCAATTTCATCCAACTGCTAAAAAGGTAAAGGATGTAGCAGCAGGAGCTGTTTTGATTTCAGCTATAGCAGCTGTTAGTATTGGATTTATTGTTTTTTTGCCAAAACTGTTTTAAATTCTTATATTTGATATATAAAATTTATAAAACATGAAAAAATTAATCTTCTCCTTCGCATTTGTTTGTATCGCATTGATTTCAAATCAAGCAATTTCACAAACCATTCAAAATAGCAATTATTCAACTGTTGGTTACATCAAGGATGATGGAACTGTTCAGAACGAAAACTATTCTACTATTGGATATATAAAAGATGATGGAACGGTTCAAAACAACAATTATTCAACTATTGGATACATTAAAGATGATGGCACTATCCAAAATGTAAATTACATGACTTTAGGATATATTAAAAGTGATGGAACTGTCCAGGATAAAAACTATTCTACTATGGGGTATATCAAAGAAGATGGAACAATGCAAAACAGTAATTACTCAACTATTGGTTATGCAAAAGATGTAAAAAGTCGCACCGATGCTGCCGCAGCTGTTTTCTTTTTCTTCTTTAGATTGAATTAGGACTCGGTTTTAATTTGTAAAAACAAACAATTTATATTGAAATAGTACGTTAAGAGTTTCGTGTGATCTATTTTGAGCTATAGTATTAAGATCATAACCAAGGCTTTTGAGAAAAAAAATTAGCGCTTATCTATTTGTTTGTTTATGTGCTTGGGAAAGCATAGATGCACAAACCAATCTTGTTCCCAACCCTAGTTTTGATACAATTTCTCAATGTCCGCTTTTTAGCGGAGAAATATATTATGCATCACCTTGGTTTCAGCCTTCTACTTGGAATGGAAATACAACCAATAGCTCTTCTTCTGAGGTTTTTAATATTTGTGGAACATCTAATTATGTGGGAATTCCAACAAATAATATGGGCTACCAATATGCAAGAACTGGAAACGGTTATGGCGGAATTGTAGTAGATTATTATTCCGGAGATTATAGAGAATACATAGAGGTACCTTTGCTATCACCACTAATATCACAGAAAAAATATTGTGTAGAATTCTATGTTTCTTTGGCAAATAATCACTGGGAAGCAATAAGCAATATGGGTGCTTATTTTTCTGTCGACAGCGTTTTATATATGACAGGATGGACACCACTTGATATGTATGTTCCACAGATTGAAAATCCTGATCCGAATATTTTATCAGATACAGTAAATTGGACATTAATTTCGGGAAGTTTTATTGCATCTGGTGGAGAAAAATTTCTGACCATTGGTAATTTTCATAATGATTCAGCAACAAATTCTTTCCCTCTTTATGGCGGAAGCTTTCCTTCGGCCTATTATTATATTGATGATGTAAGCGTGACCTTTTGCGATCCATCCGAGATAGATGAAAACAACTTATTCTATAGAATAAACATCTATCCCAATCCCGCTTCTAATTTTATTGATGTTGAAACTAATTTAAAAGAGTATTCTATTTCTGTATTTGATGCAATGGGAAAATTAATTTTTAAAGAAAATATGACTCAAAACAAAACAAGAATTGATGTTTCCGATTTCCCAACCGGCATCTATTTTATTCAACTTCAAAATGGAGAGAATCTTATTGGACAAAAGTTTATAAAGCAATAGAGGATTACAAATTAATTCTAAAATTCTAGAATTCTCCAACTCTAAAATTCTCCAACTTTCCAATTTTTTTAAGACTTCATATTCACAAACTGCAAAGGCAATTCATAACTGCCACTTCTCATTAAAGCAATTACCGATTGTAAATCGTCTATTTTTTTAGCGGTTACACGCACTTGGTCATCCATCATTTGTGCTTGCACCTTCAGCTTAGAATCTTTTATGTCTTTGATTATTTTTCTGGCTACATCCTTATCAATTCCTTCTTTAACTTTGATGTCTTTTTTTACCAATACGCCCGAAGCATAATGCTCTTTGTTAAAATCGAGGCAAAGCGGACTCAATCCTTGTTTAATCATACGTTGGCGAATAACATCAATGATAGAATTCACGCGCATTTCATTTTCTGTGGTAATGTGAACCGACATCCCCTTTTTATCTAAAGTGATTTCGGATTTCGAACCATTAAAATCAAAGCGATTAATAATCTCTTTGCGTGCAATGTTGATTGAATTGTCCAACAATTGCGCATCTACTTTGTTTACTATATCAAATGAAGCCATTTTTTAGATATTAGACGTGAATCTTAGAACATTAAAAGACAAATATACAATTCTACAATAATAAATTTCTAATGCAGCCATCTCAAATCTCACATCTCAATACTAACATCTTATGTCCGCAATCATACATCGTGCGCTGCCACCACCATATTGTTCAATGGTGTAAAGCGGACTATACAACAAACTTCCATATTGTTCCAACTGCTTTATTTGCTCTTTGTTTAGCGATTTATATGCTTGTTCACTCATCACAATAAAACTTTCTCCTTTGAAATTGTATAATTGATACATATTACCCGCAAAAGCATTCATTTGTTCATAGCTGATAGAAATAATTTCATGTTTACTTGAATTCAACGAATCGATAATTAGTTCTTCATCTGTTTTATTTTGAATACACTCTTTACACAATACTGCAAATCCATTACCAATACACATCAATACGTTTGTATGATAAATATCGTCTCCGTTTTTATCTACCGCCTTAAAATAAATACTTTCAAATTTCAATTGTTTGCACAGCTGCTCAAATAAAAGTTTGTCGGTACGCGGAGAACAATTTGCATAGGCTATTTTATGATTATAATCAAAAACAATACTGCCGGTTCCTTCTAAATACATTTTTTTGTTTTCGAATTTACTGAGGTCAATTACGAAGCTGTCTTTTGTTTTTAATTCCGAAATAATATCTGCCCGTTTTTCTTGTCGCCTGTTTTCGGCAAGCATAGGATAAATAACCAATTCATTGTTTTCATGAAAAGAAATCCAGTTGTTTGGAAAAATGGAATCTGGAGTATGTGGAATAGCAGTATCGTCAAAAATTAAAACGTCTATTCCGGCAGAAATTAATTTTTTAGCGAATGTATTAAATTCCTGTAATGCCTTTTCTTGAATAGTCTCAGGGTTATCCGCATCCATTTTTTGCTGAAAGGAATTACTTTCTGCTGTTTGTTGATTGAAACCGAATTTAACCGGACGAATCATTAAAATTTTGGAAGCGCTACTTAGCATCAATACAAAAATAAGCAAGAATATTAGAATGATTAACTTTGTTTGAATAAATGAAAAAATTAATTTCCATATTCATCTTCTTTACATCAGTTGTTTGCTCATTTGAAGCCTGCGATTATTTTGTTCAAGCAGATAATGAAAGCAAGGCAATTGCTGCGCCTCCTGTAGCCAAAGCAGAAATTGTTTTTGTGGTCGACTCACTTGAAAAAAACATCAATGTTCCTAGTCCAATGTTGATTACGGAAATTGAACAATTGATGATGGAAGCAGGCCTAATCGACATAAAAACAATTGATACGAGTATTGTTGTGGACCTAAAATATTCTACTAACAATAATTTTTTAGGAATAGATATGTATGGCGACTTTAACAAATGCTATTTACAGCCGGATGTTGCGAAAAAACTAAAACGTTCTCAGCAAATTTTGAAATCTGATTTTCCATTTTATAACTTAATCATATTTGATGCTGTTCGTGCTAGAAGTATTCAACGAAAGATGTGGGATACCATTGATGTTCCTTACTACGAAAGGTCAAAATATGTTTCTAACCCAAACAATGGCTCCTTGCATAATTTTGGTGCTGCTGTTGACGTGAGTGTCATTGATGAAAATGGAATTGAATTGGATATGGGAACTCCCTATGATTATTTTGGTGAATTGGCTTATCCTAGAGAAGAAGAAAGAATGCTGGAAGAAGGAAAATTAACGCACATTCAACTGCTAAACAGAAAATTGTTGCGAGATGTGATGCAATCGGGTGGATTTATGGGAATTACTACAGAGTGGTGGCATTTTAATTCCTGTTACAGAACCGAAGCGTACGAAAAATATAAAATTATAGAGTAAATGAAATGGTTAAAAGTTTTCGACTTTGGTTGTTTTAAATTAAAATTGCTAGTTACAATTTTTTTATAAACGTCACACTGAGCGTAGCCGATTTTGTCAGTTCGAGCGTAGCCGAGAACTAAAACAAATAACCGTATTTCTGATTCAGGAATTTACTGTTATCTCTTCCCTTTTTTGTTTTAAAAATATCATGACTAACTGAAAGCATAATTTCGTGCGAACCACTATTATATTTTTTTAATCCTCCTATCTGTAAATCGTAAGAATAGCTAATCTGATAATTTCCAAAAAGGGTAAATCCTGCATGTATGGCAATGGCATCGTGCAAACGAATAGAAATTCCTGTAAAAGCTTTTTCAAAAAAATGAACGCGAAGTGTATAATCAAGCATCATTGGCGCACCTTTCACGTACTGACCAAAAAGAGTGCTTTCCCAAATATAATCGGGGTTTTCAGAAAAATTATATCCTAAAGTGAAATTTGCTTGTGTTGCATATTTAATAGTACCCTTTTTTGTTGTATCAGCTTTATAAAACTCTGCAGTAGATTGTATCAGATGTAAACCGCTTGCTCCAACATGAAATCTGTCGTTATACAAATAAACTCCAAAACTGGCATCCGACACCCAAGTGCTATTTGTTAAATGCTGGTCAATAGACGGATCTTGATTGTTATGCAAGGTCATATCAGTTCCAATCAATGTAAATTTTGTAAAGTTTCCTGCTAGCCCTGCTGATAATTCACAATCGGGAAAACGAAGATGATACGCGTAACTTGCTCCAATGTTTGTTTGTTTTTGTGGACCAATTTTATCTTGCATCAAATACAATCCGGCTCCCATTTTTCCTTTCAAAAATCTGCTGTGCAAACCCAAGCTAACCGTTGTTGGCGCTCCCTCATATCCAACCCATTGTTTTCTGTAATTCAAACGTGCATCCAATAATCGTTTTGTCCCCGTAACACCCGGATTAATCATAAAAGCATTGTTCTTATTCTGAGAATAATAGGGAAGCTGCTGTGCACCACAAAAAAATGTTGCAAAACAAAAAATGAAAATATGTAAAGTCTTTTTTATCAAAATGTTAATCTATTATTGTTACCGTTCCATTTTTTTTGCCTTTACCATCTCCTAAATCAATCACAAAAAAGTAAGTGCCTTCGGGTAAAGGTTCTCCAAAAGCCTGACCATCCCAGGTGTTCACATAACTACTCGTTTTGTAAACCAACTTCCCATAACGATTGAATATTTCTAATTTATTGTTTGGGTATTTATAAATGTTTCCAATATACCATGTATCGTTGTTGCCATCACCATTTGGAGTAAATGTATTATAAAACACTAATTCGTCATTCGGAATTACAGTAACAATAACTGAGTCGTATGCAGGACAGGTATTTGTAGCATCTGTTCCATATAAATAGTAAGTTGTGGTAATAATTGGTTCCACATCCGGATTATAAGTAAACTGATACATAATTGGCATAGGTGACCAAGCATAATAAAAAGCTCCGTTAGCTTCAAGCGTTGCAATCTGCCCTTCCTGAATCGTAACATCCGGCCCTGCATCTATCGCAGGCGTTGGAATAATAGATACGTTTATCTCATCCGTTTTGGGCGGACAAGAGGCATGAGTCATTGTAAGAGTATAGGTGATGGAAGAAGTTGGAGTGGACGTTGGTCTTGGTAACGTATTATTATCTAAAAATGTTGACGGAAACCATGAGTAGGAAACTCCCATTCCCGAAATATTAAAGTCGTTCCCTAACAGAGCTGAGCTATTTTCACAAATGCTTGTATCATTACCTGCATTGGTATAATCAATATAATAAAATCCAACAATAACATTATCTGTTTGAACAGCACCGGTATCATCTGTAACTGTTAACGTGTAAATAATATAATTTGATGAAGCTGGTGTACACGTTGGATTGGGTGAAGTGGAACTGCTTAAAAAACTGCTAGGGCTCCAGGAATAAGTATAAGGTGGCAAGCCTCCCGAAGCAGGGGACGCACTTCCTATTGATGTTGAGGTACCCGGACAGATGGTTTTATCAGAACCTGCGTTTACTGTGAACTGTGCAGCTGAATAAAAATAAAAAATTATAGAAAACACAAAACTTAAAAGTATGTGCCGTTTAATTTTACGCATAGGTTGAATCAGAAACTAATCTAGGTAACAAATGTAGCGATATATATTGTAAATTAAAAGGGCATTTGCCGACAGAAATTAGGTTTCGGTCTACTATTAATAATAAAAAATCCAAAAGCTTTGTACTTGAACATATTTGATACTTTTGTTTTGTGGAAAAACATGTGTTAAGTAAATCAACATTTTTAAGAGGAATGCAATGCTCAAAGTCATTGTATCTCTACAAATACTTTATTCAAAAAAGAGATGCCATTTCTAGCGAACAGCAAGCTATTTTTAATCGTGGAAACAATGTAGGTTTGCTGGCTCAAAAGCTTTTTCCGGGAGGAACTGATGCCACTCCTGCTAAGCGTTCAAACAATATCGCAGCAGTAGAAAACACTAAAAAATTAATTGAAAGTGGAGTAGAAGTTATTTACGAAGCGGCTTTTCAGCACAATCAGGTGCTTGCTATTTTAGATATTTTAGTAAAAAAAGATAATCAGTGGTACGCCTACGAAGTAAAAAGTTCCACTAAAATTTCTCCAACTTATTTGCTTGACGCCTCTTTGCAGTATTGGGTAATTACCAATTCGGGTATTCCTTTGGCGGATATTTCATTAATCATCATCAATAATCAATACATCCGAAAAGGGAATGTTGATTTGAATGGATTATTTTCAATCAAATCGGTTTTGAAAGAAGCACTCAACAATCAAACCTTAGTTGAAGAAAATATTTTTCGTTCTAAAAGTGTGGTTGATACACCGGCTGAGCCCGATGTAAAAATTGGGGAACAGTGTTTTAGTCCGTATACCTGTGATTTTATGGGTAATTGCTGGAAAAATGTTCCTCCTAATTCCATTTTTGAAATTACCGGAGTTAAAAAATCGGAGCTGTTCGATTTGTATAACAAGGGTTTTAAAACCATTGAACAAATTCCTGAGAAAAACGAGCTGGACAAAAATGCCAACATTCATATTCAAGCAATCAAACAAAAGCAGGCCATTGTTGACAAAGCGGCCGTTTCTAATTTTTTAAATAAAATTACATATCCATTATTTTTTATGGATTTTGAAACATTTATGCCTGCTGTTCCTTTGTATGAGCACACTAAACCTTATCAGCATCTTCCTTTTCAATATTCCTTGCATTATAAAAAAGATAAAAATGCTCCGCTGCAACATTTCGAATTTTTAGCAGAACCCGATGTCGACCCTCGCAAAGCATTTCTATCAGCCTTATTGAAAGACACAGAAGCCGAAGGAACAATATTGGTTTACGATATTTTAATGGAGCGCAATGTGTTGAACGGACTAAAAAAAGACTTCCCCGAATTTATTTCCGAAATTGAAAACCGACTTTCCCGTATGGTTGATTTAGTTCAACCTTTTCAAGAAAGGAGTTATTATCATCCCGCAATGAAAAATTCTTTCTCTATTAAAAACGTGCTTCCAGCTCTGGTTCCCGAACTTAATTATTCAAATTTAAAAATTGCAAGCGGAAGTGTTGCTATGATTGCTTTTGAGAATTTAAAAAAGGAAACAGATATGTTTCGGATTTTAGAAACCAAAGAACAACTTTTGGAATATTGTAAAATGGATACACTTGCTATGGTCAAAGTGTTTGAAGTGCTGGAGAGAGAAATTGTTTAGCAAATTGAAATATAATCTTGATTTTATTTGTGTTTCGTCATGCTGAGCGTAGTCGAAGCACGCCTGAAATGGACTAAAAACCATAGGACTCCGTAGCGTAAACCCTTCGACTACGCTCAAGGTGACGTTAGAGTCTGTTATTTAGCTTTAGTTTACCGAACAAAAAAGCCCATCTTTTCAGACAGGCCTTGATTCATCGTCACCCTGAGCATTCTGCGTTGAAGCAGACACATCGAAGGGCGTTTTTTATTCGTTATCCGTAATTAAAATCTTTCCAACTTAGAAAAATAAAAATCTCCTTCAAGTTGTGCATTCTCATCACTATCAGAACCGTGAACAGCATTGGCTGCAATCGATTTTGCATAAATTTTACGAATAGTTCCTTCATCAGCTTTGGTTGGATCTGTTGCACCAATCAATGTTCTGAAATCTGCTACAGCATTTTCTTTTTCTAAAATAGCTGCTACTATTGGTCCTGACGACATGTAGTTTACCAATTCTCCGTAAAAAGGACGCTCTTTGTGTATTTCATAAAACTTACCTGCTGCTTCAGCTGATAATTTTGTGTATTTCATTGCTACAATGCGAAACCCCGCTTCGTTAATCATCTTTAGTATTCCTCCAATGTAATTGTTTTCAACTGCATCAGGCTTAATCATTGTAAATGTTCTGTTTGTTGCCATTTTGTATTTTTTGTTTTATCCACCGAAGCTTTAGCGAAGGTGTGGTTCATTAAAAATTCGGATGCGAAATTAGAAAAAATATCTTCATCTCAAACAAATAAAGATTGCCAAAAGCAGTACAAATTATTGTAAATTTGTGCTCCTATGAATGCAAAACAACTAAAAGAAGTAAAGTCGCTTTTAAATAAGCCCAAAAATATAGTAATTGTTACACACTGGTCGCCCGATGGTGATGCAATGGGTTCTTCCCTTGGTTTGTACAATTATTTGATACAATTAAAGCACAAAGTGTCTGTTATCACTCCTAATGATTATCCCGCTTTTTTAAATTGGCTTCCGGGTAATAATAAAGTCATCGATTTTTCTAAACAGCCAAAACCTGCTCAAACACTGGTTGCAAAAGCCGATATTATTTTTTGTCTGGATTTTAATTCTTTAAAACGTATCGATAAATTGGGCGATGAAGTGGGAAAATCAAAAGGAGTAAAGTTTATGATCGACCATCATTTACAACCCGAAAGCTTTGCCAAGTATATGCTTCACAGCATAAAAGCATGTTCTACCTGCGAACTTGTTTTTGAGTTGATTCAGTTAATGGGACACAAAAAGCTATTGAATAAAAATATTGCAAATTGTTTGTATACGGGCATCATGACCGATACAGGCTCTTTCCGTTTCCCATCTACCACTGCCAAAACGCATAAAATAATTGCAGCATTAATTGAAGCGGGAGCCGAAAATGCTGAAATCCATAATCGTATTTATGATGGCAATACCGAAGGCAAAATTAAATTGCTAGGATTTAGTCTAAGCGAGAAGCTAAAAGTGCTTAAAGAGTATAAAACAGCTTATTTTAGTCTTACTGCAGATGAACTTGAGCGCTACAATTATCAAAAAGGTGACACCGAAGGCGTTGTAAATTATGCTTTGTCTATTGATGGAATTCGTTTCGCTGCCTTTTTTGTCGAGACTGATGGGATAATCAAAACCTCTTTCCGTTCTCAAGGAAGTTTTGATGTAAATGTGTTTGCTCGAAAACATTTTAGCGGAGGCGGACACGCAAACGCAGCAGGCGGAATGAGTGAATTGAGTATGGAAAAAACACTGGAGAAATTTGAAGAACTTTTGCCCGATTATAAAACCGCTTTACAACGTAAATAGATGATTGTTAGAAATTATTATTTTATTGCTTTGGTCTACGGAACAACGTTGCTGGCTTTATCCTGCGGAAACGACAAGGAGAAAGTAACACACAAAACGGATATTGAAAGCAAAGAGTTTAAAGAGAAGCTGGTAGATGCCAACAAAATTTATGTGAAGAAAGAAAGTGATGAAATTGACCAATATGTGAAGCACAAAGGCTGGGAGATGATTACTACCGGAAGCGGACTCAGATATATGATTACTCAAAAAGGCAAAGGAGCAGTTCCTCAAACGGAGCAAACAGTGCGACTGAATTTCAATGTAAAATTATTGGATGGAACCCTTTGCTATTCTTCTGATTCAACAGGGGTGTATGAATTTATTGTTGATAAAAGTAGTGTTGAAACCGGATTGCATGAAGGAGTAAAATATTTGCATGTAGGTGATAAAGCAACTTTTATTTTACCTTCTCACTTAGCTTATGGATTAATTGGTGACGAAAAAAAGATTCCGGGTCGCGCCTCTGTGTTGTATGAATTAGAATTATTATCAGTTAAATAAATCATTGAAAATCAATTATTTATATATATTATTTGCAGTTTTAATTTTTGCTTCTTGCGGCAATAATTCGGCCTATAAAGGCTATACACAAACCGAATCGGGATTGTATTATAAACTCCAAATGATAGGTGACGGAAAACGCAAACCTTCCATTGGTGAATACCTTCAACTTGTTATTACCTACAAAACCGAAAACGATTCTATTTTTATGGATACTTATTCCATGAACGATATTGGAATGGTAGTTCTTCCTTTTAATCATTCTTCGTTTCATGGAAGCTTTGAAGAAGGTTTAAGTACCATGAATGAAGGTGATAGCGTTTCTTTTATTGTTGATGCAGAGCCACTTTTTTCTCAATTTTTTAAAGCAAAATTGCCTTTGTTTTTAAAACCGGGAAGCAAAGTAAAAATGGATATTAAATTATATAAAATTTTTACAGAATCTGATTACCAAGCTGAATTGAAGCGCTATGAAGCCATTGTAGAAGACAGAGACATAGAGGAGCAAAGAAAAATTCAGGTTTTTATTGATAACAATACTCCCAGTTATTCAAAATTAGCCAATGGAATGTATTACCTGCCAATCACACAAGGCACCGGTACTAATCCGGAGCGGGGAGATAAAATAAAAATTCACTATACAGGCAGCTTTTTAAATGGAAAAATTTTTGAATCTACCTACGATCGCACACAGCCACTGGAATTTACTTGCGGTGAACAAGGCCAGGTAATTATAGGCTTAGAATCTGCAATATGTTTAATGAATGAAGGCGCAAAAGCAAAATTTATTATACCTTCGCACCTTGCTTATGGAGAGGAAGGTTCTTCAACAGGAATTATACCTCCATATACAACAGTTATTTACGAAATAGAATTACTTAATTTAACCAAAAAATAATAATTTAAAATGAAAATTTCTTTCTCAAATCTAATGGCAGCAGTGGCTGTAGGGCTTGTTTTTACAATCGCATCTTGTTCTAACTCTCCGTATCCTGATTATGATGCAACCGAAAATGGATTGTATTATCAGTTTTTTAAACAAGACGAAAGTGCTGCTAAGCCTCAGGAAGGTGACATTGTACGTTTAGTGATGTCGTATAAAAACAGCAAAGATTCCGTTTTGTTCGATTCAAGAGTTGGAAATCCTAGTGGAAATAATTACATCGAATTCCCTTTGCAAAAATCAACTTTCAAAGGAAGTTTTGAAGAAGCCTTAGCAATGATGGGTGTTGGTGATAGTGCAAGCTTCATCATCAGTGCAGATTCAGTTTATTTAACAACATTTAAAGCGCCCAGCCTTCCTCCATATATTGAGAAAGGTAGTGTGTTAACATTTGAAGCAAAATTGGAAAAAATCACTTCAAAAACAGAAGCCGAAGCTGAGCGTAACAAGCAAATGGAAGAGCAAAAAGCGATGATGGCAAAGCGTCAAGCGGAAGAAGGAAGCATTTTTGCAAAATATTTAGCGGATAATAAAATTACTGCGAAGCCTACTGCTAGCGGATTGTACTATATAGAAAGCAAAAAAGGGAATGGCAAAAAGCCTAAAGCGGGTGAATTGGTAAAAGTAAATTATACCGGTAAGTTATTGGATGGAACAGTGTTTGATACCAGCGATGAAGCAACAGCAAAAAGTGCTGGTACTTATGACGAACGCAGAAAATACGAACCATATGAATTTCCGGTAGGAAAAGCACAAGTAATTCCGGGATGGGATGAAGGTATTATGTTGATGAGTGTTGGTTCAAAAGGACAGCTTGTCATTCCTTCTTCAATCGGTTATGGAGCTCAAGGGGGTGGACCAATTCCTCCTTTTTCTCCTTTAGTGTTTGATGTGGAATTAGTTGCTGTTAGCGCTGCTCCTGCTCCTAAAGTAATACAAGGAGAAAAAGTAGTAAACCATTAATTTTTGAATTTTAAAAAGAATTAAATAAATTTTCAATTAAGAAAATAAATTAGATTCACATGAAAAGAATAATTGCAATCGTTTTGGCAATGGCTACCATAGCCGTTAACGCTCAAGAAAAAGCGAAAGGCCAAGTAGTTAAAAAACCGAAGACAGTGAAAACAGCATCAGGATTAGAATATACAGTTACCACCAAAGGAAATGGAAAAAAGCCACAAAACGGTGATAAAGTAACAGTGCATTATACCGGCAAACTTACCAACGATACCGTTTTTGATTCTTCTGTTTCCCGCGGAACACCATTTGAATTTAAATTGGGAGCAGGAAATGTTATTAAAGGCTGGGATGAAGCATTTCTATTGCTTTCCGTAGGTGATAAGGCAACTATTAAATTTGGACCCGAATTAGGCTACGGAGCTAATGCTACCGGAAAAATCCCTGCTAATTCAACCCTTATTTTTGACGTTGAATTACTTGATGTCAAAGAAGGTGTACGCCCATTTGATGTGAAAGGAAAAGATACTTTAAAAACTGCTAGCGGTGTGCAATACATCATAGTAAAAGAAAATAAAACAGGCGAAAAAGCTGTTTTGGGTACAATGGCCGAATTCCATTATGCAGGTTATTTCCGTGATGGAAAAACATTTGACAACTCATTTGATCGTGCCCAACCTTTAAATATAAAAGTGGGACAAAAACAATTGATGCCTGGTTGGGATGAAGGAATATCAATGTTGCGTCAAGGAGAAAAAGCCAGATTAATTATTCCTTCTGCATTAGCATTAGGCGAAAAAGGCTACCCGCCATTAATTCCACCCAATACCGATTTAGTAATGGATATTGAAATGCTAACTGTGAAAGTTATTGTTGCTCCAGCTTTATTTGATATAAAAGGTCTGGAAATGAAAACAACCGCTACGGGCTTAAAGTATTATGAAGTTAAAAAGGCGGGTTCTGCTGTGAAAGCTGAAAAAGGCAAAACAGTGAAAGTTCATTATTCAGGCTATTTGGCGGATGGTAAAATGTTTGATTCTTCTGTTGAACGAGGAGCACCAATTGAATTTCCGCTGGGGCAAGGACAAGTAATCCCGGGTTGGGACGAAGGAATTGCATTGATGAGTGTTGGCGATAAAATGCGTTTGGTAATTCCTTTTGAATTGGCTTATGGCGAACAAGGCCGACCACCAATGATTCCGGCTAAAGCAGAACTTACTTTTGACGTTGAATTAGTGGAAGTAAAAGATGGCGGAGCACACGGTCCGGATGATGGACACAATCATTAATAAAATTAAATAAATGTAATGAACGCCTTGTTTTATTAACAAGGCGTTTTTTATTATATTTTTTGTCGGAACATTTTGTGGTTTGGCAAAAGAGTATCTTTGATACAATTTCGATACGCTATGAGCGACAAAAACAGGCATTCACAACCCTTTGTTATGGTATTTTCATTAACCATAATACTGTTCGCCCTTTCTCAATTTAATACCGAGTATACCGTTGCAGGATATAAAACAAAAAAAGTTGCCCCTTTGTCCGACATTTTGCAAAAAGGATTATTTAAAAAAGTACCACTCACACATCCTGTCATCACCGATTCTATTATTGTGAAAGACAGTACCGACTTCGCATTGCGACAAACCGATTCTACCAATATTTTTGATTTTGAAAATGATTCTACATCTGCATTAGCACACTTTTTTCAATCGTTAAACAGTACAAAAAAACAAAAACACAAAACGCGAATTGCCTATTTTGGTGATTCAATGATTGAAGGAGATTTAATAACACAGGATTTTCGTGAGTGCTTGCAAAATTATTTTGGTGGAACAGGAGTGGGCTATGTCCCAATAACCTCAATTGTTTCAGGTTTTCGCACAAGTGTATTCCATTCCTTTGATGGCTGGACAACTTACAATTTGTTGGAAAGTATTCCCTCAAATCATTCTCTTGGAATAGCTGGATATTGTTTTGTTCCCAACACATTTGTAGACACAACAAATTTAACTGCAGGAAGTTCGGTGAAATATACCGCAGTGAAAAGAAACCACTTAAATAAATTTATTGAAACAAAACTTCTTTATGGCAAAAGTGAGGGTGAAAATTACGTGATAATAAATGGTAATCGATATAAATTAAGCGGAACAAATACAGTCAATCAGTTGGTTGTTAATACCTCTGCTCAGCAAATAAATGCCCGTTTTCAGTGTAAGTCGGCCATAGATATTTATGGTTTTAGCATGGAAAGCGATAGCGGTGTTTTTGTAGATAATTTTTCTTTCAGAGGAAATTCGGGATTGCCGATTCAAAAAGTGAAACAACCAATTTATACTGCCACCAATGATTGTTTGGGATACGATTTAATTATTTTGGAATATGGTTTGAATGCAGTAAATCCCGTAGTGACAGATTTTTCTTGGTATGAACGTGGAATGAATACTGTTATTAAACACATGCAGGCAAGTTTTCCCAACGCGAGTATTTTATTGATTAGCGTTGGCGATAAAAGCTATCGAAAAGATGGTGTGTATCAAACCGACCCAAGCGTTCCTATTTTGGTAGAAGCACAAAAAAGAATGGCAAAAGACAATAAACTTGCTTTTTGGAGCTTGTATGATGCAATGGGAGGTAATGGTTCAATGGTAAAATGGGTGGAAGGCGACACAGTTTTTGCGAATAAAGATTATACACACTTTAATTTTAAAGGTGCGCACAAGGTTGGAAAACTATTGTTCAGTAAAATCATTTCTGAGTACAATGATTACAATAAACAGCTGAATCAGAAAAATTTAAATTAATGTTATGCCTAAAATGTTTAAAAATAGTTTTTTCAATTTTCTGATAAGCCTTTTGTCTTGCGTCTTGTGTCTTGCATCAGTAAATGCGCAAACGCTTGATTCCAATGCTTATAAGCAGTACACGTTCATAAAACAAAACCTTAATCATATTCAGAATGACAGCACAGCACTTGTTTTTTTTTATGAGAAATTGTATTTACTTGAACAAAAAAAAATTACTCGTGTAAACATTGCTCATGTTGGTGATTCACATATTCAGGCAGATCATTTTTCCGGATTAATGCGACAAAAATTGCAACTAAAATTTGGAAATGCCGGGAGAGGAGTGATTTTCCCTTATCGCTCCGCAAAAAGCAATGAACCTATTTCCTACAAAACAATTACAAATGTTACTTGGGATTATAAACGCAATGTGTTTTACGACAAACCTTTGCCAATTGGAATAAGCGGATTTACAATTGAAACAAGCGATTCTCTTGCCGAAATAAATTTAATGGTGAAAGATCAGCCCAATCTCGGTTATAGCTTTACCAAATTTACTTTGTTTCATGAAAAAGGCTTGAACAATTTTGATATCAGTATTTGTGACGACTTGAATTGTGAACGAGGAATCTTTAAATCAACCGATAAATCAACAAATCCGTTTGTGTCGGAATTAAAATTCGACAAGCCTATTCGTCAGATATACATCCGAAATAAGTGTGTGGATACAACCAACCAAAAAGCTACTCGTATTTATGGAATGCTTTTGGAAAACGATTCTTCAGGTATATTGTATAATATGATTGGTGTAAATGGTGCCGAGTATCGGCATTATGTAATGTCGAAATATTTTACTCAGCAATTTTCTTATTTAAGCAACGATTTAATTATTATTTCATTGGGAACAAATGAAGCTTTTTCAAAAGGATTCGACAAAGAATTTTTCTTCAGAAGTATCGACTCATTGATAATTGCTGTAAAATCAAGCAATCCCAATGCGTCTATTTTAATCACAACTCCACCTGATTCTTACCGTAAATCTCGCAATGGAAGAGTTAAAAATCCGGATATGAAATTAGCTAAGGAAACAATTGTGCAATATTGTTTGCAAAATAATATTGCATATTGGGATTTGTATGAAGTGATGGGTGGTTATGGCTCCATGGGAAAATGGTACGCAATGAAATTATCTGCAAAAGACCGTGTGCATTTTTCAGGTAAAGGATATCAAATTCAAGGCGACTTGTTTTATAATGCTTTGATGGAAGGTTATGAGAAATATAAAAAGAGTAAAAAATAGAAAATGTTTGAGCTGCATTTTGATATCGATAAACTTATTTCGCAATTAACTTACAATGCGAAAGACCCGTTATTATTCAATAGTGGCTTCTTTCTCTTTTTCTTTTGTATCTTTTTATTAGGCTATCAATTTTTGTATAAACGAAAACTCACCCGTGTAGTTTATTTTACTCTTTTCTCATTGTACTTTTTTTACAAAGCCTGCGGTTTTTATTTTGGCTTTATTTTACTTTCCGCTGTTGTCGACTTTAATTTATCCAACTGGATTTATACTGCAAAAACAAAAGGAAGAAAAAATGCGATTTTGATTTTTAGTATTGCCATTAATCTTGGTTTATTATTTTATTTCAAATACACCGATTTTTTTATAGAAATCATTAATGACCTAAAACTAGGAAATATCAAGCCATTGAACTTGATTTTACCAATCGGAATTTCGTTCTATACGTTTGAAAATTTGAGTTATACCATCGATGTTTACAGAGGAAAATTTAAGCCGGTCTCTAGTTTTTTAGACTATTGTTTCTTTCTATCCTTTTTCCCAAAGTTGGTAATGGGTCCAATTGTAAGAGCTTCGGACTTTATTCCCCAAATTAGAAAAGACATTCACATCACTAAAGAAGACATTGCAAAGGGCTTGTATTTGATACTGGGCGGACTTTTCAAGAAAGTGGTTATTTCCGATTATATCTATGTAAATTATGTGCAATACATTTTTGATGATCCGGCAAGGCATTCGGGAATTGAGTGCTTGTTGGGTGTATACGGATACGCGATGGTTATTTATTGTGATTTTTCCGGTTATTCAGATATGGCTATTGGAATGGCTCGATGGATGGGCTTTACAATAAATGAAAATTTTGATTCTCCTTATCAATCTAGCAGCATTACAGAGTTTTGGCGCAGATGGCACATGTCCTTATCTTCTTGGTTAAAAGATTATTTATACATTTCTCTAGGTGGCAATAGAGTAGGGAAGTTCCGACAATATTTGAATTTGATGATTACAATGATTTTAGGTGGTTTGTGGCATGGCGCTCATTTTAATTTCATTGTTTGGGGTCTCATGCATGGATTGGCTCTAGCCTTTGATAAAATGAGAATGTCAATCAAATTCTTAAATCCTAAATCCACAATTTTTAAAGTTGTTGGAGTAATCATCACTTTTCACTTCGTTTGTTTCTGCTGGATTTTCTTTAAAGCAAGCTCTTTTCAAGATGCTCAAACCATACTGGTCCAGATTTTCACCAATTTTAATGGTTCGGCTTGGAAGCCAATGTTGAATGCTTATGGAATAGTATTCGTAGTAATGCTATTTGGATACATTATTCATTTCTTCCCAAAATCCTATGAATCTCTTTCGGTGAATGTGCTGTCAAAAGTAACGTTGGTGGGGCGTATCGCCATTATGCTAATCTTTATCTGGATAATCATTCAAGTAAAACAAGCTGATCAGGTAATGCCGATTTATCTGCAGTTTTAAATAATATATTGAAAGATTTTGGTCAATTAAATACAAATTCCTATATTTGCAGTCCGAAATTAAAAAAAGAACCTATTTAATATAAAATACAATGTCAAGAGTTTGCGAAATCACAGGAAAAAAAGCGATTGTAGGTAATAAAGTATCTCACTCAAACACTAAAACGAAGCGTAAGTTCAATGTGAACTTGCAAACAAAAAAATTCTATTTACCTGAAGAAGATAAATGGATTACTATTCGTATCTCTACATCTGCACTTAAAACAATCAATAAAAATGGTATTTCTGCTGTTGTGAAAGAAGCTAGAGAAGCGGGACATTTGAAAAAGTAATATATTTCACAAACGGTATAAATTATTTATGGAAACGTTACTACTTTTGTAGTAGCGTTTTTGTTTTAATTAGACTTATCCCGTTTCTTTTCGGGATTAGTCTAATTTATCCCGCAGATTGCGGGATCTCAGTATAGCTAAAGGAATCACAATAGCGAAAAGTATGGTATATCGAAAAATTCTTCTTCTCGTTTTTCTTTTTTTATCCAGTTTTAGTTTTTCTCAAAACTACGATAACGATATCCTTTCAAAAGAATTCCACAAAGGAAGAAGAGAAGCATTGCGCAAATTTCTTCCCGCAAATACTTGTGCAGTAGTATTCGCAGGAGCGGAACGCCAACGTGCAAACGATACCAAGTTTATTTATCACCAAGACCCTAATTTCTATTACTTAACAGGCTATAATGAACCTAATTCACTACTCATTATTTTTAAGGAAGAACAAACATTTTATGATACTATAAAATCCAATGAATTGATTTTTGTGCAGGATCGCGACCCAGCTAAAGAATCGTGGACAGGTAAGTTATTGGGAAGAGATGGTGTGATTATTCAATTAGGTTTTTCAGAAGTATTATTAAATGAACAATTTGCTGATTTTAAAATTGATTTTGAAAAGATGGATATTGTTTATCAGTTGGAATTTAATGATGATGTAAGAGATGATAAAAGTGATAAAGGCGACCTCTTTAGCCTTATCAAACATTTTAGAGCTAAAACAACGTACTCAACTAAAAATTCTGATAATCTTAATTTGTCGGGTTGGCTAGCCACTTTAAGGGAAGTAAAACAACCTGAAGAGCTCGTCTTGATGCGTAAGGCTATTGATATGACTTGTTTGGCACATACAGAAGTAATGAAGGCTCTAGAGCCTGAAATGAAGGAATATCAGGCACAAGCAGTGGTGGAATACATGTTTAAGAACCAAGGTTCCGAATATGTGGGTTATCCTTCCATTGTTGGTGGTGGCGAAAACTCTTGTATCCTTCACTATGAAACAAATCGCAAGAAGTTAGAGGGAAAGGATTTATTGGTAATTGATGCCGGTGCCGAATACCATGGCTACACAGCCGATGTCACTCGAACATTACCCGTTGATGGAAGCTTTTCGGAGCAGGAAAAAATTATCTATAATATTGTTCTAGAAGCACAGGAAGCCGGAATTAAGGCTTGTTTGGCAGGAGCAGAATTCCGTGCCGCTCATAAAGCAGCAGTAACCATTGTTCAAAAAAGATTAATAGAACAAGGAATTATTAAAAATCCTAACGACTTTATAACCTACTTTTTCCATGGCACATCACATTATCTTGGCTTAGATGTCCACGATGCCGGAAACTACGGAAAATTGGCCCCTGGCAACATCATTACGGTAGAACCGGGCATTTATATCCCCGCTGGTTCTAATTGCGACCCTAAATGGTGGAATATAGGTGTTCGTATTGAGGATGATGTGCTCATTACTACTGCTGAACCGGAGGTATTATCAGGAAAACTTCCCAAAAAAGTAGAAGAAATAGAAGCGTTGATGAAGGAAAAAAGCCTTTTTGATAAAGGAAAATAGCTTTTTGGTCTTGCTGGTGGCATAATTCATGAAAATATATTGTGGATTTCAATTAAAAATTTTACATTTGCACTCCAATTTTGAAAAACAACCCCACCTTCGCTAAAACTTTGGTGGATAAATTAAAATACAATGGCAAAAAAAGGTAGCAGAATTCAGGTGATTATGGAATGTACTGAGCACAAAGAAAGCGGTATGCCCGGAACGTCTCGTTACATTACAACGAAGAACAAGAAAAACACCACCGAAAGATTAGAGTTGAAAAAATACAACCCTATCTTAAAAAAAGTAACACTTCACAAAGAAATTAAATAATCTAATTTGAATCATTTTAATAATTAGGTAATCCAATTAACTAATTTTCAAATTTTCAAATTTTCAAATTAAAATAAAATGGCTAAAAAGGTTGTCGCAACACTTAAATCTGGTAAAGGAAATAACTTTACAAAAGTGATTAAAATGGTAAAATCATCTAAAACTGGTGCATACTCATTTAAAGAAGAAATCGTTCATAACGATCACATCAAAGATTTTTTATCAAGTAAATAGTCTTTAAAATATTCTATTTTATAAAGGCTTCTCCAAATAAGGGGAAGCTTTTATTGTTTAATCACACTTATCCAGTGCAGTCATTCATCATTTATAATTCATCATTCATCATTTTTTAATGGGCATTTTAAGTTTTTTTAGTAAAGAGAAAAAAGAAAGTCTTAATAAAGGGCTTTTCGTTACCAAGCAAAGTTTTTTTAGCAAATTGGGTAATGCCATACTGGGAAAAGCAAGTATTGATGACGAAGTGTTGGAAAATTTAGAAGAGATTTTAATGACTTCTGATGTAGGTGTGGATACTTCTTTGCGAATTATTGAAAAGATAAAAGAACGCGTTTCTAAAGAAAGAAAAGTTGAGACAAGCAAATTGAATGATCTTTTAAGAGAAGTAATTGCTGAGTTGTTGGTGTCAAACGGACAAGAAGACAAAGCAGATTTTGATACACCTGAAGGCAAAAAACCATACGTTATTATGGTTGTTGGAGTTAATGGTGTTGGAAAAACAACCACTATCGGAAAATTAGCTCATCAGTTTCGCAATGCCGGAAAAAAAGTGGTGATTGGTGCTGCTGATACATTTCGCGCTGCTGCAGTTGATCAAATTAAAATATGGGCTGAGCGTACAGATGCTATTTTAGTTTCTCAAGGAATGAATGCCGATCCCGCTTCTGTTGCTTTTGATACACTTACTTCTGCTGTTGCTAAAAATGCCGATGTGGTAATTATTGATACAGCCGGCCGTTTGCACAACAAAATAAATTTAATGACGGAGTTAACCAAAATAAAAAATGTGATGAAGAAGGTAATCCTTGACGCACCTCATGAAATATTATTGGTGTTGGATGGTTCAACCGGACAAAATGCTATTGAGCAATGCAAACAATTTACCGCAGCCACCGATGTAAATGCTTTGGCAATTACAAAATTAGATGGAACTGCAAAAGGTGGAGTAGCCATTGGAATTTCCGATTCTTTTAAAATTCCAGTGAAATATATTGGAGTAGGAGAAGGGATAGAGGACTTGCAAGTATTTAATAAGCATGAATTTGTAGATAGCCTTTTCAAGGCTTGATTCGAACTAAAATGTCCTCTCGACCGAAGTGGAGAGAACTTGCAAAATGATAAAACGAATTTCAGTTTAATTGATTAAAGTCAAAATCGGTGTAATCAATTAAATCATTTTAATCGGTGAAACATGAAAACGAAGACGCTTAAAAAAAATAAAGTGAATGTAGTGACGCTTGGCTGTTCCAAAAATATTGTGGACAGTGAAGTGTTGATGGGACAATTAAAAGCCAATAACTTTGATGTACATCACGAAAGTACAGATGATGATTCAAGTATTGTTATCATCAATACCTGTGGATTTATTGATAATGCAAAACAAGAAAGTATAGACACTATTATTCGTTATGCGGATGCAAAAACTGCTGGATTGGTTGATAAAGTATATGTGACAGGCTGTTTGAGCGAACGTTATAAACCTGAATTGCAAAAAGAAATTCCAAATGTGGATGGTTATTTTGGGACCCGTGAGCTGCCTCGCTTACTAAAAACATTAAAAGCAGATTATAAACACGAATTGGTTGGAGAAAGATTATTAACAACACCGCACCATTTTTCCTATTTCAAAATTTCTGAAGGGTGCGACAGACCTTGTTCTTTTTGTGCTATTCCTTTGATGCGGGGCAAACACATTTCTAAACCAATTGAAGAATTAGTAAAAGAAGCAAAGCATTTAGCAAAAAATGGAACGAAAGAGTTGATGCTAATTGCTCAGGATTTAACTTATTATGGTTTGGATATTTATAAAAAAAGAAACCTTTCAGAATTATTAAAACAACTTTCTGATGTTAATGGTATTGATTGGATTCGTTTGCATTATGCCTTTCCTGCTGGCTTTCCAATGGATGTACTGGATGTGATGAAAGATCGTAGCAATATCTGTAATTATTTGGACATGCCCTTGCAACATATCAGTGACAACATGTTGAAGAGTATGAGAAGAGGAACTACCAAACAGAAAACAATTGATTTGGTAAATCAAATTCGTGATAAAGTACCCGGAATAGCAATCAGAACAACTTTAATAGCTGGTTACCCCGGTGAAACAAAACAAGATCACGAAGAAATGTTGGAATGGGTAGAGCAAAGTCGTTTCGAACGTTTAGGAATTTTTGCATATTCACACGAAGAAAATACGCATGCCTATTTGTTGAAAGATGACGTATCAGCAAAAGTGAAGCAAGCCAGAACGGAAGCTGTAATGGCTTTACAAATGGGCATTTCTTACGATTTAAATCAAAAGAAAATCGGCAAAACATACAAAGTTCTTTTTGATAAAAAAGAAGGAGATTATTTTATTGGTCGCACCGAATTCGATTCTCCTGAAGTAGATAATGAAGTGTTAGTGAAGGCGGATAAAGACTATGTCCGTGTTGGTGATTTCGCTAATGTGAAAATTACTTCAGCAGAAGATTATGATCTTTATGGAGATGTGGTTTAAATTATAATTTTCCTTCCTTCAACGCTAGATTTCCTTTCAATACTGTTTCAGCCTTTAAACTATCTGTAATTGTTGCTTGTTAAACCTACTAATATACTCCTTGTAGGTGTTTTTTACAAATATAATTTACATTCATAATTTCCATTTACTTACCTTTGTATCTGTTTATGGCGCTTAAAAAACAACATATTTCATTTGAAGATACTAAGCAGTTTTCTAAACTGTTTTTAGATTATATAAACGGAGATGCTAAATTGCGTTCATTTTATTCTTATGCTCCGGAAATTGCTTCTTTTAAAAAAGCAATAGAAGATAAATCCAAAGAAAATACGAATCGACAATTATTAGTAGAAGTTCTTCAGGAGCAATATTCTAACCTTAGCAATTGTTCTAAGTCTTTAGCAAA
Organism: Bacteroidota bacterium; assembly: GCA_023251805.1. Classification (GTDB taxonomy): domain Bacteria; phylum Bacteroidota; class Bacteroidia; order 2-12-FULL-35-15; family 2-12-FULL-35-15; genus 2-12-FULL-35-15. The sequence continues at coordinate 6,152 of JAHEYB010000027.1, read as the reverse complement.
TATTAATCTTCTAGTAAATAATAAAACCTTTACTGTTTGCACTGGTCATCAATTGTGTTTATTCACCGGACCACTATACTTCATTTACAAAATTATTTCTACAATTAATCTTGCTGAAGCACTAAAGAAACAGTACCCTGAAAATAATTTCATTCCAATTTATTGGATGGCATCTGAAGACCACGATTTTGAAGAAATTGCTTCGGTTCATCTGTTTGGCAAAAAAATCACTTGGGCAAATTCCAATACTAATGGAGCAGTGGGCCGATTAAGTACAGAATCCTTGAAACCATTGTTGGGAGACCTAAAGCAGATTCTTGGTGATTCAGACAATGCAAAACAATTGGATCAATTGTTTTCTGATGCCTATTTAAATCATGTTACTTTGGCTGATGCTACTCGTTATATGGTTCATCAGCTATTTGCAGAATATGGCTTAGTTATTTTGGATGCCGATGATGCACGTTTAAAAGCAGAGTTCTCTGAAATCATGAAAGATGATTTGATGAACCAAACGAATTTTAAGTTGGTGACGAAGTCCATTACGGAGATCGAAAAAGCAGGATACAAAGCACAAGTGAATCCACGTGAAATTAATTTGTTCAAACTTTCTAAAAATAGTAGAACACGAATTGAACAAGCAAATACCGAAACACTAGGCTACAAACCTGAAGAATACAGCCCGAATGTTGTGTTGCGTCCTTTGTATCAACAAAAAGTGTTGCCCAACCTGGCTTATGTAGGCGGACCTGGAGAAATTGCTTATTGGCTTCAGTACAAAGCAATGTTTGAGCATCATAAAATTAATTTTCCTGTTTTGATGCCCCGAAATTTTGCTGTGTTAAGCGATGAAAAAATCTCTTTGCAAATGCAAAAATTGGATCTTTCTTGGCTAGATATTTTCAAAGAAACTGATATTTTAATAAAAGAATTTGTTAGCAAAAATGCCGATGCGGATGTTTCACTAAAAGAACAAGAGCAAAAGATGACTATAATGTATAGTGAATTAGCATCCAAGGTTAGTGCTGTTGACAGCACTTTGAAAGCAACTGTAGAAGCAGAGTTTCAAAAAGCCTTAGCGTCTTTGAAAAATATTGAAAGCAAACTGATTAAATCCGAAAAACAAAAACAAGAAACAAACATCAATCAAATTAAAAAAATAAAAGAGAAATTTTTACCTGAAGGAATATTGCAAGAGCGCCATGATAATTTTGCCCCGTATTATTTAAAATCAGGAAAGAATTTTATTGCAGACTTAAAAGAAGCTTTCGAACCATTTGAATTTGAAATGTTAATTCTAGAATAGATTGGAAACAAAAGAGCAAAATACATTGTTGGAGCAAGGACTTGAATTGCCCTTGATGGAAGAGTTTTACACCATTCAAGGGGAAGGATTTCATTCCGGAAAGCCCGCTTATTTTATTCGTGTTGGAGGATGCGATGTAGGATGCCACTGGTGTGATGTAAAAGAAAGTTGGGATGCATCCTTACATCCCTTAACAAAAACGGATTTAATTGTAGAAAATGCCGGTAAATTTCCTGGTAAAGCCGTTGTAGTTACAGGTGGTGAGCCAAGCATGTATAACATGGATTACATTACCAAACAATTAAAAAATAAAGGAATTAAAACATTTATTGAAACATCCGGTGCTTATTTATTGACAGGAATTTGGGATTGGGTTTGTCTTTCTCCTAAAAAAATAAGTGGACCTTTACCTGAAAACTTTGCTAAAGCACACGAGTTAAAAATCATCATTCACAACAAAAATGATTTTGAATGGGCAGAAAAAAATGCCGAGCAGGTTTCTCCTGATTGTAAGTTGTTTTTGCAGCCCGAATGGAGTAAAAGCAAAGAAATGATGCCTTTAATTGTAGACTACGTGATGGCGAACCCGAAATGGAATGTTTCTTTGCAAACACATAAATACATGAATATTCCTTAATTGGAATGATAATTGAATTATAACGAGGCATTTTTACGGAGCGTCACCCTGAGCGTAGTCGAAGGGTGGTCAATTGAAACACGAAATAGAACAATGAAAAAACTTTTGATCCTGACTTTTGCTATTACAATTGTTTCCTGCAAAGCGCAATTGCCTCCGGGAGAATATACTTCCACCAATAAAAAGGCAATTTCTGCTTTTGAAAGTGCTATAAAATTCTATCAGGCGGGAAAAGATAATGAAGCAGAAAAGGAGTTGCTGAAAGCGATTGAAAAGGATGCTAATTTTATAGAACCTCATTTGTTGTATGCCGAAATTTTACAGACTAGAAAGCAACCTGAGAAAGCGATTGATGAATATGTGAAAGCTATTTCAATCAATCCCGGTTTTAATTTGAATAATTTTTACAACTTAGCGACTCTCGAAATAAGTATTGGAAAATATGATGATGCGAAAAAAGATTATGAACGTTTCTTAAAAAAATTACACATCAATCCCGATACTCAGGAAGATGCGGAGCGGAATTTGGCAAATTGCAATTTTGCTATAAATGCAATAAAAAATCCCGTTCCTTTTGATCCCAAAAATATGGGCAATGCTATCAATTCTGCTTTTGATGATTATTTTCCTGCCGTTACAGCTGATGAACAAACGCTTTTGTATACAAGAAATAATCGTACTGAGGAAAGACATTTGCAGGAAGATTTTTTGATTTCTAAAAAAGTAAACAATGTTTGGCAACCTTCTTCATTGATTGGAAATGCTATTAATACTGAAGGAAACGAAGGCGCTCCTTGTTTGTCGGTAGACGGACAATTATTATTTTTTGTTGCCTGTCAAGAAAATGCTGCTGGCGCTTATGCCGGAGGAAGAAGAGGATTTGGTAGCTGCGATATTTTTTATACTGAAAAAGTAGGCGATAAGTGGGCTACTCCTTATAATATGGGTGATATGGTAAATTCCAAACAATACGAAACGCAGCCTTCTTTTTCTGCTGATGGAAAAACATTGTATTTTGTAAGTGCTCGTCCGGGTGGAATAGGCGAGACCGATATTTATGTTTCTACTCTTAAACCAGATGGAAGTTGGGGCTCTCCTAAAAATTTGGGGCCACAAATTAATACTCCGGGAAAAGAAGAATCTGTTTTTATTCATCCCGATGGTAAGACCTTATATTTTGGTTCAAACGGACATGTTGGAATGGGAAAATTGGATTTATATGTTTCACGTATGAACGAAAAAGGTCAATGGTCTACACCTGTGAATTTAGGTTATCCAATTAATACTTACGGAGACGAAAATAGTATTTTGGTTGCTGCATCAGGTAATGTTGCTTATTTCGCTTCTAATAGAGCAGGAGGACAAGGCGGATTGGATTTATATCAATTTGATTTGTACGAAGGTGCTCGTCCTGGTAAAGTGACGTATGCCAAAGGAAAAGTATACGATGCAAAAACAAAAAAGCCTTTGGGTGCGCATTTCGAATTGTTGGATTTAGAAACCGGTTTAGTAGTAATGGAATCGAATGCAAATAGTGGCAATGGCGAATTTTTAATGTGCTTGCCTATCGATAAAAACTATATGTTAAATGCTTCTCAGGATGGTTATTTATTTTATTCAGAAAATTTTTCTTTAAAAGAATTGGCCGATCAAATGAAACCAATTATGTTGGATGTTCCTATGCAACCTATAGAATTGGAAAGCACCATGGAATTAAAAAATGTGTTTTTTGAAACTGCTAAATTTGATTTGAAACCTGAGTCAAAAGCAGAGTTAAATAAATTAGTAGCTTTTTTAACTAAAAACAAAACCATTTCGGGAGAATTGAGTGGCCATACCGATAATGTTGGAGATAAAAAAATGAACCAAGTGCTTTCTCAAAACAGAGCAAAAGCTGTGTTTGATTATTTGGTCGCAAATGGTATTGATGCAAAACGACTTACTTATAAAGGTTTTGGCGATACCAAACCAAAAGTAATTAACGATTCAGATGAACATCGCCAAATGAATAGAAGAACGGAGTTTAAGGTGTTAGGGAAGTAAATTTGTTTTCTCAACGTCATCCTCCCGAGTACTTAGGGACACAGGATCTCCCAATTAGAATTAATTAATAAACTCGACAGATAAGAATTCTTTTCAAAGACAATTCCCTCTCCTTTGGAGAGGGCTAGGGTGAGGTCTTGGTACGAAGTTTGCAGTTGATATGCAAATTATACACCATGAAAAAGTATCTACTCATTCTTCTTCCTTTCACAATTTTATTCTTTGCTTTTGCTAAGCAAGATCCCATTAAAAAAGAACAACTTATTCAGCCACAAGAATTGGCTTATCTCATCAATAATCCAAAAGCTATAAAACCTGTAATTATTAATGTTGGTACTGTGGACCAAATAAAAGGTGCAATTAAAGCCGGACCGGTAAACGACAAACAAGGTTTTGAAAAATTCAAAAATGAAGTTTATAAAATTGCTTTAGATAAACAAATAGTGATTTATTGCGGTTGCTGCACCTCTGAAAATTGTCCAAATATTCGTCCTGCAATTCAATTCCTAGTGGAGAATGGTTATAAAAAAGCCAAGGTTTTAAATATTCCAGTTGGAATAAAAGAAGATTGGGTTCAAAAAGGGTTTCCTGTGGAGTAATTTAATAATCAATAAACTCCATTTCGGAAAGTTCCTCATCGTCTAGGCCAGCCTTTTCCCTTCTTTTATTTAGATTGTTTATATCTTCAATTGGATAATAGCGAATTTTTTGTTGCTCATTAAACATAAACTGTGTGCCATAAATTTGTTTTTCTTTTTTAGCAACTTTTACCTTGTCAACAAAAAAAGCAACATCACTCCAAGCAAGTTCTCCTTTATCTGCAGCATCAATTATTATTTTGTAATATTTTTCTTTATATTCGATATTTGCTGAACTTATTATTGAAAAAGCTATTGTACTTTCTTGACCTACCAATGTTCTTCCAGGATAACCGAATTGCTCAATTAGCTTATTTAATTCATCTAGTAACTTGGAAGTGTGTAATGCATTTAACGAAATTTGACGCTGGTATTGAGGTGAGTTTTTTCCAAATGTTTTTTCGGCTATCTTAATAGAATCATGGTATTTGTATATTTCCTTATCTAGCAATCTTAATATAGCAACCAAGGAGTCGTTAACAATGCTTTCAAAGCTCGACTTATAATTTACTTCAGAAACATTAATACCATCTTTATAAGTAATTTTTTTAATTAGTGTGCCTGCGCTATCGTATACTAACCAGTTACCAAAATAATAATAGTGAAGCTCTTTTTCGTCAATAACAATTTTTGCCTGCCCTAACTTTTTTATTTTTCCATTTGGATGGTAAAAAGTGGTTTTTATTTTTTTAAAACGATAAATTTCTACTTTTGAAAGTGAACCATTTTCTTCATAATATCTCCATTTGCCTTTTTGTATCCCTTTTTTGTATCTTCCTCTACTTTCAATCTTTGTTTTTGAAGCATCATGATATAAAACCCATCTACCATTATTAAGTTTGTTTTTATGCTGATTTATTTTTTGGGAATAGGAGAGGGTGGTAATGAAAAATGATACAAGGAGAAAAGCTAACTTTAAGGGCATATTTATTTTTTTGTTCCAATAATATAAGAAGTACCACCGCCTCCTAATCCATTTGAAGAATAGGAATAATGCATTTTTTTTCTGCTGTCACACTTACCGGCTGTACCACCACTTATAAAATAAAGTGTTCCATCTCTATCAATTTCTAATTCTGTAAAAAATGCAGGATTGTTATTGTCAAATGTAATCTGAATCATTCCCTTTTTTCCATATTCTATTTTTCCTGAAGTATAGCTTGTGCCGGAGCTTGTAGGTGGTGTTAAAGACATATTGTATGAAGACCAAGAATTTACAAAATCATAGTCACCAACATATTTGCTGCGATAATCAAATGGATTTTTCTCGCATCCAACACTGAACAGAAGCACTGCAAAAAAAATAAAATAGAAATATTTGTTATTATTCATGGTATAAACAAATATAAGAAAAAAGTATTTATTAATTCTCAACTACTTATTAGCTCCATAGGATTAACTACTGAATATATTTTTCATACGACAACATCATGTTTTCGCAAAAGTGTTTTAAGTCAAATTTATGAATAGAAGCTCGGGCGCTGTTTGAGAATAGTTTGTATTCACCTACATTCATTGCATTGAACTC
>JAHEYB010000079.1 GCA_023251805.1 Bacteroidota bacterium | reverse complement strand
ATTTTTTAAAAGCTTTAGAAAAAATCGAAGAAAGAGACTTTTTATTTGCAAACGCTATTTTAAACGATGATTTAATAAACGTATTTGAAGACAAATATTCCACTTATGAAAATAACTTTGTAACTAAATTAAATGAAAAATATGCTATTTTAAGTGATCAAAAAAAAATTGAAGAACCAAAAGAACTTATTAGGCAATTTCAAATACCAAAAAGATTTGCATACTCTGAATTTGGAGATGAAATAATTAAGCAAGCATTTATAAAAATACAGACAGTACTTGGGAAAAACTCCGAAATAGATGAAGAATGGATAACAATACCTGATTTTATTATTCATAAAGACCAAGAAGATGTAAATTCAGATAATCAATTATTAATTGCTGAAGTAAAAACTGAAAAGCAACTTTCTTATAAAAAATTCGTTTGGGATTTCTTTAAACTAAATTTATATTTAGAAAAATTAAACTTTCAAAATGGTATTTTTTTGACTGTTAATTGTAGTGAAAGAATTATCCTTTCACATCTTAAAACATATATCCAACAGAATATTTTTATTACGACTAACCCCGAAAAACTATTCTTAATTATAAAAGAAGATTTTAGCACCAAAGAAGTTGTGGTAAATTTGAACGAGTATTTAATGAACTAGTCATAACAGCCGTTTGGCGAGATTGGGGTTTTAGGCTGAATTTAAAGTTGGTCTTGTATTTGAAAATTTTGTGTTTTACCGAAATATTAATCTTAATTTAGTCCCCAACCTCGCCAAGCGGCGGGACGTCAAACTGTCTAATAACCTCCATATTCCTGTTTTATTATTTTGCGCTAAAAATCGTTCAAAATAGTTGTGTAACCCATTGAATTTCTGTATATTTAATAATGAAATTCATCAACGGAACCAACAGAAACCAACTCCCGCTTTTTGCTTCCTCGATTGACGAAGCCATTGCGCAAGACAACGAAATCAGGCTCATTGACCTTTTTGTAGACAGTCTGAAACTCTCTAATTTTGGATTCAACTTCAATTTTGTCGAAAACGGAAGACCTGCTTATCATCCATCAGATTTACTCAAACTCTTCATTTATGGTTATCTCAACCGCATACGTTCTTCCAGAATTTTAGAGAAAGAATGCTGTCGCAACATTGAGCTTATGTGGCTAATGAAAGGACTTATTCCTGATCACAATACCATTTCTAATTTCAGGAAAGACAATCCTAAAGCCATTGGTCGTGTTTTCCGTGCCACGGTAAAACTAGCCTCCCATTTTGAACTCATTGGAGGTGCCTTGGTAGCCGGAGACAGCACCAAGCTGCGGGCTCAAAACTCGAAGAAAAACAATTTCAATCCCGGTAAAATAGAGCGCCATATCGCTTACATAGATAGCAAATTAGAAGAATACAATGCGGCACTGGCAAAAGAAGATGGTGATGATGCTGAAAAGCAAAACCTGAATTCCAAGATTCAGAAACACACTATTCAGAAACAAAAATACATTGGATACCAAAGCACCATTGACACCACGGGCGTTACCCAGATCTCGACCTCGGATCCCGATAGCCGCCAAATCATGACTAGAAACAACATCTCGGAAGTAGCCTATACTGTGCAAACCACAGTGGATGCACTGCACAACATTCCCATAGATTTTATGGTAACTAATGAGAACGATTCTAAAGCTATGGGCGGTATGTTACGACGAACTAAAACTATTTTGGGACATAATAATTTTACCGGCATTTACGACAAAGGCTACCATACCGGCAGCGAATTTGATTATGCCAACAGACTCGGCGTTGACGTTCTGGTTGCCATTCCAGATGTGGCTTCGCATGCACCTGATCCCGCTTTTGATGTAGAACATTTTGCATACAACAGACAAAACGATTCCTACACTTGTCCTGCAAAGGAAATATTGACCACTAATGGAAGATGGTATACTAAAAGCAGAGGAAAATGGAGCAACCAAATGAAGCATTATAAAACTAAAGCCTGTTTAAGTTGCTCTTTTTTCAAGCAATGTACTCAAAACAAAAAAGGACGGCTGATAGAACGCTCAGAGTATGCAAATCTCATATATCAAAACAAAATTCGGATTGAAAATAATTATGAAACCTATCGCAGACGGCAAGCCATAGTGGAGCATCCTTACGGAGTGATAAAAAGGCAATGGGACTTTTATTATATCATGACGAAGAAAACCATTAAGCATGCCTCGGCCGATGTGGGATTGATCTTTACTGCGTACAACTTGCGCCGGATTTTTAACTTGATTGACCAAAATCTACTAAGACAGTATTTAAAAGTATTGGCTTTGTATTTTGGGCTTTTGAGAGCGTTTTTTATTGCTTTTTACCGACTTACTATTTTACAAACAAATAAATCGCCATTTTATGAAAAGGTAATTTATTGTAGTTAAAATCCGCTATATTTACGCAAAAATCCGCAAAAAACAGTTCGACTGAAGGTTTTTAGACGAACTGACGATAGAAGCAATTGTCCAAAGTAAAATTTTTGCACTTTTTTTAATATACTTATTCAAATTCAAATTTTGCAGTTTATGCTTTAAAAATCTCAATCCATAATCATCATTCTTATTTTCTTGAATAAAATTAAGTTCTTACTATCTGGTTGTGGAATTGTTGATTAGAACTTGATTATATTACATAATATATCACTTTAAAGTTACAAAATTATGGAGTTAAAAGCATCTGAATTTTTATAAATCTATATTTGCTATCTTTGTTTTCCAAAATTCTAATATAAGTGAGCGAAATCAACAAGCTAAAAATACTCAATGATCCGATTTACGGATTTATCACTATAACAAATCCATTTATTTACGATTTAGTACAGCATCCTTATTTTCAAAGATTGCGACGTATTTCCCAAATGGGATTGTCCTATTTGGTTTATCCTGGGGCACATCACACCCGTTTTCACCATGCTTTGGGTTGTATGCACATTATGCAAAAAGCTATTGCTGTTTTGCGTTTTAAAGGGATTTCAATTTCCGAAGAAGAAGATAACGCATTGCAAATTGCCATTTTGCTACACGACATGGGACACGGGCCATTTTCTCATGCCATGGAACACAGTATCGTAGAAGATGTCAATCATGAAGCCATTTCGTTGTTGTTTATGAATAAGCTGAATGATGAATTCAATGGGCAATTGAGTTTGGCGATTCAAATCTTCAAAGGGCAATACCACCGAAAATTC
>JAHEYB010000026.1 GCA_023251805.1 Bacteroidota bacterium | reverse complement strand
TGTTATTAAAACAAAAAGTAATGCGTAAATAATTTTTTTCATTTGAGTAGTGTTTTATAGTTTATTTAAAAAGTGATTTGTAATCCAACATTAAATCTTCGGCCCATTCCCATAAAAACGGTTGCGCTGGTTGCATCAAAATTTTCGTGATTTAAGTCTCCATTGTTCGACCCATCAGTAATATAAACGGCATCCAAAATATTTGAAACGCCAGCATTAATAGTGAAGTTCAATTTTTTAACATTAAATTCATACCCTGCATACAAATCCAATATACCATAATTAGGCATTTTCCAAGACTCGCGATCTTTATTGTTTTCGCCCCCGAAAGCAGTGTTGTCAACCAGTGTAGTAGGATCGAAGTTCGAATAGTTTTTTGCGAAATAAGTAAAGCGAGGTTTGATGTATAAATTTTTAACAATAGTATATCGCAAACTACCTGCTACTTGTGTTTGTGCAGCATCACCAACGTGTACATTTTTTGCGCTGAAATCAATGGTGTTTACGAGCGTCCCGTTATCGTCCACAATATCTGCTTTTGAACCAGATGTTGTTTTCCAATCACCCAAAGAAATTACGCCTTCGAAATCCAAATTTTTCAACACTTTATAAATAAAGTCGATTTCGATTCCTTTGTGTAAAGCATTTAAGCCCAAAATATTATAGTAATAAGTAGTTCCTGCAACAGATTTAGAACCGCTAAGTGGTTTATTTTGCCAAATGGTGTAATACAAATTCAAGTTAGCAGCAAATTTTGGTTTGTGAAATCCGTAACCACCTTCTATTGCATACACTTTTTGATTTTTGACATTTAAATATTCTCGATTATTGTTGTCGATTGTTGTATTCATTAAAGGGGCCAAATTCAAATAACCCATATTTACAAATGCACTCATGTGGTCAGTAATATTATAATTTGCACCTGCTTTAACGGTATATCCCATAAACCATTTTCGTTTTGTTGTGGAAGTTTTTGCTTCGGGTGAATCAGGAGTATAAGTTACTCCATTGTACGTATACGTATTTCCATAGCCAAGCACTTGTAGAATAGTTGTGTCTTGAAGAACAAGATCTTTCTTTTTAAAATAATCAATTCTCTGAAAACCGGTTTCGGAAAGTGTTGCTGTTATAAAAGTAGTCCATTTATTTTTTTTATATTCTAGCTGTCCGAAAACTCCTCCCCACATTACAATTGCATCATTGTAGTAACTTACTTTATCGCCAACACGCTTTGTTCCATAAGGAGCACCACCAGGTAAATTTTTATTTGAATTGTCAATAGCATAGTCGCCACCAACTAAATCATACACACTTTGATAATGAGTTCCTTTATAATATCTTCCATCAATTCCAATGAGGGCAGAAATATTGCTATCGATTTTATAGCTCCATGATGAAATTAATCCGTACCAAATATGGTCGTTGTTGGATGCACGTAAATAAACATTGGAGGGGTGTTCTGTTGCGCTGTAGCTTGTATTAACAGCAGAACTAATATTGTAATCGTATGCTTGTTGAAAATTTAATTGTCCATCTATTGAATCTCTGTCAACGGTTCCTCTTATTCCTGTTCCTCCGCCTTTCCCAACCGACATATATAAAATGGTTGACACATTTAATTTTTCGTTAGGTGTCCAGAAATGAGAAAAATTAAATTGAGGCTTGTGAAAATAATTTACTTTGTCATTAAATTGTTCTCCATTTAATTCTCCCCAATTGGGATTGTATCTTATTCCTCTTTCTCCCTGAGTTGCTGTTGTATAATATTGATTGGGATATGTGCCACTGTGTTGATAAATAGAATCTACATTGATGTTTAAATTTCTTGCTAATTTTTCGTTGTAGTAGGCCACTGATAATTTATCACTTCTTTGTCCATGTGATTGAGGAGCTCCGCTGGCACTTAAGCTGAATAATTGTTTTTTAAAACGCTTTTGAATCTTGAAAAAGTAGGACCATGCATTATCAAATGTTGCATCAGCAAAACCAGTTCCCCACATACGAGAACCGGCTAACGTAATTCCCCAGCCTCCCTTTAGTTGTCCCGAATTAAATCCGAAAGATGTTTTATTTAGTCCGTAATTATTTACTTCTTGTTTTATGCTTGCACCAAATTTACCTTCAATACCTTTTGTAATAATATTTATTGTTCCACCTACAGAAGCAATTGCTAATTTTGATGCACCGAGTCCGCGTTGCACTTGCATAGTTTGCGTAATATCACTTAACCCATCCCAATTACTCCAGTATACTTGTCCGTTTTCCATATCGTTCACAGGAACTCCATCCACCATAACAGCAACATTTCTCTGATCAAATCCTCTAATATTTACACGAGCATCACCACTTCCTCCTCCTTGTTCTGTTGCGTAAACTCCTGGGGTGGTATTTAAAATCATTGGTAAATCTCGCGTTCCCAATTCTTCTTTTATTTGTTTGGTGGAAATGGTTGAAAAGGCAACAGGAGTTTCTCTAATTTTTGCCACATCGGCAACAACTTCCACTTCTGTTAATGTTTTAGTTTCTAGCGAAAAATTTATAATCACCGGTTTATTTCCCACGTTCACTTTTTGGGTTTTAGGTTCAAAACCAACATAGGAAATCGTAATAGAATATACTCCTGAATCGACTGCTATACTATAATTTCCATTAATATCTGTTATTGCTACTTTCCCTTTTGCAACTATAATGCTCGCGCCAACAACAGTTTCACCAGTTGAGGCATCTTTTATAGTTCCTTTTATTTCTCCAGATGATTGGGAAAAAATGACAAGATTAATAAAGATGGAAAATAGGAGTAAGCAAATTTTTTTCATTTGAATGACAAATAAAAAACTGCTAACGAATAATAAACGTTAGCAGTTCTCATTTTTAAATTACTGTATGGAGAGCTTTACAACAGTGGATTTGCCTTTGTCAAACGACATCTTAACAAAATAAACTCCTTGTGGAAGTAAAGTTGTTTCAATAATCATTGCTTTGTCAGTTTTGTTTCCTTCTTTTGAAACAAGTTCTTGTCCTATAGTATTGAATACTTGCGCAAGAACAATTGCTTCTGATGCAGAAACATTAATGTGTCCTAAATTACTTGGATTTGGAAAAAGTAAAACAGAAACAGTATTGTCAATTTCATTAATAGAAGTTGGGCAGCTGCAAGTATGAGTTCCTAAACCCGTAAAAGTATTTACTGGTAATGAATCCCATTCTGTGGTAACAATAAATTCGGTTGAAGGATTTACTGTTACACCCATCATAACACTTGACTTGCGCACAAGAGTATGGTCTTCCGTCCAAATAGTCCCCGCTCCGGCAGAACCATCATAAGGTGAAGCATCGCTCCAGCCGTTGGAAGTTACCATTGCTGCATCCCCAGTTTTTCCAAAAATGTCGACAATGGTTGTGTTGTTAAACAAAACAATGGCATCATTTCCATTCATATAAGTAGGCGCAGGGTATGGATTATCCAATAGATCTGCCATAGCAGTTAATGTTGGAGATGTTGGAGGTGCTCCAGTATTGTTATTTGTGATTACAAATGCCTGTCCAGCAGCAATTGTCCCACTTAAATTCAAAACCCCACCTGATGATGAAGTTGATGAACCATTGGAAAAACGTTCTAATCTGTATCCAGTAAGACTAATAGAACTAGTTGTTGGATTATAAATTTCAAGAGCTTTATCGTAACCTGTTCCTTCAACATATTCCGAAATAAATAGCTCATTGCATTGTGCGTTTATGCCCGAGTAAATAGCTAACGCGAAAACTGAAAGTAATAGTTTTTTCATGTGATTAAGTTTAAATAATGGTTTTGTACCTGATTGAGCGGTTTCGTCCCAAAGAATATCGGGATTGTAGGGTGTTCGCTTTAATTTTCGATGCAAATGTACAACCTTTTTTTAAGATGTCAATTTCAGTTTTCAATAGTAATTAACAGATAATGAACACATAGCACTACGAATTACGAATTTTCACGAATATGCGAATTACGAATTTATCCAAACAAGCCTTCCAGCATCAATTAAGTATAAGATTTACATGTATGTGGCTGAGATTATTTTGTTGAAAGTTAATAGTAGACTTTAAATAGTTCCCCATCAAATTTGATTATTTTTTAACATCTAGCCAATAGTTTTAATTATCTCTTACTTTTGCTCCCTAATTATATATAAAACAATAATCATGAGCAAAGGACCAATTTCAAACTTTATTGAAAAACACTATAAACACTTCAACTCCGCTGCTTTGGTGGATGCTGCAAAAGGATATGAAGCACATTTAACAGAAGGCGGTAAAATGATGATTACCCTTGCCGGAGCTATGAGTACAGCAGAGTTGGGTAAATCATTGGCCGAAATGATTCGTCAAGGGAAAGTGGACATTATTTCCTGCACTGGCGCTAATTTAGAAGAGGATATTATGAATTTGGTTGCTCATTCACACTACAAACGTGTTCCAAACTACCGCGACCTTTCTCCTCAAGAAGAGTGGGATTTGTTGGAAAACCACTATAACCGAGTTACCGATACGTGTATCCCTGAAGAAGAAGCTTTCCGTAGACTGCAAAAGCACATTCATAAAATATGGAAAGATGCAGATGATAAAGGCGAACGCTTTTTCCCACATGAATTTATGTATAAAATTTTATTGAGCGGAGAAATGCAACAGTATTATGAAATCGACCCGAAAGACTCTTGGATGTTGGCTGCTGCTGAACGCAATTTGCCTATGGTAGTGCCAGGTTGGGAGGATTCAACGATGGGAAATATTTTTGCTTCCTATGTGATTAAAAAAGAAATTAAAGCAAGCACAATGAAGTCGGGTATCGAATACATGGCTTGGTTGGCTGAATGGTATCCTGCAAATTCAGGCGGAAAAGGTGTTGGATTCTTCCAAATTGGTGGAGGTATTGCTGGAGATTTCCCAATTTGTGTTGTTCCGATGTTATACCAAGATATGGAAATGACAGACGTTCCTTTTTGGAGCTACTTCTGCCAAATTTCAGATTCTACTACTAGTTATGGTTCTTATTCAGGAGCTGTTCCAAACGAAAAAATTACTTGGGGTAAATTAGACATTCATACACCGAAATTTATTGTGGAAAGTGATGCGACCATTGTTGCACCATTAATGTTTGCTTGGATTTTAGGCTGGTAGTACTTGTTATTCATATTCAACCCCTTCAGGGTTGGTAGATATTCATATTTTAGAAACCCCGAAGGGGTTAAATGGCAATAACCACAGGAGAATCCTGTGGTTATAAGATAGCAATCACTCCTACTCAACCCTGAAGGGGTTGAATAAGAATAACATCAAATAATATCTAAAAACTCTCTTACCTTTGCAGTAGCATTCTACTGCTCATTAGTTGAAATAAAATAAATTGAAATTACAACTCGACATACAAGCTTTAAATACTTGGTTTCCGAATTACTCGAAACCGGGGTTAATTGCCGGTCCTTGTAGTGCCGAAAGCGAAGAACAAATGTTAGAAACAGCAAAAAGTATTTCAGCATTTTTTCCGAATGCTATTTTTCGTGCAGGAATTTGGAAGCCGCGTACACGCCCAGGAACATTTGAAGGGATTGGTGATATTGGCTTGGAGTGGATGAAGTTGGTAAAACAACAAACAGGATTATTGACAGCAACAGAAGTAGCAACTGCCGATCACGTGGAGAAATGTTTGAAAGCAGGAATTGATATTTTATGGATTGGTGCACGCACAACCGTAAATCCATTTTCTGTACAAGAAATTGCAGATGCATTGAAAGGAATTGATATTCCTGTCTTCGTAAAAAACCCAATATACCCCGATTTTCAATTGTGGGCTGGAGCGCTAGAACGAGTGAATAATGCTGGGATTAAAAAAATTGCAGCCATCCATCGTGGTTTTCATTCCTACGATAACGGACCATTTCGTAATTCTCCGAAATGGGAATTGGCAATTGATTTAAAAGCTGCTTGCCCTGAATTACCTATTTTTTGTGATCCTTCACATATTGGTGGAAACCCTGAACTCATTCCTTATTTAGCTCAAAAAGCAATGGATATGGACATGGATGGATTGATGATTGAAACACATCGTAATCCGATTGTGGCTTTGAGTGATGCCAAACAACAGGTGACTCCTTACGAGTTAAAAGAAATTATTGAGGACTTACAAATTCGTTCGGCCTCAGTAGAAAATATTGAATTACAATCTAAATTAGATGAATTGCGCTGTGTTATTCAAAAATTAGATAATGAATTGCTTGAGCTACTCGCAAAACGCATGGCGATTTCTACACAAATTGGAGAATACAAACGTGAAAACAATGTGACTATTTTACAAGTTGCACATTGGAAAAAATTGATAGAGGCAAGTCTTACAAATGCCGAATCACTTCAACTTCCAAAAGAATTTGTAAAAGGTTTATACCAATTGATACACGATGAGTCTATTCGTAGACAAACGGATGTGATGAATAAAGTAAGTAAGAAATAACAAGTTCCTTGTCTTCGACTCCGATCAGACTGACGGAGCGTCACACTGAGCATTCTGCGTTGAAGCAGACACATCGAAGTGTAGATTATTAGGAAGGTAAAAATTATTTCTGTCCAAACGCAACACTCTTCACCCAGCTTTTCCCCCATTCTTCAATTTCACTATTATTCCATAGTTCAGGATAAAAAATGCGTTTTTGAAAACGTGGAGGCAAATATTTTTGCCAATTGGTTCCGCCTGTTGCGGCAATATCCTCAGGGTCTTTTTGAAGATAGCGAACAGCAGATTTATAATGAGAAAGTGGCCAGTTGATGTTTACATTCACATCCATCTGACGCAATGCTAAAATTAATTTTTCGTTTTTTTGATCTTCAGCCGAAAGCGATTTATAGATGGCAAGTAAATTACTGTTCTTGAATTTTTTTGCTAAGTCGATAAATATTTTCTGATATTTTTCTTCGAACTGAACAAGTGTCAATGTTTTTTTACCAGTTGCAAGCTCCGTTGCGCCAGCCTTCCAGTAAATGTGTTCGTACATTTTTTCAATTTGTGAATCGTTCACATCTTCCGAAAAAGTAGGGCGAATATCTTTAGCGACTAAATTTTTAAAAGTAGTAGAGCAAATTTCTATCATTCGATATTGCCCCGATTGAAATCCACTTGCGGGCAATAAACTCATTCTGAATTTCAAAAATTGTTTTGGCTCCATTCCATCAACCATAATATCAAAAGAAGAAATCAATCCTTCGAAATAACGATTGATACGGCCAATGCGCTCTGTAAAGAACTTTACATCGATGTCTTTTTTCTTAGCAATTTGGTTGTATTCGTGTAAACAAAGTTTAAAGTACAATTCGGTAATTTGATGATACATGATAAAAATTTCTTCATCAGGTATTTGTGTCTTTGGAGTTTGTAAACTTAGCAAAGTATCAAGGTGAATGTAATCCCAATAGGTTAAATAATCAGCATACAACAATCCATCTAAATAAGAAGAGAGGTCCTGCCCCATTGCTTGAAATTTTTCATCCAACAATTTTATGCGTTCTATGATTTCTGGTTTTAAGTCCATGATGCAAATTTATTTGAGTGCAAGATAAAGAAAAGATGATGATTTATAAATATGATTATTGTCAGAAATAAAAAAACGCCCTCGAGTACTCGAGGGCGTTTT
This sequence comes from Bacteroidota bacterium, assembly GCA_023251805.1. Classification (GTDB taxonomy): domain Bacteria; phylum Bacteroidota; class Bacteroidia; order 2-12-FULL-35-15; family 2-12-FULL-35-15; genus 2-12-FULL-35-15. The sequence continues at coordinate 35,039 of JAHEYB010000026.1, read as the reverse complement.
TCTGCGTATGGGGATGTTGCTTAATTAACCTTGGCAACAGGATGAGCTAAACCTTTGTATGCTTTTAATTCAGCTTTGATAGAACCTACCAACACATCGGCTTGACCTAAAATTGGGATGTGATTTTTATCATCAGTGATCCAGATATTCAAATCTTCTTCGTTTTTAAATACGCGTCCTTTTTGTACAATCGGGCGGTACTTCAAGCATTTGAACGTTCCTAAATCTGTTGTAATGGTTTCGCGACCGATAAATTTTACTTTTAAAGGCCAAACTTCTTTGTCCATAAAACACTTAATAGCGTATGTTTCACCTGGTTTTGCAGCACCTAAATCCAAGTTTCTTGCTGCATAAAAAGCGGATAGCATATCTTGCATATTGGGTTCGATGTCATACATTTCACCTTCACCTACATTTACTTTTTCGCTGTAATGGTTAAATACATAAGACTGTTCGATTTTATAACCGCCCTCATTCACATGTCTTAAAAATATCCAAGGAACAATTGATTTGTCATCAATGTAAGTTTCGTAACGATCGCGCACTTTAAAGAAGAGGTCGAAAGCGCCTCTGGATTGGCCTAAACCAATGATGTGATATGTTTTTCTTCCCGCAATTTCTTTTTCTTCTTCTGTGATTCCAAGCGTTGCAACACCGGCATCAACTGGTCCGTAGTGCATGCGAAACGTTAACAATTCCCCACGATTAAAAGCTTCGTTATTGATAACAGGAAGCTCTTTTACTGGAGCATTATTTTCGAATGAAGGCAATGCTTGTTCTTTCTCAAACGACATGAACGTAACAAATGCTGTAGTTGCTACTGTTCCTATTAAAACCAACTTTTTCATACTGTTTAGAATTAGATACCAGGGATGTTTCAAATCGTATGCCAATGTATAGTTTTTACGAAAAAATTGGTAAATGGTTATATGAAATAGGTTGGGCTAAAGCCCCAATGGATATGACAATATTTATATCTCCGCGCTAAAGCACGGAGCTAATAGGGTTTCCGATATCTACATTTGGATTAAAGTACAGAGCTAATAAGGCTTGCGAAAAGAACAATTGACACTATCGAAACGATAAATTAGCCCCATGCTTTAGCTTGGGGTAAAATAAGGCTCGAAAGAAAAAAGGGCTTTAGTCCAAACTAACAAAATCTCCATTTTTGCCTCATTTTTGACCAAAAATAACAAAAAAATGAGCAAAAAACTCCTTTTTTGACTAAAAATGGGTCTTTTTTACTAAACTACAATATTCACAATTTTATTGTGAACCACAATAATCTTCTTAGGTGTTTTGCCTTCGAGGTATTTTTGGGTTTGCTCAAGCGTTAGTACTTCCTTTTCGATTTGTTCTTTGGTAAGCGATAAATCGTATTCCTGGAAAAAGCGCGTTTTTCCATTGAAAGAAACTGGATAGCTGAATGCACTTTCTATTAAATAGGATTCATTTACTTCTGGAAATTGAGCATAGGAAATACTTGTTGTGTTTCCGAGTTTACTCCACAATTCTTCAGCCACATGCGGAGCGTATGGAGCAATAATAATTGCCAATGGTTCCAATATTTCACGCTTGTTGCATTTCAATTCTGTTAGTTCGTTTACACAAATCATAAAATTACTTACAGAAGTATTAAAAGAAAAATTCTCAATATCATGTACGATTTTTTTTATAGTTCTATGAAGCGTTTTCAATTCTTGTTTGTTCGCAGGCTCATTTGAAACATTGAAGTTGTTGGTTGTTGGTTGTTGGTTGTTAGCATCAGCATGATACAATCTCCAAAGTTTACGAATGAAATTACTTACACCGCTAATGCCGTTAGTATTCCATGGTTTTGAAAGCTCAAGCGGGCCTAAAAACATTTCATATAAACGCAATGCATCTGCGCCAACTTGTTCTACCATTAAATCTGGACTCACCACATTCCATTTTGATTTAGACATTTTTTCTACTTCGCTTCCGCAGATGTATTTTCCATCTTCTAAAATGAATTCAGCATCTTTATTTTCTTCTCTCCATGCTTTGAAAGCGTCCACATCTAAAACATTGTTGTTAACGATATTTACATCAACGTGGAGAGGAGTTGTTTCATAATCTTTTCTCAGTCCGAAAGAAACATATTTGTTTGAAGTTTCAACCCGATACACAAACGAACTCACTCCCTGAATCATCCCTTGATTAATCAATTTCTTTGCAGGTTCACTAACTGGAATCAATCCTAAATCATTTAAAAATTTTGTCCAGAAGCGAACGTACAATAAATGCCCGGTTGCATGTTCTGCACCGCCAATGTATAAGTCAACGTTTTGCCAATAATTTGCAGCTTCTTTGGAAATAAATTCTTTCTCGTTGTGTGCATCCATGTAGCGTAAGAAATACCAAGAACTTCCTGCCCAGCCAGGCATGGTGCTAAATTCATATTCATAGGCATCATCCCCCTTGCCCCCTTCCTCCGAAGGAGTCCCTTTGGAAAAGGGGGACTTTGGCTTGTGCTTCCAATCTTTCGCACGCGCCAAAGGAGGTTCGCCAGTTTCTGTTGGAAGGTATTTATCTACTTCAGGAAGTAATAATGGTAATTCATTTTCAGCAAGTACTTTCGGAATTCCATCTTGATAATAAACAGGAATTGGTTCTCCCCAATAACGTTGGCGACCAAAAATAGCATCACGGAGACGGAAATTTGTTTTTCCTTTACCCAATCCTTTTTCTTCGATGACTGCAATTACTTTTTTGATCGCAGCTTTTACTTCCAATCCGTTTAAGAAATCAGAGTCAATTAATTTTCCTTCTTTTTCATCGTAAGAATTTTTTTCAAAATCCCATTCGGTAGGAGGAGTGATGATGATTTTTTTATCGATGCCGAAATAATTTGCAAAAGCAAAGTCGCGTGTATCATGCGCAGGGACAGCCATTACAGCGCCTGTTCCGTAGCCAGCCAAAACATAATCGCCCAACCAAATTGGAATTTGTTTTCCAGTGAATGGGTGAATTACATAAGCGCCAGTAAATACACCGGTGATCTTTTTTACATCCGCCATGCGCTCACGTTCGCTACGATTTTTTGCGAAGGCGATGTATTCTTCCACAACTGTTTTTTGTGCAGGAGAAGTTATTTTAGAAACCAATTCATGTTCCGGAGCAAGCGTAACAAAAGAAACTCCGAAGATAGTGTCAGGTCTTGTAGTAAATACCTCAATATCGGGCAATTTTTCTCCCTGTCCTTCGACTCCGCTCAGGATGACGGGAGAGGGAGCAATTTTGAACTTTAAACTTGTCCCTTCACTTTTTCCAATCCAGTTGCGTTGTGCTTCTTTGATGGATTCGGTCCAATCGATGCCATCTAAATCATTCAATAATCTATCGGCATAAGCGGTGATGCGCAAACTCCATTGTTTCATCAATTTGCGCTCGACAGGATATCCGCCACGCTCCGAAACGCCCTCTTTCACTTCTTCATTGGCAAGCACAGTTCCTAATTGCGGACACCAGTTCACCATGGTATCGCTTAAGTATGCGAGGCGATGTTGAAGTAATAAATCGGATTGCTCTTTTTCTGAAAGTGCATCCCATGCCTCCCCCTGCCCCCTCGGAGAGGGGGATATTCTCCGAAATTTTTCAATGAGTGTGGAAATGTTTTCTGCTTTATTCGTTTCAGGATTGTACCATGAATTAAATAATTGAATAAAAATCCATTGAGTCCATTTGTAATAATCGGGATTGGAAGTACGAACTTCTCTGTCCCAGTCAAATGAAAATCCAATTTTATCTAGTTGTTCGCGGTAACGTGCAATGTTTGTTTTTGTGGTAATTTCGGGGTGTTGGCCAGTTTGAATCGCATATTGCTCGGCAGGCAAACCAAAAGAATCGTAACCCATTGGATGCAATACATTGAATCCTTTCAAACGTTTGTAGCGAGCAAAAATATCAGAAGCGATATAACCTAATGGATGACCAACATGCAATCCGGCACCACTTGGATAGGGGAACATATCCAAGACATAATATTTTGGCTTTACCGATTTATCTTCCGTTCGGAAAGTTTTTTCGTCTTTCCATATTTTCTGCCACTTTTTTTCTACTTCTCTAAAGTTGTATTCCATTATTGATGTATTCTTTTTAGTCCCGAAAACTCGGAATGCGAATATACAAAATCCCTCTTTTATAATTGTTGAAGATTGCTTATATTTGAGAAAACAAATCTCTCAATCCCATGAAAAAAATCATTTTTTTATTGTTTGTAATGCTAGGCCTTGCAACATTTTCTCAAGCACAAATTATAAAGTTCACTGCCTCTGTTGGTGATTTAGAGATGGATAATATGTTAACAGATATCCACAATCAAGCAATTAAGGACATTAACACCTTTACCAATGATGTGGTGAGTACCTTTAATGTGGTGAATTCTAAAATAGAAGCGGCACTAAAAATATTGGCTCCGGGTGATGTTTATATGGCTGCTCAGTTGTCGTTTTCAACCAACAAACCATTTGACGATGTTGTAAAAACGTATTCGGCAAACAAGTCGAAAGGCTGGGGTGCAATTGCTAAAGAGATGGGAATTAAACCGGGTTCAGCGGAATTTCATGCGATGAAAAATTCAATGAAATCGAAGAAAGGCAAAGGAAATGGAAATTCAGAAAGCAAAGGCAATGGAAAAGGTGGCAATGGCAATAAAGGAAAAGGTAAAAAGTAGAGAGGTTATTAACGTTTGATTGTTTATTTCAAATTGGATTGGATTGAAATTGTTCTTGCTTTAGCAATAATTTAGCAAGCAGAATATAAAAATTCAACTTTCATCCATCAACAATCAACATTTTATAAGTGTCCGACAAATATTCAAAACGTAGGTTAACTGGTTCTTCCATCACAACGGTTGTAAGCCTTTCGTTGGTGTTGTTCATGTTAGGATTATTGGGCATCATTATTTTGAATACCCGTAAATTATCAGACAATTTCAAAGAAAATATCGGAATACAAGTCGTTATTAACGATAATGCGAAGGAAGTGGATGTTCAGCATTTGATAAAAACGTTGGATGCGTCCGAATATGTAAAATCTACACAATCTATTTCTAAAGAAGAAGCAGCTAAAAAATTACAAGAAGATATTGGGGAAGATTTTATTGATTTTTTGGGATTTAACCCCTTGTCGGCTTCTGTTTCGGTACGTTTAAAAGCAGAATATGCCAACGCTGATAGTTTGGCTTGGATAGAGAGTGATTTGTTGGCGACTAATCTTGTAAAGGAAGTTATCTATCAAAAGTCTTTGGTAAATAGCATTAACGAAAATGTAAATACTTTGAGTTTGTGGGTGCTTATCATAAGCAGTGTATTGATGTTTATTGCTTTGGCGCTTATTAATAATACCATTCGATTATCCATTTACAGCAAGCGTTTTATTATCAAAACCATGCAATTGGTGGGGGCAACCCAAGGGTTTATTCGTTTGCCATTTGTGTTAAAAGGTATTCGCCATGGTATTTACGGAGCGGGAATAGCGATTGGAATGCTCATTGGATTTTTGTATTTTCTTCAAAAGCAATTGCCGGAATTGGCAGAGTTGCAAGATCCAAATATGCTTGCTTCTTTGTTCGGAATCGTTATCCTTTTGGGTGTAATCATTTCCTGGATAAGCACGTCTCTGGCGGTTCGCAAGTATTTGCGTTTAAAATCGGATGAGCTGTACTATTAGTTCTCGACTTCGCTCGAACTGACAATCGCTCCGTTAGTTCGAGCGGAGTAGAGAACCGTTACTTAGGTATTAAAGTACAATTATACCAGAAAACTCTTCACCTTTTTTAACAGCTTTTTCCCACAAATTATAGTACATTTGCCATACTAAAAAATCAGCAGATGAGTAAAGAATCTAAAAAACAACCGGGTTTTGCTTTCACAAAAGAAAACTATCGTATTTTAATTATCGGAGTGGTAATTGTTGCTATTGGGTATATGTTAATGGTTGGCGGTGGTGCTGAAAAGCCAACTGATTTTAATGCAGATGAAATCTTTAGTTTTAGAAGAATTACTTTATCTCCAATTGTAATATTGGCAGGATTTGTTGTGGTGCTTTTTGGCATCATGAAAAAATCAAAACACTAGGCCAATTTGAAAACTTGGAAATGTGTCAATTTGGAAATGAATTAGGCGCATTTTTTATTTTTTAATCCTCAAATTATTTTCATGACTTACATTCAGGCGATTATAATTGCAATCATTGAAGGGATAACAGAATTTTTACCTGTGTCTTCAACCGGGCATATGATTTTGGCGGATTCGCTGATGCACATTCAAGACAAAGAATTTGCAAAAACATTTGAAATTGTGATTCAGTTGGGGGCAATTATGGCAGTGCTTTTTATTTACATCAAACGTTTTTTTGTTGGCATCAATATTTATTTGAAATTGGTCGTTGCCTTTCTTCCGACCGGAATCATTGGTATTCTAGCTTATAAAACCATCAAACATTATTTATTCAATCCATTTACAGTTAGTATTTCACTTATTGTAGGAGGCGTTGTTTTAATTTTGCTGGACAAGTGGAGTGAGAAAAAAAATTCAGAATTTAAGCAAGTAGAAGACATTAGTTATTTAGGCGCATTAAAAATTGGATTGATACAATGTGTGTCGATGGTGCCGGGAGTTTCGCGCGCAGCGGCAACTATTTTTGGTGGCGTGTTTGCAGGGTTTGATAGAAAACAAGCAGCAGAGTTTTCTTTTTTATTAGCGATACCAACCATGTTTGCAGCATCGGGATACGATTTGTTGAAAGAGAAAGACAATATTCATAGTGATGACATTACTATTTTATTGATAGGAGCATTCGTGGCATTTTTAGTTGCGATAGTTGCTGTAAAAGGATTTATTGCTTTCTTAAATAAATACGGATTCAAACATTTTGGTTATTACCGAATCATTTTAGGGGCATTGTTTCTTGCCTATGCAATTAGCACGGGCCTACAACTTACCGCATAATTTCATGTACAATTTCAGAACAGGAGAAGTGCTTCTCATTCATAAACCACTTACTTGGACATCCTTTCAAGTGGTGAATAAAATGAAATGGCTCATAAAAAGTTATGAAGCCAAAAGTCAAAAGTCAAAAATTGATGACCCTTCTGTTGTATCCACCAACCAACAACCACCAACCAAAAGCCAAATTAAAATCGGACATGCTGGAACCTTGGATCCATTGGCGACAGGACTATTGATTGTGTGTACTGGAAAACAAACAAAAAACATTGAGACTTTTCAAGCACAAGAGAAAGAATATACTGGAACGTTTTTTATCGGAGCAACAACTCCTTGTTTTGATTTAGAAAAAGAAATTGATGCTCATTTCCCGACTGAACATATTACGGAGGCGTTGATAAAAGAAACGACTAAACAATTTATCGGTAAGATTCAACAAACACCTCCGCTTTATTCTGCAATAAAAATTGATGGAAAGCGTGCGTATGATATTGCGCGTGCCGGACAAACAGCAGAAATAAAATCAAAAGAAATTGAAATAAAAGTATTTGAGATAACGCGTATAGTCTTGCCACAGGTTGATTTTAGAGTGGTGTGTAGCAAAGGAACATATATTCGTTCATTGGCAAGAGATTTTGGTGAAGCATTAAAAAGTGGAGCGCACTTAACTGCATTGTGTCGAACACGAATTGGAGAATATAAATTAGAAGATGCGATGAGTATTGAAGAATTTGAGAAGATCTTAAAATCCGATATCCCATCCGACATTTAAACCTGCACTCCAAAGTTTCTCAGTCATGTAAGAATCAAGTGTAGTCAAGAGACCATAACTATAGGTTGGTTCAATTTTTAATCCCATACTTTCTCCCAATTTAAAGTCAACACCAACACTTCCATTTATAAAAAGGTTGAACGGATTATAAATATAATTTGGTTGTCCTTTTTTTGAAGAATTACTTCCATTGTTATATTCATATTTGCTAAGCGTTTGTTCGTAAAGCATAAATGCAGGTGTTACTCCAATACTCGGGACTAAGTGAACATTTTTTTTACCCAGGAAGAGTGAAGCTTTCAAGGGAACTTCAATGTAATTGTAGTTATAACGGAACTTGGTTGTGCCAAGGGACATTCCATTTGCACCAGTAAGTGTAAACGCTATTGTTTGATAACCTTTTTGTGTAAAGCCAATACCCAATGAAATAGCAAATTTTTTTTTGAAGAAGTATGAGAAATCTGCTCCGGCAGAATATCCATACATTGGTTCTTCTATTGAGTTTTTAAATTTATAAGTGGAACCTTCACCAGATAAGCTACGAAAGCAATAATCTGGAGAAGCGTGAATGCCGAATGCGAATCGTTTGAATTCTACTTTCGTGCTATCTTTAGCGAAAGCAGAAAAGGATAACAGGATGAATAAGTATGTGATTCTAAACAATTTCATATTACAATACTACAAATAAAAAAGGAGTCCAGAGGTTTACACTCTGGACTCCTTTTTTAAATCTGAATATTACTTACCACCAACCAACTGTTGTGTAAGAAACATTTTGTGGTTGACCATTACCATAAGCAACACCAACATCACGATATGCTTTAATCATTTCGCTAGTTTGTTGTTGTTCTTTCATTTTATAAGCCCACTCACGTTTGTCGATTTCGTTCACTTTCTTAGCAATTTTAGCAGAAAGTGCTTTTGCTTCACCATAACAAGAAGCCGAAGGCTCGATCTGAGCAAGGATCGCTCCTGCATTATCAGCAGCAGCCATATCCTGACTTGCATTCCACACACCGGTTGCTTCAGCCAACTTCAATTTACATTCTCTGTCGATTTTCTTTTGGTACATTGGAGCAACAGCTGTCATACATTTGTCATAACACTCTTTGCAAACATCAGGAACAGAAACTAATTTGTAAATAGCTTCATCGTATTTGTCTTGAGATGCCATTGTTTGAGCATCTTTGATAATGAAATCACATTTACTATTGTAGTAAGCCATGATTTTCTTTTTACCTTCTTCAACAAATGCTTGTAAAGCAGGATCAGTTGGTTTTACCATTTTGATACCTTCGATATATGCTTTTGTTTCGTTGGTTCCAACACCTTTTACAGAAACAGATTTGCTAGCAAATTTTGTTCCTTCAATACCGTCACCGATATAAAAAGTGATGTCCAACGTGTAAGCATGCATTGGAGGAGGTCCGGGAAGGATGTCCTTTGTCATGATTACAATGTTTGCAGTTAGGATGAAACGTTCGTTACGGAAACTTCCGCCCATTCCGTTTTGTGTAACGATTTGGCTGATTTTGTTTTGCAGCATGCTGCGTGCAGCATCCGGCATTTGGTCAATTTGTTGAGGAACATAAGCAGCCAATGTTAAACGGCCCACGTCTTCCAATTTCCCCGCTGTGTTTTGAGCATTCGCTCCAAAATTTAGAGCAAGCGCTGCACACAGCGATAGAAAAATATGTTTTGTAGTTTTCATTTCTTTTTAGTTTTAAATTATTATTTATCTCCTAAAACGATTGTTGCTTGTCCTAAACCTTTCATCATCAATTTATTTGTGATAGAGTATGGAGGAGCTTGTAAAAATTTTTGTAATTCTTTGCAGAATCCACGTGCATCAGTAGCTTTACCGCTTGCATCGTATAATGGAATACGAACTTGTTCGAACAGCATCATGTTTTCAGTTGCATCAGTTGTGCTGAAACGACCTTTCACACAATTTGCAGTCATCCATCCTTCGATTACATCACCCAATTCTTTTCCACCGAAATCTTTTTCTAAATCGCCATCCCAAGAATCGAATTTTTTCACACGAACAATAATTTCACGTCCGTTTGCAAACATGTCTTCAAAGTGTTTTTGCAAAGAAGAGTTGAAACCATCTAAGTGAGCAAGAACTGCTTCTTCTAATAAAACAGCTAATTCAGCAGAGAAAGAAGGGGCACCTGTTCCTACAGCAGTAGCAACTTGTTTGTCAGTATAAGCATCTAAGCCTTGTAAGTTGAAAGTGATTGATTTTTTAGGACCAGTTGTATTTACTGTCCAAGTCAACTGCATGATGATATCTGCTTTCGCAGTTTTTTTCAATTTGTCTACTGGGCTTTCTGCAACAGATCCACCATTTTTGCTAGTTAACATTGCATTTTCAGCGCTTTCGCCTTCCAATGATTTTAATGATGACTCAGCATTTTTTAGAGGGAAACCTCTGTCAGCCATCAAACCGTTAATCTTACTGATTACGTTTAATAAGTCAGCACTTTCTTGGAATGCTTTTTTGTAATCAGGAATTTTAACTTTTGTTCCTTGGTTGTCAAATTCCATCATGAAACCATTTGTGTTACACCATACATCACTTGGAAGAACCATGATGGTTGGTTTTTTTGCTTGAGAGAAGCCTATGTTTACAATTAGTAAAAGGCTACAAAGAAGTAGTATTATTTTTTTATTCATTTTGTTTGTTTTTTAAAGGGTTTCATGAACACTATGTGTTTCATAGCTGTTTGTTTAAGGTTGGATTATTTTATCTTCGATCATTTTTTTCTTTAATTCAGCTCTAAGTACGCGAACGATAACTCCTTCAGTAACTTCAGAACCATTTTTCTTTTTATCTTTTGTGATTTTAGGTCCAAGAGATTCATCTTTCATGTTGACAAATGTTTTGTAAGCACCATCATCTGCGAAAAATGCATTAAAATAATCCTCATGTTTTTCTAGAGCATTCACTTCAAAGATTACTGGTTTTTTGTTGCACTCGTCTCTGCCATTTAAAATACCTGTAAAAAGTACATCTTTCACGGCATTCTTTTTAGCTTGTTCAACAGCATCAAATCTGTTTTTCCCGGATCCCCAGCATTTCAATGTCTGAGACCCGTCACCTTCAACACCCATACATTCTGTTTTATAGGTGTCATAGGCTCCTGCAATTTTCTTTTGTTGTCTTTGGGCAAAGCCAAAAACAGTACAAAACAAAAAGAGGGTTGCGAATAAATATTTATTTCTCATTTTTTTCAGGGATTAAAAACCAGAAGTAAGACCTTTTACGATGCCAGCTGCTTCTAGATCTTTTCTTAATAGATCATACATTACAGAAACAACTACACCTATTTTGTATTCTTTACCAACTTTCATTCTGTCTTCAGCAGCAACTTGTCCATCACCAGAAACAGAAACGAATTTCATGTATTTGCCACCATCAGCGAAGAAAGCATCAAAGAAATCAGCTTTTTCTTGCTCAAGAGCAGGATTATCAGTTAAAGGTTTTTGGGTTGGGCATCCAGATCCGCTGTTCCCGTTGAATCCTTGGAAAATCATTGCATGAACAGCATTCTTTTTTGCTTGTTCGATTGCAATGTCAGCTTTTTTAGAGTAAGAAAAAACTTTAATCAATTTTGTTCCTTCGTTTCCAACGCCAACGCATTGCACTTCGTAACGCCACAGTTTAGTGTCTTTGTCGGCCTTTTTTCCAGCCTGAGCAGATGCATTGGTGGAGTAAACAACAGCGAACAATAATGTAACCGCTGCCATTAAGAGTTTAGATGTTTTTTTCATTTGTTTATTTTTTAGTTTATAAAAATTTTACCGGGCTCGAATTCCAATTATTGTACCCAAAAAAAAATCTCCTCAAAAAAGCAATGTAATGTGCTGGTTTTGAGGAGAGATCTTTTATAATTATTTAATTTGTCTGATCAACATTCCCGGGTAAAATTTAGACCCGCCTTTAAATGTTGTTTCTGTATAAACTGGTTTTGGAGGAAGTGGTTTGCCGTCCTTATCCATAGCAGGAGTTTCAGCTTCAGGAGCTTCGCCTTCTAAAGCGAAACGATTATCCCAGATAGCGTCTGTTACTTTAATCTTTCCTTTACTCACGTATTTGGTTTTTCCAGTTTTCTCGTCCAACTGTTGTTCAAGAACTTCAAATTTATCTCCAGATTCTAAACCTTCTTTCATACCAATTTTAGCTGTGATAGGGTTTCCACTGTATAAAGGAGTTTTTGTTTTGAACACTTCGTAATCTCTTTGCAATTTTGCGATAGCAGCATCAGAAGCATTTTGAGTAGCAGCTGCGATTAATTCTTCGTCAGTTCTCTTTTTCTTCAATGACAATGGAACGTTAGCCAATGCTTTTCCGTCACCGATATATTTTAGGGAAAACAATTTACTATTGTCGAATGCTTCTTTTCTTTTAGCATCAATTTTAGAATCATCCATCCATAAGTCGTTATAGAAAACAGCTTCTACTGAATCATTCCAAACCAATTGGTACAAGTAAGAAGTACATTGTACGATATATCCTTCAGTTGCTTTTTTGTAGGCAGCATCTTTTGCAGCTTGCATTTCAGGAGTAACAGGAATATTTGGTACACCTCCACCTGGTACTTTTCCTTTTAATTTTCCGCCAGCAGCGCCACCAGCAACAGCAGCAGCAGCAGCTAAAGCAGCTTGTGCAGCATCATAAATTTCTTTTTTGCTTACATAGTTGAAGCGAGTTGCAACAACAAACGTATTGCCGATTAATTCAACTCCAGCATCAGCAATAGAAGCCACTCCTCTTACCGAACCTTTTGCAGCATTCACTTGCATTGCAGTTGCATCGTAAGAACCTCTTTCACCAATCAAGTTCATATTGAAAGCGCCATTCGCTCCTCTGTTGAACCATTTTGCTACCAAGTCTCTTGCAACATTGTTTGCCACCAAATATTTTTCAATTACTTGTGGAAGGTATTTAGCATCTGTAGTATCAACTAATCCTCCGGTAGCACCAGCAGCGGCTCCTTTTGCCATTCCTTTCATTTTCCCAGCAGCTTTTCCTTCTGTTTTAGCACCTAATGCAGTTTTTTCAGCAGCAGTCAATAAGTATTTGTCTGGAGCAAACGAACGAGAAGCCAAAGAGTGGTCGTTGTACTTATCAGGAAGTGGTTGTTTTGTAAACACTTCTTTAATCACTTTAGCATTTGGTAATTTAGCATCATCCACCATAATGGAGTGCAAAGAGCTTCTTCTATACTTTATCTCTTTCGGTTTATCTTGTGCTGACATAGAAGCTGTTAGCGCTATGGCAACAAATAAAAATAATTGTTTCATAATTTGTTTAGTTTTAAGTTTAGTTTTTTGTAAGGGGTGCTAATATAGAATCTTTTTTTCTAATGTGCGTAGCAAAAATTGGAAAGATGAAGATTTAATAGCTAATTAAGGTGTAACATACAGATAATTAGTATTTTAATGTTAATGATTATTGAAGATATTTTGCATAAAAACACTGTTTTTCCTTGAAAAGAGCATTAAATTAAAATTAAATGTGATTTTTATTGACATCGCCTCTTCGAAAGCTTACTTTTGCGCCCTTGTTAATAAAAACACATAATAAATCCCGTAAGATTTAATGAGAGAATTCGAAGTATTCTTCTTTCGTTTATTCCAGACAACCTTACTCCTAAACAAAAACAATTTATGAAATAATAGCCATTGGCTGGGTTTCATTTTAACACAAAAGAACATATGGCGTATTCCATATGATAACTAAATAATAATTAAAAGCATATGAAATAATAGCCATTGGCTGGGTTTCATTTTAACACAAAAGAACATATGGCTTATTCCATATGACAACTAAATAATAATTAAAAACAGATGAAATTATCACAGTTTAAATTTAATTTACCGAAAGAGTTAATTGCCGAAACTCCTGCAAAAACACGTGATGAAGCAAGATTAATGGTTATTCACCGTAAAACAGGAAAAATTGAACACAAGTCCTTCAAAGATGTTTTGAGTTACTTTGGAGATGGAGATTGCATGATTTTAAATGACACTAAAGTGTTCCCCGCTCGTATGTATGGAAACAAAGAAAAGACGGGTGCGAAGATTGAAGTATTTTTATTACGTGAATTAAATGCAGAAAGTCGTTTGTGGGATGTGTTAGTTGATCCTGCTCGTAAAATTCGTATTGGTAACAAACTTTATTTTGGTGATGATGATACATTAGTTGCTGAGGTAATTGATAATACCACTTCTCGCGGAAGAACATTACGTTTCTTATTTGATGGTTCTTACGAAGAATTTCGTAAAACATTAAATGATATGGGAGAAACACCACTTCCAAAGTATATTAAACGTGCACCAACAGAAGACGATAAAGAACGCTATCAGACAGTTTATGCAAAAAATGAAGGAGCGGTAGCTGCACCAACAGCGGGGTTGCATTTTAGTCGCGAACTTTTAAAACGTCTTGAATTAAAAGGTGTGAATTTTGCAAATGTTACTCTGCATGTTGGATTGGGGACATTCCGTACAGTAGAAGTAGAGGATTTGACAAAACATAAAATGGATTCAGAACAAGCTTATATTTCTGATAAAGATTGTAAGATTATAAATAAATCACGCGAATCAAAGAAAAAAGTTTGTGTGGTAGGAACAACTACCATGCGTGCAATCGAAACATCGGTAAGTACAGATGGATTTGTAAAACCTTATGATGGTTGGACCAATAAATTTATTTTTCCTCCTTATGATTTTAATGTAGCAAATTGTATGATTACAAATTTTCATACTCCTGAATCTACTTTATTGATGATGGTGTGTGCATTTGGTGGATACGATTTGATGATGAAAGCTTACAAGGAAGCAATCAAAGAAAAGTATCGCTTTTATACTTACGGAGACGCAATGTTAATCTTGTAATTTAGTTTTTAGTTGATGGTTAATAGTTGTTCTTTATGCTGAGTAATTATTAACCATCATTTTTTTTAAATAGAATTGAACGATTGAAAAAATACGTTATCATAGTAGCAGGAGGAAGCGGAACACGCATGAACAATGCTGTCCCTAAACAGTTTGTGGAATTAAGAGGCAAACCTGTGTTGATGCATACCATCGAAAAATTCACTTCTGCTTTCCCCGAAATTTCGATTGTTGTTGTGCTTGCAAAACAATTGAATGAAGACTGGAAATCACTTTGCACAAAATTTAATTTTACGATTCCTCATCAACTAACAGATGGTGGAGAAACGCGTTACCATTCTGTAAAAAATGGCTTGACTTTAATTCCGGACGCATGTGTGGTTGGAATACACGATGCTGCTCGTCCGCTCGTTAGCAAAGAAACCATTTTAAAAACATTTCAAACTGCAGAAACGTTAGGCAATGCATCTCCTGCAGTTTTTTTAAATGAGTCCATTCGGTATTTGAAAGGGAAAGAAAATTGTGCTGTTGATCGCGCCCATTATTCCATTATTCAAACTCCTCAATGTTTTCATTCTGATTTAATCAAGAAAGCATTTTTAAAAGCGTACAAACCTGAATTTACAGACGATGCAAGTGTGTTGGAATCGTTCGGTGAAAAAATAAATTTGGTAGAAGGCAATATAGAGAATATTAAAATTACTACTTCGCAAGATTTGATTATTGCGGAAGCACTTATGGATTAAATCAGTTTAAGTACTTCTGTTTTTTCAGTAACCTTTATTCCATCCACATTTTTTAATAAATTTAATCCGGGCTTTTTTCCTTTTTCGATTGTTCCTAATTGGGTGAACCCTAAAAAATTTGCTCCGTTTTTTGTTGCCCAAGTTAATAATGTCTGCAATGGAATTTGTGGATAGTGCTTTCCAATTGTTTTTAATTCATCTAAAATGGATAGACTCCAATTCGAAGCCAGACTATCGGTTCCGATGGTTACATTTACATTCTCTTCAATGAATAAATTGTAATTGGGTAATTTATTTTCGATGTAAAGGTTGGCATTCGGACAAGTACAAAAAAAGATGTTAGATGTAAGATGTGGGAGGTGAGATGCAATCCATTTTATATCTTCTTTGGAGGTATAAGTGTTGTGTACTAATAAAATTTTAGAAGCAGCTTTCAAAAATGGCAATGTTGATTTTAATGAGTTAACACCGGTTTTGCGCATAAAATCAGGATTGATTCCCATTGCTTTAAATGTGTCGTACATCACGCCAGTGTTACTGATAAACAATTCACTTTCTTCTTTGCTTTCTTGGTTGTGAATGGTTAAAATGCTTTTGTTTTTTGCAGCTTCTGAATTGATGAGGTGCAATAAATTTTCCGTCATGGTATAAGGAGCGTGAGGGACAATCGAGCAATGTGGTTCAAAGCCTGCCTGCCTGTTAAGCAGGTTCAAAGTTGAAAGTTCTTTCGCCAATTTTAATCCTGTATTGAAAACGGCTTCTGCCTTTTCAGGGTCCATACTAAATATTTCAATAAACGTATGGTAGAATAAATTGCTTTGTGTTTTGTGCTTGAACGTGCTACTATTGTTGGAAATATCGCCAACTGCAACAATCCCGTTTTTAACCATGTTTGCTTCTGCAGTAACGATTGCTTTTTGAATTTCCGCTTCAGAAAAATTTGCTCGTTTGCCAAGTAATTCCTCTATAAAACCAGTCATTCCCGTATTTTCAGAAACTTGATTTTGAAGGTGTGAAAGCTCCAAGTGGCAATGTGTATTGATAAATCCTGGACAAATGATTCCTTCAAAATGTAGAATGTCGCGTGTTGAAACTTGAATGTTAGGTTCTTCTACATTTAAAATAACTCCATTGTCATCAATAGTAATAAGCCCATTTTTAATGGGTTCCGAAGAAATTGGGAAAATATAATCTGCAGAAATTTTACGCATAAAATGACAATCTGAAGCACGAATTTACGAAATATAAACTGCTCCATATATCAATATCTATTTGTAAATTTGTGTTTCTAGAAAATGGACACAAAGAAAGACATACGAGCACTTTCACTCGAAGAACTGAAAACTGTTTTTGTAGAAAACGGAGACCAAGCTTTTCGTGCTAAACAGGTGTATGAATGGCTTTGGAAAAAATCGGCCATTACGTTTGAAGAAATGACGAATCTTTCTAAAACGACTCGCGAATTGTTGGATACGCAATTTGTAATCAATGCAGTGAAGGTAGACGACATGCAAATTAGTAAAGACCGTACTATCAAAAACGCATTTAAACTTTACGACAGTAATATTGTAGAAGGCGTTTTAATTCCGAGCACTACTCGTATGACTGCCTGCATTTCTTCGCAAGTGGGTTGTAGTTTAACTTGTAAGTTTTGTGCGACAGGAAAACTAGAACGATTAAGAAATTTGAATGCCGATGAAATTTATGATCAAGTAGTATTGATAAAAAATCAGGCGGAAGAAAAATACAAAACGCCACTTACCAATATTGTTTATATGGGAATGGGAGAGCCATTACTCAATTATAAAAATGTGATGGACTCGATTCAAAAAATAACATCTCCGGAAGGATTGAACATGTCGCCACAGCGTATTACGGTTAGTACAGCGGGTGTTTCCAAAATGATTAAGAAGCTGGCTGATGACGGAGCGAAATTTAATTTAGCTTTATCCTTGCATGCAGCAAACGATGTAAAACGGAATCACATTATGCCTATTAATGAAACGAATACATTGGAGGCTTTAGCGGAAGCCTTGAAGTATTTTTATGAAAAAACAGAAACACGTGTAACCTATGAGTATATTGCATTTAAAGATTTTAATGATAGCTTAGAGGATGCGGAAGATTTAGCAAAATTTTGTAAACACATCCCATGTAAAGTAAATATTATTGAATACAATCCAATTGATGATGGAGAATTTCAACAAACCACATCGGAGCGATTGGAAGCTTTTGCAAAGTATTTGGAAAGTAAAAATATTATTGTGAATGTGAGAAGAAGCAGAGGAAAAGATATTGATGCCGCATGTGGACAGTTGGCAAATAAAAATAAAGAAGGATTTGTGAAGCGGAAATTAAAAAAGGTAATTTGAAAATTTGTAAACCTGTCTGCCGACAGGCAGGTGTGCTAATTTGAAAATGTACCAAACAAATGCGTAAATAATGACAGTAGATCAAATTAAAGCCCCAATAGAAAGCGAGATGAAGGAGTTTGAAGTAAAATTCAAATCTTCGATGAAAAGTTCGGTTCCTTTGTTAGATAAAATCACGCATTACATTGTGAAACGTAAAGGGAAACAATTGCGACCGATGTTTGTTTTTTTATCTGCAAAAATGGTGGGTGAAATGAATGATTCAACTTATCGTGCGGCATCGTTGATTGAGTTGTTGCATACTGCAACCTTGGTGCACGATGATGTGGTAGATGATTCAAATGAACGCAGAGGATTTTTCTCAGTCAATGCTTTATGGAAAAATAAAATTGCGGTACTTGTTGGTGATTTTTTGTTATCAAGAGGTTTATTGCTTTCCGTAGATAACAAAGATTATCATTTGCTGGGATTGGTTTCAAATGCAGTTCGCGAAATGAGTGAAGGAGAATTGTTGCAAATTGAGAAAGCAAGAAAACTAGATATTGATGAAGCTGTTTATTTTGATATTATTAGAAAAAAAACAGCATCCTTAATTGCTTCTTGTTGCGCTTGCGGTGCAGCTTCGGTAACCAGTGATGAAAAAAAAATTGAGCAAATGAGAGCATTTGGAGAAGCTGTTGGTATTGCTTTTCAGATAAAAGATGATTTGTTTGATTATGGTGATGGAAGTAATATTGGCAAACCAACCGGGATTGATATCAAGGAAAAAAAGATGACGCTTCCACTTATTTATGCATTAAATAATGCGACTTATTTTGAAAAAAGAAGAATCATCAACATTGTAAAAAACAACAACAATAATCCGAAGAAGGTTGCTGAAGTAATTGATTTTGTGGTAAAGAGCGGAGGCATACAATATGCCGAAAGCAAAATGAATAAGTACAAAAATCTTTCGTTGGAATTTTTAAATCAATTTGCTGACAGCCCATCAAAAGCATCGCTTCAAGCATTAGTAAAATACACTACTGAACGTAAAAACTAATTGAAAAATGAACTCAAAAATTATTTTATTTACTTTAAGCATTTTGGGATTGATGGCTTGTTCTAATCAGCCGGTGAAAGAAGCTGTTGCAGAAGCTAAAGCGGAAGCAATTCCTAATCCCGATTCGGCTCGGTTTACATTTACAACTGAGCAAGACACAACAATTGAAAATGGTGAGAGTATTATGAAATATCCGAACGGAAATTTAAAAATGCTAGGAAAAATTAAAAACGGAAAGCGCGATGGTTTGTGGAAAAGCTTTTATGAAAATGGAGTTCCATGGAGCGAAACCACTTTTGCAGAAGGAATAAGAAATGGTAAAACCACCACCTGGTACGAAAATGGCAAAAAACGTTACGAAGGATTTTATACCAATGATGTGGAAAGTGGAAAGTGGACCTATTGGAAGGAGTCGGGGGAAGAGGCAGACACCAAAGATTTTGATAAAAAATAGCGCAGAAATTGCTATTCATCATCATTTTATATCTTGATTATTCTATATTTGTGTATCGAAATATCTCTGACATGAAAAAAATATTTTTGATTACTACGCTATCCTCCTTTTTGTTGGTTTCTTGTACATTTGAACAGGCAGAGCCTTTGACCGTTGGCTGCACTGCTACAATGTCATATGCAACGGATATTAAGCCTATTATTGATAGTAAATGTGTTACATGTCATTTTTCCGGAGGTTCGGGAACCGGTGATTTTACAGATTTTAATGTTCTAAAAGCCAAAGTTGATGGCGGTATTTTTAAAACGCGTGTGTATACTTTAAAAGATATGCCTCAATCAGGTTCCCCGCAGCTTACAGAGGATGAACTGGGTAAAATTAAATGCTGGATGGATCAGGGAGCGATGAATAATTAAAGGCACAGTTATTGTATTTTTTGAAAGAAAAAATTATTAATTAAAACTATTTACAATGAAAAAATTAGTTCTTCTATTTACTGCCTTCGGATTCAGCTCAGGTGTGTTTGCTCAAATTTTTATGGCTAAAACGTGTGATGTGAGTTTCTTCTCTGCTTCACCACTTGAAAATATTGAGGCAATTAATAAAGCCTCAAAGCCATTGATTAATACATCAACAAATGATGTTCAAATTAAAATTGTCAATACGGCTTTTATTTTTGAAAAACCTTTGATGCAAGAACATTTTAATGAAAATTATATGGAAAGCGAAAAATTTCCAACTGTTATTTTTAAAGGAAAAATCAATGAAAAAGTGGATTGGACAAAAGATGGAGAAAATAAAGTAACGGTTACCGGAAAAATGTCGATGCATGGTGTAGACAAAGAAATTACAATTGATGGTGTAGTTAGTGTTAAAGGAGAAGAAATTACAATTTCGACAAAATTTAAAGTGAAAGTTGCTGATTATAATATCAAGGTTCCGAGTTTATACATTCAAAATATTGCTGAAATTGTGGATGTGAAATTAAATGCAGTGTTGGTTCCTTTTAAAAAGAATTAATCTATGAAAGTATCAAAAAAAATATTTTTAATTTTTGCCTTTATTGCTTTTGGCAGTTCAATAATTGCTCAAGATGATATGTTGGCAATGCTTGATTCCGCGGCTCCAAAAACGCATGAAAAAGTAAGCGCAACATTCAAGGGCTCAAAAATTATTAATATGCAATCAACCGAAACGGTTAAGAAGAAAACAATGGATTTTAGTGTGGGGCATCGTTTTGGAAACATTGGAAAAGAAAGCGGTGGCGGACCTCACCAGTTGTATGGCTTTGATAATTCATCCGATATTCGTATTGGTTTTGATTTTGGAATTACAGATAATTTAACATTAGGAGTTGCAAGAAGCAAGCAAGGAGAAATGTTGGATGGTTTGGTAAAGTATCGATTTTTAACTCAAACAAAAGACAATCATATTCCGCTTTCGATGGCAATTTATGCTGATATGGGTTATACTCCTGTTGATGCAACTCAGTTTTATAGTGGAATGGTAACCACCCCCGATTTTAAGCAGAACGATATTCATCGTTTTTCATATACTACACAATTATTGATTGCACGTAAATTCGGATGGCGCTTTTCTATGCAATTAACTCCTACGTACCAGCATCGCAATTATGTGTTGGCAAGTATCAATGCTGATAATGATGCTGTGGAAACAAATGATTTAATTTCTGTTGGCGGTGGTTTTCGTTTTATGTTAACCAAAAGATTGGGCATTATTGCAGATTATTATTATACTTTATCTGATTACAGAACCAATAATTCTGCAAATCCTTTTTACAATCCATTGGCATTGGGAATTGAAATTGAAACAGGCGGACACGTTTTTCATTTGAATTTTACTAATGCTTCGGGAATAATCGAAAACAATTATATTCCAAACACAACAGACAGCTGGCTGAAAGGCGGGTTTAAATTCGGCTTTAATATTTCCAGAGTTTTCAATTTGGGTGGAAAGAAAAAACATTAATGGTTCACGATTCGTCAATTGTTTCTGCGCACGCTGATACACTTACTACTACCTCTATTTTTGAAGGTCATTTGCTTGCAAAGCAAAATGAAAAGCCACAACCTCATTTTACCAATTTCGATTTTGGCATAGCCACTTTATTTTTACTTGTTTTTATTTTATTTGTATGGATTTATTCCACCAACCGAAAGAGATTAAACCAAGCAATGAAGGCGTTTTATGTAAATCGATTAACAAATCAATTGGGAAGAGATGAACTTTCGCTAGGGAACAGAGTTTCCATTTTTTTATCCATTTTATTTGTACTTACTTTTTCCTTGTTTATTTTCCAGTGTGCAAAATATTATGGATATTATTCAGGGCAGAACGACTTTTTATTTTTTGTAAAAATCTCAGTTACTATTTCTGTGGTTTATGGATTCAAAATTTTGGCTGTGCGCATATTCGGCTATATTTTTCAAAACCAAAAGGAAAGCGCAGAGTATTCATTAATGATTTTCCTTTTTTGTAATATTTTTGGCCTGTTTTTAATGCCAATAGTGCTTTGTATGGCCTTTGTGAAAGATGTTTCTCCTTTGATTTTCATTTATTCGGGAGCTGGTGTCTTTGTTTTGTTGTTGTTTATCAGAGTGTTACGTGGTGTGCTGATAGGTGTAAATAGCATTAGAGTTTCCAAATTCTATTTATTTTTATATCTTTGCACCCTTGAAATACTACCTTTTGTAATTATGGTCAAGTTGTTTATGCAAAACATAAGCGAAGGATAGCAAAAGGTGTATTGTATTTTGTTTGTTTCACTTAAACGCGCAAAATTGAAAGTTAAAACGTTACTTGTTTCTCAGCCTAAACCCGAGGGGGATAAATCACCATATTTGGATCTTGCAAAAAAATGCAATGTGAAGATTGATTTCCGTCCATTTATCCAAATAGAAGGGGTATCATCGCAAGATTTCCGAAAAGACAAAGTAAACATCTCTGACCACAGTGCTGTTATCATGACCAGCAGAAATGCTGTTGACCATTATTTTAGAATGTGCCAGGAAATGCGCGTTACTGTTCCCGAAACAATGAAATATTTTTGTGTTTCTGAATCAACAGCCTTTTATCTTCAAAAATATGTTTTGTATCGCAAGCGCAAAATTTTTCATGGAAAACAAACCGTTACCGATTTGATGGAAGTGATTAAGAAACACAAGCTAGAGAATTTTTTATTGCCCTGCTCAGATATTGCCAGAGAAGAAATTGCAGATAAATTGGACGAAGCAAAAATCAAATATACCAAAGCAGTGATGTTTCGTACCGTAGCGAGTGATTTGAGCGATTTAGCTAACGTAAACTACGATATTCTAGTATTTTTTACTCCTGCAGGAATAAAATCCTTGTTTAAAAATTTTCCCAAATTCAAACAAAATAAAACCCGAATTGCCTGCTTTGGACCAACCACGGCAAAGGCCGTTAAGGAAGCTGGTTTAAACCTGGATATTCACGCTCCTAACCCGAAAGCCCCATCAATGACCATGGCTTTGGAGCAATACATTACTGCCGCAAATAAGGCCAAGTAGTCTCGAACCCATCGGCCGTTTAACATTCTTTATACTACTTCCATCACATTGTTTATTGTGCTAACTGATTTTTAAATTACTTTTATACTTGAAATGCAAACTTTTTCAAAAAACGAACGTTTATGCAGTAAGATACTAATCGAGCGATTGATTGAAACCGGAAAATCATTCAATCATTCTCCTTATAGAATTAGCTGGCTTCCAATTGCAGAAAGTTCAGCACCGATAAAAGTAGTTATTAGTGTTCCGAAACGTTCTTTTAAAAAAGCAGTGGATAGAAATAAATTGAAGCGTCAAACCCGCGAAATTTATCGAAAGCAAAAACAAAAAGTGTATGATGTTTTGGGGGAGAAAAAAATAATTGTGATGATTGTTTATACGGCTAAAACAAAATTGGAATTTAAAGAACTGGAATTAAAATTAATACAAGCCTTGGAACGTTTAACTATAACTGTAGCATAAGATGAAGTTGATAAGCACTCCATTTAGTTATTTGTTTATCGGATTAATAAAGTTGTATCAATATACTATTTCACCGTTATTTGGTCCTGCTTGCAGATTTGAACCTTCTTGCTCAGAGTACGGAGTCGAAGCATTTAAAAAGCACGGATTTTTTAAAGGATTTGGTTTAACAATAAAGAGAATATCAAAATGTCACCCTTGGGGTGGACACGGGCATGATCCAGTACCTTAAAAAAAGTTCAAAGTTTAAAGTTGGAAAGTTAAAAGTTTTAAAATCATAGATATGAAAACATTTTTTTCAAAATTCAAATTACTATTCATTGCAATTGTGCTTTCTGCATATGCACTGATTTCTTTCAGCTTCGTAGATAATTTTTTCGAAGTATCGAAGAACCTCGACATTTTTGCAACCTTGTTTCGTGAATTGAATATTTACTACGTTGACGAAACCAATCCGGGGGATTTGATGAAAAAGGGAATTGATGATATGCTGGAATCCTTGGACCCTTATACCAATTATATTCCTGAATCGGAAATAGAAGATTATCGTTATATGACTACGGGTCAGTATGGAGGAATTGGCGCTTTGGTTCGCCAGATTGGTGATTACGTTGTGATATCAGAGCCATATGAAGGATTTCCTGCACAAAAAGCAGATTTAAGAGCGGGCGACCGACTTTTAAAAGTAAATGACATAGATGTGAAAGGCAAAAAAACGGATGACATTAGTAAATATTTAAAAGGACAAGCGAACACCAGCATTAAATTGTTGATTGAAAGAGAAGGAGAAGCAAAGCCGATTGAAAAAACAATTGGAAGAGAAGAAATAAAAATAAAAAGTGTTCCATATTCCGGAATGCTTAACAAAAATGTAGGTTATATTAAATTAACAGGGTTTACAGAGAACGCTGCTGGTGAAGTAAAGTCTGCTCTTATGGAATTGAAAAAAAATGCGGAGTTTAAATCATTGATACTTGATTTACGAGGCAATCCTGGTGGTTTACTCAAAGAAGCAATTGACATTGTGAATTTGTTTGAAGAAAAAGGAGTAGAAATTGTGAGCACTCGTGGGAAAGTGAAAGATTGGGATAAAGTGTATAAAGGAACCAATTCACCGGTTGATATAACTGTTCCAATTATTGTTTTGGTTGATAGAGGTTCGGCTTCAGCATCAGAAATTGTATCAGGTTCCTTACAAGATTTAGATAGAGGAGTAGTAATCGGACAACGTTCATACGGAAAAGGGTTGGTTCAACAAACGCGTCCTTTGAGCTATAATGCGCAGCTAAAAGTAACCGTTGCAAAATATTATACACCAAGTGGACGATGTATTCAAGCATTGGATTATTCTCATCGCAATGAAGATGGAAGCGTTGATAAAGTTCCGGATTCTTTGATTACTGCTTTCAAAACAAAAAATGGAAGAATAGTGTATGATGGTGGAGGAATTGCTCCTGATATTGCAGTTGAGCCTCAGAAATTCAGTAGCATCTTAGGAAGTTTAGTAACCAAAAATTTAATTTTTGAATATGCTACAAAATATCGCACAGCACACGCAACCATTATTCCGGCAAAGGAATTTAAATTAACGGATATCGAATACGATGCTTTTGTTACTTTTTTAGCCGATAAAGAATTTGATTACACTACAAAAACTGAGAAAGCATTGGAAGATTTTAAGAGTGATGCTAAGAATGATAAATCGATTGATTTAATCGGAGCGGATATTGAAGCGTTGAAAATTAAAATCACCCACAATAAAAAAGAAGATTTAGTAAAATATAAACCTGAAATAAAACAATTTTTAGAGGAAGAAATAGCTTCTCGTTACTATTTTCAAAATGGACGATTGGAAGCTTCTTTAAAGGACGATCAGGAGCTGACAGAAGCTTTTGTGCTGTTGAATGATAGCGAAAAATACACGAAAATTCTGACTACTATTGGAACTACAACTAGGCCATTTCATACACCTGAAAAGGTGAAGAATCCTAAGTAAGAGTAGCAGAATTAAATTTTTTCCAAATTTTATGTATTTAACGCAATATTATTTACAACATTTGCGTTGCAATTAGATATGAGGAAATCGCTACTCCCTGATAAGTACCATACATCCGTTTATATTTTCGCCTTAATCTTATTGGTGATAGGAATGCCACTATCAAAATTTTTGATGAGCCTTTCTCAAATTATCCTTGCATGTAATTTTTTGCTGGAAGGAAATTTGAAAAATAAGTTTTCCTCTTTCTTCAAAAATAAATCCGCATTAATTCTTAGCTCTCTTTTCTTGCTTCATGTCATTGGTTTATTGTATACCAGCGATTTTGATTATGCTTCCAATGATATTCGAATTAAAATGCCTTTAATAGTTTTGCCGCTTATTTTTTCCAGCTCCAAACCACTTTCTAAAAAAGCGATAGATGCCATCTTGCAATTTTTTGTTGCTGCAATTATTGCTGGAACAATAATAAGTATGCTTATTTTAAGCGGAGTTATTTATCGTGAGTTGGTTGACATCAGAAGCGTTTCTATTTTTATTTCTCATATTCGTTTTGCTTTGCTTATTTGTGTAGCCCTCTTTATTTCAGGATATTTTTTTTATTATTCGAAAAAAATTATAATCAAAGGGTTGTGGGTATTAATTGCAATGTGGTTACTTACATTTTTAGTGCTCACCGAATCAATCACCGGTCTTTCTGCTTTTTGTTTCGCATGTCTTGTTGTTTCTGTTTACAGCATTCTTACTTCAAAACGTAAACTGATTCGTTATTCCGGATTGCTGATTGTTATTTCGATAGTGGTGTTTATATTTTACTTGTTTACACAATTGAACAAGCCAAATCCAACAACTGAAGAAATTGATTTTTCTAATCTAGAAAAAACCACATCACATGGAAATTTTTACGAATTTGATTTAACAAGCAAACTCACAGAAAATGGGCATTACATTTGGATTTATTTCTGCAATAAAGAATTGGAAGAATCGTGGAACAAAAGGAGCTCAATTGCATTTTCTGAAAAAGATTTAAAAGGCAATCCAATAAATTTTACACTTGTGAGGTTTTTAGCATCTAAGGGTTTACGAAAAGATGCCGATGCCTTGAAGTCTCTCTCAGATGAAGAAATAAAAGCAATAGAACGAGGAGTGGTAAATGTAAATTATCAAAATATTTCTAGCCTTTCCAGAAGATTGCATGAAATTGCATGGGAGTTGGATACTTATAAAACAACGGGCGATCCCAATGGACATTCTCTTACACAACGTTTTGAATTTTGGAAAGCGGCTTTAAGAATTATTAAGGAGAATGTTGTTTTCGGAGTTGGAACTGGAGATATCAAAAATGCATTTGAATTACAGTATGATAAAATGAATTCTCCACTTTCTAAAGAATCTCGTCTACGCTCGCACAATCAATATTTATCGATTGCTGTTTCATTTGGAATAGTTGGATTAATTTGGTTTTTAATCACTCTCTTTTATCCGATGATTTTAAAAGGTAAAACTTTCGATTATTTATATGTCACTTTTTTATTGATTGCCATCATCTCCTTCTTAACCGAAGACACTCTTGAAACACAAGCTGGAGTTACTTTTTATGCCTTCTTTAATTCTTTCTTCCTTTTCATCTTTAAATCGGACAAGGAGTAGATTTCCCCTAATTATTCGCATATATTTTTTACTTTTACAGCAATCAATAACCATTGCGAATGTCCTACGACTTTCCTATACAACGCACAAGACGCACAGAAAACCCTTCTGCTAAATTTTCTATTATGATTCCCACTTGGAACAATTTAGAATATTTAAAATTGTGCATTGGAAGTATTCGAAAAAATTCGACATTCAAACATCAACTAATTGTTCACATCAATGAAGGAAAAGATGGAACGTTGGAATGGGTGAAAGAACAAACTGATATTGACTACTCCTATAGCGAGCAAAATGTTGGTGTGTGCTATGCGCTCAACAGTTGTCGCGAATTAATGAGCACCGATTATGTGCTGTACATGAATGATGATATGTATGTTTGTCCGGATTGGGATAAGTGCTTAGCAGATGAAATTGCTGCAATCAGACATAACAATTTCTTTTTTTCCGCAACATCCATCGAGCCTCAATCACAAAGTAATTGCATGATTGAAAAAAATTATGGAACCGACATTTCTACTTTTCAAGAAGAAAAATTATTAAAAGAGTTTGCCTCATTATCAATGCATGATTGGCAAGGCGCCACTTGGCCTCCGAACATCGTTCACAAAAGTATTTGGGATAAAGTAGATGGCTACAGCAATGAATTTTCACCTGGAATGTATTCCGATCCCGATTTCTCGATGAAATTGTGGAATGCTGGAATTCGCTTGTTTAAAGGAGTAAGCAAAAGCAGGGTCTACCATTTTGGTTCTAAGTCGGTGAAACGTGTGAAACAAAATCCAGGATATAAGAAGTTCCTAAATAAATGGGGAATGACGAACAGCATACTTTCTAAATACTACTTACGAAGAGGTGAAAGGTTTGATGGCCCGTTGAAAGAAGCAAAGGTTCCAATGTTGGCGAAAGTGAAGAATTGGTTTAAAAAAGTTGCTTTGTAATTTTTGCCGCAATTGCGCAGAGCAGACGCAAAGAACGCTGAGAAATAAAATAATAAATTGCGACCTCTGCGAAAATCTCTGCGGTCTCTGCGGTTAATTTTTTATGTACAATTCCCTCAACTTTTTATATTTCAAAAAAGAATGCTTGGCCGAAATTCTACAGATTGTAAATCCTGCAGCTCCATCCAGTATTCCCAATTTTATAAAGTAGTCGCTAATAAATTTTATAACCGGACTCATATACAATTTTAACAAAGAAGATTTTTTGCCTTTCCCAAACATATTTTGTGCAGCAAGTGTCGAGAATTTTTCTGTTTGTGTATAATGTTGCTCAATACTGTAATAGCTATAATGCAACAAGTCGCCTTTCAATAAAATCCCTGTTGTCATTTCGAGTATGTCATCCTGAGCGTAGTCGAAGGACGAGAAATCAATCACTAATTTTTCATGAATGATACCTTCCCATTTCGTAATGCGTCTATCGAAAATTCTAATTTTTGTATCGGGATACCAGCCGCAATGTTTAATCCAGGAGCCGCAATAATTTGTTAAGCGATGAAATTTATATGTTTTTAATTCAGCTCCTTGTTTTGCTTTGAGGATGGATTTTTTTAATTCTTCTGAAGGTGCTTCATCAGCATCTAAGGATAATACCCAATTATATTTCGCTTGTGAATTGGCAAAGTTTTTTGAAGCTGAATATCCTTCCCATTTACGTTGAATGAAATTCACATTAAACTGCTTGCAAATGTTTTCTGTTTTATCAGTTGAAAAGGAATCTAGAACAACGATATCATCTGCTAGTTCTTGAACAGACTCAAGGCAACGAGCGATGTTCTTCTCTTCGTTAAAAGTGATAATGACAACAGATAGTTGCGGCATTTGAGTTTGTTGTTGATGTACAAAAGTAGTGTTTTTTTGGCTTCGATTCGTGTACACTTCGACTCCGCTCAGTGTGACGTTTGTGTTTAAAGTACTATATTTGTGTAACGATGTCAACTACCAAAACACTCATTCAGCAATTGCAACTGTGCGACAAAAAAGCGCTTGCTCGATGCATTACCGTTGTTGAGAATGAGCTGGATGGGTATGAAGAAATTCTTACCTCTTTAAAATTCAATTCCAACATTCCTGTTGTTGGTGTTACAGGTCCTCCCGGAGCTGGTAAAAGCACCTTGATTAATTCCGTTATAAAAAAACTAACTGAAGAAAATAAGTCTGTTGGAATTATTGCCATTGATCCAACATCACC
Source organism: Bacteroidota bacterium (assembly GCA_023251805.1). GTDB lineage: Bacteria > Bacteroidota > Bacteroidia > 2-12-FULL-35-15 > 2-12-FULL-35-15 > 2-12-FULL-35-15. Next base: position 5,921 of record JAHEYB010000026.1, on the reverse strand, counting down.
ATTCAATTATGGTTCATTGTTGGGCGACAGACTTCGCATGGCAGAACACTTTACAAACGAAAATGTATTTATTCGTTCACTGGCAACACGAGGTTCTTTGGGTGGATTGTCGGCAAAGACAATTGAAATTGTGGATGTGATGCGTGCGTTTGCTTTCGATTATATTTTTGTGGAGACAGTTGGTGTTGGACAAAGTGAAGTAGAAGTGGTTGGTTTAGCAGATACAACCGTTTTGGTATTGGTTCCAGAATCGGGAGATGATGTGCAAGCGATTAAATCGGGGATAATGGAAATTGCAGATATTTTTGTGGTGAACAAATCGGATAGAGACGGAGCGAATACATTTATCAAAAACATTATTCAATTAGTACATTCAAAAGTGGCGAGTGAGTGGAACATTCCTGTAATAAAAGGAATTGCTACGAAAGGAGAAGGTGTTGATGAATTGATTGCTGCAATTGATAAACATAATAAAGTGGGAGTGAATACAAAACGCTCTTATCTATTGGCAGAAAAGGCATACCGTTTAATTCAAAATACAAAAATGAAAGGTGTTTCAAAACAAGATTTACAAAAGCAGATTGATGAAGAGTTGAAGAAGAAAGATTTCAACTTGTATGCGTTTGTGAGAGGAGTAAAATAGATATTAAATGCTGATAATGAGATTGCTTCGTTCCTCGCAATGACGGTGCTAAATTCAACAATCGTCAATCAAAATTCAACAATCCCTTACTCCTGATAATACACCCTCTTCACTCTTCTAGAAACATTCGTGAGCACTTCATAAGCAATTGTTCCAATGTCTTTTGCAACATCTGAAATGGGATTGGCATCACCAAAAATAATGACTTCATCATTTTCGTTTGCTTGAATATTTGTGATGTCGATCATACACATATCCATACAAACATTTCCAATGATGGGCGCTTCTTTTCCTTTCACAATCATTTTTCCTTTGCCATTGCTAAGTTTTCGGCTGAGTCCATCAGCATAACCGATAGGCACAGTAGCAATTTGCATGTCGCGGGTAGCGACTCCTTTTCTGCTGTAGCCGATGGTTTCTTTGGCAGGAATATTTTTGATTTGAGAGATGCTTGTTTTTAAGGTGCTCACATTTTGTAATTGAGTTTGTTCTGTTTTGTTCGCTCCGATACCATATAACCCGATACCTAAGCGCACCATTTCAAATTGTGCATCAGGGAAACGAGAAATTCCTGCTGAGTTTAAAATGTGTTTGATAATTGGATAATTGAAATGCGATTTTATTTTTTCACTCATCGTATTCAATTTCTTAATTTGTTGCCAAGTAAATTCATCGTGCTCCGTTTCATCACTTGCAGCCAAATGAGAAAAAATGGATTTAATAGTCAAATGTTTATTGTTACTTATTCGTACAATCAATTCGTTTACCTCCTCTTCATCAAAGCCCAAGCGATGCATGCCGGTATCTAATTTAATGTGAATGGGAATTGGTTGAACATTATTTCGTTCACTTCGTTTTAATGTTTCTTCAAACAAACTCAATACGCGGAAGCTGTATATTTCAGGCTCTAAGTTAAATTGAATCATCGCATCGTAACTTTGTTCTTCAGGATTCATCACCATAATCGGCATAGTAATTCCTGCTTTTCTCAATTCAATTCCTTCATCAGCATAAGCAACTGCTAAATAATCAACACGGTGAAACTGAAGAATGTTTGCAATTTCAAAGCTTCCACTTCCGTAAGAAAATGCTTTTACCATCGCCATTACTTTGGTATCAGCTTTTATTTTTGAACGGAAATAATTCAGGTTGTGAACGATTGCATTTAAGTTAATTTCTAAAACAGTTTCATGGGCTTTCTGTTGAATGATTTTACTAATCGCTTCGAAACTAAATGCACGAGCACCTTTCAGTAGAATGGTTTCATCTCTGAAAAAGGAATTATTAAATTGTTGTAAGAAATCAGTCGTTGATTTATAAAAACTTTTTTCGATGTTAAACAAATGTGCTTGAGAAGAAATTCCTTCACCAATTCCTATCAATCGTGAAATTCCTTTTTTATGAATGAGCTCTGCAACTTCCTTGTAAAGTGTTTCGTCATTTTGTCCACTTTGTAAAATGTCGGACAAGATGAGTGTTTTCTTAGGGTGTTGTTTTTGTTGATTTAAAAAATCCAATGCAATTGCTAAAGAACCTAAATCAGAATTATAACTATCATTAATAATCGAACAATTGTTAATTCCTTCTTTTAACTCTAGTCGCATCGCCACAGGGCTCAAGAAGCGCATGCGTTCGGTGATGATAGCATTTTCGTAACCAAGACAAAGAAGTGTTGCCCAACAGTGAATCGCATTTTCGATACTTGCTTCATCGGTAAAAGGAATGGTGATGCGTATGAAATCATTTTTGTGTACGCCTTGAATTTCGGTGTCGGTTTCGTTTTTTGTAATGCGTCCAACGAGTAAATCAGCGCGTAATTTTTTTGACCAAGTGAAAAATTTTGCATCAGCAAAAGCTTTATTATTGGTTATTTCATCGTGAATGGATAAATAATCTTTGCAATAGATTAATACTTCTGAATTCAAAAACAATTTTAACTTTTCGTTCACTTTTTGTTTTTGGTTTTCAAAATTTTCATCGTGAGCTTGTCCTATGTTTGTGAAAACGCCAATTGTAGGATGAATAATGGTTTCTAATAAGCGCATTTCTTGCGGCTGAGAAATTCCCGCTTCGAAAATTGCTAAGTCGTGCTCTTCAGAAATTTGCCAAATTGAAAGGGGAACACCCACTTGTGAGTTAAAGCTTTTCGGACTGCGTACAATGTTTTTGTCTTCGCGCATCAATTGGTATAGCCATTCTTTCACAATTGTTTTTCCATTGCTTCCGGTTATTCCTATAACAGGAATTTTATATTGTTGACGATGGTGAGCACATAATTGTTGCAAGGCAAGAAGGGTGTCGTTTACAACGATAAAATTGGTGTTTTCAAAGAGGGAAGTATTTTGCGGAGCTGTTGAAACAACAAAATTTCTCAATCCTTTTTCAAATAAATCATGCAAATAGGCGTGGCCATCGTGGCGTTCACCTTTTATTGCAAAAAACAAAGAAGTTTCTGCATTGGAAAGTTTACGACTATCAATTAACAATGTTTTAATAATGGAATTTTGATCACCATTGCCATCAATGTTTCCGTTAATTATGCTAGATATGCTTGAAGTAGAGTAGTTCATATTCTTTTTGTCACCCGGAGCATTCTGCGTTGAAGCAGACACATCGAAGGGCGTTTAATTCGTAATTCGTAGTGTTTCAGTAAAGCAATCTCTGCAAAGGGGCTCATAATTATTTGTTTCACCTAATACTACAAGTTCCGAATCGTTTGTAATTCGGTGAGAGTGGTTGGCAATATTTCCACAACGCATACAAATAGCATGAACTTTAGTAACATGTTCTGCAATGGCTAGCAAAGCAGGAATTGGACCGAATGGTTTTCCTAAATAATCCATATCTAAGCCAGCAACAATTACACGCACGCCACTATTCGCAAGTTGAGTACATACATCTGCAAGTCCCGCATCAAAAAATTGCGCTTCGTCAATTCCAACTACTTCCACATCATTAGCTAAAAGTAAAATGTGAGAAGAAGCGGGAACGGGAGTAGAATGAATAGAATTTCCTTCGTGGGAAACTACTTTCACTGCATCGTAACGGGTATCAATTTCGGGTTTAAAAATCTCTACTTTTTGTTTGGCATATTGCGCCCGTTTCATTCTGCGGATAAGTTCTTCGGTTTTTCCAGAAAACATGGAGCCACAAATGACTTCAATAGAGCCTTTGCGTTTATTCGGATGAATATTGTTTTCGAGGAACATTTGCTTGATTTTGTTTAAAAAATCTTATATAATAATTCAGTTATAAAATGTATATTTAGTCATTATTTGTCCCGAAACAAAAAGTTCGGGATGTCTAAAACTACAGGTCGTTTTCACGGAAAACTCCTTTGTTTTAGTACACAACAAATTTAGTCAAAAAAGCGTTTTGTTTTTTAACAAGCTAAAATAAATCATGGATAAGAAGAGCATTAGAAAAGAGATTGCAACGCTGATTAATAGCATAAAAGAGCACTCTGATAATATAGGCGATAAGGAGCATATTCCTCAGCTGGAATTGGAACTTATCTTACATAAAATCGAGAAATTATACCAAAAGTCGATTGTTTTCAACCATTTGAATACTTCGGGGCAGAGCCATTCTGCTCAAAACACTACAGAAGTGATTAAAGAAAAGCCTGTTGTGGAGGTTCCAAAAGTGGAAGAAAAGAAAGAACTTGCCAAATCAATTGATTTATTTGGTAGCGAGATTCCTCCTGTTGCTGAAAAACAAAAGCCAGAGAAAAAGGTAGAAACACCTAAGAAGGAAGAAAAACCGGTTGTTGTATCAAATATTCAAAAACCAGCCATTGCTGACATTAATAAAGCGATTGGTTTGAATGATAAATTTTTATTCGCCAATGAATTGTTTGAAGGAAGTATGCAAGAGTACAGCATTGCTATTCAACAATTGAATGGTGCAGAAAGTTTGGAGTCGGCTATGGATTACTTTAGCAACTTACAACAATTGTACGAATGGGATATGGAGAAAGAAAGTGTAAAACGATTGTTGGATTTGGTGGATAGACGGTATAGTTAGGAGTTCGTAGTTGGGAGTTCGTAGAGAAGAAGATAAAATAATTAATATTTTTGTCAAATGTTTATTGTTGACGTTTCCCCCTTTGGAGGGGGCAGGGGGAGGGAATTAATAAATTACTCTATGTCTTCATTTAAAAAAACACTTCTTCTTACATTTTCCATTTTCCATTTCACATTTCACATTTCTTCTCAGGAAATTAAAAACCTGCCTGCCGGACAGGAAAGAGGAGAAGTTTACAATTACGCCCGAAAGATTGTAGACACAATGGCTTCAGAAAGTATGCATGGAAGAGGTTATGTGAATGGCGGTGACAGTATTGCTGCCAATTATCTCAAAACAGAATTTAAAAAATTTGGACTAAAATCATTTACTGATGAAAGTTATTATCAGAAAATGAGTTTTGCTGTGAATGCATTCCCTGGAAAAGTTTATTTTGGATTAACTATCGATGACGATGTTCTTTTGAAAAGTTGCTATGGATTCAATGGCAAACCTGCTGTAAATTATTTGATTTGTCCAGAATCACCTTCTTTTTCAAGTACATTTTTGCGTGCAATAACTTTTGATTCTACATATGCTACATCGCTCAAAAAATTCAAAAAATTTAAGAAAAAAATAAAATATGATGATACATTTATTATCGTTGATGATAGAGGTGTTACAGATAAGACTAAACAAGAATACTTTAAAAAGGTAAAAGAAAATTATTTTGGGACAAAAGGCATTGTCGAGATTGTAAAAAAATTAACATGGGATCAGTCGCAAGTCGTTTCAAAATATGTACGTATCCAAATACCAGCTGATAGTTTTAAATTGTGTACAAGAAACTTTCTTGGAATGGTTGATATTCAAAACAAATTCCTTCCCAATCATGCATCCCAAAACGTAATTGGATTTGTAGAAGGCTCAGCTCACCCCGATTCATTTATTGTGTATTCAGCACATTACGATCACCTCGGGCAAATGGGAAAAGATGTTTATTTCCCAGGAGCAAACGACAATGCCAGTGGTTGTGCCATGTTATTAAACTTAGCAAAGTATTATTCTCAGCCCGAAAACAAGCCAAAATATTCGATTGTCTTCATAGCTTTTTGCGGAGAGGAAGTGGGATTGTTGGGTTCAAAATATTATACAGAACATCCATTGTTTCCTATGAAAAATATTCGTTTTTTATTGAATATGGACATTATGGGAACAGGTGAAGATGGTATTACCGTTGTGAATGGAAGCATTTTTAAAACTGAATTTGACA
>JAHEYB010000025.1 GCA_023251805.1 Bacteroidota bacterium | reverse complement strand
GAATTATCACGAGCTACCGCTTGATAGTTTATTCCCTGAGGAGGAGCTTGTGCAAATACATTTGCACTTACTAAGAATACTGTGAGTAGTAAAATAATTTTTTTCATGGTATTTTTTTTAAAATACTTTTATTTCGTTAGCTCGATATAACCTTTATAATCTTTATCTTGAAAGTGAATGATGTAAAAATAAGTTCCATCGGGAACTAAATTTTTTCCTTTGTATGTTTTTCCTTCCCATCTGTTATCAATATTATTGTAACCGGTTGTTTCCCAAACTTTATCTCCCCAACGATTAAAAATATACACTTGATTTTTACGGTCGACTGAAATACCATCTATAAACCAGAAATCATTATTGTTATCACCATTAGGAGTAAATCCATTGTAAATAACAATATCGCATGTTCCATTGTCATCAACAAAAACAGTAACTGTATCGCTGGAAGAACATCCGGAAGAAGCATCAGTGGCAACAACCGTGAATAAAGTTGTGGAAGAAATATTGGCAACTGGATTAGCTATGTTTGGATTAGTTAACACACTAGCAGGAGACCAACTAAAAGTACTTGGCCCGGTTGTACAGTTTAAGTTAATTCCAAAACCTGGGCAAACTGTTAAAGAGGGGCCTGCATCAACAACTGGTGTAGGATAAACAGTAACTGTAACAGGCAATACAGCACTTTTACAAGAATTGGTTGTGCTCGTATTTACAAGATAAAAAGAAAATAATCCCGGACCTGTAAAAGGAATCCCACTAAAAAAATCAAAAGAATTTCCTACCATCTGAGTTGTAATAAGAGCGCCAAGAGTAGGATCGCTATACCATTCCACATTAAAGGATGAGGTATTGCTGTATGGATTTGCCACATCACCCGTACACAAATACTGACAAGGAAATATACTTGTCAAAGGAGGCGGAGGACTAATTTCAATATTCATTGTATCGGTATAATTTGCTATACAAGGAGGCGGTGAAGAATACTTAATGATTAAAAATCCGGAAAATGTTGCTCCAGAAATATCAACTGTGCCCGTACTTGAGTTAAGGTCAGTAGAATTTATTCCAGGAGGTGCTGTAACAATTGAAAACGTTCCACCAGCTGCTGCAGGAAAATCAGACAGCACAGCAAATGAATCGGAAGTACAATAAACACTTTGATTATAATCAAAATAAGGACTTGCAAAAGGAGAGTTTGTAATGTAAACGGAATCGAAAATAAAACATGCAACAGAACCTGTATCAACAATTGTAACATAGTTCCATCCTGTGCACAATGAATCTGCAATAAATCCTGTTTCTCCGTTACTCCACGTAACACTTGTAACTGCGCCACTCGTAATTAATACTTGGGCAGAATTTGTACAGCTAGTAGAAGAAGGACAGCCAAAAACAGTTTGTTGAATATCATAAGTTACCGGACCAGGAACATAAACGTTATATCCTGTTTGGCAAGCACCTCCAACATTTTCATGGAAGTACCAATAATAGTTTCCTTCAAGCAATCCGGTAAAAGTATAAGGAGTAGTTGAAAAAGGAGGAGAAGTGAAAGTACTAACCAGTGATCCAACTGAATTATATAATTCATAAATATAACCAAAGGCAGAAAATCCAGCATATGCTACAATTGATCCATCGGGAGTACTATTACAACCGGCTGCTTGAGCAAAAACGCCAAAAGGTTTAGGGCAACATTCCATATGGGCATCCAAAACATAATCCTCGTCTCCGGAACAGTCATAAGTTGAAACTAAGGAACCTGATTCTCCGTCAGCATAATTTAAAAAACGAATACTCAAATCATTCTGCCCTGCACTGCATAAAGCAGCCGTTTGAGTTTTAATAGTAAAACAGAAAGTCCAAATGGTTGAAAAAGTTCCATGGTCTCCTAAATTATTTGTTGGATCACCATCTCCTCCTATGTCATAAAAAAAGCCGCTAACAATACCGCTTGTTCCGCCTATGTCAATATTGCTAAACCATTTCCATTGTCCTAAAAAATCAGCCGAATCGGCTGCATCATATATTGTTAAAGTGGAAGCATCCCAACCACTGCCAAACAAAGGAACCATTCCATGAAAACCATTTCCAAACAATTCGTTATAGCCAATTACAGAGTAACAAAAACCTACGGTTGTATCAGGAGGATAAGCTGCATTAACCGGAAGAGGGTAAGCATTCAAAACAGAATTTTTAGAACAGTCAGAACAAATAGTTTTACTTCTTATCACCATTGTAAAAGTTCCATTTCCTCCAGCTATTCCACTTGCAACTTGCAAATAATACTGAACCCCTAAAGTTAAAGGACCGAAGTCCATCGTATGAAGTCCTGTACCGCTACCTAATGAGCATTCTCTAGGAATTAAACCAACACATTCACCGGTTAATGCTTCATAAATTGCAACATAAGAATCAGATAAAGGTGTTGCTCCTGCTCCTTGTATTTGCACTTCTACGTGAGCTTCAGTAGCATTAAAAGTAAACCATACGTCTTTGAGTGGAGGACCGGAATAACAAGATGTCAGATAACCACTCAGCGAATCATTCGTAGCAAATAATGTTGAACCGGCTGCTGACACAGGAGACCCGTATGAAACACCAGCACTTGAAGAACAGGGTGGAGATGCAAGTGGAAGAAATCCTAAATTGTTTGGCGTACACTGAAAGTCATTTGGCTGAGCTTCTGCAAGTTTTGAAGTCAGCAACAATGAAACAAACAAAGTGAAATAGAGTATTTTTCTTGCCATTTATCCCTAAGATTTTCTACGGAATAAAAATAAGCAATTTTTGATTAAAATAAGCTTTTAGTCGACAAAAGATTAATTAACAGAGGTGAAGAGATAATTAGTAAGGAATTTTAAGCCCAATCACAAGTATATCGTCCACTTGGTCAAGTGGTCCACGCCAATCTTCAATGGTTTTGTTCAAAACTTCCTTTTGTTTATCGATGGGTTCATTGTGAACTTCCATTAACAAATCGCGGAAATGGTTTGCCATGAATTTTTTGCCATTTGGACCACCAAATTGATCGGCATAACCATCTGAGAAAATATAAACAGAATCTCCTTTTTGAAGCTGAACTGTATGATTTTTAAATTTCTTTTTTTCTTCTCCTAAAAACAAACCGATTGGAAATTTATCCGCTTTCGTTTGAATTAATTTACCGTCACGAATTAAATATAAAGGGTTATAAGCCCCTGCGTATTGCAATTCAAGCGTTTTAAAATCAATCGTACAAAAAGAAAGATCCATTCCATCTTTGGCTTGCGAATCCTCATGGCCGTGATGCAAGGTTTCGCTTACCCCTTCATTTAAACGGTCTAAGATTTCGGATGGTGTTGTGCTATTATTACTGTTTACAACGTGTTTTAACAAGTTGTAACCTACTATCGACATAAAAGCTCCTGGCACACCATGCCCTGTACAATCTACAGCAGCATACATCGATTTTCCATTTTTTTCATCCACCCAGAAAAAATCTCCCGAAACAATATCTTTCGGTTTGTATAAAACAAAAGAATTTGGAAGAATACGTTTTACTAAGCTATCGGGAGGCAAAATGGCTTCTTGAATACGTTTCGCATATTTGATACTGTCTGTAACGTGCTTATAAAGCACTTCCAACTCTTGATTTTGAGTTTCAATTTCTTCTTTTTGTCGAACAACTTGCTCGGTACGCTCAATTACTTTTGCCTCCAAAACACGCTCATTTTCTCGCAAATCTTCACGCATTTTTAACAATGCAGCACCCAAGGTATCATCTTTGCTCAAAGCTCGGTAATGCGAATCAAAATTTCCGGAACCTACTTGTTTGGCAAACTCAGTTGTCCTGCCCATCCCATCAACTAAATCGTTCAAGGCAATGGACATCTCCCCTATTTCATCATTTCTATCTTTAATTCTTTCTCTAGGCAGCACTCCTCTTCCCATCATCACTAATATTTTTTTCAGTTGATGAATCGGGCGAACAATTGTTCTCACAGTAAAAATGGCAATTAAAATAGCACCAAAAGGAAGAATAAAAAATAACCATATCACAATTTTTTGAAGCGAACCAAAGGATTGCAACATTTCATCAGAATTTGCTGATGCGTTTGCATTTTGTTTATCGATTAGCGAACTTAAATTTTCATTGATTACTTTAAATTTTGAATCTAAATCTTCGAATGGAATTAAAGCGGTGAATTTAATAGCAGCATCGTTGTATGTGTCAAACGAGTTAAGCGTAAGCATTACATCATCTTGATAGCTTTTAAACATTTGTTCAATCAAGGCCAAAATACCATCAATACTTTCCTGCTCATCTTTATTCCAGTTAACGGAATATTTTTTGATTTTTGTTTTCAGAGCTGGGTATTCGTCTTTTATCAACACACGTAATGCTTTTTTATCAATGGCATCATCACCGGTTTGAACATAAAACCATTTGGTAATTAAAAATTTTGAACGGATAAGAAGGTAATTTAATTCCTTAAGAGAAGCAACGGAAGGGTTGTAAATTTCAGTTACCTGATCTGTTTTTTTACGACTGTCGTTGAGGGTAACATTGGTGAGCCAAAATGCTACAATTACCAAAAAAATGATTACGCCAAAGCCTAATCCTATCTTTCTACCAATTGTAAATCTTAACTTCATAGAAACTATTGAGGGTGTTTTAATTTATCGTTTTTTATTTTCCTATTTGTTCTAATTTCTGTTTAAACTCATTCGATTTCTCTTTTTCATTTAAACTAAAATAGATTCCCGATAAACCCAACAGTGTTTCTTTTCTATTTGGATCAAGTGAGTAAGCCTTTTCCATAAAAGGTAATGATGCCTTAAATAAGTTGATAGAATTATCCTGAACATCATTTAAAGCCACAATATCTAAATCATAATCGCTTTGATTAATTAAATTAACCGCTTGATTATAGTACAAAATACCCATGTTATAGTTTGCATTAATATTGTTTGGATCAAATGCTAATGCTCTATTGTATGCTGCTTTCGCCAAATTCAAGAAATCAACTTTCCCTTTTCTGTCTCCTTCATAAATTCGTGTATAAACGGTTGCAATTGCATTTGCAAAATCAATTTCTTTTCGTTTAAAATTTTCTTTTGAAGGGTCAACCAACAAATAGTACTCTCTAAAAATGTCAAAATTTTTCACAGCAATTTTATAATCAATTGTATCTAAACTAGCGGCAGCATCATTGTACAGCGTAGTTGCTAAATACTTAATGTTTTTAATATTTTCCTGAACATTTTCTTGGGCAGTATCAATTGAAAGCGATTTTTTGAAAGAAATCAATGCTTCAATTCTGATTTTAGATTCTTTATTTGCTTTTTCTGTTTGATTGTAAATGGTTTTGTAAACAAATCCGCGAATGTACCAAGCCTGGCCATCTCCTATTGTTTCAGGATGAACAACAGCAGCATCGATATTCGCTTTTGCGCTATCCAATTTGCCTTGTTGCAAGAACGTATACGCAGCAGTCACTTTGGATTGCTGTGCATTCGAAACAAAGCCCATTAAAAGCAGTATTCCAAAAATAAGTGTTCTTCTAAGTTTTAACATTAATTTGTAAATATATAAAAAATAATTTTATTTTACCTGTACCGACATCTCCACCAATGTTGACGCCACTTTAAGCTTGTATTTCTCTATATTTGACTTATTTAATTCAATTTTTTGCTTATTCCCATCTACAAAGAAGTTAATCGCTGAACCTTTTGTTGCTAAACCTGATTTATCCGTAACAATTAAGGCACTTTTCCCCTTTACTTTCCCTAATACGTCAGGAAGCTGTGCAGAGTTATCAGAAAGTATGTAAACTATGTGACATTTTGCGCATTCGGAAGGGGAAACAACGGATTTTATCTCAAATTTTTGAGTTCCAACTGTCTTAGAAGTAGCCATTTTATTCAATTCGTTCACCAAAGGAATACTCGTTCCTAAAACACCTACAACAAAATTACCCTCTTTGTAAGTTTCTGGCCATTCGATGTATTTCGTGAAATTATAGATGTAAATGGCCTTAATTTTAGCATTAGCCTCTTCCGATTGGTCAGCCGGAACCACCATCCAAGAAGACAGTAGCATAACAGAAACGAATATAAAGACCAATTTTTTCATTGTTATATTATGCTGCAAAACAAATTGCAAGCCATATTTTTTTTAAAGACGTGCAAATATACGATTTTTTCATTAAAAATGAAGCCTTTAAGAGTTTTAAACCAAATTTTAGACGAGCTGAATTGAAGAAAGTAAAAATGCCCTAAAATTTCCATTTTACTGAGAAATTCTAAGGCATTTAATTTGTACCAGCTTCCTTTTATAAACCCGCTAAAGCTTTATCTTTAGGAAATTTAACTGTATAAGAAATGATTACTTTTTTTGTTTCTTTTGGCTTCAAATTAAACTTCCAATTCACAATTCCACTTGTTTCATCTAATTCGCCTCCTGATGAATCAAGCAAAGAGACTACAATGTCCTTTGTTTGAGAAACCGGAATTTGGTCTTGTAAGTTGAAATTGGAGGACGATGATTTTGTATTACGAACAGTAATTTCATAAGTAACTGTTTTAACTTTATCTTCTCCAATTAATTTTTCTTTGGTTTTATCTTTTTGTTTAACACGAGTCACAACCATATTTTTATCTCTTCCCAAAGTCAAATCCAATGTGTCAGATAAATTCGTAGGATCAATATATGATTCGCCCACAAATGTGCCATCAAAATAGATGTTAGCACTTCCTGGAGCTAAATTTAATTCATCCCAATTGGTAATTTTCGCAACCAAAAATGCATCTTTATCTATTTTGGGAGCAGCGAAATGAATATAATTTGCTGGAACATCTTTTGTTTGCACTGCAACAAAATGTGTTTTGCCATCACAGGGAATGCTATACGCCAATTTGATTTCATATTCTACAGTAGTTATGTTTTCTTCTGCAACCGTATAATCGGCAGTGGTTTGAGCAATTTCTTCGGGTGCTGACCAAGAGTAAGTTCCTGCTCCACCACTTACGGAAGTTTTTGCCAAGCCATCATCTTTTTGGCCTTCTGATTGTTTTCTTTTATAATCGTATGCGTAAGGATTATAATAATTCAGCCACCATGTATTAAGTGTTGGTTTTATATTGCTTTGATTTGGGCTGGCTGTTGAAAGCGTTAATTTTACATCATTCCAATCAAGTCCTGTATTTTGATACACTTGCGCTTTGTATGTCAATTGCATATTTCCACCGGTACCTTTTGCACGCAAATCATAAGAAGGTGTCCAACCTGCATCTTGCAACATGTAATTAATATTCATTGTCCCATTCGTTGCTACATCGGCCGAAACAGTGATGATTACGCGGTAATTTGTTTCATCCTTTACTATATCACCAATGTTTACATTGTATGTTTGTAAAGCAAGTAAATTCTCTTGCATGCGTTGTTTTTTGATATTTACGCGATACTCTTCTTTTTTTAATTTCAATAATTCTGAATTGATATTATTTAATTTTTCTCTTAAAAAAGTCAGTGCATCTTTTACTAAATTTAGGGTATCTTTTTTTGTTTCACCTTTAATTATTCTGTTATTTAAAAGGGTATTTTTTTCGATGTTTAAAGACGCTTGTCTATCTGTAATATCCATCAAATCAAAATCAATCATTACCAAAGAGTCCTGCAACATTTTTATTTGCTTTAAATTTTTTGGATTTTGAGAAAGGTCACTATTTTTTGGTTCAGGATATTTAATGCTATGTTGCACATCCATAATCACAAAATTGCCAAAACCACTGGCCTGAATACTTTTAGGGTCAATTGTAGCCTCCAATCCTTCAAAAATTAATGTGCTTATTCCTGCATTTACATTTATCAATGAAGTGCGATAAATTTGTGCTCCTTGTGTAAATACCGTTACATTTTCAATTTTTGATTTAATATTCTTTTCACTGGAGGTGGTAACTCCAAAAGAATAATTGCTTGCAAATAGACTTACAAATGCTGTTGCAAGAATAGTTGTTTTTAAGGTTTTACTCACAGCTTTATTTTTAAAGTTCATGAGTTCGTGAATTTTTGATTTCATATTTTTTTATTTTAAGTTTAAAACAATTTTATTTTTAATTCGACAATTAGGATGCAGTTGAATTAAAAATTCCACACGTATTTTTTATTTCTAATCCATCTTCTTTATAAATTGTCTATTTTTGTATATACTATATATGAGTAATCCAGCATTAAATAAATATGACGATTTACAATTGGTTGCTGAATACAAGCAAACCAATAATAATGTATTTGTTGGCGAATTACACAAACGCTATACTCACTTAATTTTTGGTGTGTGCATGAAATATTTGAAGAATGAAGATGATGCGCAAGATGCCAGTATGCAAATTTTTGAAAAACTTTTGGTGGATTTAAGAAAACATGAAGTGCAACAATTTAAAGCTTGGCTGCATATGGTTTGCAAAAACTTTTGTCTAATGCAATTGCGCTCCGGTGCTTCTAAATTAAAGCGCGCCAAAGAAATGCAAAAAGATTTGGTATCGTTTATGGAATCAGATAGCGAAGTGCATCTTACAATCGAAAACACAAAAGAAGTACAATTAACCTTTATGGAAGAGTGTCTAAAAGGTTTAAACGAAGAGCAAAAGTTATGTCTTGAATTGTTTTTTTTACAAGAAAAAAGTTACCAGGAAGTAACAGAATTAACAAGCTATAACATGAACAATGTTAAAAGCTATATTCAAAACGGAAAACGAAATTTAAAAATTTGCATTGAAAATAAAAGTGCAAAAAAATAATGAGCAAGGATTTAAAACATACCATTTATTCACCCTCCGATTGTCTTTCTGAAAAGATGTTGTTCGATTATATCGACAACAAATTAAATCATAAAGAGAGACACCTCGTTGAAAAACATTTGCTCGATTGTGAAATGTGTTCTGATGCACTTGAAGGATTAGATCAAACAACAGACAGGAATAAAATTACTTTAATAAAAGATGCCATTGCTAAACGAGTTTTAGAATCTATAGAGAAAGAAGCTGTTGTTATTAAGTTTAATTATAAAATGGCCTTTTCTATAGCTGCATCAATAGCTTTATTAGTGGCAGGTGTTTTCTTTTTCAATAAAATAAATTTGAAAAAAGCGGCAACGAATGATCTTGCTGAATTAAAACAAACTGATAGTCCTGCCACACTTCCACCACCACCACCAACTCCTGCCACTGAAGAAGAAAAAGAAACGCTAACAAATGAAACAACCGCAAGTGGAACAGGAACAGCAGCTAGCTCAACAAAAAGCGTAACATTTTCGGCTCCACTTACAATAGCCGATCAGGAAGTCACCTTATCAGAAGGACAATCAAAACCTGAAGATGGTTATTATAAAAATTCTTCCGGAGATGGCGAAAACAGGAACAAACAAGTGCCTGCAGAAAATGCTGCAAATGGCACTCTTAGTGTATCAGATGCTGCTTCTACAAGTGATGATAGAAAAGATAATAATTTAGAAACGGTTTCTATTCCAAAAACGGGAATTGTTGAGAGAGATAAAGATGCAAAGTTGGATGATGGCAAAAAAGCAGAAGAAAAACCTGCAGGAGTAGCTGGAGGAACGGGCACTTATACTTGGTCGACACCCACTCCCGATCAAAGTAAAAATCAAAAAATTGTGACCAAAGCTGCGGAAGACAAAGCAAATGGTGAACAAACGGAATTGGCTAAAAAAGCAGATATAGGGGGCAAATATCGTTTGGAAACGAAAGAAAAAGAAAAGAAAGAACCCGCAAAAATAGCTGGAAAAGAAGAAAAAGCTCGTGGCAACAAAGACGAAGATTCAGGAAACATTAAAGTGTCAGGAGAAGTTGCGTATGAACCACAAAGTGTTATGCAACAAAATGACGAATTAAAATCCGAAGTTACACTGAATAATAATACAAGTACCACAATAGCAGATTCAATAAGCGCAGAACCAATCTATTCTTATGTTGAACAAACACCAGAATACCCCGGTGGTCAACCCGAAATGAATAAATTTTTATTACAAAATTTCGATTATAGCAAAAAAGTGGATTCTAATACTGTTCTTCCAAGTACCAAAATTTATGTTCAATTTATTGTTGGGATGGATGGTGCTATTAGAAATCCTAGGATTATCAAAGGAAGTACTCCAGAATTAGATAAAGAAGCACTGCGCGTAATCAAACTTATGCCAAAATGGAAGCCCGGGAAACAAAATGGCAAACCTGTTTCAGTTTATTATAACTTACCCATTCAGTTGGAAATAAAATAAGCCCCCTTATTAACATTCCATATTTAATAACCTTTACACAATCATCATAAATAGGCTTTTTTCCAAAGTATATTTGGTAAAAGCTTTAATGTACTTTTTCAAAAATACATATCGATGTTGTTACTTTATGATCTTGCTATTTATTGCAGTTTCAACTAGTTTTTGCCACTCTCACAAAAACATTTCATCAACTAATGATAATTCATCTTCAACTAAGTCGAAAAAAATACAATCGAAGTATGCCCAAATTTTAAGCGTAGATGAAAATAAAATTGGTAATATAAAACTCTATTCATTTATTGATGAGTGGTATGGCGTTCCTTATAAATATGGAGGTAAAAACAAAAGTGGAATTGATTGTTCTAATTTTACTTCTACACTTTATAACGCTGTTTATAACAAGCCACTCATCGGCTCCTCCTCCTCCATTTTTGAACAATGCAAGTCTGTTTCAAAAAATAATTTAGAAGAAGGCGACTTCGTTTTTTTTAAAATTGATGGAGATAAGATTTCTCACATAGGTGTGTATCTTCAGAATAATAAATTTGTGCACGCTACTACAAAAAAAGGAGTAATGATTGACGATATAGATGAACCTTATTATAAAAAATATTTTTATAAAGGAGGAAGAATAAACTAATCACAATGAAAAATAACCGCTCACACATACTACTGATTACACGCATTACAGCCATTGCGTGTTTCCTAAGCATGCTTTTGTGTTACAAGTTATGGTTGGGAGAGAGAGCATTTCCATTAAGTCCTATTGCTGATTTTCTTCCTTCTCTTCATCATCCTATAGATCTTATTTTATTTTCTATTACCCTACTTCTACTTCAATGCATAGTATTTTTCAAAAATCCTAAAAAATTTATTGTTGCATTTTTAGTATTGGCTTTACTCTTGGCATTGATGGATCAAAACCGTTGGCAACCTTGGTTTTATCAATATTTAATGATGTTTTTTATTCTTGCATTTTATGATTTTGAAGGCAAAAGCAATTTACATTCGGAAAGCATTCTTCTTGTGTTTAAATTAATGATTGGCGCTATTTATTTTTGGAGTGGGTTACAAAAATTAAATCCGAATTTTATTACCGATACCTATCCTTGGTTAATGGAACCTATCACCAATCATCTAAGTGAAAGTGCAGTTTCAAAAACCGACTGGCTAGGAAAAGCATTTCCAATGATTGAAATCACTACATCATTAGCATTGTTCAGTAATAAATTCAAGAAGAAGGCTGTTGTGATGTTGTTCTTCATGCACCTGTTTATTCTTTTTGTTTTGGGACCATTCGGCCACAACTACAATCCGGTAATTTGGCCTTGGAATATGGCGATGATGGCATTTTCGGCAATTCTATTTTATAATTCCGAAGCAACTTCCTTTCATCAAATCAAAAATGCTTTTCAATTTCATTCGATTAAAATTGTCATTTTATTTTTTGTACTTATGCCTTTATTGAATTTTTTCAATACTTGGGACTCCTATTTATCTCATAATTTATATTCGGGCAATACCAGTAATGGAGTAATTTATATTTCAGATAGTGTTGAATCCAAGCTTCCTCCTGAAATAAAACAGTATTCAAAAGGGGAAATGAATTTAAATCAAATTACTATTAAATATTGGTGTATGATGGAACTTGGAGTGCCTGCTTATCCTGAAAAAAGAAATTTCGCTTCCATTACAAAAAGTTTTTATAAATATGCTTCTGATTCATCAGAAATATATTTTATGTTTACCCCAAAATTAAAACTCAATGAGTTGTCAAGAGGGTTTACTCGTGACAATGAAGAAGTTTCACCTTAATACAAACATTTAAAACTATGGGGAAAAATATTGTAATTTTTTCAGATGGTACCGGCCAAAAAGGTGGTGTAAATAACAATACCAATGTGTATAAGTTATTCAATATGGTTGAGGACAGAACGGACAAGCAGATTGCATATTATGATCCTGGGTTAGGAACCGATTGGAGAAAAGTCTCAGGCAATATCTCGGGACGAGGGTTTTCTAAAAATATTTTAGATTGTTATCGTTTTCTCTTTGAAAATTTTAAGGCAGGAGACCATATTTATCTTTTCGGTTTTAGCAGAGGCGCTGCAACAGTAAGAAGTTTATCAGGATTTGTTCATTTATTTGGAATATTACCAATATCCCGACCTGATATCATTGATGAAGCTTTTGAAATATATCAGATTGTTGAAAAAGTAAAAAGAGAAAAAATTGCGAAAGCTTTTATCGCAAAACACCATACGATGTGGGCAAAAATAAAATTTGTTGGCGTGTTTGATACAGTTTCTGCATTGGGTTTGCCTAACAAATGGATTAGCGCTATTCTTGATAAGATTCACCCATTCAAATTTCACTCATTTGAACTAAGTGAAAGTGTTGAGTTTGCTCGACATGCCTTATCAATTGATGAAGAGAGAAAAACATTTTTACCAACACTTTGGAACAAATTAAAAGATGACCAACCAAAAGATAGATTAAAACAAGTTTGGTTTTGTGGTGTACATACCGATGTTGGAGGCGGTTACAAAGAAGAAGATTTGTCAAACATATCTTTACGTTGGATGATACAGGAAGCAACTTCAAAAGGATTAGTTATTTATGAAAAAGCACCTGCTTATCAACGACTTTTGACTGCTGAATTAAATGTGGAAGGAATCATGCACAATGAACTTTTAGGAGCTTTTGGATTCATATTCAGAAAACAAGGAAGATTTTGGAACGAGAAAATTCACGGTGAATTGTGTATACACGAAAGTGTTTTGAAAAGAACAAAAAACAATGCAAACTTGTCCGACCCTGCATACGCTCCTTGGGTACTTCAACACGAGAAAGAAGTAATCAAGTGATAATTAATTTTTGTATTATGATTTATTTAGCTTAATGTTGTTATTAAGAATCTATCTGTCCCAAAAATAAAAATCAAATTCAATGCAACAGGGCTAAAAGTAAAGGTCACGCATCAATCAAATTCTGCTCCTGTACTTTACTAAATTTATTGATAACACTAAAAAATAAGGCTAAACTATCACAACAATTTTAAATTTGGTATATTCGTAATACAAACAAAAAATAACCATTCACTAAACCCTTAAACAAATGATACTAATAGCAGCTTCTATGTCCTTACTCGTAATAATTGCGGGTATGTTTTTGTTAGCAAAAACGCAGAAAGAAAATCTTTCTAATTTCTTTAAATACGTTTCATATTTCGTAATCCTTGTTGGCTTTTTAAATCTTTTTGGTGGCGGTGCTCTTTTTATGGCAAAAAAATGCATGAGACATGCCGTTGCACAGTGTGAAAGCCATTGTAAAAAAGGTGATGATTGTCACAAAAAAAACAAACACAAAAAATCTTGTAGCAGAATGGATATGTGTGAAGAAGGAGAAGGAGAAATGTGCATTGAAAAAACAATTGTAATAAATGGAGAAGAGATGAAAGAAGAGTGCGAAAAAGGTGCTGCAAAAGATTGCTGTAAAAACAAAATGATGAAGAAAGATTCGGTTGTAATCAAAAAATAATAGCCTTATCAATATAAAACACTTCGACTACACTCAGTGTGACGTTGTAAAAAAACTATGTCGCACTGAGTTTTTATTTTCCAAACATTTTTCCCGGATTTAAAATCCCATTTGGATCGAATACCTTTTTAATAGAACGTTGAATTTCCAGTGCTTTTTCAGAAAAAACAATATTCATATATTCTTGTTGTACCAATCCAATACCATGCTCGCCACTAATTGTTCCGCCTAATTGTTTGCAAATGGTAAAAATTTCGGCAATGGCTTTTTTGATATGATCTCCATTCCATTGTTCATCAGATAAATCGCCTTTAATTAAGCGAATGTGCAAATTTCCATCCCCTGCATGTCCGTAACAAACCGTTTTAAATTTATACTTCCCTCCTACTTCTTTTACGCCTTTTACTAATTTAGGAAGTTCGGCACGAGGCACCACAGTATCTTGTTCTTTGCTAATGGCATTGTTTTTAACTGCTTCATTAATCCCTCTCCGCAATCGCCACAATTCTGCTTTTTGTGCAGCCGACTCTGCAAATAACACATCTGCAATATTATACTTTGTCATCAATTCAGAAATCGCTTCCATCTCTTTCATCAACACATCCAAATCGTTTCCATCTACTTCAATTAATAAATGTGCTTGAATGTCATCTTCCAATTTTACAACATTACTTTTTACATATTTGCTCACCCAATCCAATGCATCTCTTTCCATTAGTTCCATTGCA
Organism: Bacteroidota bacterium; assembly: GCA_023251805.1. Lineage (GTDB taxonomy): Bacteria > Bacteroidota > Bacteroidia > 2-12-FULL-35-15 > 2-12-FULL-35-15 > 2-12-FULL-35-15. The sequence goes on along the minus strand of JAHEYB010000025.1, from coordinate 28,179 downwards.
CTTGGAGTAAATCCAGCACGAAACACTTGGCTCACAGCCGCACAAGCTTCATCTAAACTCCTAAACGGAACCAACATGAGTAAATCATATTTTGGTAGCGGTAATAGTTTCACAATAATTTTTGTAGCGATTCCCAACGTTCCTTCACTACCCACCATCAACTGTGTTAAATTATATCCTGTAGAGTTTTTTAATGTGTTTGCTCCTGTTTCAATAATTTCTCCAGTGGGTAAAACCACTTCTAAATTTAAAATATAATCTTTTGTAGTACCATATTTTACACATTTGGGTCCTCCACTACTTTCAGCAACATTTCCGCCTAAAAAGCAACTTCCTTTGCTTGCAGGATCAGGCGGATAAAATAAACCCAATTCTTTCACTGCATTTTGAAACATCTCATTTATTACTCCTGGCTCAACAGTTGCTTGTAAATTTCGTTCATCAATTTGCAAAATTTGATTGAAACGCTCCAGCGATAGAATAATACCAGAATAAATAGGTAATGCACCACCGCTCAAACCTGTTCCTGCTCCACGAGGTGTTACAGGAATAAGTTCATCATTTGCAAGTTTTAGTATTTCTGAAATTTCTTTTGCTGTTCTCGGTTTTAAAACTACTTCAGGTAAAAACAAAAGCTCCTCTGTTTCATCGTGGCCATAGTTAGTAAGGCTTTCTACATCCACTAAAACATACTGCTCACCTAGTAATAGCTGAAATTTTTTAACAATGGAAGGAGTTATTTTATTGTAATTCATTTTATTTTGTTTACCCATGTTTACTTCCCAATAAAAATGACATTTGCTATTTTTTAACACATAGCTAGAAAATCAACCAATCCAACCGCTCATCACTTTTTTAACATCATTTTAAATGAATTTTGCTATTTTCGTTCAAACAAATTTAATTAAATAAAGCTATTATGAAACGACTATTTATCATTGGTTTTTCAATACTGTCAGTTCTTAACCTAATTGCGCAAAAAAAGAGCATTACAGTTGAGGACATCTGGAAAACTGGAACATTTAGGACAAATGGTGTTTACGGATTAGTTTCTATGAAAGATGGGATTCATTATTCAGCAATGGATGATGGAAAAATCTTACAATATGAATATGCAAAAAATTCTGTGCCTGTGTCGATTGTTGCAGAGGCAGATTTGAAAATCGAAGGGAAATCAATTAGCATTGATGGGTATCAATTTAGTCCGGATGAAACAAAAATGCTTATTTCAACAGGAACAGAACAAATTTATCGTCATTCAACTAGAGAAAACTACTATGTATATGATAGAAAAACAAAATCATTAACAGCAGTGAGTAATGGTGAAAAACAAATGTATGCTACCTTTTCTCCTGACGGAAATAAAGTAGGTTTTGTAAGAGGAAATAATATTTTCATAAAAGATTTAGCTTCCGAAAAAGAAACCCAAGTAACTACAGACGGATTACACAATAGTATTATCAATGGAGCTACTGATTGGGTTCACGAGGAAGAATTTGCATTCTCGATTGCTTATTTCTGGAGTCCAGATAGTAAAAAAATAGCCTACTATAAATTTGATGAAAGTAAAGTAAAAGAATTTTCTTTCAATGAATTTAACAACCAGCTTTATCCTTCCGAAAACAAATACAAATATCCAAAAGCAGGGGAAGATAATTCGGTGGTAACTATTCATACTTACGATTTAGCAAGTGCAGCAGACAAACTAATGGATATTGGAAAAGTAGTTGACCAATACATTCCCCGCGTGAAATGGACGATGGATGCAAACACGCTTTCTATTGTTCGAATGAATCGCCATCAAAATAAATTAGAGTTATTGTTTAACAATGCAACAACAGGAGAATCGAAAGTTGTTTATACCGAAAGTTGTGATACCTATATTGATATTCATGAAGGGCAGGGAGATTACGTATATTTTACTGCCGATAAAATGAGTTTTATTATTACCCAAGAACAAGATGGCTATAATCATATTTACAGATACGATATGAACGGAAAGCTTATCAATCAAGTAACAAAAGGAAATTGGGATGTAGTAAATTTTCAAGGTATAGATGAAAAAACCAAAACCATTTTTTACACTGCATCAGAAACTACAGCAACTGAGAAAGATATTTATTCGATAAAAACGGATGGTTCTGGAAAGAAAAAAATCTCAACAGAAAAGGGAACTCACTCTCCCGAATTTAGTAGTGGAATGAAATATTATATTAATACTTATTCATCTGCAAATACGCCTAATTATATTTCTATTTATGATGCTCAAGGAAAACAAATTCGGGTGTTGGAAAAAAATGAAGAGTTAATAAAGAAAATGGCAGAATTTGATATGAGCAAAAAAGACTTGTTTATGTTTAAGACATTGGAAGGAGTTGAATTAAATGCCTGGATGATTAAGCCAAGTAATTTTGATGCATCAAAAAAATATCCGGTATTTCTTACATTTTATGGCGGTCCGGGCAGTAATCAAGTAAATAATTCGTTTGACGGCAGAAATTATTATTGGCATCAGATGCTTGCAGAAAAAGGTTATATTATTATGTGTGTTGATAATAGAGGAACGATGTATCGTGGAAAAGCATTTAAGCATAGCACATACAAACAACTAGGAAAACTGGAAGTGGCCGATCAAATTGAGACCGCCAAATATTTAGGAACATTGCCTTACGTTGATAAAAGCCGCATTGGAACATTTGGCTGGAGTTTTGGCGGGTATTTAAGTTCATTGTGTATAACCAAAGGAGCAGATTATTTTAAAATGGCAATAGCTGTTGCTCCTGTAACCAATTGGCGCTATTACGACAATATTTATACCGAACGTTTTATGAGTTTGCCGCAAGAAAATGCTAGCGGATATGATGACAATTCTCCTATAAACTATGTAAATAAGTTAAAAGGAAAATACTTGCTGATTCACGGAAGTGCCGATGACAATGTTCATTTCCAAAATACGATGGAAATGGTAAATGCTTTAGTAAATGCCAACAAGCAATTTGATTTATTCATATATCCTGATAAAAACCATGGAATTTACGGAGGATATACACGATTACATCTATATAATAAAATGACCGATTTTATTATTGACAACCTTTAAGTTAAGCAAACAAAAATTTATCTGATAGCTTTAAAGATTATTTTATTTATTAAAAAACGCTGCTTAAAATATTAAGCAGCGTTTTTTTATGCCTTTTCAAATACATGCTCTTCTAAAAAGGCTCTACTATTTAACACTTCAATTTCTGAAAAATAGAAATCCCCCAAATCCTCGGTAATGATATACTTGCAGTCTTTTTGAAGTGCTGAATAATATTGCAAGCCATCTTCGAAATCATGAATCTTTTTATTTTTTTCGACTTCATAAACTGTTTTTTCATCTATAGAAGTAAACAGTAGTTTTTCAGCAAGAAGAGTTATTTTTTTCCGAGCCATTGCGTTGCCGTTTTTTTTCTCAGCAAAATAAAATGCAATGGCTAAACACAAAGGAGAAGTATACACTTTGAATTTAGAATTATCAACTAAACTTAAAACCCTAGAACTATAAGTAAACAATGGATACTCCTTGTTTAGCACTGAAACAAGAATGTTGGCGTCTAAAAAAATCTTCATTTCTTACGATTCATGTATTCATCCTTAAGTTTTGAACGCTTTTTGGATTTTGTAATGTACTCAGCTTTACCTTCTGCCACAGCATTTACCCAATCCGAAACTGGCAAATCCTCTAAAGAATTAAAATGATTAGATGTGATTTTATCCAAAAGGAATTCCATAAGGCGTGAAAGACTCACATTTTGAGTTTCCGCATACTGTTTTGCTCTTTCAATAACTTGCTTATCGAAGGATAAGGTGATTTTTGCATCCATAACAAATAATTTATACGACAAATATAAATATTTAATACGTATAAACAAAAAAATGTTGTTTTTTGTCCATTTATCTGTCGCATTTAGCCTTTCATATGTGGGAGTTATTAAAATTCAATATTTTACTTATATTCGCAGAGTTCAAAATTTAATTAACACTAAAAAAAGCATATATGTCAGAAGTAAAAACAGGTCATCCAAAAGGATTATGGGTGTTATTTGGTACAGAAATGTGGGAGCGATTCAACTTTTATGGAATGCGCGCCATACTTACATTATTTTTAGTGAATTCATTGTTAATGAAAGAAGAAGATGCTTCTCTTTTATATGGTGGATTCCTTGGTCTTTGTTACTTAACACCTATGTTAGGTGGTTTTATTTCCGATCGTTTTTTTGGAAACAGAAACTGTATTATGTTGGGTGGATTGATGATGGCAACAGGACAATTACTACTATTTTTCTCGGCAAGTACTTTTGGAACAAACTTAGGATTGGCAAACAGCTTAATGTGGATAGCTTTGGGAGTTATCATATTCGGAAATGGATTTTTTAAGCCCAACATCTCCAGTATGGTGGGTAGTTTGTACCCAAAACAAGAGAAAAGCAAACTGGATACAGCTTTTACCATTTTTTACATGGGTATTAATCTAGGGGCTTTTTTAGGTCAAACAATTTGTCCTTACATAGGTGACGTTGAAGTAGGCGGAATACGTGATGTACATGCATTTAAATGGGGATTCCTAGCAGCTTCTATTGCTATGATTCTAGGTACTTTGGTTTTCTTTTTCTTAAAAAACAAGTATGTTGTAACTCCTGAAGGAAAACCATTAGGTGGTTTACCATCCAAAAATGATGCATCGGATTTTGAAGAAGGTGAAGCACAAAAGGCAGAATTTACAACTAAATCATTGGTTCTTGCATTGATTTCATTTGTCGCGTTGTTTTTTCTTTTTCGTTTTATTTTAGATGGGCACAATTTTATTAAAACATTAATCTATCCGATTATTTATGCAAGTGGTATTACTTTAGCAGGATTAATTATTTCGGATAAGTCATTAACGAAAGTTGAAAGAGATAGAATCATTGTCATTTATATTGTTGCATTTTTCGTTATCTTTTTCTGGGCAGCATTTGAGCAAGCGGGCTCTTCCTTGACATTTATTGCGGACAACCAAACGGATTTAAATTTCTTGGGTTGGCAAATGCCTCCATCTATGGTTCAGGTATTTAATGGAGTGTTTGTTTTCGGGTTTGCCTTACCATTTAGTATTTTATGGGACAAATTGAGAGCAGCAGGCAAAGAACCTATGTCGCCAATGAAACAAGCGATAGGATTAGGTTTGATTGCTTTAAGTTATTTCATTATTGCTAACAATGTAAAAGACCTTGGCAATAGTGGTCTTTTGGGAATTAAATGGCTGATTCTACTTTACTTGATCCAAACCTTTGCTGAGCTATGTTTATCTCCAATTGGATTATCATTGGTTGGTAAATTATCTCCAAAACGATTTGCTTCCTTATTATTTGGAGTATTCTTTTTGTCCAATGCTGCAGGTTATGCATTAGCAGGAACATTAGGTTCGATTTTACCAAACACTGGCGACAAATTTCTAAAAGCAACTGAATTAGGAATTGATTTGCAGGGTGTATTAGATAAAAAGATTGTGCCTACAGCGGAACAAGTAGATCTTATGACAAAGAACCATATTGCTCCTGAAAACCCTGTATTTGTTGGGTTTGAGATTCATAATTTATATGAGTTCTTTATGGTGTTTGTTGTATTAACCGGAATTGCATCCATCGTTTTATTTTCACTAAAACCCCTGCTAAAAAAGTTGATGCACGGAGTAAAGTAAGATTGCCAAAAATTCATAAAAAAGGTCAAACGTTAATATAATGTTTGACCTTTTTGCATTAAATCTTCTTATCTTTACTATAACAAAATTTTAATGTCATGATAAAAAAACTGCTTTTTGCTCTAGGGATTGCAACAATTGTTGTGATGGCTCAAAGTTTCATCAATGAAATGCCATTTATGAATGGTGAAACAGCTGGACCTGTGAAATGGTATACATTCAACGAAGCTGTTGAACTGCAAAAGAAAAACCCTAAACCCATTATGGTAGATGTATATACTAGCTGGTGTGGCCCCTGTAAAATGATGTCGAAAAACACTTTTGGCAATGAAATTATAGCTAAATACCTCAACGAGCATTATTATCCTGTAAAGTTTGATGCTGAAACACGCGACAGTGTCAAGTTCAATGGGTTTGTTTTTGCCAATAAAAATCCGGAAGGGACACAACGTCCTGTTCATGATTTTGCTGTTTCCATTTTAGAAGGTAAGTTATCCTATCCGTCCGTTGTGTTTTTAAATGAGGACATAAAAAAGATTCAAACAGTAGTAGGCTATTACCAGGCAGAACAGTTTGAACCAATTATGAAATACTTTGGCAGTGGCAAATACAAGGATACACCTTGGGAAGACTTTCAAAAAACCTTTGTTGCGGAAATTAAAGCACCCGAACCGGCACCTTTTCCAGGTAAATAAGTGAATTTAGCCTCTGAATTCATAACATTTATAGACTAAAACACGTATTGTAGTTAAATTTTGTAATTTAGCTCTCAACTTATGAAAACCATTACGAATATGATGAACTTGAAAGAGAAAATACTTCAAGTATTAGAGATGAAGAAGTTTACGTACGCTGATTTAGCATCGTACTTAGCTATTTCTGAATCGGAATTGGACTACGCTCTTGAAAACAATACGCTTGAAATTCGTACGCTCGAGTTAATTTCTAAAGAATTACGTATTCCTTTATACAGCTTTTTCCGTGAAAATTTTGAAGGTTTTGACTTCGAAAAAGAACCGTATTACAATGTAAATATCTGGAGCAAGGAAGAGGCTAAATTTACACTAGAATTAAAAGCACTTCGACACGAAATAGAAGAATTGCGAGCAGAAGTTCGCCAAAAAGACTTATTGATTGATGCATTAGAAGCACAAATTATTAAAAAGTAAAAAAATAAAGCAATTATTATTATGCTGATTTCTATAAAGAATCAGCATTTTTTTTGAAAACTTGAATCGAAAACCAGCTAAAATGACAAACGAGGAAAAGATTAATCTGATTGGGCAAAAAATTTTGTTGTTGTCCAATAATTTAGATAAGTATCAAAACGAGTTACAGCAGTTGAAACAACAATTGGAGATTCTGCAACAAGGAAACATTAAACAGCAAAACATTGTTCCACCTGTTGTGAAAGTTTCGGAGCAAAAAATTGACACTTCGACTCCCCTCAGTGTGACAAACGAAATCAAAAAAGAAATACCAGATACTTCAACTACGCTCAATGTGACAAAAGAAATTAAAGTTGAAGAAATTCCTGTTATTAAAATTCCAGAAACAATTGTTCCACCAATTCAGCAACAATACATTCCTCCTACTCCACCAAAACCAAAATCAGATTTTAATTTCGAAGCATTTGTCGGAGGAAAATTAATCACCATCATTGGTATTGTCATTTTAGTAATTGGCTTAGGAATAGGAGTAAAATATGCAATCGACAACGATATGCTTGGTCCGCTTGCCCGCATAGTGCTTGCTTATGTTGCTGGTGGAATTTTGTTGTTTATAGCATTTCGCTTAAAAGAAAAATACAAAGCATTTAGTGCAGTATTACTTAGCGGTGGAATGGCGTCACTTTACTTTACAACTTTTATCGCTTATAGTTTATATGGTATGTTCGGGCAAATACCTGCATTTGCCATTATGGTTGTATTTACTATGTTTACAGTATTTGCGGCAACAATATATAATTTACAAGTAATTGGAATAATAGGATTGGTAGGAGCTTATGCTGTTCCAATGTTATTAAGTGATGGCTCGGGGAAAATCGAAGTCATGTTTTCCTACATGGTGATTGTAAATATTGGAATTTTAGTTTTGTCATTCAAAAAGTATTGGCAGCTTTTAAATCATTTAGCATTTGGGTTTACTTGGTTGATATTTTTAGCTTGGTTCGGACAAAAATTTGACTATCAAATTCACACTGTTTTATCGTTAACATTTGCTTTCTTATTCTTTATTATTTTTTACTTAAGCAATATGGCTTATAAAATAATGAAGCAGGAAAAATTTGGAGTAATGGATGTTATCCGCATTGTCTCCAATAGCTTTATCTTTTTCGGATTAGGATATGCAACATTAAACCACGATTCAACCAGTGATTATTTAGGAATATTTACTGTAGCCAACGCATTGGTTCATTTTGTGTTCGCCTATATTGTCTTTAAAAACAAATTGCTCGACCGAAAATTATTTTATTTACTGATTGCATTGGTTTTAAGTTTCATAACCATTGCTGTTCCTGTGCAGTTGGAAGGCAATTGGGTGACATTATTCTGGGCTGCAGAAGCAGTATTATTATTTTCAATTGGAAGATACAAAGCCGTTCGCTTTTATGAATGGCTGGGATACATTATGATATTGCTAGCCATCCTAAGCTTGATGCACGACTGGCAAATTGTTGATTCCTTGGATTATAGTTTTATCTATTTTTATAAATCATGGACACCGGTTGCAAATATTTATTGTTTCACCTCACTTTTTGTATGTGCCGCAATTGCTGCAATGATTTATGTACATCATAAAAAGGAACTGACGGAAGAGGTTCATAAAAAATTTAGTATTTATCAAATTGTGGAATATCTTTTACCCGTTACACTTCTTCTGCTTATTTATGTGACTTTTTGCAAAGAAATTGCAATACATTTTAAGCTGTTGTATGAAAACTCTTTAATTCAAGTTCCATCAAAAGGAGAATGGGATCCAGTAGGATACCTAGTTCCTCATTATGATTCTAGCTTTCAACATTTAAAAATAATATCGTATGCCATTTATAATTTGGTATATGTAAGTATCTTTTCTGTTCTTGCAGTATATAAACTAAAATCGAATGCTATTCGTTGGGCCGCATTTGGTTTAAATATATTTGTGGCCATCTTTTTTATCACAATTGGGTTAGTTCAGCTTAGCAAATTAGATGAGAGCTTACATTATAGGGAAATAACTGATTATTACACTACTAGCGCCTTCACAATGAATGTGCGTTACCTCTGCTTTACATTGTTTGCTTTATTGTTATTTATAAATCATAAAATTTTAAGAACCGATACATTCAATAAATTCGCCATCTCCAAATTTTATGTTGGTTGCATCATGCATTTCTTTATTTTGATTGTATTAAGCAACGAACTGGTGCACTTGCAAACAAATCACAACGCAGAATATGATTATTATGGAAATAATACTGTTTACAAATTGGGGTTCACAGTACTTTGGGGTGTTTATTCTTTTATTATGATTGCGGTGGGGATGTACAAGAAAAACAAAATAATGCGTATTTCTGCTATCTCACTTTTTGGGATTACAATTGTAAAACTATTGATTTTTGATACCTGGAACTTATCTACCGGTTATAAAGTAATTGCTTATATCTTATTGGGTGTAATATTACTGGTGGTTTCATTCCTTTACCAAAAATTCAAAGCATTTATATTTGGTGATGACACTAATTAAATAAGAACATGAGTAAAAAAATAAATTTATTTATTGCGATTCTATTTTCAAGCACCTGCTTTTCGCAGATTGAAGGGTACACTTTTAAACGACAATTAAACAAAGTAGAAAAAGAAGGTTATTATGCTATTTCTATTTCGCCAGAAGTTGGAGGACATTGTAAAAGCAGCCTTCAAGAAATTCGTTTGTTTAATATCAAAGAAAGCGATACTACTGAAGTACCTTATTTATTTGAATGGATGGGAAGCACAATCACAGAAGCCTCTATCCCATTTGAATTGATCAATGATACTTACAACGAAAAATGTTGTTCTTATGAAACGCTGAAATTTCCAAAAAAGCAAACCATTAATCAAATTAAGTTAAATGTTTCGGATTCAAATTTCGACAAAAGTTTAAAAATTGAAGGTAGCAATGATAACAAGCAATGGTTTACAATAAAAGAACATCTGCGAATTGTTCGTTTCAGAAACTCAAACGAAGACTATTCTTATACTACTCTTAATTTTCAAAATACCGAATACAGCTATTTCAGAATAAAATTTGATGATGATGGTAGCCAGCGTATTTCAGTTACAGACGCTTATGCTTACGAAAATCAATTAGTACAAGGGAAATATGATGAATTAATAATTCAAGGAAAGAAACAAATAGAAAACAAAAAAGATAAAACTTCAGAAATCATTATAGATTTTCCTTTTTCATATTTGGTAAATTACATTACAATAAAAAGCAAAACTAAAAACGATTTTTATCGAAACATTAATGTTTATCGATTGGAAGGAACTTACAAAACTCCAAAAGGTGAAATTGAAAATTGGCAAATGATAAATTCCTCTATTTTCTCTTCAATGGAAGATAATGTCATCAATTGCGGAAATTACAACACAAAAAAGTTAAAGATAGAAATCATTAATTATGACAATGAACCTATTGAGATAGGAGAAGTAAAAGCTTTTTCGGAGCAATGCAGGTTGGTTGCCAACTTACCGGTATCTGATAATATTTATTTGGCTTATGGTAAAGAAAATGGAAACCCTCCTAATTATGATTTGGTTCATTTCAAAGATAAAATCCCAAAAGAACTTTCTAACGTAGATTATGGTGATGAACAAGTCAAAATAATTTCTATCAAGCAACCTGAACAACTGATAAAAAGTAAAATTTGGCTTTGGGTGGTAATGGGAGTTGTTTTGGTAATTATAGGATATTTTGCCTTGAGTATGTTAAAAAAAGAACAAGGAGGCGACAACTAACCACTAACTAGCTATTGGGTTTTTAACAGATAGAAACATAGCTATGCATTGTTTAATTATTTACATTGCTTAACGTAATAATATTATGAATAGAAAAATAAATTTTTAAACATTTGCCTATGTTTTGAAGCTTGCTTCAATCTATCAAAAAGAGCAAAGTACTTAAAACTAAAAAACTATGCTTCTATGTGTTAAAAAAAATACTATTAAGACTTGAAAAGAATACACTTATATACTAGCATAGGATTAATATTCGCCTTTACGGGAATGGCTTTATTCCCATCACAAGTTCCCTTTCTCGCTTCTATTTATGCTTTACTGGCTTATTTTTGTTCTATCAAAGAAGTTGCTACTTATACCTCCAACTATCAATTTACTGTTGTTACACTATCAGCAATTTTATTAGGAATAAGTGTTGATGCTTCTCTAACATCGCTTCCTTTATTATCTATAGCACTATTTTTTGTTGCAGCAGGCTCCACTTTCAGAATTGCATTTTTCAGAACATTTGGTTACACACAGCATTCTTGGTTTGAAGTAACAATGTTTCTTCTTTCATTTTCATTGTACTTAATTGGAAATATACTGCATCCTGTAAATTGGGCAGGGTGGGCTTTTCCCATCATTCTAATTATTTTTCAAGGAATTTTGGCATATGGAATCATTAAAGACAAAAAACAACTTACGAGTTTCACAAAGGGAGGTTATAAAATTGCGATTGGAAAAGAAGCTCCACAATTTGCATTGCTTGACCAAGATGGAAATACTATTCAACTTTCCGATTTTTTGGATAAAAGAAATTTGCTATTAATATTTGTTCGTGGTGATTGGTGTCCGGGTTGTCACATGATGCTACGAACATACGAGCGTGAGCGAGAACGTTTTCAACAAAAAAATATATTAGTAATGGCTATTGGTCCCGATCCCGTTGGAGTAAACCGTGAAATGGTTTTAAAATTAGGATTGGATTTTAAAGTGTTGGCTGATGAAGGACAAAAGACAGCGATGCAATATGGAGTTCAGTTATCCGAATATGACAATGATTTTGCTGAAAAGTATGAAGAGGGAATTCCTTTGCCGGCTTCCTTTCTGGTAGATAAAAAAGGAATTGTACAATATGTTTCTCGTCCGGATAAAATTGGAGAATTTTTAGATCCTAGAACTATTTTTCCGATTGTAGAAAAATTAAATTATTAGTTTCTTCCCGAAATTTCGGGACTCGAAATGACAATTGAATAGAATATATTCTCGACTTCGCTCGAAATGGCAATGAACGCTGTTAGCTCGATTAGAGTCGACAACAAAGAAATGAAAGTTTATTTAAAAGCATAAAATAAATGCAATACATTATTTGGGTCATATTACTTAGTACACTACTTGTTGTATCCGTTATTACACTAACGGTATACTTCAAGCAACAATTTATTGAGGGCAGGCTAAAAAAAATTGAAATAGAAAAAAGCAATTACGAAAGTATTATAGAGCAAGCAAACGATGCCATGTTTGTAATCGACATTGTGGATGGGCGAGTTCATCAATGTAATCCGAGTGCTGCAGCAATGTTAGGTTATACAAAAGCAGAATTGGAAAAAAAATCGTTGTTTGAATTGCAACCGACCGAACTCATTGAAAAAAGTTCGAGTACAGTGGCGGATGTTTGGGAGAAAAAGGGATTAATTTTTTCAGATATTCCATTCATTTCTAAATCTGGCAATACTATTCCTGTTGAATGCAGTGCAAAAGTAGCGCCATTTGCGGGACGACCGGCAATTGTAATTTACGCTCGGGATATTACGGAGCGCTTAAGGATGGAACATGAAATAAAAATTCAGAATGAAGTAATTGAAGAGAAAAATAAAGATATTACAGCAAGCATTGAGTATTCGAAACGCATACAACGTTCGGTGTTTATTGAAAAAGATAAAATTAAAGAGTATGCTCCGGAGTCCTTCATTTTATTTAAACCGCGGGATATAGTAAGTGGAGATTTTTATTGGTTCACCAAAACACACAGCGCTTCGCAACCCGAAAACAATTTGTTGGTAGTTGCTGCGGTTGATTGCACAGGCCATGGAGTTCCAGGAGCATTCATGAGTATTATTGGTCATACCTTATTGAACAGAACAGTTGATAACCCCGAAATTGCAACTCCTGCTGATGCCTTAAACTTTATTAACCGTGAGATTAAAAAGACCTTGAATCAAAAAGCTTATGAAGCTGCCATACGCGATGGGATGGACATTGCACTAAGTGTAATTGATTTTAAAAATTTGAGCTTGAGTTTTTCAGGTGCTAACAACCCCTTATATATTGTACGAGCAGGAGAAATGATTGAATTAAAAGCTAATAAGCAACCGATAACAGCAAGTAGCGATAGTGCTGTAATTCCTTTTACCAATGAAACGTTTGCGCTTCAAAAAGGAGATGCCATTTATTTGTTTACAGATGGTTTTGCTGACCAATTTGGTGGACCCAAAGGAAAAAAATTTATGTACAAACGATTTAGAGAAACCTTAATAGCCGTTCAAGAGCATACCATGGACGATCAAAAGAAAATGATATATCAGACATTACTAGATTGGAAGGGAGAATTGGAGCAGGTTGACGATGTGTTAGTGATTGGAATTAAAGTGGTTTAATTTCCCAGCCAATATATATATAAGCATCTTCCAGTACATCAGGAATCAAACGCCATTTAATCGGCAAAAGGGACTTATTCTTTTTTATTATGATGTTTTGAAAATAATAATTATTGAACTTGCCATTTAAACCAAAATTGCCCTTAAGCAGCAAATGTTTGATGGGTAAGACCAGAATATCTTCCTCCGAATAATCCAATAGCTTAACTAAAGCAGACGAAACTTTCTTAATACTACCATCAAAAGAGAGCATTATAAAAAGGTTATTCTGAGAATTAAAAATGGTATCTAGGAAAGTTTCTGTTTCAATTTTTTTTTGTTCCAGCATCAACGTATTTAAGTATTCATAAATACTATGAGGCAGGCTTAAATCGTATCCTTTACTAGCTATTCCCATTTTTCAAAAATATCCAAAAATAAAAAAAGCATCTTAACAGAAAAAATGAAGACCCTACTCCTAGACTCACAATTTCGTCAAAATGCTTAAAAAACGCTGTGCTAAATTGAAAAGCAACAATTAGTACAACAAAATTTATTTAACCCATAATCGTTGATTCTACTCTTTCTACTTTTGATGCGTTTATAAAAACAGTTGAAAGAATAAAATCTTTTTTATTTGTAAGTACTGCAAACCAATTGGTACTATTCGCCATTCGTGTTACACTACAAACTATAAAGCCTCTTTTTTCAAAAAAGCGATAAATATTTCTGAGAGTTTCCTCCTTTACCAACATTTTGCTGTCTAATCTACTTCTGCTTATGGTTTGCATATATCAAAGTATATAACAAAGAAGCCATTGCAAAACTGAAAGCAGAAACAAAAACTACAATTTCATTAAATGCCATAGCTTCTTTTGATTTTAAATTTAACTCGATTAAAAAGGAACATCTAAAACACCAATAATTTCATTGCCATTTACATCCACAGTCGTCCAATAGTGAATTTGATTTTTAATGGTGTGAGCAATCCAATCTGGACCTTTTGAACCACTTATAGGATCTAAAGTAATTACAGTATATCCATGAGCTACCAAATATTGATAAACTTGCTCATAAGAAACGGCTGCATTTGCCTCATTAACAGATTTTACACCTGTTGTTGATAATGAAATACTTACACCTGTAAAAAGAACGATTATTAATAATCCTTTAAGAACTAATTTTACTGCATTTTTCATGTTAATTAATTTTTGTGTTAATTACTTTTAAATTTTATCCCCACAAAGTAACGGCACAAAAATAGAAAATCAGTGGACAAATTGACTACCCATGTAACATCTTTAAAATGACCAATTTTATTGATTTTTTATAAAAAATATGCCATTTTCTTACATGAGTAATAATCGATTCGTTATAAATAATAAAAAACAAATTATATTGCATTAAATTAAAGAACTATTTTTACTTTTACAAATATTGCTGTTATATTTATAATATCAATGGACAAATTAGGTCAGCATGTAACATCGATAAAATGCCTGTAATTATTGACAATTTTAAAATAATCTATTATTTTTTTACAGAGTCAGGAATCATTTAAATAGGAAATAAATTTATGCCATCTCCCTACATCGATGATTTATTGAATAACCTAGCTGATTTTGAAAAAAAATCGGTTGATTATCATTATTCGGGAAAAAGCGTCTCAGAAGAGTTGTTATTACGAAAGTACATTCAAGCTAAATTGAATACTAACAATAGCCCTCAGAGTGAAACAAAAGTAAATAGAATGCTTAAGTCAAGGGCATTTGATCAAATTACAGATATATTAATCTCCAATTACCACCTGCACAACAAAGGAAATTTTGTTGCTCAAGACCAACTATTTTTTCGTTTAAAGAAAAAAATACTTTTAGCACGAATTATTTCGAAAAATCTGAATCAAAATAAATTTGGTCCATTTAAAACCATACTAAATACAATTATTAGTGAAGCAGAAAAAAATGAGGTGTTTGAAATAGCAATAGAAGCATTAGTGCTAAAAAAATATTTTTTTGCTTTTAAAGAAGGGATATCTTCTATACAAAAAATTGAGAAAAAAATTGCACATTATGAAAATTGTCAAAAAAGGATTTATTATGCCGGTGATTGCTACTTTAAGATTATTATTAATAATAATCTGCTGAAATTTAAAAACAACAAGCAGTTTCATAATTATATAGTTAGGGCAATTCGACTTTTGAAACAGGATTATTTAACCTATAAATCACAACAAATTAATTACTATTTACATATTATTTTAATGTTTTATTTTGAAAAACAAAAAAAATATCACCTTTCTGCAAAGTACTGTAAAATTTTATTTTTGATTGTAAAAAAATCACCTATTATATATAGAGAGGATAGACTAGGTAATGCATTAATTAATTTAAGTCAGTATAAAACGTTCACTGAAAATTATAATGAAGCCGCCAAATTCGCGAAAGAATCACAGAAATATTACATAGAAAACAGCAACAGTAGTTTACTTGCAAAAGAACAAGAATTTAACATCTATTTTTATCATAAAAAATATGAAAAAGCTACGGATTGTATCCAGATATTATTAACTCACAAGTTGGTAGACAGCGGTGCTTTTTCCAAGGCAAAATACATTTATTACCAATCTGCTTTACTTTTTGCTCAAAAGCAGTACAGAGAATCTTTCAAGTTGTTAAGCAAATCTTTAGAAATTGAGAAAGACAAATCCAGGTGGAACATTTCCTTAAAAATAATGACCATAATGCTTTGTATAGAGTTAAATAAAATTGATGAGGCATCGCGTTTGTTGGAATCATTAAGAAAATATGTGCAGCGACATGAAAAGAATTCAGAAATAAAAATACGTGACATTAAAATTGTGAAATTGTTGAGAGAATTGGAAAAACAAGGATTTAATTACAACCCTGCTGATAAAATAGTTTCCAAAATGGTAAAAGAACTTGCTCAAAAAAACAAACCTACCTCTTGGGAGCATTATAGTCCGGAGCTAATTCCATTTCATGAATGGCTGGAAGGGAAAATGATATCCAAATAGTTTCGTACTATCTACTTGTATACTCCTCTATATATGTCAGCCTCAATACATAAGACTAGGGACAGGCTTCTCGCACACTGATTCGTTTTAAACAGAAAAAGCTCTGCATTTTTTGCAGAGCTTTTTCTGTTTAGGGTGGATGATCCTTCTTCGCTTTGCTACGAAGGACAAGTGGGGCTTCCTTCGACTTCGCTCAGGACAGGCTTCTCGCACACTGATTCGTTTAAACTAAAAAATGCCTTGCAAAAAGCAACGCATTTTTTAGTTAAGGGTGGATGATGGGGCTCGAACCCACGACCCTCGGTACCACAAACCGATGCTCTAACCAACTGAGCTACAACCACCATGTATTTTGCGGGGGCAAAGATAGGACTTTTTGTAATTGTACGAAACTATACGTCAAATATTTAAGTACAACCTCCCCCTGCCCCCTCCAAAGGGGGACATTCTCCGAAAATTCCTTCTATATTATATACTTACTATAATCTTATAACTCGATGTTTTATTAGTAATTTCGTAGCTCAAATGGACCAACCAACACAAAATATAACCCTGCATATAGAAGGCATGGACTGCGCCAACTGCGCTTTGGGCATAACCAAAAGCCTTCAAAAAAGTGGAATGCAGAATATTCATATTGATTTTGCAACGGGTGAAGCTACATTTTATATCAAAAATAAAAGCTCCCTTCAATCGGCTATAAAAGGGATACAAAATCTTGGTTATAAAGTAATTGACAGCAAGTTAAAAGAAGAAAATGAGGGGAAATTATCTGTTATAGAAAAACGATTTTATTTTACCCTTCCATTTACCATTGTGCTTTTTTTTAGTCATATGATTTTTTCACATGATTTTTTTCTTAATAAAGGGTATGTGCAATTGACACTTTGCATACCTGTATTCATTATTGGAATTTTGCAATTCGGGAAAAGTGCTTTCGGCTCCGTAAAAATTGGAGTGCCCAATATGGATGTTCTTATTTTTATTGGGTCTTCTTCGGCATTCGTTTATAGTTTGGCGGGAATGTATTTATATGCCGGGCATGAAACGCATAACTTCCTGTTTTTTGAAACTACTGCTACCATTATTACCCTTGTTCTTTTGGGAAATGTATTGGAACATCGTTCGGTCAAACAAACCACTTCCGCTATTAAAGACTTATCTGCCTTGAGCGTTAGTACAGCCAAAATTGTTGGATTGCAAATGGGAAAAGAGGTAATTACAGAAATTAATTACAAAGATATTCCTGTGGGTGCTATTCTTCAAGTAAATTCAGGTGATAAGGTTCCTGTTGATGGAGAAATTATTTCAGGTGAGGCTAGTATTGATGAAGCCATGTTGACAGGTGAAAGCATTCCTACTGAAAAAACAATTGCAGATAAAGTGATTGGTGGCACTATACTCCTGAATGGTAATTTCAGAATGCGTGCTGAAAAAGTTGGAAACGAAACGACACTTTCGAAAATAATCGACTTAGTAAAAAAAGCGCAACAGTCGAAACCAAACATTCAAAAACTAGGCGATAAAATTTCCGCCATTTTTGTTCCCGTAGTTTTGGGAATTTCAATTCTTACCTTTTGTATTTCCTTTTTTGTATTTCATGTAGGGATGCAAGATGCAATGATGCGAAGCATTGCTGTTCTTGTTATATCTTGTCCCTGTGCTATGGGATTAGCAACCCCAACAGCAGTAATGGTTGGAATTGGTCGCGCTGCTAAGCGTGGGATTTTGATAAAAGGTGGTAGCACTTTGGAAGAGTTTGCAAAAATTAAAACGATAGTTTTTGATAAAACAGGAACACTCACAACCGGAGAGTTTAAAATAAAAAATATTACTTGTCATACAAGTACGGAGCAGGAAGTAAAAGAAATTTTATTTCAATTGGAACAGCATTCCTCTCACCCTATTGCAAAATCGATAGTGAAGGAATTGAAGAATAATTCTTCCTCAAAAGTATTTTCAGCAATTACAGAAGAAAAAGGCTTAGGCATTACGGCTTTTGATGACGCAAAGAACGAATACACTATTGGTTCTTATAAAACTGCAAAGCACTTGACTAAAGACGATACGCATACTGTTTACGTATTAAAAAATAATATGCTAATTGCTACGGTAGATTTAGAAGATGAATTAAAAACAAATGTGAAAGAAAGTATTCATTCATTGCAAGCATCGGGAATTGAAAGTGTTTTATTGAGTGGTGATACAAAAACAAAATGTGAGTCACTTGCTCAAAAAATTGGGATGAATAAAGTGTATAGCGAACAAAATCCGGAGCAAAAATTAGTACTCATTGAAAAATTAAATGCATTGTCTCCAACGGCAATGGTTGGTGACGGAATAAATGATGCGCCTGCATTGGCAAAGGCAACAGTTGGAATTTCATTGAGCAATGCTACACAAGTGGCGATACAAAGCGCACAAATAATACTGTTAAAGCATAATGACTTAAATACTTTAGCTGAAGCGCATTTAATAAGTAAACACACTTTGATAACGATAAAGCAAAATTTATTTTGGGCTTTCTTTTATAATATTGTAGCGATTCCTATTGCTATTTCCGGATTATTAAATCCAATGGTTGGCGCTTTGGCAATGGCCTTTTCGGATGTGATAGTGATTGGGAATTCGATACGTTTGAAAACAAAAAGGCTGAAATAAATTTTCACGCTGATTACACAGATATACGCAGAAAGCTCCGCGAAAATCTGCGAGATCTGCGAGCAAAAAAATTTAAAGAAAAAATGAACAAAAAATTAAATATACTTTTTCTATCTACTTGGTATCCCAATCGTGTTATACCTACGTTTGGAAATTTTGTTCAGAAGCATGCCGAATCTGTTGCTTTAAAAGCCAATGTGGTGGCTTTGTTCGTTTGTTCGGACATCAACAACAAGCAAAAATATGAAATTGTAGAAACCGATATTAATAATGTTCATACTATAAATGTGTATTACAAAAAAGTAACTCACAACATTCCCATTCTTTCATTTTTTCAAAAAGCAAACCGTTATTTTAAAGCTCATTTTATCGGAATAAAAATTGCAACTGCTCGATTAGGAAAAATTGATTTGGTGCACCACAATATTTTATATCGTGCTGGAGTAATTGCTTATTATTTAAAAAAATTCAAAGGCATTCCGTATATCATTACAGAAAATTGGACAGGCTATTTACCTTCGAAGAATACGCAAGTAAGCTGGTTTCAAAAAATGGCATCTAAAAAAATTGCTAAAAATGCCAGCTATATAACTCCCGTTTCAAAAGATTTGCAGGAAGCAATGATTTTGCAAGGGTTTGATACCAAGTATGAAATTATTTACAATGTAACGGATACTAAATTATTTTACCCCTTGTCCTCCAAGATCACAGATAAAATAAAAATTATTCACATTTCCACTTTGGATGATCCGCATAAAAATATTTCAGGAATGTTACGTGTTACCGAAAAACTTTCGAAGCTTCGCAACGATTTTGAAATTTGGTTTATTGGCGATGGTGATACAGCGCCACATATTAAAACTGCACAAGGTTTAAACATATACAACACCTTTGCATTTTTTGACGGCACAAAAACAACTGCTGAAGTAGCCGAGATTATGCGTAATGCCAATTGTTTCTTACTTTTTTCGAATTATGAGAACTTGCCTTGCGTAATGGTGGAAGCATTGGCAAGCGGAATACCTATTGTATCCTCAACAGCCGGAGGAATACCTGAACATATTACAGATAATTTAGGAATACTTGTAAAACCGCTAGATGAACCCGCCTTATTGGACGCTTTAATGAAGGCAATAAATAATATTAAAGAAGGAAAGTATAAGTCGGAAGAATTGAGTAATTATGCAATCGATAATTTCAGTTACCAAAAAGTAGGAGAAAAATTTATTGATTTGTATGAGCGAATATTAGAAACAAAATGATGTGCTGATGTGCAGATATACCAATGTGCAGATTAAAAAATTAAATGAATGAGTAAACTATCAAAACTTTTTAAAGCAATTTCTTTAATCATTGGACAGCCCTCTTTGCTGAATAGAGTATTGGACGATGAAGAAGTAAACAGAAAAGAAGTAATAAAGAAATACAATTTGCCTCAAGGCTTAAAAAGTGTTGAGATTACACAACTTCTCCCAAATTTTAATATTTCCATTGAACCTTATGCTGCTTTGGATGGTGGCTCCACTCCCATTGATATTGCATTATTAAAAGGTTTAGCAGCATCAAAACCCAATTGCGATTATTTTGAAATTGGAACTTGGCGTGGTGAAAGTGTTGCTAATGTTTCTCCTGTTGCAAAATCTTGTACTACTTTGAATCTTCCTGATGAAACAATGCTTGCAATGGGAATGAATAAAAAATATGTGGATTTGCACCGCCATTTTTCCAAAGACTTAAAAAACGTAACTCATTTACAAGGAAACTCTTTAACATTTGATTATTCTTCTTTAAATAAAAAGTTCGATTTATTGTTTATTGATGGCGATCATCATTATGAAAGTGTGAAGAGTGATACAAAAAACGCTTTTACATTGTTAAAAGATGAAAATGCAATAATTGTGTGGCACGACTATGGAAATAGCCCCGGAGATATTCGTTGGGATGTTTTCAGGGGAATATTAGACGGGACTCCACCTGATAAAATCAAGCACCTTTATCGAGTTTCTAATACCTTATGTGCTATTTATTCAGAACACGTGCAAGATGCCGAATACATGCAGGATTATAACATTCCAACAAAGCATTTTGCTATTCATATAAAGGCTATTTAATACTATAAATTAGCCCAAAATCAGCCTTTTATTAACAATATAGCTTAAGTTTTAATCAAACAATTTGCTATTTTCGTCTATTATATTATATTTGTATATCAATAAAAAACCTCAATTAATCTAAAATTTAAATGCTATGAAAAAATACTTACTAGTTGGATTGGCAATGGGTGTTGGAAGTACTGCTTTTGCGCAAGGCAGCTCAAACTCATTTACGCTTCAAAAAATTAATCCAGTTGCTGCAAAGCAAACTGCTCGTGTTCAGGATATCACTACTGTTGGTAGTACTACTGATGCGTTCGAAAACATGGTTTACAATCTAGCTTCTAGACCAACTGTGGCTTCACACCCAACAACAAAAGCAGTTACTGCTTCAACAATTGGTAATACCGAATATCAAAATCAAACCAATGCTTCAGTATGTAATCGTATTGTAAAAAATGCAGATGGAACAATTGGTGCTACTTGGACATTTGCAGCTGACCCTGCATGGGCAGACAGAGGTACAGGATACAATTATTTTGATGGCACCTCTTGGATGGCTGCTCCTACTGTTCGTATTGAATCAGTTAGAACAGGATTTACAAATATTGGTACTACCGGAACAAATGGTGAGGCAGTTGTAGCCCATACTACAGCAACCACTAATTTGGCTTTTTTAAGTCGCCCTGTAAAAGGAACAGGTGCTTGGACAGAGCAAATGTTAGGTGTACCTGATGTTTGGGCTCGTCTATCAGTGGGTGGAACAGCAGGAACGTCTATGCACGTTATATCTCAAACTACAGGTGTTGGAACAACTCCTTATATGGGGCAAGATGGCGCTATTTCTTACACGCGCTCTCAAGATGGTGGATTAACTTGGGATAAAGTTAGAACTGTTATTCCTCAAATTGACTCTTCTTCTTATTTAGGTTTCGGTGGAGATTCATATTCAATTGATGCAAATGGTAACACTATTGCTATAGTTGCAGGTGGATTTGATGTGGACGTTGTTTTAATTAAATCTACTGATAATGGTAATACCTGGACAAAAACAATTGTGGAGGCATTTGCTGTTCCAATGTTCGATGCAACACTTATGACGACTGGTGATACAAACCCTGCTGATGGTGCTCCTGATACAGTAAATGCTTCTGATGCTTCTTTAAATGTTGTTTTAGATGCTTCGAATATGGCCCATGTATTTTATGGAAGAATGCGAGTAGTTGGAGATGGTGCTGCATTATCTTATTTTCCTTATACTGATGGGTTAATGTATTGGAACGAAGGAATGGGCGCTGCTGCTCCGGTGATGATTGCTGGGGTAAAAGATTATAATGGTGATGGTTTGATGAACATTTATACTGACCCAGGAGGGGCAGTTTTGGGAATGGGAACTTACCAACGTTCTTTAACATCTTTCCCAAGTGCAGGAATTGATGCTACAGGTAAATTATTTGTTACTTACAGTTCATTGTTCGAAGGAATTAATGATCAAGGTGAAGGATATGATATTGCAAATTCAACTCTTATTCCTCCTGCAAGTGCAGGAAAAAGTTTCCGTCACCAATACGTAATGCGTTCTGATGACAATGGTGCTACTTGGTGTGCTCCAATTGACTTAACTCAACCGGATTATGCTGACCCTGCATTTGATTATCATGAAGGTGTTTATGGTGCAATGACAAAAGACAATGATAGTTTTGTACATGTGATTGTACAGGATGATCAAGCTCCGGGACATGGTGTTTCTACAACAACAACTCCTGACCCACAAGCAGGACCTGCTAACATCATTTATTATAAAATACCGGTTGCTGATTTAGCTTGTGGTGCTAACATAGATGATAATTCTGCTCTTTCTGAAATTAGTCTTTTCCCAAACCCTACATCAAACAATGTAACATTATCTTTAACTAGCACAAAAGCTACTAAGGCAAACATTACAGTTTATAATATGGTAGGACAAGCAATTTCACAAATGGACAAAAACCTTGCTAATGGAAACAATAGCTTAACATTAGATGTTTCTGCTTATAACGCAGGAATTTATTTTGTTAATATAGTTGTAGATGGCAAAACAAACAGCCAAAAATTAATTGTAAAATAAATTTCCAATAAATTGAATTAAAAACCGCTCCGATTCATTCGGAGCGGTTTTTTTATAGTTGAATTCCTTTAAATTCCATTTTTATGAAAATTAGAAATATTATTGCCGTTATTGTTGGGGTTATTGTAAGTGTCATCATCATTATTATTGGTGAAGCATTGGTGCACATCATGAACCCACAAATTGATATTAAGGACCCAGAAGCTTTTAAAGCATTTATTTCAAATGCACCTGTATCACTTCACATTATGATTTTGCTGATTTATGCCCTTGCTTGCTTTCTTGGCGGCCTCATTTCTGCATCTATTGCTATTGATAAAAAAATGAGCAAGGCGATGTCCTTAGGCGGATTAATTATGGGAATCGGAATGTTTAGCTTGGTTTCGGTGTCGCACCCTATGTGGGTTGTAATCGTTTCCGTTTTTATTTTTCTTCCATTTGCCTATTGGGGCGGAATGCTTAGTTTAAAAATGTCGGGGAAGAAAAAAAAAGAAAACAATTCTCACAAATAAATACAAAATCTTACATCCTTTAATTTTTCCTTTAGAAAAAGAATAAATAAAATTTGTACCTCCACAAATTTTATTATTTTCGCTTCGCATAAAAATCGCTCCCAATTATGTGGTACTTGCAAAGCCGCTACTCACAAAGCAAGTATCTATTACCGACCTGATATTATTTATTAATCCGATAGTTTCTCCTGACTGTCGTCATTGAAAATTTATGACTTGTAACGAATACTTGGAGAATTTGAATCGCATAAAAGAATTGGCTAAGCGAAATGCAACCGGCTCACCAAAAGAATTAGCAAAAAGGATAAATGTTTCGGAACGAACATTGTTTCGACTGGTTCAAAATATCAAGAAACAAGGGATTCCCTTGGGTTATTGCAGAAAAAAAAATACGTATTACATAAATAATTAATATACGAAACCGTAATATTAGTCCGGAAATACGCCAATTTTCATTGGTAATGCATCATTATAATAGCCATCAAATTAGCCGTTAGGACATTGGTTTTATAATCAAATAACAAGGTAAGTGGTGATGCAAATTAACAAACTAAAAAATAAAAATGGCATTCTCATTTAATATCATTTCTTTCCTGTTACCAACACAACCTTAAACAGCAATTCATCCTTTATCACTTTAGCATTTTTAGGATTAAATTTCCAGGCTTTCCCATCAATTGAAAAGTCACCTGTAAGCTTTGATGGTACATCTGCATGTTTGGCATCAGCATACTCAAGCTTTGCAGGAAAGCTTATTTCGGCAACAGTATCTTTAATATGCAATTTGGCCTTTACTAATAGTTTCTTTTTATTATCCATTATGGAATCAAAACCTAAAATAGTTAAGGTGGAAGTGGGATATTTTTTTGACTCTAAATAATCGGGGTTACCAATTTCAACTTTTTCGTCCTCCCCTATTTTTAGGGCTGCTACACTTTTCATATCCAAAACAATTTCACCCATTTCAAATTTTTTGTAGAGTAAATACCAATATGCATTTTTAATATCCAATTTTGTTTCGGCAGAAAAAGAAACGTCATCCATTTTCACATTTACGCTGGCACCAAATAGTTTTACTTGCTTGTCCACATCCTTCACTCGTTTTGAGCGCGTACATTCAATTGAACTACTTTCTAAATCAATTTGAATAGAATCGCGGTTAGGTTTGGGTGGCTTGGGAGCTTGATATACTTGTCCTGTAGTATCATTCGGATCGGGCATATTGTTTTTAATTCCTGAGTCGCCACAAGAAGAAAAGAAAAAAGGCAATAAAAATATTTGTAACAATAATTTATAGTTCATACCCTTTCTCATTTATTTTTTTTGTTTAAAATTCGTTCGATGAATTTTTCAGTTGGTAATAATGACGTTTGAATGCGTTTGGCATAACGAATACTATCCATAATGTCTTTATTTTTTTCTTCGATTAATATTTTTTGTTGCACCACTTCAGCTGTTCGTTCTTGAACTTTTTCCTCAAGAACATCTAAGGCTTTTACAAGTGCTCCTTCTTTTTCTTTTTTAAGAATATTAATTTTTTCAGCCAGAGCAAATGAAAGCAGAATCAAAAAGAGTATGTAACCAACATTATCAAAACGCAAAACTCCCACTTTAAAACTCAAATCACCAAAACCAAATTCATGTGGAAGCAACATTAAAACACCAACTGACAAGACAAAACTTGCAAAAACAAAAAAACGAGCTTGCTTATATCCTTTGAGCCACACAGCAATGCCGAGAGCAAAGCAAAGTAGATATGAAAGCAAAGCAAAAATATTACAAATTCGCCCAATTACATATCCTAATTCTGATAAAATAATAATAAATAAAAATAATAGAATTAAACGATTTGCAATTTTATTAAAAAGTGGATGATTTTCCTTTAAGTTCAAAAATTTTCGAACAAATAAAATATAAAAACTTACTTGAAGACTAAGAAAAAAGGGAAATGGATGCTTTATCCAGGCAAGACTATCGGACCAAATAAATAACTTGGCAGCAAATATTCCAAATTCAGGTGAACGATAATATTCGAATTGAGCATGAAATATTACAAGAAGACAGTAATACAAAAATGAAACATCTTTTAGAGAAAAAAATAAAAAAAGGTTGTTAAAAAAGAAAATGAAAAGTATCCCTAAGTAAAATCCCCAAAAGTAAGAAATCTCCTTATAGGTAAAAAGGGGTCCGTACTTTTTCATAAGAACGAGCCATTGTTGCTCCTGATGTAAACTTAAAAAGTCTTTATCCGATTTTAACCTTGCTATTTCACTAAATCCCGCTTCTAGTGCATTATTGATATTGTCAAGGGCTTTATCCTTTCTTCCAGCACGTGCCCAACATTTTGCGGCAGAATAAAACATTTCAGAATCAGTTTTGCCATTTTGAAGAAAAAAAATCTTTTCGTAGCATTCTGCGGACTGACTGTAATTACCAGTCTCATAAAACATTCTATCTGCTTCGTTCAATAAAGAATCTACCTCCGCTTGAGTATCTGATTCTAAATCTATTTTACCAGGCTGAGCAAAGGAGCTAGCACCACATAACAAAATTGCTAATAAAATAATATAATTAATCACTTTTCTCATTTATCTTTTCTGCTTAAAATCCGTTCAATATATTTTTCGGTTGGTAGTAAAGAAGTTTGAATGCGCTTCGCATATTTAATACTATCGGTAATATCCTTGTTTTTAATTTCAACTATCAATTTTTGCTCTTCAATAATACTCTCATATTTTTGATTGGTAATTTTAAACTGAACAATTATTATAGAAGTCAAAACAAAAGTTGAAACTATTCCAATAATATAAGTAAGTTTCGTATAAAAGGGGGCAACTACACTATGAGGTTGGTAGGTTTCCTGCAAAATATGAGATAAAACTAAAGCACCTGCAGCAATTCCAACAAAGCAAATACAAATTTTTGTTCTTTCTACAATGGTAAATGGAATTAAGCTCAAGGGAATTAAGAAAAATTCAACACCACAACCCGGAGTTTCTATACTACCCCAAAAAACACTAATAAGGGTGACTACTTGTGACCAAGCTAATGCAACAAAAAAAAGTCGTTTAAAACTAAAAAAAAAGTACAATCCGCACAAAGGAGCAAAACCGCAAAGAACCGCAGCATAAAAGTAATTTCCAATAAAATAAATTAAGGGTATAAATACAGTTGCTGTGGCTGTTGAAAGAAAACACAAACGATTTATCAATTGTACTTTTCTAATAAAGTCAAATGAATCATCGGCTTTTAGACCTATAGTAGATATGTATTTCCAGAATTTCATTTGTAATTCCTTATTATAGATACGTTATGTTGAATATTGACAACAATTACGACAAAACCTAAATCATCAATTCAATTTTTCCAATTGCCCTTTTAATTCTGCTAAAGTAGTTTCTTTAAAGGCTAAGTTCACTAATGGTTTATCAGAAATTGTGATATCCTGAAATGCCGTTTGAAGTTGCCCTTCTTTGTCTTTTATTGCTACTATCGTCACTCTCATTCCTGTTGGAACTTTCGAAAAAACAAACTTTCCTTCGTTTACTTTTCCTTCTAAAACTCCATCAATGTCAGAAAAAATCATTTTAATTTTAGTGCCAGTTTCTATTGGGGTTTGTACAAAATAATCCAGCGTTTGTTCTGATTCTAAAAAGCGGTCACAATTTATCCATCCAAGTTTAGCAACACTAAAAATATAATAATTCAATTCTGCATCGTCTAAATTTTTGATTGGTTTTTTCTCAAATTTAGAATATTTCATATCAAACGACTTAACATAGTCTTCGCTTGTTTTGTAAAGCGGAATTACATTTCCTCCCTGAATAAACAAGAGTCCTCTTCGTTCAATTATTTTACCATACTTATTTTTTCCAGGCTGTAATTGAGGCAATCCATTTAAAAATTTAAGTATTTCTTTTTTAGTAGATTTAGAAACGTTTGAAACGACCTTTGCTCCTGTAATATTTCCTTCAGTGGTAATGGTCATTTCACATTCCACACCAAAGTCGTTCCAAGAGTCAAAATCGGGGTAGGAATTTTTATTCATATTGGTTTCAATCTCTCGTCTAGTTTCGGGAGTAAAATTATAGGCAGAAATATAAAAATCCAATGGATTCCAATAGTAACCTGAATCAACATAGTTTTTAGGTACAAAATCATAGGAAGTAGAATCGTCATACGATGGTCGCCACCAACCATAAGAGCCTAACTTAAGTGTTTTTTTAACAAGATTAATAGTATCCACGTTCCAATTGGGAACGGAAGAAGAATCGCTAACGTTGCTGTCAGCATAAAACAAATCCATTTTTGCGCGCCATTTATTCAATTTTGGAAAATGAATGACTATTCTTTTATCGCTTTTTATTTCTACTTCTTGTCCATTAGCCTTAGCAGCAATACTTAACATTCCAGCCGTCTCAAGTAATTTTCCATCTGATTCAGT
>JAHEYB010000024.1 GCA_023251805.1 Bacteroidota bacterium | reverse complement strand
ATCTCCATTCAAAATGCATACATGTTTAGTGTAATGAATGTGGATGAATTGCAGAAACATACTTTTGCGTATATCGCTTTATTTATTGGAGCAGGAATGTTTGTTTTGTGGCGCCCGTTTTATTCGGTGATGGTGGTGGTGTTTTCACTTTTAGCAAATGTCATTTTCTTTTGGTTGTTAGGACATTTAAAAGTGGGAGATATTTTAATCAATGGTGGAATGTTAACCTTGTCGGTTGCCTTGTTTACCATTTTGTTGATTCACACTCGCACCAACCTTACAAAAAAAGAAATTATTTCTCGCTTGGCTTTAGCTGAATCCAATAATCAATTGGAAATAAAAAACGAAATCATTGAAGAAAAAAGTAAGGACATTCGAGATAGTATAAATTATGCTCAACGTATTCAACAAGCGATTTTGCCTTCTTCTGAAAAAATAGATACAGTTTTAAAAGATTACTTTATTTTATTTAAGCCGAAAGATATTGTGAGTGGTGATTTTTATTGGTATGCCTCTGTGAAAACAACTCCGCAAGATGGAAAGCCAATGGAAAATATTGCAGTGATGGCGGCTGTTGATTGCACCGGCCATGGTGTTCCCGGAGCTTTAATGAGCATTATTGGAAGTACCATTTTGAATCAAACTACTACAGCAGCTGCAGTAAATTCTCCTGCTGATGCATTGGGATTTTTAAATAAAGAAATTACAAAGACATTAAACTCTATAAAAGATGGAATGGATATGGCCTTGTGTGCCATCAATTTCGAAAAACTGGAATTGCAATATGCCGGAGCAAATAATCCATTATACATTGTCCGCCAAAAGCAATTTATAGAAGTAAAACCCGATAAGCTGGCAATTGGTGCGGATACCGAAAATGCAGATGTGAAAGTGTTCACTAATCATGTGATAAAATTGGAGAAAGGTGATTCGGTGTATTTATTTACGGATGGTTATGCCGACCAATTTGGCGGTCCGAATGGAAAAAAATTCAAGTACAAAAAATTCCAAGAGTTGTTGATTGAAATGCAAGATAATACGATGGAAGAACAAAAGCATATTCTCAATTATCATTTCGAGCAATGGAAAGGTTCTTTAGACCAGGTTGATGATATTTTAGTTATTGGTATAAGAATATAATATACTGTTTTTCGGAGCGTCACCCTGAGCATTCTGCGTTGAAGCAGACATATCGAAGGGTAGATAGATGAAAAAACGAGTGTATATTGCTTCTAATAATGTATGCTTCGACTCCGCTCAGCATGACGAAGTAATTTTAGTTATTGATATGAGAATATAATATACTGTTTTTCGGAGCGTCACCCTGAGCGAAGTCGAAGGGTAGATAGATGAAAAAACGAGTGTATATTGCTTCTAATAATGTATGCTTCGACTCCGCTCAGCATGACGAAAATTTCCTATATTTACTTCCAAATAAAAAATTTTGAATAGAGTTCACTCCATATATTTAAGATTCTTACTTGTTACTTCCCTGTTTTTTGGTTTTACCATTTCCGGTAAATCTCAAGAGCTTAAATTCAGTCATATTTCTTCAGAGCAAGGCTTGTCCATGGGAGTGGTAAATTGTGTACTCCAAGACAGCAGAGGTTTTATGTGGTTTGGAACCCAGGATGGACTTAACAAATACGATGGATACAGTATCACCGTTTTTAAAAATAGTCAGCTTGATTCCAATACCATTTCTAATAATTTTATCAATGCGCTGTACGAAACTAAAAGTGGCGAATTGGTTATTGGTACTAATGGAGGTGGTTTTGACGTGTATAATTTAAGCACCGGAAAATTTACACATCACATAGGCATTTCGGGGAATAAAAATAGTTTGAGTAATAACAATGTAAAATCCATTTTGGAGGATAAAGAAGGATTGTTGTGGATTGGAACGGATGATGGATTAAATTCTTACAATCAAAAAACAAAAAAGTTTACACGTTATCTCAACGATAGCAAAAAGTCGAACAGCATATCCAATAATAATGCTTGGTGCTTATTAGAAGCATCTGATGGAAAGTTATGGGTAGGTACTTATGGTGGCGGATTAAATTCTTTTGATAAAAAAACGGGGGAATTCAAAAGCTATAATCAATTGAATGATAAAGGTGAATTGCTTTATGAAAGCATTGCCTTGATTCGTACTATTTATGAAGACAAAGATGGAATGTTTTGGATTGGAACATTTGGAGAGGGAATACAAATTTTTGATCCTAACTCGGGGCAATTCATTAAAAACATTCGCAACAAAGAAACCGATGTAAATTCTTTAAGTAACGATCAAATCATGAGCATCAATGAAGATGCCAATGGATTTTTATGGATAGCAACTTATGGTAACGGAATAAATTTATATAACAAAAAAACGGGCAGGTTCAGACGGATTTCGTATGATGAAAAAAATCCTGCCGGAATTGCCAGCAATCAAATAAAATGTATTTATCACGACAAAGTAGGTTCGGTTTGGATTGGTACCGAAGGCGGTGGCGTGAATGCTTATTTCCGGGCATCCAGTAAATTTAAGTTTTATAAAAAAACATCTGATTTTGAAAACAGTTTAAAAAGCAGTGAAGTGCTTTCTTTGTTAGAAGATAGTGATGGATTATTATGGGTAGGAACGCGAAGAGGTGGTTTGACAAGTATCGACCGTGATGCAGATAAGTTTCAGCATTACCATGAGTTATCAACGGCTTCAAACAATTCAATTTTGTCGCTTTATCAAGATAAGGAAGGATTGATTTGGGTTGGAACTTGGGGTGGTGGCTTAAATTCCTATGATAAAAAAACAAAAAAAATTACTTCTTACCCTGAATTTAAACCTGTTAATGCAGCTACAATTGTTTCCATTTTTCAAGCAGATGATGGAAAAATATGGGTAGGAACTTATGGTGCAGGAGTTTTTGTATATGATAAAAAAATTAAAAAATTCAGCAGTCATTATACAAGTGAAAACGGATTGAGTATTGACAATATTTACAACATTTATCAAGACAGCAAAAAAAACATGTGGATTGCTACCGATGGTGGCGGAGTGATTAGGTATAATGAGGAATCAAATGTTTTTAGGATTTACACGCGTGATGAAAAAGCAAATAGCATTAGTTCAAATGCGGTGAATTGTGCGTATGAAGACCCACAAGGAAATATGTGGTTTGGTACATCAAACGGATTAAATAAGTTGGATGCAAAAACAGGAAAATTTGAAGCGTATTTCGAAAAAGATGGTTTACCCAACGATTTTATTTATTGCATTTTGCCGGATAACAAAGGCAATTTATGGATGAGTACCAATAAAGGAGTTTCAAAATATAATGCCCTAATTAAAAACGAAAATGGTGCTGCTTTTAGAAATTATGATGTAAATGATGGATTACAAGGATTAGAATTTAATCAAGGGGCATATCATCAATCCAAAACCGGAGAAATATTTTTAGGAGGAGTAAATGGTTTTAATACGTTTCATCCCGACAAAATTGAGGACAATGCTAACATTCCTCAAGTGCATTTAATTTCCTACAAACGATTTGGTACCGAAATATTTTTAGATACATTGATTTACGATAAAAGATATTTAGAGTTGACCTATAAACAAAATTTCTTTTCTTTCGATTTTGTGGCCTTGGATTATCAAATGCCGGGGAAAAATAAATATTCTTACATGCTCGAAGGAGTAGATGAGGATTGGTCGCCACCCAGCACACAACGTTATGCCAGTTATACCGAACTAAGCGGAGGTGATTATGTGTTGAAAGTGCGTGGAGCTAATAACGATGGAACTTGGAATAACGAAGGCGTAATACTTCACATTCGTATTAATCCTCCATTTTGGCGCACAAAATGGTTTTATGCACTTTGTATATTTATTGTGATTGGTGGTTTCTGGGGTTTTGTTAAATACCGTACAAGCTCTATCAAGCGAGAAAATAAAATTTTGGAAGAAAAAGTGGAAGAGCGTACGCAGGAGCTGGCTCAAAAAAACAAAGACATTACCAGTAGTATTCAGTATGCAAAGCGAATTCAGTTGGCAATATTGCCTCCTTTGGAACAAATTTTTAAATATTTCCCTGAGTCTTTTATTTTGTATAAGCCAAAAGATATTGTTAGTGGTGATTTTTATTGGTTTGGGGTAAAAGATGGCAAAAAAATAATTGCAGCAGTGGATTGTACGGGTCATGGTGTTCCCGGAGCTTTTATGAGTATGATAGGGCATAATTTGTTGAATCAAATCATCAGTGAAAATGGTATTACCCAACCCGATGAAATATTGAATGCTTTGCATCGCGGTGTGCAGGCAGCTTTAAAACAAGGAACAAACGTAGTGGATACAAGCGATGGAATGGATGTGGCCATTTGTTGCATTGATACAAAAAATAATGAGTTGCAATATGCAGGAGCTTATCGTCCTTTGTTTATTGTAAACAATCAAAAATTTGATAAAATAGAGGCGGATAAAAACCCTATTGGTGGCTCACAATTGGATGCCGACCGGAAGTTCACTGCTCATAACATTAAAATCAATAAAGGAGATACCATTTATATGGCCTCAGATGGATATGCCGATCAGTTTGGTGGAGAAAAAGGCAAAAAATTCATGGTAAAACGATTCAATGAATTGATGTTGGAGATGCAATCACAGAGCATGGAAGAGCAATGTAAAACGCTGGATCAAACCTTTGAAACTTGGAGGGGTGGTTATCAGCAAATTGATGATATTTTAGTAATCGGCATCCGATTTTAAGGGAAGAAGGGCTTTTTCGTCAATTTTTTGACAAATTGTAAAATATTCTTATATTTGATGCTAGGATAAAATTTAGCAAAAAACTTAAAATCTATATACCATGAAACGTATTCTATATTCATTACTTTTATTTGTTTCTGCAGTACTTGCATTAACATTTAATTCTTGTAAAAAAGAGGAGCCAGATACAGAAACACAGTCAGCAACTGATAATAGCGTTTGTGAGGGCGAATTCACTGGTAGAATGGGAATTATTAATGGATATGCCATTAAGGAACAAGGTGTAAAATCTATGATGTCTACTTATCCAATGGTTATTATCAATCCTGCTGATACGTTAGATGGTTTTCCGGTAACTATGACCTTGGATTATGGAACAACAGGAACAGTTGACCCTATTGATGGTAAAACACGTAAGGGGCAAGTAGTTGCAACATATGATCGTTCATGGGATACTGCGGGTTGTACGGTTACAGTTAAATTGATTAACTATTATGTAAAAGGTGCCAGTGCAGCAAATTTTGTACAATATGCTTGTGATAGCATTATGATTATCCGTAACTCAGCTTATTCATTTACAAATAATATTATTGGCGGAAAATGTATTGCATCCAGCTGGAACTTAGAGTGGGCTTGTACCAGAACAATGACGCAAACTGCAGGTATGGGAGACACGTTGTTAACCAATGATGTTTACCAGTTTACTGGAAATGCGGTAGGTAAAACCCGTGAAGGAAAAAATTATACGGTGAATGTAACATCTCCGGTAATCAAAGCAATGTCTTGTACTTGGATTCAGTCGGGTAAAATTGATTTGACACCTGAAGGCAAAGCAACTCGCACAGTTGATTACGGAGCGGGAATTTGTGATGATCAGGCAACACTTACTATAAATGGTAATACTTTTGCTTTTACAATGAATTGATGCACATTGTTAAAACCCTTGTTTGCTGGGGTTTTGGATGTGAATGAATGGTTAAATTAATAAGGAGTAAAAAATTAGTGTTTGCTGTTTGATTAATTAAACTTATTTATATATTTGCTTAATTAACAAATCAGAATTATCAGCTTTATCGATTTAACTTAGTGTTTTATGATGTTAGATATTTACGATTTTTATGATAAAATGGAGCGTAATAATATTATGCTCTCTTTTAAAGGTGATATCACTTCTGAATTACTTACCTCCATCTTGCAGATTATGGAATCCAAATTGGATAATTTGCAGGAAGAACCAAAGATTAAAAAGAAAGTTTACAATGTACTAGTTGAGTGTCTGCAAAATCTTTATCATCATATGGATGAAGTAGCACCCGAACAAAATGATGTTATACGTTCCGCTATTTTTATGATTGGCAAATTGGATAATCAATACAATATTGTTACCGGTAATTACATCAAAAAAGAAAATGTTGAAAGTTTGAAAAAACGATTGGAAGACATTAATTTATTATCTAAAGAAGAATTAAAAGAATATTACAAAGCAGTTTTAAATAATGGTGAAATGTCATTGAAAGGTGGAGGTGGATTAGGAATGATAGACATTGCACGAAAAACAGGAGAGAAATTGAATTTCAATTTTTCACCGGTGGACGACAAATTTTCATTTTTCAGTTTAAATATTAAAATATCACAATAAAAATAAGATTATGGAAACAATTTCAATTGAAGGAACACCAAAAACCCCTACTATCACTTTTGATACAGGAAAAGGCTTTTTAGAAATTAAAGGTCGTTCAATCCCTGAAAACTCTATCGAGTTTTACAAACCATTAGTGGATTGGTTAGAGAAATATGCGGGAAAACCTCAGTCTGCAACCAACGTAAATATTCAACTAGAGTATTTTAATACAAGTTCATCTAAATGCATTTTAGATGTATTTAAAAAATTGGAAGCGATCAACAAAGGTGGAAGCGCAGTAGTAATCAATTGGTATTATGAAGAAGATGATGAGGATATGCTAGAAGCGGGTGAAGATTACCAAGCAATTATCAACGTGCCATTTAAAATGGTTCAGGTAGCTGAATAATAAACGGCTTTAAATTTATATTTTAAAGCGAGATATGATGCATTTATGCATCATATCTCGCTTTTTATTTAACTTAAATCTTATTTAAGTGCTTTAGAAAATCTTCCTTCTTTCGTTTTGATACAGTTACCGTATCATTATTATTCATCAATACATAACCACCATTGCCTTTCACATAGGTTTTTATATGATTCAGGTTAATCAAATGAGCATGGTGAATTCTGCAGAAACCAAACTGAGTCAGTTGTTCTTCAAAATCTTTTAAATTTCTAGTTGAGTGCAATGCTTTGCCTTCTGAAATGAAACAATATGTATATTTTCCATCCGCTTCGCACCTGATAATATTAGCTATGTCAATAAAAACAAGCCCCTCCTGAGTTGGCAAAGCTACTTTGTTATTTTTTGAAATACCCGAATTGCCGGGACTATCCATGAAATGCTTTAGTGAAGAACGCATTGTTTTTTTGTGAACAGGATTGGAAATTTTTGCTACAGCAGCAATTAACTCACTTATATTGATTGGTTTCAGCAAATAATCCAGTGCGTTGAACTTAAAAGCTTTTATCGCATATTGGTCATAAGCGGTTGTAAAAATCACCATTAATGAAGGATTATCAATTAGTTTTTCTAACAATTCAAACCCTGATCCGCCCGGCATTTCAATATCTAAAAATACAAGATCAGGATTCAGTTCTTCTATCAATTTTTTTGCTTCAGTAATATTTGAAGCTTCTCCCAAAAGTGAAATTTCGGGACAATACTTAAGGATGAGATTCTTTAGAACTGTTTTGCTCAATGCTTCATCGTCCACAATAATTGCTCGTATCATTTTTATATAGGAATTTTAATAATTACTAGTGTCCCGGAGGAACCATATGTGTCATTTGTCTTGTCAATTATCTCCACTTCAATGTTTGTGTTTTCCATTTTATTCAGAACAGAAATGCGGTCTTTGGTTATTTCCATTCCTCGTGATTGATGATCTTTCCTTGTCTCTGAACGCAATTCGGAAGATTTTTTTCGACCAATGCCATCATCTTCAATAATGCCGAGCAGGCATTGCTTTTCCAATCGAAAAATAATTTTCAAATTCCCTTTTCTATCAAGATTAAGTAAACCATGATTAATAGCATTTTCAACAAAAGGGTGAAAAAGCATACTTGGAATTTCAATATTGTACTTATCTATAGCAGGGTCTATTTCCATAGTCAAATCAAAGCCTTCCTTAAAGCGCAGATTTTCTAACTCAATGTATAAACGGATAAGCTCAATCTCTTCATGAAGAGATATTGTATTAAATTTTGAGTGCTCAAGAAATTTACGCATAAGCATTGAAAATTTACTTAGGTATTTATTGGCTGAAATTTCATCATTCACAATAATAAAATGTTGAATCGAATTCAGACAATTAAAAATAAAATGCGGATTCATTTGAGCTTGCAGGGCCTTTAATTCAATATTTGCATATTGCTTGTTGAGAAGCGTTTTTTTTCTTTCTCTTTTTCTTATCACACCAATTATTCCAACTGTTGCAATAAGCACAATCAGTAAAAAAATAAAACTTAATGCAGTAATAAATTTTGTCTCTTTCCATATTGGTAGTGGCTTTATCAAAAGGATGCTGGTTTCTTTATTGTTAATATTACCGGCAACTTTCAAGCGTAAAATATGATTTCCGCTTGGGATTGAATTCAATTTTAATTCTCTGGCAGAACCAATATCTACCCATGAATTGTCTATCCCTTCTATTTTGTATTGAAAATTTAACTTTGATGGGTTGATAAAAGACGGTGCACTAAAAGAAATTAACAAACTGTTAGAAGATACCGAAGTAAGTATTGAATCAGTAAGCGTTATAAGTTCATCATCAAGCGCTATTTTTTCTATTACTATCTGAGGGAAATAATCAACAGGCTTTAAATTTGCAGGGTTTGCAATAGCAACACCTTTTACGGTAGGAAACCATAATTCATGCATCTCGTTTTGCAAAACCGTTGGCTGAAATCCACCATTAAATTCACTGCTTTTTAATCCGTCTTCTTTTGATAAATAAATCGGACTTAAATTGTTAATTATTCCGTCAGCAAATTCATTCAATTCCTTTCGTTCAATAACATACATGCCAGAATTGGAAGGCAGCCAAAAATTACCTTTGCTATCTTCGGTAATGCTCCAAACATTATTATCAAGTGCAGCATTTTTTGAAGTGTAGGAAAATGTGCTGCCATTTTTAAACCGAATGAGCCCACTACCATGTGTTCCAAGCCATAATACGCCTTCTTTATCTTCATATATGTAACGCAGATTTGTATTGCCCAATTCCCCGTTTTGTAACAATACAATTTTTTGATTACGAATGGTAGCAAGTCCAATATCGGAGCATAAAAAAAGCTGCTTGTTGCGATCTTCAAAAATATAGGTGATTGTATTTTTAAAGGAAATATCTAGTTGTACAAATTTATCATTCTCCAAAAAACACAAACCTTTGTCAGTTCCGCACCAGATCATATTTTTTGAGTCGGTGTACAAAGCAAAAACTACATTTGATGAAAGTCCTTCCGAGATGCGATAGTGCTTTATCTCATTATTTTCTTTAAATACAGCGATTCCATCTCCATAGGAACCAACCCAAATATTTTTATTTTTATCTTCCATTAAACTCCATAAGCAATCACCTTCAACAGACTGAAAACTAGGAACGAATTTTTTATTTAGATAATTACTCAAACCAGAACAATTATTAGCTAACAAAATATTTCCTTTGGAAGTTTGAAGCAAACCGGTTATTCCATCATCATTCATCCCATTTTCTTTGGAAAGGGTATGAAAAAGTTTTTCTTTCAATTTATTTAGACCACCATTAGAAGTTCCTACCCAAAAATTATTTTGTTTGTCAGCATAAACCGAACTAATTCCGTTTGATGAAAGTCCATTTTCAATCGAAGTATGTATTGTTTTGTTTTCTACAATTGTATATAAACCTTTTTCAGATAAAATGACCATTTGCTGTAATTGATTGAATCCAATTCCGTGATTGCCAATTTCTTTTAAAGAAATTGGTAAATTCAATAATTCAGTGTTCCTGGGATGTACTACCAATAGATAGGTTCCGATATCTGTTAGTATATCATTATTTGGAGAACGATAGAATGTGGAAATAATTTGATTTTTAAATTCAGGAAAAGTATACCAGATGTTGCCACTAAATGAGAATAAACCATTACTTGCTCCTATATATAGTTGGTCATCATATTTAGAAATAATAGTATTTAAGTGTTGGATGTAAAGCGGTACTCGAAATTCTGAGATGACATTGTTATCAATTGAATATATTTTATTGTTTTCACATGCTATAAGAATGGAGGTTTGTGTCCAATTCGTAATCATGTTACTATAAATTAATGTTTTTTCAGGAAGATCATAAGAGTGAAATTTGTTTTTGTAATATGAATAAAGCCTTCCATCTGAAGATATTATCCACAGGCGGTCTAATTTATCTACAAATAATTTTTTTATTCCGTTGGTTTTAAGTTCAGGAGTTGTAGAGGAACGAAATATTTTAAATTTAATCCCATCGAATTGAACCAATCCATCAAATGTAGCTAACCATAAGTATCCATCTTTTGTTTGTATGATGTCATTAATGGAATTTTGTGGTAGCCCATTTTCTGTAGTCCATACCTGAACAGAATATTTTTCACTCGGGCTTAAACTCTTTTCGGAGATAAATGGAATTATCTGTCCTGTTGAAAATAAGCTAACTGAAATAAAAAGGAATAATGAAATTTTATGTGCGAATTTCATTTCTAACACTGTTTTTTATCTATGGCTAAGATAATATTCTTTATATTATTCTAAGCTTTAAAAAAATATAATTCACTTTTACATACCATAACCGTCTTTCTATTTTTCTTTATTGACCACTTATTCCCAATAATTGCCACTTATTAAATGTATCATCCTATTTTTCATATAATGAGATATATTTGAAAAACTAAAAATGAATCATGGATTGCTTCTTCAAAATTACTTCAAAAGAAGAAAAAAAAATGTTTAGGATAATTATTATTTTCTTATTCGTTTTTTCGCGTAGTGCCGTTTTTTCTCAAGCAAGCGCATATACATTTTCTACTGCAACAGGTACTGCATTGACAACAATGACAGGAAGTACCCAGATAATTGCCAGTGCTCAAGACGATGTTTCATCTGCAGTAACAGCCATTGGTTTTACATTTACTTTTGCATGTACAAACTATACGCAATTTTCTGCAAGTTCAAATGGGGCAATGGGATTGGGTGCTGCAGCGGTAACTACATCTTTCTCCAATTCTATTGCAGGTGCATCCTATCCTATCATTATGCCATTTTGGGATGATATGCATACTTGTACTACAGGAAAAGTTCATTATTTGCTTACGGGAAGTTCGCCCAATAGAGTGTTAACAGTAGAGTGGCTTTATGGAAATTATGGAGAGTCTGCCGCTGCGTATACAAAAAGAGTTCAGGTAAAAATCTATGAAACTACCAATGTAATTGATATTGTTTATGGTGCCAATACAGGAGCTGCACCAATTGCTGGTTCTGTAGGTATTGCAAGCGCAAGCACATCTTACCAAAGTGTTACTACTTCTGCCAATACATCCAGCAATGCTGCAACCAATGATGCGAATGCAACTTTTCCGGCCAGTGGCAGGTCTTATACTTTTACTCCAAGCGCAGGTTCAATGTCTTTTACTTCGGCAACTGTTGTCCAAGCATCTACAGCTACAGTAACTAAATGTGATGTGAATCAGCCTATTGTTAGTCTGCAAGTGGTTACATCTGGATCTTGCTCGCCAATTTCACTCACACAATTGCAAATGGTAATGACAGGAACTGCACCAACAGCAGATGTTTCATTGATACATATTTATTATACGGGAACGACTTCTACTTTTTCTGCCATAGGGGCATTTGATGGAGCGGGTACTTCGGTAGGGGCGGGAACTATTACTATAAATGGTGCACAAACGTTGGCTACAGGTACAAACTATTTTTGGATTGCGTATGACATGAACACAGCCGGAACAATTTCCAATACTGTGGATGCCCGTTTGTTGGCAAGCCCTACGACCACAATAACGGTCGGAGGAGTTGCCAGAACAGTAACTGCAAATGATCCTGTTGGAACACGAGCAATTATAGCTTGTCCTCCTTCTCCCGGTGGAATTAATACAGGAATTACAATGTGGCTAAAAGCCGGATCGGGTGTAACAACTGCCGGACCTAATGTTACAGCTTGGGCGGACCAGAGCACTGCTGCAACAAGTGTTACAGTAAATGGTAGCCCCGATTATGTTTCTTCGGGCTATAATTTTAATCCTTACATTAATTTTACTCTTAGTTCTCCAACTGGTGGAGATTTTTTAAGAACTCCTAATCAGAATTTAAGATCGTTTTTTTGGGTAGCTCAGTTAACAAATCTTACCAGAAAATCAACTCATCTTGCAACATACGATGCTGTAACCCTTGGTCTTCCATGTGGTGGTTGTGCAGTTCATGGAGGAGAGAATGGTGGTGTTGTTGCTCAGTATGGCGAATTGGGATATGGTAATGGGTTTTTTCAGGCAGCCGGTGTATGGCGAAAGAATGGAGATCCTGCCGGAACATCATACAATACCCCACACTCAGGGAATTTTGATATTGTTACCGCATTGGGTGGTGGAACAGGTTCTGTAAATGTTTTTATGGGTGGACAAAATGATAATTTACCTGCATTTGATGGAAGGATAAGAGATTGGTTGGGACCTGTTGCAGAAATTATTTCTTATTCAGGAGCCATTTCAACTGCTCAGGCAAATAAAATAGAATCCTACCTTGCAATAAAATATGGAATTACGCTTGGTGGAAATGGATCCACAACGCTAGCGTATACTTCCACTTCGGGAGCTACAATATGGACAGCTAATTCAGGCTATCACAATGATGTTACAGGCATTGGGGCTGAAACAGTAGAAGGATTACAACAAAATAAATCAAAAAGTATAAATGTTCCGGCTGCTACAGGACCTAACGATATGCCTTTTACAATTGCGCACGATTTGATTTCTGTACCAACTGCTATAGGTGATAATACATATGTAGTAGTGGGGCATAATAACGGAACTATTAGCGGAACTTATGGGCTCCTCACGCATGGAGGAACAGCATTAGAGGTTCTTCAAAACAGGATTTATCGAGTGCAAACTACTAACCTTACAGGAGGCCACTCAATGATGAATATGGTAAACCTTGAAATAGAATTTGACATGTCTCGTGTTCCTGGATTAGGAGGTGGATTTGGATTGGGAGTTGGTGTTAATGATCCAACTAAAATACGTTTGCTTTTAGATGATAATACAACTTTTGGTCAGGGTACACTTTATGAAAAAGCATACACCAATTCAGGAGTTACAGGAAATGTGATTAAGTTTTTAATACCCGTAGCCGATCTTTCAACTACAGGAACAATGTTTTTTAGGATTAGCTCAACTAGTTACGCAACAGCCCCTTTGCCAATTGAATTGGTATCTTTTTCTGCTCAGTGTAATCAGAATAAAGTATATATTAATTGGACAACTGCATCAGAAACCAATAACGATTACTTTACAATTTCAAGAACGAGTAATGGTACCAATATACAGCAGATGGCTATAATTGATGGCGCAGGGACATCTTCTAATCTTAAAAATTATTCATGGGTAGACAACACACCTTTGGAAGGGAATTTATATTATTATTTGAGTCAAACAGATTATGATGGCACTACTCGGTCATATAATTTTGTATCCATCAACTGTGAAGATGTAGAAGAGAATTTTTCCATTTTAAATTTATCAAGTAATGAAGAATTTATCAATGTTTTTTATAACGCATCTTCATCCGGATTACACGCTATCAAAATAATTGATGTGCTTGGGAAAGTTATTTTGAATAAAGAGGCTATTGCTAGCAAAGGGAATAATGAAATTCAACTTGATGCACTTAATCTGTCTGGTGGAATATATATTCTGAATATTAATAATGGGAATAAGTCCATTTCTCAAAAGATAATGCTGAAAAAATAAAATATATGAAAAATTTGTTTGGCAGATTTAGCAATTATAAAATTACGGAGATACAACAACTTCAAGGACTTATTTTTTGGGTAGTATCTCTTTTGTTTCTTGCTACAGTATGTATATTTTTCTTTTGAAGATATATTATTTACCCTGTTTAGTTTTGTTAATTAGTTTAAAACCCCATCTGATTTAATTTAGATGGGGTTTTTAATATTATAAATTGTAAAAATATATTTCCTTAAACATTCCCCATCAAATACATCGCATTCATGTTAGGAGTGGGGCTTCCACCTTTTTTCTCCAATGTAACTGCAAATGCCTGAGCCCCGTTAATGGATTTCATTTTGTGAAGAGGTGGTAAATCGGGGTTCATATCCAGCATTCCAATATCTACAGGTTTTCCATCTACAATCGCCCAAAGTTGATATTGCATACCATCTGCCGCTGATGGTAAAGCATTTACATTAATATAAACATCCTTATTTTGTTTGTTCCAATAAACAATTGCCAATGCTGTTGGAGCAATATCCATTCCTTTTAGCATTACTTTGTTATTGTTGGGATTCATCAAAATAGCCATTTGCTGAGCCATTTCTCCATAAGACTTCGACTGAGCATCAAAATCACTAACAAATTTTTGATTTTGGGAGTTTATTACGGCCAACTGATCTTCGGTTTCAGATAATTTAGTTGTTAAAATGACATTGTAAATGGAACTACCAACAAGTAATAATAAAGAGGCAGCAACCAGCCACATCAATGAACTACTTTTCTTTTCGTTTAAGGGAATCACTTTTGCAGTATTTATATCCAGTCGCCCTGCAATTTTTTGTTTTAAGCGAACAGGAGGAGTTTTTGATGCAAAATTCATGAGTGTAGCTTCTGTCAACTCTATCTCGGCTTTCACTTCGGGATACTGCATAGCCATTGCTTCCACATCGATTCTTTCCTTTTCAGAAAGCTCTCCCACTATGTAGCGTTCAATAATGCCGGATGATATGTATTCCTCAACAGTCAATTTACTTCAATGTTTTTCTAAGTTCTATAATAGCCGCTCTTACCCTTGTTTTTACTGTTCCTAAAGGGATATTTAACTCCTTGGCAGCTTCTTCTTGGGTAAATCCTTTAAAATAAATCAAATCAATTAAAATACGATAATCATCTTTTAATTTAATAACCTCCTCTTTTACCCCTATCAAATCGGTATTAAAGCTACTCGATTTCTGCTTATTTACTTCATAAACGGAATTATCGATGTCTTGGATTTTATTTTCCAGCTTGAATTGTTTGGAACGAGAGTAATCTATAGCCGAATTTCGTGCAATGTTTAACATCCAAGTGAATAATCGCCCCTTGGACTTATCATAATGTTCAATCGCCTTCCATATTTTTACAAATACATCCTGCAAAATATCTTGAGCAATTTCTTCTGCAGGTATTATTCTTGAAATAATTCCATATAAAGAAGCAGAATAGTTGTCGTACAACACATTGTATGCAATAGCATCTTTATTTTTTAATAAAGACACCAATTCTTCTTCTGTATACTTAATTTTTCTCTCCATAAGGAGTTGTGACAACAAAAATAAATTATTCTATTATTCAAAGATAATTTAAATACAATCTAAATAGCACAAAATTGAAACAACATTAATTAACAAAATTGTTGATTTTATTACATAAGCCTACTTATTGTATGGGTAAAATTTGTCTATTAAATTAATTGTTGTAAATTGAGTTTTTAAAATACATTTCACTACTTCCATTTCCTGTTATGAATGTAGAATTATTTCAGTTAGACTTCAGTAGAACGTTGATTTTGTTGCTGACTTTTATCCCGGTAGCCATCAACCTAGGGATTTTCGTGTACATATCTTTAAAAATTCAGAGAACAAGAGTCACGGGTTATTTTTCTTTTTATGTTTTTTCCTTAGGTATGTGGCAAATGTGCGAAGGCTTTTTGAAGTTGAGCGTCCACCCCGAAGCGGCTTTGGTTTGGAATAGAATAATTTTATTTTTTATTCTTTTTGTTATACTGTTTGGCTTACTTTTCGCAGTTTATTTTACAAAATTGGATAAAAAAATTTCTTGGAATGTTTTATTTATCATCCTAATTTTACCTCTCATAATCTTTCTTGTGTGTAACGTTGCTCATTTGGATGAGTATACAATTGTGGCTTCTGATACGTGGTTTTGGATTGTGAATCCTAAACCAACGTTTATTACTGAGACGATACTTGTTTGGATAAGTGTGGGGGGGATAATAACACTTTTCCTTTTGTGGCTGCATTGCTTAAAAAAAGACAAACCGGTTTTGGAGCATAAGCAATCACTGTTGTTGGCTATTGGCTTTACTATCCCCACTATAATTGGAATAACTGTAGAAGTTATTTTTCCATTAGTATTTAACATAAATGGTATTCCTGTTACATCCACTTTTACTACTGCTTTTTCTGTTATAGCATTTGTAGCAATTAAAAAATATCACATGCTTGATTTTTCTCCTAAACATCATTGGGAGGATATTGTTAAAACAATGAATGAGGGAATATTAATTGTTGATTTGGATGAAAAAATAAAATATGCCAATCCAGCTTTTTGTAATTTATTAGGATACGATTTTGAAGAAATGAAAGAAAAGAATGCAACAAAATTGTTTATTACAAA
Source organism: Bacteroidota bacterium (assembly GCA_023251805.1). GTDB lineage: Bacteria > Bacteroidota > Bacteroidia > 2-12-FULL-35-15 > 2-12-FULL-35-15 > 2-12-FULL-35-15. The sequence continues at coordinate 26,510 of JAHEYB010000024.1, read as the reverse complement.
CTTTGAGGAGCAGATTAGGATGAAAAGCAGATTAGAATCCCGAAAACAAATGCTTTCGGAGCATTACGAAATTCAATTGACTACCAAAAAAGGAGAAAAAAAATGGTTAATTGTAGGTGGCTCTCCGTTTTTTGATAAAGATGGAAAAGTTGTGGGCTCTATTGGAATTCATTCTGATATTAGTGCAAGAAAACAAGTGGAAGAAAATTTAATTTTAAGCAACAATGAACTGGAAATATTTATTTACAAAGCATCTCATGATTTACGCGGACCACTTGCATCTATTATTGGATTGGTAAACGTCAGCAATTTTGAAATTAAAGATGGGCTGGCAAAAGAGTATATGAATATGATTGGCTCATCTACTCAAAAGCTGGATGATACGCTGAAGGAATTGGTGAAAACAATGAAAATAAAAGACACTGCACGTTTCGATGATTTGATTGATTTTAGAGATTTAATTGAAGCCAAGCTTAGTGAATTCAAATATTTTAAAGGATATGAATTACTTACTATCACAACAAATATTAAAGTGTTTGACAATTTTTATTCTAATAAATTTTTAATTGAAACTATTTTACACAACCTAATAGAGAATTCTATCAAATACCAAAGTGTTTCCGAACCGAAAGCATTTTTGAAAATTAATGTGCTTGAGAACGATAAAAATGATATTCACATTATAATCGAAGATAATGGAATTGGGATAAAATCTTCGGTACAAGGGCTTATTTTTGATATGTATTATAAAGCAGTGGAAACTTCAAAAGGCTCTGGTTTGGGCTTGTATCTTGTAAAAAAGTGCGTTGAAAAACTGGATGGTGAAATTGAGTTGAAAAGCACTCCTGGTAAAGGTTCAATATTTACTATAGTGCTAAAAAATAGGGCAACATATTTAAATAAATTCCAATATTAAATCAAAAGTCCGGTAGCTTAAATGCTCCGGACTTTTTTATACTTTTAATTCAATAATGATTATCGACCTTTTTTTCTACTCAACTTGCTGAATAGGATTTCCAAGCCATTGATCAATTTTTTTAATAAATCAAAATAAAGTGTAATGGCTAAAACAACAGACATTCCCCATATTACACAAATATTTACAGAATAAGTATCATAGTATTTTCCAAAGAATTTTTTACGTGGAGCGAAAAAATGTGCTCTTCCCAAATCGGAATCAACCGGGTCTAAATAAATTGGATCAATTTTTTGAACGTATGCGCCATCTAAATCTAAAATACGATAAGGTGTATTTCTGTTTGTTACTAGGTCTTGCAGACTTTCATTTTCATAGTCGTTCTTGTCTTTAATGTACTGGGCTCTTGCAGCTGTGTCTTTGGTCATTACACTTACTTCTTTTTCTCTCAATGTAGTTGCACGCTTGAAATTATTTAAATACACCGTCCTTAAAGTGTTATTAGTAAAGTCACGTACTTGGTTTGCAACAGTTGGACTAAATGAAGTCAAGTTTAAATTATCCAAACCACCGCAAATTAATTTTTCATTACCAGGAGTCTTCAGCTCTTTTCTGATTTCATTTTGAATCATTTTCAAGGCATCTTCCACTTCTTTTCTGCTTTCGGGCTTTTTGTAATTCGATTCACAGAAATCAATTTTTTTAGCCATTTCGGTTAACCAATAGTCTTTTTTGTATGTAGCTATGTGTATCGCTTTATCAAAACGGTAAGTCTTTTTTGTAAATTTATTATCCTTAAACTGCTTAACTGCTAAAGCCTCAAACGCCCATCTGGAAGCCATCATATCACCAACTAATGGAACAACACTTTGTGAAGTGATAATTGGATTCAGTTTATCAAATTTCACCATCACACCGCTAAACAATAATTGAGGGATAATTAAAATTGGGATAAGGATGTAAATGGTAACTGCTGAGTTGAAACTTGCAGAAATATTTAACCCCAACATGTTTGCAAAACAAAAAGTGCTAAATAATAACACCCAATATTGGAAAATCATGCCCTGTATTTGCAATACATAGTTTCCTACCAACACAAACAAAATAGCTTGTATGGCCGACAAAGTAAACATAATAATAATTTTTGACCACAAATAGCTTCCTTTACTCAGGTTCAAAAAGGACTCACGTTTTTGAATTTTTTTGTCTCTAATAATTTCTTCTGCACTAACAGTTAATCCAATAAACAAAGACACAACTACTGCCATAAACATGTAAATAATAATGTTTTCGTTTTCACGAAAAGTATAACCCACTTTGTTGGATAAATCTAAGTTCACAAATTTAATGAAATAGGCTAGGATGAAAGCCAATAATGGCGCCTCCAGCATATTGATAGAAATGTATTGTGTATTGGTTAGTTTAGATAATACATCACGGGTGATGAATACTTTGAATTGTTTAAATTTATTCGGAATTTTAAAAGTGCTTTCCGGAATTTCTGTAATATTTTCAACTTCTTCAATCGTCTTTTCAATTTTATCCTTGTAATGTAAATTCCATTCCGAAGGCGACACTTTTCTGTTGCGAGTGATGTTACCATATTCGTCCAATACTTTCGACTCAATAATATTGAATACCTGTTCGGGGTTTACGTTACCACATTCAATACATTCACTTTCATTACTATTTACATGGTTCACCACTGTTTTGAAATAAATAACAGAGTCAACAGGATTGCCGTAATAAATTGGATAACCGCCTACATCTAAAATCATCAACTTGTCGAACATTTTGAAAATATCGGAAGAAGGCTGATGGATTACAACAAAAACCAATTTGCCCTTTAAGGCAAGTTCTTTTAATAAGTCCATAATATTCTCCGAATCGCGTGAAGATAAACCGGAAGTAGGTTCATCTACAAACAATACGGATGGCTCACGAATCAATTCCAATGCAATGTTCAAGCGTTTACGTTGTCCACCTGAAATGGTTTTTTCTAAGGGGCTTCCAACTTTTAAATCGCGTGTTTCAATTAATCCTATGCTTGTCAATACGTCTGTTACCATTTGAGTTACAACAGCATCTGTTTTATTTCCAAAACAAAGTTTTGCGTTATAAAACAAATTTTGAAAAACAGTTAACTCTTCAATAAGTAAATCGTCCTGCGAAACGTGACCAATTACCCCTTCTATTTGTTCTTTTTCAGAGTGAATATTTATTCCATTGATTTTAACAGAACCGCCACTTGGAATTTCCATTCCGTTCAACACATTTAGTAATGTGGATTTTCCGGCTCCGGAACCACCCATGATTCCAATAAGCTTGCCCGAGTCTTCGCTAAAATTAATATCTCTTAATCCAAGTTTACCACCTTTAAATTTGTACTCTAAGTTTTTTACTACAAATGATACTTTTGCTTTTGAGGTATCACTCATAAACGAACTTAAAATATCGCTATAATAAACAGGTTTTACTTTTGAGCTCCGTAAGGATGAACCGGGTGTAAGAATAAATACTTTCCCTTGCGTAAGTAACTGTCCGTTTAATAAAATATCGCTTTTGCCATAATATAACAATGCATACATGTTCACACTCGGAATCCAAAGTACGCGTGCTTGTCCGGTTACCCCTTCAGCATAAATATGTTTTGTTTCTTTGAGAGTATGACTAGTTTTATTATCGATAATCAACAAACGAGACGATTCTGGAATAGTATCCAACCCTGCTCTCACAAATTCCATACAACGTTTAAACTCGTCATCTTCAATATTAAATGTTTCCGCCACGGTTGTAACGAATTCCATTTCTTGTTCAGCAATTTCGGTATTGGAATTAATAAATTCAATCAAACGAAGTAACACAACCACCTTTTGTACTTGCGTAAGCTCGCTATTGATTTGAGTACAAATTTTTAAAACTTTAACGGAGTTAAGTGAGGTACGTTTTGCTGAACCATCTTTCTTTTTTGTAACCTGATGGTGAGCTTCTAAAAATTCATCAAAAATGGCAAGGTATTGATCAACTAATTCCTGATTTAATTGTTGCTTCAAGAACGATTGCACGATTAATCGGCCATTGTCATTAATGCCATCAACCCTTGCAATAATCGCAAACATTTGCATCAGGGCTTTTAATATTCTTTCACTCATTGTTAAATGTAATTAAGTAGTTTTGAAAAAAAAGGCATTAATACCGCAGTAATTAATGCCTTTTGAATAAGGTTATATTTGATATTATTTTTGTTGTTTAAAGCCAATTAATAAAACGGCTCTTCCCGAACCTTGAGCTCCTCCACTCAATTTCGCTTCAATCACACAATCCAAGGTGTTTGTGATTTTGAAATCCCAAAAAGGAGCATTTTTAAATTCGCTGTTTGTGAAAAGTAAGTTTCTTTCTGAATCATACACCGAGAAAATTAAATTTCCATCGGATAAGCCACTACAAGCAGCTATACGATAAAGTGTACCGCCATATAGTGTAGTGTGAAATTCTGCAGTTTCGTCTGCATTCATTAATAAAGCTCGGTATTGCTGACCATCAGAAATGAATTGATTTTCTAAGTGCTTTGCACATTGAGTAGCAATTGTATCTGCAATTTGAGCCGATGCGCTGTTTATTGTAATGAATCCACCAACAACTAATACTAATTTTAAAATTCCTTTTTTCATTTCTGTTATAAATTTTTATTTAACGATTGAGCTTTTTAACTTAACCGAAATTATCCTACAATTTGACTTCTGATTGATTTTACTTTTTGAGTAATCGACTCAATTTGCTCAGGTGTAATATTCACTTCTGATTTACTAGTGATGGTTGTCATTTTCTTTTCGGCATCAGTAGTTGGTTTTTCGTAAGTGTATTTAAACTCAACACCATCAAACACTGTTGACAGGTCATTCAAGTTGTCAATGAATTCTGTATACTCAGGTTGACTGTAAAATTGAGTCAACAATTTTATTAAACTTTGTAAAGAGGATTTTTGTTCAGCAATTCTGCGTTTTACTTCTTCGTTTGGTTTTGCTTTGTAAACATTTGTTGCAAAATGTAAACTCTCTAACCAACCACCTGCTAGTACCAATCCGCTTACATCGCTACGATCGTTATTTTTTAAGTAAGCATCACTCGAACGATAAGCAACACCAACCAATACTAACATTGAATCTTTGTTACCTAAGTTTTTTGCAAAACGCTCAATAGTATTTGCATCAAAAGCACCGGAAACACCTAATTCATCAGCCAATTTTTTAGCAGAATTTAAATATCCGATAGCATCTTGATTTTGGTCGTAAATTGTTACATAACCCAAATCAGCCCCATAAATACCCAAGTTCAACGCTTTTGAAAAGTTGGTAGAATAATCAGATGATTTATTTGATGGGTTAAGAATCTCTTTGCTGTAAGCTGCACCACTTCCTTTGATTAGGAAAGCTGTTTGAATAGGTGAAGGAATACTGAAAATCTCACCGTTTACATTCAAAATAGTTGTTTGAGTGCTGTCTACAGGAGGCAAAGCATCAGGATCTTTTGTGTCATCGCCACTACAGCCTCCTGCAAATAATGCAGAAACCGATAAAAATAAAAAGGCTCCTCTAAATGTGATAAATTTCAATCTCATTTCAATTATGGGTTTTCGTTGGTGTTTTTTAAATTAATGCTCAAAAATAATACTTTATCTAATAAATCAAACAATTCATCAGCATATTTTTATTATTTTACCTTTATTGCAGGTATAGGGAGTTTGCGAAAAGCCTGTATTTGTTGAGAAGTAAAAAATAGAGATAAAAATTGAGTCTGAAACTCATTGATTTTGAGGATGTTTTGAGCTTTTGGTCGAATGTGTAAAAGAAATAAAAAACGCCTCCCAAATATGCCGGGAAGCGTTTTCCACTCTCTAAAAACAAAACAGACTATTGAACTATAAATTTTCCTTGTGATATAAGCGCATTGCCATTGCTCACTTGATAAAAATAGCTTCCTTTCGACAAATTTCCTTGATTAAAAACTACTTCCTTGCTTGTGATTACACCTAAATCCATCACTTTTTTTCCACTCAAGTCGTAAATTTGAACGCTAGGATGCTCAAACTGACTTATACCTGCATCCATCACCAAAGTAGCACTTTCTGAAAAAGGATTTGGATAAACTGACGATTCCATTAATAAGATTTGATTATCCGCAATGCTCATAGGTGTTTCCGGCATAGCTATTCTGTCGATATACAAAGCCGGCAATGCCATTGTGATAGGATCAAACATGTAATACTTGCTTGAATTAAACATTATTATTATAGAATCCGGCATTACTCCTGGCATTAAGTCAATAATGTTTACTGTGTAAAGTGAATAGGTAGCACTTGCCGGTAATGTTTGAGTAGAATAGGCAATTGTGTCTCGCTTCATTGTAACTGAATTGTATCTCTTTAAGATAATGGTTACTTCTGCCGAATCACCCATTGTTACATCGGTATACTTATAATATCCCGAAATGCTACTTGGTTTTGTGGTAAATGGTGTCCCCGATTCAATAAATTCTCCATAGTTTATAGGCTCTTTGCCATTAACCATTATTCCTGGAGCAATTCCGCATGCAAACCAACCTTGAATTTTAGATGCGTAGATTCCTTGATATGAATCAGTTGTTTGGTGAACTGTATTGCAATAAAAGGGCCACCAGTTAGTAGGAAGTGTATCTGTATAATAAGTCGTGCTGACAGTTGAACCTGTTCCCCAACTCTCAAAGTTGGGATTGCTTAATGTTTGTGCTTTGCTACCAAAGGCTGCTAACAATAACAATGTAGATAATATTTTGTTCATAGTTTTAAAGGTTTAAATGAATACAACACAAATGTATGATAGCTCTTGCGATAAGCGTTTGGACAAAAAAAGGGGATGATGGTACTTTTTATGGTAAGCGAATAAATTGTTGATTCTTTTGAAGATATTCCCTTATGCTTAGGCAATTGAGGGCTGAAGTTGCCAGGTTTTATTTCTATCTTTGCCTCAATGAAAGAAGAAAAGGATATAAAAATGATTGCCAAAACCATTTTTGGTTTGGAAGAAATACTTTCTCAGGAATTGCAAAGATTAGGTGCTAGAAATGTAGAAATTCACAATCGAGCAGTGAGTTTTGCAGGAGATAAAGGTTTTATGTACAAAGCAAATCTTTGCTTGCGTACCGCCTTAAGGGTGCTTGTTCCTTTCAAAACATTTAAAGTATCGGACGAAAAATCATTATATATCGGTATACAAGGAATTAATTGGGAAGAATACATGGATGTTACTGATACCATTGCCATTGATACCGTTTTAAGTACCGATTTGTTTACACATTCACAATATATTTCCCAAAAAGCAAAAGATGCAATTGTTGATCAGTTTAGAACAAAATACAACGAGCGCCCTTCAGTCGATTTGGAAAAACCAACCGTAAGAGTAAACTTACATATTCATAATGATACATGTACCGTTTCATTGGATAGCTCAGGTGAATCATTGCATAAACGTGGCTATCGCGATAAAACAAATTTAGCGCCCATCAATGAAGTGCTCGCTGCCGGATTGGTATTGCTAACGGGTTGGGACAAACGAACAAATTTTATTGATCCGATGTGCGGTTCCGGAACTATTTTAATTGAAGCTGCTTTGATTGCAAATAATATTCCTCCAGGGTATTATCGTGAAGATTTTGGTTTCGAACGCTGGAAAAAATTTATGCCTTTCGAAGAAGAATTGTGGAACACGATCTTAGATGCAGCAATCAATAAAATTACAAATCACGAACAAAAAATTTTAGGAGGAGAACTTTCTCCCAATGTTGCTAAAAAAGCAAAAGAAAATATCAAGTATGCAAAAGTAGATGACATCGTTTCCATAAAAAATGTGGACATGAAAGATTTTGAAGTTCCTGCCGGAAGAGGTGTGGTTGTGATAAATCCACCTTATGGTGAACGGATGGATAAAGACAATATCGAAGAGTTATATAAAATGATGGGCGATACTTTCAAGAAAAATTTCTCGGGTTATGATTGCTGGATTTTGAGTTCGAACATGGAAGCGTTTAAACAAATTGGTTTACGCCCTTCACGAAAAATTCAATTGTTTAACGGACAATTAGAATGTCGTTTTATGAAATATGAAATGTATCAAGGAACAAAAAAAATTCACAAATTAGAAGGTAGACAGGAGTCGGGAGAGCGGAGTTAGGCGAGTGGAGTTTCGTACAGAACTGTCATCCCGGGTAGGAGCAGGGCATGACGATTAATAAATCATAAGCATATTTAATCACTATAAACAAACATAAATTCTTATGTCACCTTGAGCGGAGTCGAAGGGCGTAATGATTAGTAATCCTTACATATATGAAAAAAATAGCAGTCTTTACATCAGGAGGCGACTCACCGGGAATGAATGCATGCTTAAGAGCAGTTGTTCGTACTGCTGTGTATCACAACATAGAGGTAGTGGGCATTATGCATGGTTACGATGGAATGATAAACAATGAATTTTTCCCGATGGGAACGAAATCTGTTGCTAACATCGTTCATCGAGGTGGAACAATTTTAAAAACGGCAAGAAGTAAAGAATTTATGACTGAAGAAGGCCGTAAAAAAGCGTTGGAAAATTTATTGAAACATAAAATTGATGGTGTTGTAGTAATTGGTGGTGATGGCTCTTTTAAAGGTGCTTTGGAATTTAGTAAAATGTGCAACATTCCTTTTGTTGGTTGTCCCGGTACAATCGACAACGATTTAGTAGGAACCGATTTCACCATTGGCTACGATACTGCTATCAATACTGTTGTTGACGCAGTAGATAAAATAAGAGACACTGCCGAAAGTCACGATCGTTTGTTTTTTGTAGAAGTGATGGGGCGCGATGCTGGTTTGATTGCTTTGCGCGCAGGAATAGGAGTGGGAGCAGAGTCGATTTTAATTCCCGAAACAAAAACAGATGTAGATGTTTTAATCAAACGTTTGGAAAATGGAAGAAAAAGTAAATCCTCAAAAATAATTATTGTTGCAGAGGGTGATGAAGCAGGTGGTGCTTTTACAATTGCTGAGCAAGTAAAAAAACGCTTGCCCGATTTCGATACACGTGTTACTATTTTAGGGCATATACAAAGAGGAGGAAACCCTTCTGCGATGGATAGAGTGAATAGCAGTCGTATGGGATTTGCTGCTGTGGAAGCATTAATGCAAGGCAAAAAAAATGTAATGGTGGGCATCATTGACAAAAATATTTTATTTACTCCTTTTGAAAAAGCCATCAAACATATTCAAGAATTAAATCCAGATTTAATACGAATGGTGAATATTTTGTCCTTGTAAATTTATCCTGATATTACGATTTCTCGACAGGCTCGAAATGATATCACAAGGTCATTTCGAGCCTGTCGAGAAATAAATTAATGTAGAGGAATTTTATAAAACACTTATAATGAAACGAACTAGAATCATATTCCTTCTTTTATCCATACTCCTTTTAAGTAGTTGTACATTTTTTCGTCCTCATCCTTCTAAATTGTACAAACGTGCGCTTAAAAATCAGCCCTACGATGTTATCATCGTTCCTGGTTGTCCGTATGATGGAAACGATTGGACAACTGCAATGAAAGGTCGTGTGATTTGGGCGGATTACTTGATAAAAAAAGGAATAGCAAAAAATGTTATTTTTTCCGGAGCAGCAGTTTATACTCCTTATGTGGAAGGAAAAGTAATGGCGCTTTATGCTGAAGCTTTAGGAACTCCCAAAGAAAAAATATTGATTGAAGACAAAGCACAACACAGTACAGAAAATATTTATTATTCCTATCAAATGGCAAAAAAATTAGGCTTTACTAAAATTGCTGTTGCTTCTGATCAGTTTCAATCTAATTTATTGATGCGATTTACTCGCATACGATTCAAATTACCCATTGCTCACATTCCCTTTGTGATAGATACCTTGGCAAAAATCGATGATGTACATCCTGTAATTGATGCCAGCTCTGCTAAAGTCGAAAATTTTAAACCTATCACCGAAACACAAAGCAGTCGCTACAGAAGAAGAGGTACATTGGGTAAAAATATCCAGTTTGAGAAGGAGTAATTTCTTCAGAATCGTTTTCAACAAGTCGATTAATTCACGCTTTTTTATTTAGGTTTGTACTATGAGTCGTACTACTCTTTTTGTAGATGTAATCTTACCATTGGCTGTTCCCAATTTGTACACCTATCGTGTGCCTTTCGATTGGAATGACTCAATTGCCGTAGGAAAAAGAGTGGTAGTGCAATTCGGCAGAGCAAAATTATATTCTGCTGTTGTTCGAAGAGTGCACGAAATTCCCCCAAAACAATACGCAGCAAAATACATCGATACCATTTTAGATGAACACCCAATTGTAAATGAGAAACAATTTGAGTTGTGGGAATGGATGAGCCAGTATTATATGTGCAATATTGGTGATGTGATGGTAGCTGCTTTGCCAGGCGGACTAAAACTTGCCAGCGAAACAAAAGTTGTACTCAACCCCAATTTTGATTTTCAATCTGTAGCGAATGAAGAACAATTTCTTTCCGATAAAGAAATATTAGTGATTGATGCTTTAGAAATTCGTAATGTTTTGAGTCTTCAAGATATTTCTGAAATCATTGAACAAAAGACAGTTTATCCACTCATCAAAACATTGATTGAAAAAGGAGTGGTTTTGATTTTAGAAGAGCTGAAAGAAAAATTTAAACCGAAAGTAGAATCTTATGTGCGTTTTACGGAGCATGCCAACAATGAAGAAAATTTAAAAACAATTTTTGATACTCTTGAACGCAAAGCTCCCAAACAACTGGATTCAGTAATGGCATTTATCAGTTTGTCGAAGCGCTATTCCAAAGAAATCCTTGAGGTGAAGAAGTCGGACATTTTAAAAATGGTGGAAGGTGCAGAAGCCGCTATTAAATCCTTGGCAAAAAAAAATGTGTTTGAAATTTACGAACGTGAAGTAGGAAGATTGGCAAGATATGATTCTGAAAATAAAATTTCAGCATTGAATGAAGAACAGCAAAGTGTGTTGGAGTCTATTAATCTTCAATTTTCTGGGAAGGCAAATGTTGATGGAGAATCTAATAAAATTGTTAGCAAAGAAAACTCCCTCTCCTTCGGAGAGAGCAGGGGTGAGGTCGATGTAGTCTTACTTCATGGCGTTACCTCTTCTGGTAAAACCGAAATCTATGTAAAGCTTATTGAAGAAACGATAGCGAAAGGCAAACAAGTATTGTATTTGCTTCCAGAAATTGCTTTAACGACTCAAATCATTAATCGCTTGCGAAAATATTTTGGTGATGTCGTGGGAGTGTATCACAGTAAGTTCAATGAAAACGAAAGAGTAGAAATTTGGAACTCTGTACTTGGTTCTTCTAACAACCAACAACCAGCAACCAACAACAAATTAATAATTGGAGCTCGCTCCGCACTATTCCTTCCGTTCAGTAATTTAGGGTTAGTAATTGTTGATGAAGAACACGATACTTCTTATAAACAATACGACCCATCACCACGTTACAATGCTCGTGACGGAGCCATTTATTTGGCACATATTCACAAAGCAAAAACCTTGTTAGGTTCTGCTACACCAAGTGTCGAAAGTTATTTCAATGCGCAAGATGGAAAATATGGCTTTGCCGAACTCAGCAAACGTTTTGGTGGTGTTCAAATGCCGGAAATTTTAATTGCGGATGTAAAAGAAGCGACTCGCAAAAAGATGATGAAGTCGCATTTTGCTCCCTTACTTTTAGATACAGTCACACTTGCGCTTGATAAAAAAGAACAAGTTATTTTATTTCAAAATCGTAGAGGATTTGCGCCACAGCTCGAATGCAATATGTGTGCTTGGGTGCCACAATGTGCAAATTGTGATGTGAGTTTAACCTACCATAAAGTGAGCAATCAATTGCGTTGTCACTATTGTGGCTATTCTATTAAACCGCCTACGAAATGTGCAGCTTGTGGCGATACCGATTTAAAAATGAAAGGCTTTGGAACAGAAAAGATTGAAGAGGAATTATCTATTTTTTATCCGAAAGCTAGAATTGCAAGAATGGATTTAGATACTACAAGAAGTAAATTTGCACATCAACATATTATACAGGATTTTGAAGAGGGAAATATTGATATTTTGGTCGGAACACAAATGGTAACTAAAGGACTTGATTTTGATAACGTGAGTATGGTTGGAATTTTAAATGCAGATAGTATGCTAAACTTTCCTGATTTTAGGTCGTTTGAACGCAGTTATCAACTAATGGCGCAAGTGTCGGGAAGAGCAGGACGAAAAAATAAACGAGGGAAAGTAATTATTCAATCGCAAAATCCTGAGCACAGTATTATTCAGGAAGTGATTGCAAACGATTATTTGTCGATGTATACCAATCAATTGTTGGATAGAAAAAATTTCAATTATCCTCCTTATTATCGCTTAATAGAAATTACTGTGATTCATAAAGATGTAGACATGGTAAATGCTTCCGCTAAATTTTTAGCAGATGCTCTCAAAAAACATTTTTCGAAACGTGTTTTAGGTCCTGAGTTTCCTTTGGTTTCCCGTATTCGTAATTTATTCCATAAAAATATTTTATTGAAAATTGAAAGAGATGCATCGGTTGGGCAAGTGAAAAAAGTGTTGAGCGAATTGTTGATTAAATTTAAGTCGAGTAGCGATTATAAGTCGGTTAGAGTGAATATAGATGTAGATCCAATGTAAATAACGAAGTTCTCCCGCTACAAGGAGAACTTCGTTCCAACTGCTCTACCACCCAACTTAATTTACTTTTACTATTAATTCGGTAAGTGGTTCTGGTTTACCATTCGGACCAACTGCTTGAATTTCTTCAAAGATTACTCTTTCATTCTTTTTTACTTTTTTAAGACGATTTTTCATTGGTTCGGTGAGCATATTGCTGTTTGAAGTAAATTCTTCGGATACATTCCCTCCACCAATTACCGACATTCTGAAAGAAGTTACTTTAGCTTTAGCATTAAAATCAAATGCAGGATAAAAAGCAATCAATCCTAGTTGTGTTTCTATTTTACTTTTTGTCATTCTGCCACTTTGAATCAAATCCCCAAATTGTGCGCTTGGTTTTGGAACTTGTTTAACTCTAAAAGTCATTGTTCCCATATTTCTTTTTTCTCCGTTTTCTAAATTTGCAATCACACTTACTTCTGCTTTTGTTCCGTTCATCACTTTCACATTAAAAGTGCCTTTCCCTGTTGGCGTTAGTGTGCCATTGCTAATTGAGACAGTTAATCTATCTGTAGGGATTCCGGGCACAGAAACAGAAATAGGGTTGTCTAATCCAGCATACAACACGTCCATTTTAGTTGCCGAAACAGTCAAAGCAGGCTTAGCAACAATGTATTCCGATTTAAATGGAAACACCATTTCTTTTCCTTGTGGCGAAACAACTTTTATCGTTCCAGAATAATTAACAATTCCTTCTCTACTTGTTTCTGCAACATATTTTCCTAAACCTCTTTCAACCGTTATTGCATTTGGTGTTCCGTTAAATGATTTGCTCATTTCATTGTAGTCACCCACCATAATTTCCGGGTTCCTAGTTTTGTTGAAAGCTGCTATAAATACATCGGCTTTGTATTCTTCTCCCAACATCACATAATTACTTTGTGGAATTACTTTTGCAGCAATGGTATCAAATTTTAATGTTTCCACATCTACCAACTTTAGTAAATAATCCACCGTAGTAGATTCTGCATTTTTAACATCCGTTTTTAGTTTCGATAATATAGTTAAACTAGCAACTAATGGTCGGTCATAAAAATTATACAGTTCCCAGTTTTCATTTTCTTCGCTGTGTTCAGGGTCTGCTGTATTGATGTCAATCTTCACTTTTGTTTTGTCTTTTGGCAAAATATAATTTGACAGCTGTTTTCTGTATTCAATTAATCTGTTTTTCAAATCACGTGATGCACCGGCCGAACCATCTTCTGAATTACCAATTAAAATATTAGTTGGAATCGTATAATTGTCTTTATTCTCCAAGCTAGCCATTTGAATCGTATCTGCAACACTTTGTTCTAATCCTTCTGTTTTTACGATTAACTCTTTTTGAAGCTTGTCAATAAAATCACTTAATTCGATTGAGCGTTTTTTTACATCTTGCGCTTGCTTCCAGTTAGGTGTGACTCTCACAGGATCAACACTTTTTGCTAAATCAAATAGTGAATACAGTACTTCGTTTTTATCCGTAAAATTCAAATTTGTTTTTTCCAATCCTTTATCTACAATTACAAATGCATCTAAAATGTCTTTTGAAACATTTAGTGCAAGTAGACAGGTGAGTACTAAGTACATCATACCAATCATCTTTTGTCGGGGTGTGTCTTTTGCTGAAGCCATGATTTCTGAGGTTTTTTAAGTTTATACTAAAACTTGATTTTTGCCTCATAATACAGGAAAGGAAAAAAGATACAGAAAGCAGGAAGTCTATTTTTTTGAAGGAGTAACAATATAATCTACAATGCCTTTGTAATAAGCATCCGCCACTTGCTGAACACGTTTGTTTTTTGTTTTGTCGCTTTCTTCGTTTAGCAACTTACATTCGGAGAGATTGTCTTGATACAATGTTTCACCATATACTATAGGAGAATGGATGAATCGGGGTAATTGTAGGTTTCTGCAATACACGCCCGTTTCAGTAGTAGGTAAACAGCCTTTGAATAAATATTTAGCATCCGTAATTTTTGCTGTTTTTACATTTAAGGTGTTTTCAAATTGTTTCACAACCGCTCCACTTAGTTGAATTGATTTTTCCAAATCATCCGTTATTAGTAACCTAAAAAAATCAAATCGTTTTTCAATGGTCGCTAAATCACTTTTCATGAAAGCGCCTCCAACAAAAGTCATGTTGAAGTTTTTTGTTGTTGGCTTGTTCCATTCAAGATTGGTTTCATCCACATTGTAGTGAATAATGACAGTAAAGTCGGGATTGTATTTATTGATGATTTCAGCACGTTTGGCTAATTCTAAGTCTTTAAACACTTCGCGGAACTTATCCCGTTTTAATGCTTTCGGACCAAGTAACCATTCTTTTTGTTTCAGAGTAAACCTTCCCAATTTATATAAACTATCAACGGCTGTAGCATAATATTTTGTGAGCCAATCGTCAAATGAAATTCCAAATGCATTCAATCCATTTACGCGTGTTGAAAATGTTTGTGCTCCTTCGGCTTCTAGTTTTTCTTTTAATAATTGCGCTGTCGCCATAGTTAACATTCCTTCAGCAATTTGTAGTGAGTCGTATATTCCTCGTGCTGAGTCAACATTCATTTTGATGTATTTCTTTTCGAGGTCGCCCATTTCATAATCGTTGGCAATATGGCCAGCATCAATGGCTATCCTATAACCGAATAATTTTGGGTGAGGCTCATCGTAAGGTTTTGTGTAAACGCCATCGGGGTATTCTCTTGGTCGCAATGTAAATTCAGACGTTTGAAAGTAGATATTAATTAATTCTTTGTCCGAATAAATATGCGTTTTTTCTGCAAAAGTGTCATATAAACGCCAACTGACAAAAAATTCAACCTTGTTTGCTAATTTATCTTTTGATGAAGCAAACATCTTGATCCCATCTTTATCAATAGAATAATAACCCGAAAGCGCTTTTTCTTTATCAAGATAATTTTGAACTTTTTCAGTATAGTATTTTATTTTGGATTGTACGTCTTCCTGTGCAACACAAGAAATTGTGATAAATAAAAACAAAACAATATTTAAAAAATACTTCATATCTCTGTAAAACTCCTTTTAGCTCTGTGTGCCCTGCCTACCGCAGGCAGGCCTGTGTTGAAAATTTGAGAACCTCAAATACAAACCAAAAATAATCATTTTTATGCGTAATTTTGTTTTGTGAACATCAAAGGCATTGTATTCGATTCGGAATTCAGTTTTAAAACCAGCAGGAGTGGAGGGGCAGGCGGACAAAATGTGAATAAAGTATCCACAAAAGTGGAGCTGGATTTTGATGTCATAAACTCCTCTTTACTTACCGAAGAGCAAAAGGCAATCATTTTAAGTAAGCTCTATAACAAAGTCACCAAAGACGGAGTGCTACAAGTTATTTCTCAAACCGAAAGAAATCAGTTGGGAAATAAAGAAATTGCAATCAAAAAATTCTACGAAATCATCCATAAATGTTTTGTCGTCCAAAAAAAACGCAGAGCAACGAAGCCAAGTAAAGGTTCAAAAGAAAGACGATTGAATACTAAGAAGAGAGATTCGGAAATTAAAAAATCAAGAAAAAAAGATTGGTAGGTACGGATATATACGCCCTTCGACTCCGCTCAGGGTGACATATGAATCTGGGTGAAAGTTTGATGTGAGCAGGATGTATTCCCCTCTTGAGAGGGGCAAGGGGTGTGTTTAATTTTATTTGCTTCCTACTCTCTTCACAAACTCATTCCACAAAACTTCATTCGGAGGCGGGGCAATAATTGTAACGGATTCTTTTTTTACAGGATGAATAAATTCTACTTTTCTTGCGTGTAAATGAATTGACGCATCTTTGTTGCTTCTATCAAAACCATACTTCAAATCTCCTTTTATCGGACAACCCATACTCGAAAGCTGTACACGTATTTGATGATGTCTGCCTGTGAGAGGCTTTATTTCAAGAAGATGATAGTTATCGGAGCTGGAAATTAATTCGTATTCCAATTCCGAACGCAAAGCACCTGGAGTTTCTTTTTCAAATGCTTTCGACATATTTTTTGCTTCATTCTTTTTTAAGTAATGAACCAATGTCCCCTTAATGTTTTTTGGTTTATTTTTTACTACAGCCCAATATGTTTTTTGAATCTCTTTGGTTTGAAACATCTGATTCAATCGAGTTAAAGCTTTGCTTGTTTTTGCAAAAAGCACAATGCCACTTACTGGTCTATCGATACGGTGAACAGTACCCACAAATACTTCTCCCAGTTTATTGTATTTTTCTTTGATGTATTGCTTAACGAAATCGCTTAAAGGTGTATCACCTGTTTTATCACCCTGCACAATGTCGGATGGACGTTTATTTACGGCAATGATGTGATTGTCTTCGTATAATACCTCTATTTTATTCATGTTTGATATGTCACTCCAACGAATTACGAAAAAAAATACGAATAGTGCGAATTTCTAATCTATGTGGGTTATACGTCCTGTTTTATGTTTATTATTCTCTTAAATTTTACCCCTTCTATAGTAAAGTTGATTAAGATGGCTAATTCAAGGTTACTTAATTTTAAATAGTTTAAAACTTGATCAATATGGGTTTTTGAAAAGAATTCATCTTTTTTTAACTCTACTATAATTTTATCATCTACTAAAAAATCTAAAAACCCTCTACCAATTACTCTATCTCTGAATTTTAATGGGTAATAAACTTGCTATTTGTTTTTTACTTTTTTCTCTTCAAATACAACTGATAAAGCTTTTTGGTAATTTTTTTCAGTATGACCTGGCCCCAACTCATTGAAAACAGTATATGCGCATCCTACAATAATAAAACTTAATTCTGGGTAAACTAAGTCATTTCTTTTAACTGTACTAATTGTCATAAATTAAATTATAAAATTTAACGGAGTAGACTTTTAGTATTTCTTTTCTTTTTTGTAATTAGTATTTTTCGTAAAAAATTCGTAATTCGTTGAGATAATTCCCTTTTTTTGTAATTCGTACTATTCGTATTTTTTTTCGTAATTCGTTGGATTAATATTGTTCACTAGAATTCGGAAAGTCCTTCGACTTCACATCTTTAATATAATTTCCGACCGCCTTTTTGATATCATCATATAGATTTAAGTATCGTCTTAAAAATCTCGGATTAAATTCATTGTTTAAGCCAACCATATCGTGAAAAACAAGTACTTGTCCGTCAACTCCTCCACCTGCACCAATTCCAATAACAGGAATCGTAATGCTTTTTGCAACTTTGGTGGCAAGAGTCGCAGGAATTTTTTCCAAGACAATTGCAAAGCAACCCGCTTTTTGCAGCGCAAGCGCATCTTCCACTAATTTTTTTGCTTCTGCTACTTCTTTCGCACGAACATTGTAAGTCCCGAATTTATAAATGCTTTGAGGTGTTAATCCTAAATGTCCCATTACCGGAATTCCAGCTGTTAAAATCCGTTGAATGGATTCAGTTACTTCTCCACCACCTTCCAGTTTAACTGCATGCGCACCACTTTCTTTCATAATACGAATTGCTGTATTTAGGGCTTCTTTTGAATTTCCTTGGTATGTTCCGAATGGTAAATCCACCACAATCAAGGCACGATCAACAGCACGGACAACAGAAGAAGCGTGATAAATCATTTGGTCCAATGTTATAGGTAAAGTAGTTTCATGTCCTGCCATTACATTGGAAGCCGAGTCGCCAACCAAAATCACATCTATTCCGGCTGCATCAACAATTTTTGCCATTGTGAAATCGTATGCAGTAAGCATAGATATTTTTTCACCACTTGTTTTCATCTCTTGTAAAACGTGTGTGGTAACTTTCTTAACTTCTTTTCTTTGTTTTGGCATCTTTTCAAAAAATTTGAGAATTATTGATTTAGAGATTTAAAGAATTAGTGAAATGGAGATTTGATGAATTAGCGAATTATTAATAGAGGTGAAAATTAATGATATACCTCATTATAAATAACTCTCCATTTCGCCAATTCTCTATTTCTCTAATTTGGATTGTAAAATTACAAATTGTTTTCGGGATTCCGTTTTTTAAGCTTTTCTGCCGTTTATTGCCCTAATCCTACCGCCTGAAAAATTGTTGGATTTAAACCGAATTTATTGATACTTTTGTGTTATCAATACGTCAAAAAATGAATTTAGTGAAAAGAATAATTTTTAGCTCCGTTTTAACAGGCACTTTATTAGTATCGGCTTGTAGCACCGATTTAGATGTCATTGGAGATTATAAAGAAACAATGATTGTTTACGGATTGCTTGACCAAGCGCAGAATATGCAATATGTTAAGATTAACAAAGCATTTTTAGGTGAAGGCGATGCCTTTGTATATGCTCAGGTGAAAGACTCTGTTCAGTTTGTGAATGCCTTAACAGTTGAATTAAGAAGAATCAAGAACGGAGCTCAAGTTGGACCTACTATCCCTTTGGTTCCTACCAATATGCCTAAAGACCCGGGTATTTTTTATAATACCGATCAGGCAAATGCCATTTATGCTTTTAGCAGTATTACTTATCCCTTGTTTACGGATAGCGAATATGAATTAACGGTTACCAATAGCGAAACTGGTACTGTTGTTACTTCATCTACTACTTTAATTACCGATATTACAGGATTTACAAACCCGTCTCCTTTGGGCTCCACCTTTAGCTTTGTTGCTTTTGGAACAGTTCCTAACTATCCTTTTAATGTGGTTTGGACCAGCGCAAATAATGCAAAATTATATCAGGTGATTCTTCGTTTGAATTATATTGATTCTACCTTGACAGGTAATGATACCAATATGATTGAGTATACTTTGCCTGTGAAAACGATGGAAAATATAAATGTGGCTACAGTTGTTACTCAAGATATGAAAGGGCGCGACTTTTATCAATACATTGGGGGAACATTAACAGATTATTCGGGTTTGGTTAAACGTACTGCCCTTAAAGTAGATTTACTATTGGTTGCAGGTTCCGAGAACTTAAGCACTTTTATTGATGTAAATAAACCATCTACAGGTATTATTCAGGAACGACCGGAATTTACAAATATCAATAATGGCTTGGGCTTGTTTTCATCTCGTTTAAACCGACCCGCAATTTCTCGTCCTCTGGATGGTACTTCATGGGATTCGTTGGCATGTGGACAGTATACCAAACACCTTAAGTTTGTGAATGCAGCAGGCGCTCACCCTTGCTTTTAGATACAATACTTTAAAAAATAATCCCGATTTTATTGCTTACCAATGTATTGTAAATGCCGATAGAGAAGCTGTTATAGGCCATCCGAATTGGATTGGACTATTACAGATTCCGTATCGGTATAAATAGCATTCTCGCTAAACTGCCTCTTTGTCATAAAATATAGCGCCTTTCCCTAAAAGAGCGCTTTTTTTATGTCATAATTTCCCCTTATTTCCAATGGCATAATGATTGAAAATGGCTTATCGTCTAATAAATTGTAAATCTTGCCTGCCGTTAGGCAGGAATAAAATCTAAATAATATGAGTAAAATAATTGGTATCGACTTAGGAACAACAAACTCTTGTGTTTCGGTTATGGAAGGTAACGAACCTGTAGTAATTCCAAACAGCGAAGGTAAACGTACCACTCCTTCAATAGTAGCATTTGTGGAAAATGGTGAACGTAAAGTAGGTGATCCTGCTAAACGTCAAGCCATCACAAATCCTAAAAAAACAATCTATTCCATTAAACGTTTTATGGGACACACTTTTGATGAAGTTTCAAAAGAGGTTGCTCGTGTTCCTTACAAAATTATAAAAGGAGATAATAACACTCCTCGTGTTGAAATTGAAGACAGAAAATATACTGCTCAAGAAATTTCTGCAATCATTTTACAAAAAATGAAAAAAACTGCTGAAGATTATTTGGGTCATGAAGTGACTGAAGCAGTTATTACTGTACCTGCTTATTTTAACGATGCACAACGTCAAGCTACTAAAGAAGCCGGAGAAATTGCAGGTTTAAAAGTAAAACGTATCATCAACGAACCAACTGCTGCGGCTTTGGCGTATGGTATGGATAAAAGAGGAAAAGAAATGAAAATTGTGGTGTTCGATTGTGGTGGTGGTACTCATGACGTTTCCGTACTTGAATTAGGTGATGGTGTATTTGAAGTAAAATCTACTGATGGTGATACACACTTAGGTGGTGATGATTTCGATCATAAAATTATTGATTGGTTGGTTACTGAATTCAAATCTGAAAATGGTGGATTGGATTTATCAAAAGATCCAATGGCTTTACAACGTTTGAAAGAAGCTGCTGAAAAAGCAAAAATCGAATTGTCAAGCTCAGCTTCAACCGAAATTAATTTGCCCTACATTATGCCTGTAGATGGTATTCCAAAACACTTGGTACGTACCTTAACAAAAGCAAAATTTGAGCAATTGGTAGACGATTTAATTAAACGTACCATCGAACCATGTAAATCAGCATTAAAAAATGCAGGTTTAAGCACTTCTGATATTGATGAAATTATTTTAGTAGGTGGTTCAACACGCATTCCTGCAATTGTGGATGCGGTTCAAAAATTCTTCGGAAAAGCACCTTCTAAAGGTGTAAACCCTGATGAAGTTGTTGCAATTGGTGCAGCTATTCAAGGTGGTGTATTAACCGGAGAAGTAAAAGATGTGTTGTTGTTAGATGTTACTCCACTTTCATTGGGTATCGAAACAATGGGTGGCGTGTTCACTAAATTAATTGAGTCGAACACAACCATTCCTACAAAAAAATCGGAAACTTTTTCTACAGCTAGCGATAATCAACCATCTGTTCAAATTGTAGTGTATCAAGGTGAACGCTCAATGGCAAGAGATAACCGCAAGTTAGGAGAATTTAACTTGGATGGAATTCCACCAGCACCACGCGGTGTGCCTCAAGTAGAAGTTACTTTTGATATTGATGCAAACGGAATTTTACAAGTATCTGCAAAAGATAAAGCGACCGGTAAATCGCACAACATTCGTATTGAAGCAAAATCGGGATTGAGTGATGAAGAGATCAAACGTATGAAAGCGGATGCGGATGCAAATGCAGAATCAGATAAAAAAGCAAAAGAAGAAACAGAAAAAGTAAATGCTGCCGATTCAATGATTTTCCAAACAGAAAAACAATTGAAAGAATACGGAGATAAAATTCCGGCTGAGAAAAAAACAGTTATCGAAGAAGCCTTAGCGGAATTAAAAACAGCTCACGGTTCACGCGACATTACTGCAATCGACTCTTCTTTAGAAAAATTAAATGCAGGATGGCAGTCAGCTTCTCAAGATATGTACAATGCGCAACAAAGTGCAGATACAAACGGACAAGCAAATGCGAATCCTGAAGCAAAAGGTGATGGTGAAGTAACGGATGTTGATTTTGAAGAGGTGAAGGACGAAAAAAAATAGTTTTTAGTTTGTGATTTAGTACTGAGCGTCTCGTAGAAATACGAGGCGCTTTTTTATTTAATCAAATCCATAAACTTTTTTACAAATTCCCCTTTGTATAAATTGCTACACATAATATGTCCGCCTTTTATTTCCCAAAATTCTTTGGGAGCAACGGCTTTGTCGTAAAGTTCTTTGCCCATATAAAAAGGACAGGTTTCATCTTCGGTGCTGTGAATGATTAATTTTGGAATGGTAACTTTATCAATTTCATCAATCGCGTTGTATACGCTTGGAACCAATGCTTTTGCCAACCATTTGGGTGCGCCTTGCTTTTTTCCAACATATATTGCCATGAGTTCGTGCCCTGTAAAAGCTCCTTCCACAACCAAAGCATCAATGAGTTTTTGTTCGCGCGCAGCAACTACACAGGATAAATGCCCGCCCAACGATTGCCCAAATAAAATCAATTTGGTGTTTTTAACATCATCGCGTTGTTTGATATAATGCAATGCAGCAATTCCATCTTGCAACACATTTTCTTGTGATGCTTTTCCTTCTGATTTACCAAATTCCTCATAATCAAAAACCATTACCTGAAATCCGGTTTTAATTAACGAATCGGAAAATTGATACTGATAGGAAATATTGGCTGCATTGCCATGAAAATGTAAAACAGTTCCAATAACGGCTTTGTTTTTTGGTTTAAAGAACCAGCCATTCAAATTTTTACCATTTGTTGATTTGAAGTTTATTTCCTCTAAAGTATAACT
Source organism: Bacteroidota bacterium (assembly GCA_023251805.1). GTDB lineage: Bacteria > Bacteroidota > Bacteroidia > 2-12-FULL-35-15 > 2-12-FULL-35-15 > 2-12-FULL-35-15. Next base: position 3,729 of record JAHEYB010000024.1, on the reverse strand, counting down.
GCTTGTATCAGGATAATATTTGAATTCTTTATATGGGGCATAAAAAAGAGAGGAAGTGCTACAGCCACTAACTGCTATTATTAAAATAAAAAGGCCTAAAAATCGTTTTGTAACACACATTTGCCAATATTAGAAATAAAAATTTGAATTCGAACGAATTGTCGTATATTTGTTTTAGTATTAATTATTAATTTTTAAATTGAATGAAAACAGGTACAGTAAAATTTTTCAATGTTTCTAAAGGTTTCGGTTTTATCACAGTTGATGATACAAACCAAGAATTATTTGTTCACGTTACAGGTTTGGTTGACCAAATCCGTGATGGAGATAAAGTAACTTTTGAAGAAGCTGAAGGTAAAAAAGGTTTAAATGCAGTAAATGTTAAAAAGGCATAATTGTAAAAAACATTTTTATTTAAAAAAAGCTCTGAGGTAACTTGGAGCTTTTTTGCATATATAGAGTTTAGTGGAATTGTTTTAGAACGTCATTGCGAGGAACGAAGCAATCTGTTCAATCTTGCTTTCGAAGGGATTGCTTCGTTCCTCGCAATGACGCTCCGATTTCTGCTTTTCCTTAGCAAAAATTTAATCTTTCACCTCATCACCATTCACATACTTCGATTGCGTCACTTTTCCGCTTTCATCGTAATCTTTCCAATTGCCGTCCTTTTGATAATCAATCATTGCCTTGCTGTATTTCATGGTTCCTTCTGATTTGATGTTACCATTCTCGTAGTACTCTTTTTTGGAATATATTTTTTTCTTAGGATCTGTCATCTCAAATAATTCCTGAGGTTTTCCGTCTTCGGCATAGGATTTACGATAAATCAAATACTCCATGCTTTTGTCGCTTTCCTCAGTATATTCTATTTGTCCGTTTTGATAATAATCCGTCCAAATTTGCTCTTTGCCATCGTAATAGGTGATATCCGATTTTAATTTTCCATCCGGAAAAAACAATTGTAAGTTACTGCGTTTAAAATCCACTTGTTTGAAAGAGCGTTCTACATTGCCATTTGAATAAAAGTTCTTGTATAGTTTTAAATGACCATCTTCATAAAATCCTTTGTGAATGGTTTGTCCTGTTTCATAAATATCCTCCATCCATCCTTGGCAGGCATATCCTTTTTTATCGTTACGAACAGAATCTCCACCTGTATAAAAATTTAATTTTTCGTACATGGTAATTCCGTAAGTTGGGTCAACCACTTTTGCTTCGTTGTATTTTACTGGAATAGGAATTTGCCCAAAAAATTGAGCAAATGAAAATTTCATTGCAAAGGAAAAAAGAAGAAGAAATAGTAATTTTTTCATTAAATAATGTTCTTGATCGTGTTTATTCCGTGAATATAAAAAAAAAGGCGATTCCAAACTAAATAATTGTTTAAGAAGGGGTTGAAAATTTTGTTTTCGAAATAATAAAGTCTTCGTCCCTCGACTCCGCTCGGGATGACACTCCTTTCAGTCGCGCTCAGACTGACGGAGGAAATGTCACACTGAGTACTTCGACTTCGCTCAGCATAAACTAAGTCGAAGTGTTGGTTAAGGTTATCTGATAAACTTAATGAATTCCTTCTGAAGCCAACCAGCGCTCAGCATCCAAAGCGCCCATACAACCACTTCCTGCAGCAGTTACAGCTTGTCGGTAAGTTTTGTCGGAGCAATCGCCTACAGCAAAAACTCCTGGAATATTTGTCTTGCTGGAACCACCAATAACGTCAATATATCCCAAATCATCCATGGTTAATTGGCCTTTAAAAATGTCGGTATTTGGCTTGTGACCAATTGCAACAAAAAATCCTGTGACCGTAAGTGTGCGTAATTCGTTGGTTTTTATATTTTTGACAATTACATTTTCTACAGCTTGTTGTCCAACGATATCGTGTGTTTCGCTATCCCAAATAATTTCGATATTGGCAGTATTTTTTACTCGATGTTGCATGGCTTTACTTGCACGCATATCGCTTCTGCGGATAATCATGTAAACCTTTTTACACAACTTAGCGAGGTAAGTTGCTTCTTCAGCTGCAGTATCACCTGCACCAACAATGGCCACATCCTGACCTCTGTAAAAGAATCCGTCACAAACAGCACAGGCGGAAACGCCACCTGCATTTAAACGTAAGCGTGTTTCATTTTCAAGTCCTAACCATTTCGCGGAAGCACCGGTTGAAATAATAACGGTGTCAGCAGTCATTTCAATAGTTTCATCAATCCATATTTTTTTTGGTGTAGCATTCAAGTCAACTTTTGTTGCGATGCCAAATCGTACTTGGGTTCCAAATCGTTCAGCTTGAGCTTTTAAATCTTCCATTAATTCGGGGCCGGTAATTCCTTTTGGGTAACCTGGAAAATTATCGACTTCGGTAGTTTCAGTTAACTGTCCACCCGGCACCAATCCAGTATATAAAACCGGTTTTAAGTCGGCACGAGCTGCATAAATTGCTGCAGTATATCCGGCCGGACCGCTACCAATGATAAGGCATTTTACATGTTCCATAATATTGTAGTTCTTGTATTGTTTGACTTTTTTTTAACACATAGAAACATAGTTTTTGTGTGTTATTATGTTTTTATTCAACTTGTTACATAGTATAGAAGCAAGCTGCTTTAACAGAGAATGTACACTATGTATAAAATTTATTTTCTATGCCAATCTACTTTTCTATGTCTCTATGTGTTTAAGTTTTCTGTTTTTAATTGTCACGAAAATAGCATTTGTTTTTGTGCTGTTTTTTAGATTTTATCCACAAAAGCAACAATTTTATTGCACTTTTAGTAATTGACCAATTAAGGAGTTGGCATGATGGTATCGTAGCTGGCACCCATTCCCGCCCACACACCCAAGGCACCATTATCAATATTGCCTATAATGGTAGTAGGAGATGCAAATGGATTTCCGTTGCTGGAAAGCGCGGCTTCAAACGTGGTATAAAATTCTTTGCTGGCTCGGTCGAGGGTGCACCATTTTATATAAATAGTATCTGTTTTTCTATAATAATATCTTTCTACATCAGAATCATTGTCTTCGCTATTCACATTATCTGTGGCATCATATCCTTTGATGTAAGCAAATTCAAAACTTTTTCCATCAATTAATTTATCATCAAAGGTGGAACCATTCTGAGCAATAAATCTTCTGTCCTTTGGGCGTTTTGCCATCCATCTGTAATTGTTTCCCAATCCCGGAGGGTCCGACATATGAGCATTTGCAAATCCTAAAGTATCATGTGGAGGTTGTGGTTTCCACCAAACCGAATCCAAAGGAATTGGAAATGGGATGGAGGTTGTTGCATTGTATACATTTCCATCTGCAGCCTCTACCCGTAAGGAATAATTTTGTCCCGGTACTCCAATAATGGTACTTCCTTGATAAACCAAGCCTAATGATGAAGAGCTATCAATTACCAATCCAAGCGTATCAGTAATAATACCATTTGATACATATACTTTAGCATCCAATACATAAAATTCGGTTACGGTAGTTCCTGCAACGGACGAAAATAATGGAATGGTGCGAGTGATAATCACTTGTGGAAATTTTCCATTTTCAATTGAGCCTTCAATTACTATTTTTTTGTCGGAGTTCGGCAACTTCACATTAATCTCTTCGGTACAAGCCGAAAATAATGTGACTGAAGCAATGCCGATAAAAATATTTTTTTTAGTCATGTTCAAAAAATTAATTCAATTAAAATTTAAAGTTCCAAGTTATTGATGGTAAAATTGG
>JAHEYB010000023.1:10044-44934 GCA_023251805.1 Bacteroidota bacterium | reverse complement strand
AAAAGACATCCAAGCCCTTACTTCCAAAATCCAATACCAAAATGAGTTGTATGAAATAGATACGATTCTTTCTCCAAATGCTTTACCTGTCAAAAAAGGAGAACTTATTGGATTATCAGGAAATACTGGAGGATCGCAAGGACCACATTTACATTTTGAGATACGCGATACAAAGACCGAAATACCGATTAATCCATACTATTTTGGGTATTTGATTGCAGATACTGTAAAACCTAGAATTATCCAGTTAGCCATTTATCCGCTGGATGAAGATGCTAGCGTCAATGGAAAACATATTGCCAAAAAAATTGCTCCTATTTACAAAAAAGGAATGTACACGTATTTAAAGCAAGATACCATTTCGGTTAATGGAAATATTGGATTCGGAATCGAATGTTATGATAACGAAACTAAATCAACCAATAAAAATGCGGTGTTCTCTATTGAATTGCAATCGGGAGGAAAACGAATTTTTTATTATGAAATGGAAAAATTTTCATTCGAAAATGCGCGTTATGTAAATGCACACATCGATTATCCTTCTAAACAAAAACATGGAACAAAAATTCAAAAGTGCTTTGTTTCAAAAAACAATCAAATAGGAATATATAAAGATGTCATCAATAGTGGAGTGCTTAATTTTACTGATGATTCCGTTCATTGGATTCGTTACATCGTAAAAGATTTTGTTGGAAACAGCACAGAATTAATGTTGAAAGTGAGAAGCAGTTCCAAAATGTCCAACCCAATGAGAAAAAAGGATTCGGCTATTCCGTTTGATTGTTCAGTTGAAAATAAATTCAATTCCGAAGATGTAAAAATCATTATTCCGGCATATGCACTTTACGAAGACGTTGTTTTTACCTATTCAAAACCAGGCTCCGCAATCGGAACATATTCACCCACACATTTGATTTTAAATGATGAAGTGGCATTACAAAAAAATATTTCATTGAGCATTAAACCTGTTCGTTTACCCGATTCACTTTTCAATAAAGCATGTATTGTTTCCATAAATGCAAAAGGTGGAAAAAGCTATGAAGGTGGTGCTTTCGCAGATGGTTGGGTAACAACTCAAACCAAAGAATTTGGAAATTATGCTGTGGGTATTGACACGATTCCACCAAAATTAAAACCAGCTTTCAAAACAACAAAATATCAAAAAGTAAATTTAAGCAAAGCGAAAAGAATTGGAATAATTGCTACCGATAATTTATCTGGTATTCGAGAATATAGTGCACTCATCGATGGAAGATGGGTGTTGTTAGAATATGAGTTCAAACAAAATTTACTCTTTTATACATTTGATGCTTCTGTTTCTTCGGGAGAACATGTTTTCAATTTGGAAGTAAAGGACGGCAAAGGAAATAGTAGCGTACACTCATTCAACTTCATAAGATAAATGAAACATCTTTTACTTCTTCACGGAGCTATTGGAGCAAAGGATCAACTCCAACCCTTAGCGGAACTATTAAAAAACAATTACACGATTCACACCATGAACTTCAGTGGTCATGGCGGAGAACCAATGCCCAATCTATTTAGCATAAAAGATTTCGCGGACGATGTGTTGAGGTATTTGAAAGAAAAAAACATCGAAAAAATTCAAGTTTTTGGTTACAGCATGGGTGGTTATGTCGCTTTATATCTTGCCAGATATTATCCCGAAAAAATTGAAAAAGTATTTACACTGGCTACTAAATTTAATTGGAATCCCGAAATAGCTCAAAAAGAAATTAGAATGTTGGATGCAGAAAAAATAGCAGAAAAAATTCCTGCCTTCGCCAAAATACTTGAAAACAGGCATTATCCGCACGACTGGAAAGTACTTTTGAAAAAAACGGCAGACATGATGATTGTTTTAGGAATAGAAAGTGGCTTAGTTCGTGCCGATTTCGAATACATTACTATTCCGGTTGCGATAAGTGTAGGAGATGAAGACAACATGGTTACACTTAGCGAAACTAAAGATGTTTGTCAAGATTTAAAAAATGGTAAACTAATTATTTTACCTGACACGGAACACCCAATTGAAAAAGTGGATTTGGAAAATTTATGCAAAGAAATAAATTTATTTTTTTAATTACTCCTCCACTTTGTGATGCAAAGATTCTTCTGCAGTATGTTTGATTAGATTATGAGATTCTTCACCTCCAATATATTTTTCAATAGCCGAATGTCCCACATAAATAGCCGGAGTTAAGGCAATCGCAATAATTAACTTTGCCGTATAGCCGGTCAAGGCCATATTGATATACGTTGCAGTATCCACTTTTCCAGGCAACCAAAATCCAATTCCAGCCACAATAAATGTATCTATCAATTGTGAAACGATAGTAGAGCCAGTACTTCTCAGCCAAATCATTTTGCCACCTGTTTTATCTCTTAACAACCAAAAAATACTCACATCAATGAACTGAGAAACCAAAAAAGCAACCACGCTTCCCACAATAATCCACATGCTTTGTCCGAACACCGCAGTAAATTGCTCATCCGTTACCACCGAAATTCCTTTTGCAGCAGGTACGCTCATTGCACAAAATAAAATCACAAAAGCATATACAATCAAAGAAGCGGTAATGAGCGATAATTTTTTCACCCCGCTTCGACCATAATATTCGTTGATTAAATCGGTAGCGATAAATACAACAGGCCAAGGCAAAATGCCAACGCTCATGATAAACGGACCCATGTAAATGAGTTTCCCACCTATCAATTCGGCCACTATAGCGTTGGTAATAAAAATACCAGCTAAGATGATAAATACAAGTTCTTTTTTTGTTTTAAACATTTAATCTACGAATTACGAATCTTAACGAATTACGAATTGGGGGAACGCTGATTACACAAAAAACAAAGATAAAAACGGATAAAAAAATCTGTGATAATCCCTTTTTTCAGCGTCACCTGCCTACCGGCAGGCAGGTCCGCGTTCTATTCTATTGCTTATCTAAAAACTCCCCAACACTATCATAAATATAATTCAAATCCTCATTACTAATGCAATATGGTGGCAAAATGTAAACAATATTTCCAAGAGGACGAAGGATGATTCCTCTTTCAATAAAAAATTCAGTAATGCGTTCTGCTAATGCATTTAAATAATGTGTTTGATCTGTTGTTTTTATTTCAAAGGCAATGATAGTTCCTAGTTGTCGCACTTCTATCAATGCTTTGTGTGATTTTATTTTTTGTAAAAACATGTGATGTTGCGCTTCAATTCGTTTGATATTTTCAAATGCTTCGGGTTTATCAAACAAATCCATACTCGCCAAAGCCGCTGAACAAGCTGTTGGATTGGCAGTATAAGAATGTCCATGAAAAAATGTTTTCATTTTATCATCACTCAAAAATGCATCGTAAATAAATTGCGCGCAGCTTGTAACACCCAAAGGCATCACTCCGCCAGTCAATCCTTTACTCAAACACACAATATCCGAATGGTGATTTAGATAATCGTTGGCGAAAAATTTCCCTGTACGACCAAATCCTGTCATCACCTCATCGGCAATGGTAATCACATTTTTAGTACGGCAACACTCAATCAGTTGAGATAATATTTCAGGAGCATACATCACCATTCCGCCAGCACCTTGAATCAAAGGCTCAAAAATAAAAGCAGCAATATCATTTTGTTTCAATGCCGATTTTAATGCGAATAACGTTTCTTGTTCTTTGCCTTTTACGGGGACAGGAATGTGAATGACATCAAACAATAATTTTGAAAAAGGAAGATTGAATGCATTGCGCGCGCCCACGCTCATGCCTCCGAAAGTATCACCATGGTAAGCATTTTCAAATGCAATGATTTTTGTTTTAGAAATCCCTTGATTGCTCCAATATTGAAAAGCCATTTTCAAAGCTACTTCTACCGCTGTTGAACCATTATCAGAATAAAATATTTTGGATTGATTTTTCGGTAAGCGCTTTAACAATCGCTCCGCAAGTTCAACAGCAGGTTCATGAGTGAATCCAGAAAAAATAGCGTGTTCGAGCTTACTCAATTGCTCCGAAACTTTCTTTGCAAGGTAAGGATGTGCATGTCCGTGCACATTCACCCACCAAGATGCAATTCCATCAATATAACGTTTTCCTTTGTCATCGTAAAAATAAGCACCTTCGCCTTTTACAATTGCAATAGGCAATGGAGCCGTTTTTAATTGCGTGAAAGGATGCCACACTACATTTTTATCTCGTTCTTGTATTGTCATAAATGAAAAATCTCTTCAAAACTCCGATAAATATCGTGAATTATGAAGAGAGTCCTAAATTTTAAATTCTTATTAAGCAACATTTTCAACACACCCCTGCCCCTCTCTAGAGGGGAATAAATCCTGCTTTTCAATTACTACATACTAATAAACAGATGAGCTAGTGAACCAATGAACTAACGCAAATACTCAAATTCCTTCGCATAACGTGAAATCACTTCCGAATTCAAATCTTTTTCTTTATTGATTCTACCTAACACTTTTAATCCGCTGTAGTCCAAAATAATATCTTCCGATAATTTATGTGGTGCACCATTGTATACAACACCTAATATTTTCAGACCTCTACCTTTCAAAACATCTATGGATAATAAAGAGTGGTTGATACTTCCTAAATAATTTTGAATGACCAAAACCACTTCAGCATCGTATTTTTTAATCAAATCTACCATAAACTCTTTACGATTTAGAGGAACCATCAAACCTCCTGCTCCTTCCATAATTAAAGTGCTGTTAGTAGAAGTTGGCATATTCAATTGATTTATATCAATGTCAATTCCTTCCAACTCTGCAGCAGCATGTGGCGACATATATTGCTTTAACAAATAACCTTCGGGATGGAATTTACTTTCGGGATTGGTTACCCATTTTTGAACTTTAGCAGTGTCGGTAGAGAAAAAACTTCCCGTTTGAACAGGTTTCCAATAATCTGCTTTTAAAGCTTCAGCTAGTACGGATGCAACTACCGTTTTTCCAACATCAGTTCCTATTCCGGTAACAAATATCTTTCGCATAAATTTTCTATATGATAGATTTCAACGAAAATATAACAATTTGGTTACTTTTCTGTCATTTTCTTTTCAAAACAATCGTTTATAGCCGAACAAAGACTCCTTAGCTCTTTTTCAGTATTAAAGACATGTATACATATTCTTAGTCGCTCCTTTCCTTTAGGGACAGTAGGACTGAGTATCGGTCGCACATCAAACCCTTTATTTTGAAGGGAACTTGCCATTTTTTTTATATTATTATTACCTGAAATAACAATGCATTGAATGGGGCTTTGGCTTTCAATTAAAAAGGTTTGTGCATCTTGAGAAAGTATGCTTTTAAAGAGGGTAATTTTTTTACGCAACTGCTTCATGTCTGAGCCGCTCTTCTGAAGCAAATGATATGCTTCACTGATAAGTACTAAACTTTTTACCGGCAGTGCTGTGGTATAAATAAACGCTCTTGAAAAATTAATCAGATAATCGCGCAACAAGGAGCTTCCTAATATAATTGCTCCATGGCAGCCCAATCCTTTGCCAAAGGTGTGCACTCTAGCAAAAATCTCTTTTTCCAATTTCAACTCTTGCACTCTACCTTTGCCGTCATTCTTTGTTATTCCAGTTGCATGAGCCTCATCCACAATTAAATTGGCTTTATACTTTTTACACAAAGCAGAAATTTCTTTCAATAAAGCATAATCCCCATCCATTGAATACACACTTTCTACTGCCACATAAATAATTCCCTGCCTGCCGTCAGGCAAGGCTTCTGCAATTCTTAAGCGTTCTTCAAGATGTTTTAAATCATTATGTTTGAATAGATAAGTTGTTGCTGCCGACATTTTCATTCCATCGTGTACCGAAGCATGAATCAACTCATCGTAAATAATTATATTTCCTTTTTGTCCGATTGCCGAAAACAAACCCACATTGGCATCGTAACCCGAGTTGTAAATCAATCCAGCCTCAGAATTATGAAATTTAGCGATATACTTTTCTAGATTTTCTGCATAAACGCTATTGCCCGCAAGCAAACGTGAACCTCCTGAACCATTTGATTTTAATTTGGCGCTAGACTTAATCGTATTTTTTGATAATTTTTCGGAGCGGGCAAAGCCCAAATAATCGTTGCTACAAAAATCAATCAGTTGATCATTCACACGCAACTTACGCAAGGCATTTTGCTCTTGTCGCTTTAGAAGAGAAGAAGATAAAAATTGATCGGCTGAAAATTTAGATGGACGCAACTTCCTTTTGTTTGATTTTTGAAACAGGTTGAGTTGTTCCTTTGAACGCTTTACGCGGATTCAATCCCAGCAGTTTGAACATTTCCATGTCCGTATTGAAATCAGGATTTGGAGTAGTTAATAATTTATCTCCGGCAAAAATAGAATTTGCGCCAGCCATAAAACACATGGCTTGTCCTTCCAAACTCATTTGTGTTCTACCAGCAGATAAACGAACAACAGTTTTAGGAATTACGATTCGAGTTGTTGCAATCATACGCACCATATCCCAGATTGGAACCAATGGTTGATTTTCTAATGGAGTTCCAGCAACAGGAACCAATGCATTAATAGGCACCGATTCTGGATGTACTTCCATCGAAGAAAGTGTTTTTAACATGTTCACTCTATCTTCTGTAGTTTCTCCTAAGCCAATGATTCCTCCAGAACAAACAGAGACTTTTGCTTTACGAACATTTTTAATTGTATCCAAACGATCATCATACGTGCGCGTAGTGATAATCTTTTTGTAGCTTTCTTCAGATGTATCGATGTTGTGGTTGTAGGCGTACAAACCAGCATCTGCGAGCTTTTGAGCTTGCGACTCGGTTAACATTCCCAACGTACAACACACTTCTAATCCTTTTTCATTTACCGTTTTCACCATTTCCAACACTCTATCAAAGTCACGATTGTCACGTACTTCCCGCCAAGCTGCTCCCATACATAAACGAGATGCGCCTCCTTCTTTTGCTTTGTCTGCCGCTTCACTTACTTCGTTTACGGTCATTAATTTGTGAACTTCAATGCCAGTATTGTAACGAGCTGCTTGAGGGCAATAACTACAATCTTCAGCACAACCACCTGTTTTAATAGAAAGTAACGAGCTTACTTGGACTTCACTAGCATCGTTAAACTCGCGATGAATTGTTTGCGCTTTGTACACCAAATCCAATAATGGCATATTGTATATATCCAATATCTCTTCGGTTGTCCAGTTGTGTCGTATTGCGGTCATAGAATATTCTTTTTATTGATACAAACTTAAGCAATAAATTCAAAAGGAAAAAAGGAAAAAATCTGCTTATCTTTGAATTATAGTTAGATGGCGCAAATGGTCAAAACATTCTTATCCAAAAATAAACTTATTCTCCTTTATGGGCTTAGCTCAGCGATATTGCTATTTGTTTTAAAATGGCTAGAATTGAAATTCGTTATTATGCAAAACGCCTTTGAGATTTATGCCGGATGCATTGCTCTTCTTTTTATGGGATTGGGAATTTGGTTAGCCTTAAAACTTAGCAAACCTAAAAAGGAAACCATTATCATTGAAAAAGAGGTGTTCATTAAAGATACTTCTGACTTTGTTCTCAATGAGAAGGAAATTGAGAAACTTGGGATTAGTAAAAGGGAAATGGATGTTTTGCAACTGATGGCGGATGGTTTAAGCAATCAGGAAATTGCGGAGCGATTATTTGTTTCCCTTAACACAATAAAAACACATTCTTCTAACGTCTTGGAAAAATTAGATGTAAAAAGAAGAACGCAAGCGGTTGAAAAAGCTAAACGACTGGCAATCATCCATTAATCAAATTCACACTTTAGGATGAATCGCTATTTTAGACGCAAAATCACTCTTAAGTATGAATAAAAAAAAGTTTTTCTACCACACATTTGTAGCATAAACTTAAAACATAAAAAGCTATGAAAAAAAATGTATTGGTCTTCGGACTTATTTCAGGATTAACGATCTCTTTATTGATGTCTGTATTTATGATAATTGGCACAGGCTGTAGCAGCGACAATCCCAATTATGACTTGAGCATGCTTTTGGGCTATAGTTCTATGATTATATCCTTCTCATTTATATTTGTGGGCGTTAAAAATTTTAGAGATAAATACAACGATGGTATTATCTCTTTTGGAAAAGCATTTAAAATAGGAATACTCATCACACTTATTTCTTGCACTTTTTATGTATTGACATGGCTAGTGCTATACTATTGCTTTATGCCTGATTTTATGGATAAGTATGCCGATCACATGCTAAAAACGGTTCAAGCATCCGGAGCAAGCCAAGCAGAAATTGACCAAACAATTGCAGAAATGGCCGGCTACAAAGAAATGTATAAGAACCCCGTTATTGTTATTCTAATGACCTATGCAGAAGTGCTTCCTGTAGGATTAGTGTTCACACTTTTAAGTGCTTTGGTTTTTAAAAAGAAAGTAAAAGTTTCATCAAATTAAAAATGTGTTTGCAGATTTTGTTTTTGCCTATCAATTACAAAATCTGCATATCAGCACATTGTATATCTTTGCCCCATGCGTATCGACATTATTACCGTTTTACCGGAGTTATTAAGAAGTCCGTTTGACCACAGCATCTTAAAACGTGCAATTGACAAAGGATTGGTAGAAGTGAACTTAATTAACCTTCGTGATTATTCTACACACAAACAAAAAAGTGTGGACGACTATGCCTTTGGTGGCGGGGCCGGAATGGTGATGAGCATTGAGCCAATCGCGAATTGCATCAATGCCTTGAAAGCAGAAAGAACGTATGATGAAGTAATTTACACCTCTCCCGATGGAGAGTTGTTGAATCAAAAAATGTCGAATCGCCTATCCACTTTAAAAAATATTATTATTCTTTGCGGACATTACAAAGGTGTGGATCAGCGTGTACGCGACCATTTTATTACCAAAGAAATTTCGATTGGGGATTATGTCTTATCTGGAGGAGAATTAGCTGCCGCAGTTATTAGCGATAGCATTATTAGATTAATTCCAGGAGCCATTTCTGATGAGACATCTGCTTTGACGGATTCCTTTCAGGATAACTTACTCGCGCCACCCGTTTATACTCGTCCGGCCGACTATAATGGCATGAAAGTTCCGGACGTTTTGTTATCAGGGCATGCTGCCAATATTGAGGCGTGGAGACATGAAGAGAGTTTGAAACGAACAAAAGAAAGACGGCCGGATTTGTTGAAATAGAAAACTGCCACAGATTCGCAGATTTCTATGTTGTATAAATTTGGGCAGATGCTGTGTGAAAATAAAAAAATCTCCTCTTTAAATATTTCCTCTTTTTCTGCACATAGAATCTGCCAAAATAAAAACACATTGCGAAGAATCTGCGGCTAAATTCCTTGTTCCGATTTTCTTTTTAATTCTTCTGGCAAGATACCAGTAATTGGTTCTTCTTTTTTTACAGGTCGTTTAGGCTTTTGTGAAGCAGGATTATTGTTTTGTACGACTGTAGTGATTTTTTGTATCACTTTTTTTACTTTCCCAATGCTATCAAAAGGACTAATTATTGGCTTAGGAGGATCCCAAGTTGTACATACTGTTGGTTCATAGACAATTCCGAATCCTCCCAAAACGAACATTGATTCACTCGTAAAGGAGCTGTCATTGAAAATAATAACCGGAGAGTCATTCATCCACTCCCAAATACTCTCGACAGAAGCGGGAGAACAAAATGTAGGATTCAATTTTGCTGTATCTTCAATAGCCATTGCAGCAGTATCAACAATACTTGAATCCTTAACTGCAATGAGTGTAAACGAATCTGTTTGCTCAGTTTTCAAAGTATCTTGTGCGATTACCCTATTAACAAACGCTTTTGAAGTCAATAAAATAGAAATCAAATATTGAAAAAATCGTCTTTGTGCTGATAGCTGTAATTGAGGCTTAACAGTATAGTTTTTTTCAAGTTGTTCATTTGTAAACCTACCACACATATTTCCACTAGCATTGCGGAGTATTTCATTTATTTGCGTGTCCGACATACGAGTATAATCAACAACACTTTTAGCACAGGAATTACAAAAACGCCCCTTCTCCGTTGGAAGCATTTTATCCCAATTCTCATGACAAGAATTGGAAACAATAATTTTGTATTTTTTAGAGAAAAACATTACTATGAAGTAGCTCTAAAAGCCTGTTTGGTTGCATTTCATCGAAAAAACACAAAAATTTCGCCTTTTTTTGCTATTCGATTCTAAAAAATCCTATATTTGCAGTCCTTTTTAGAGGAAAATCGATTTAATACATTATAAAACAAAGTTTATGAATCAATTATTAAAATATGCTGAGGAGCAATTGGCAGTAAAAGCGAATCATCCGGCATTTAAAGCAGGTGATACTGTTACTGTAAATTATAAAATTAAAGAAGGTGAAAAAGAACGCGTTCAGCAATACCAAGGTGTTGTTATTCAACGCAAAGGTTCAGGAATTACTGAGTCTTTCACGGTTCGTAAAATCAGCAACAGTGTTGGTGTAGAGCGTGTATTCCCAGTAAACTCTCCTTATATTGATAGCATTGAGGTAAACAAAGTTGGTGTTGTTCGCAGAGCTCGCTTGTTCTACTTACGTGAATTGACTGGTAAAGCAGCTCGTATTGCTGAGAAAAAACAATAATCTTTAAACATATACAATTGAACCCAGAGTTTAAACCTCTGGGTTTTTTTATACCTCACCCCAGCCCTCTCCGGAGGAGAGGGAGTCGATTGTCGAGGTTACGTAGAATAAACACAAACAATTTTGCTTTCGATTTTATTGTATTACATAAAATACAGAAAAAATGTATTAGAACTCAACACACTTTAGCTTAAAAATCGAAATTAAAATAGATTAAAAATAACTTAAAAAAGGAATCCACTCCCTCTCCTTTGGAGAGGGCTGGGGTGAGGAACATGACTATTAAAGAAGAAATAGATAGAAGAAGAACCTTTGGCATTATTGCCCATCCCGATGCAGGTAAAACTACATTGACAGAGAAGTTATTGCTTTTTGGAGGCGCTATTCAAACAGCAGGGGCTGTAAAATCCAACAAGATTAAAAAGCACACCACTTCCGATTTTATGGAGATTGAGCGTCAACGTGGTATCTCCGTTGCTACTTCGGTAATGGGCTTTGAATATAAAGGTGTTAAAATAAATTTATTAGATACACCCGGCCACGAAGATTTTGCTGAAGATACCTATCGTACACTTACGGCTGTGGATAGTGTTGTGATGCTGATCGACTGCGCTAAAGGTGTAGAGCCACAAACACGTAAGCTCTTAGAAGTTTGTCGTATGCGCAGCACTCCAGTTATTGTTTTTATTAATAAGTTAGATAGAGAAGGAAAAGACCCTTTTGATTTGTTGGAAGAAATAGAAAAAGAATTACGCATTGATTTACGTCCTTTGAGTTGGCCAATAAGCATAGGAAAAACCTTTAAAGGAGTTTATAATCTGTATGAAAAAAGTTTAACACTTTTTGATTCGGGAGAAAAACAAACGCTTGAAAACTCTTTAGAGATAAAGGATTTAAAGGATGGCACACTCGATAAATTAATTGGTGAAGATTATGCAAATACATTGAGAAGTGACGTTGAATTATTGGAAGCAGGATATCCTAAATTTGATATGGAAGAATATTCCGAAGCGATGGTTTCCCCTGTATTCTTTGGTAGTGCCGTTAATAATTTTGGTGTTCGTGAATTATTGGATGCATTTATTCGCATTGCACCTCATCCAAAAGGAAGAACAACAGAAATAAAAGAAATTAAACCAGAAGACAAAAATTTCAGTGGATTTGTTTTTAAAATACATGCTAATTTAGACCCTAAACACCGCGATAGAATTGCCTTTTTAAGAATCGTGTCAGGAAAGTTTGAACGCAATAAAAATTATTTTCATGTACGTGAAAACCGTAGTATGAAATTTTCAAATCCTACTGCATTTATGGCGCAGGATAAAAGTGTGGTTGATGAGGCTTTCCCGGGTGATATAATTGGATTGTACGACTCAAGTAATTTCAAAATTGGCGACACCTTAACGGAAGGCGAAAAAATGAATTTTAAAGGTATTCCGCAATTTTCTCCAGAACTTTTTAAATATGTGGTGAATGCGGATCCAATGAAAACCAAACAATTGAACAAAGGCTTAGAGCAATTAACGGATGAAGGAGTGGCGCAATTGTTTACTAAAAAAACCGATAACCGGAAAGTATTAGGAACGGTGGGAGCGTTACAGTTTGAGGTTATTCAACATCGTTTAAAGAGTGAATATTCCGCTTCTTGCAACTTCGAACACATCTCATTATTTAAAGCGTGTTGGATAAGTTGTAAAGATCAAAAGAAACTGCAAGAGTTTATTTTTGACAAAGCGCATCACATGGCTACGGATAAAGAAGAAAGACCTGTATTTTTAGCAGAATCGGCTTGGGCATTACAAATGGCGCAAGAGAAAAATCCAGATATTAAATTTCATTTTATTTCGGAGTTTGTAGAGGAGTAGTTTTCCTTTCTCATTTTGGAAAGAGGGACCAAGTTCTACTCATTAAAATTAATATAATACTCTAAATACAATCGTATGTATTCCCTCTTGGTGAAGAGGGTTAGGGAGATTGTTTTGATTTACAATTATCCATTCGAAAAACCCCCTCCGAAAGAGTCCTTCGGACCTAGCCCCCTTTTGCAAAGAGGGAATAAAAAAAATCCCTCCGAGCTAAACTCGAAGGGATTTTCAATTTTTATATTCTAAAATTATCTTACAATCAACTTAGAAGTGCTAGCACCAAAAGCAGTTTCTACTTTTACAGTATAAAAACCTTTAGCGACACTAGAAGTATTGATGTGTGCAAAATGACGACCAGCAGGCTGGCTACCTTCTGACACAGTAGATACTAATTTACCAGTAACATCAAACATGCTGATAGTAACAATTGTTTCAGAAGTTAATGTGTAGTTCACTTGAACATTATCAGTTGCAGGATTTGGGAACAAATTCAATGCAATATCATTCGCATTTTCGTTAACACCGATAGTAGATAAAGTACCACGAATCATAACGTCATCCAAAGAAATCAAGTTATCATCAGTAGAATTACTAAGGAAAGCAATGTAAACTGCTTGGTTAGCAAAAGCATTCAAAGGAACAGAGAAAGGACGCAATTGACATTTGTGAGCAGGGTTTGTAACTGCACCAGCATAATCAATATACATACCATCAGCACCATGAATAAATCCTGTAGAAGGAACAAAAGTAAATGTTGAATATGTAGTATCTGTTCCCAATGGAGGTGTCATTTCTGAAGCAGAAAACAACAAATTAGAAAATGCAGTTGTGTTGTCAGCATTTGTAGTAGTTGACAAACGAACTTCATACCCATCCAAATAACGAGGAGCTTGACGCGCTGCTGATTTCCAAAACAAAGTATCAGCAGTACCCAAATTAACGCTTTGAGTAATCAACCAATTTTGCTGAGGCATAGCTGCAGTAGTCCATGTATTTGCTCCGATTACAGTATTTGAATCCGGAGGTGTTCCACCATAAATTGTAGGATATTGATCTACAGTTGAAAAAGGAAGAAGTGCAAACCAACCATCAGGGCGACCTCCACCTGAACCATCAGGATCACCATCACTGTCCATATTGTACCAGTTCATATCACCAGTTACACCTGGAGGAGGAGAACCAACTACTTGACAATCAATCAATAAAGTATCATAAAAATAAACGGTTTCGAAATCTTCCGAAAGCAACACGTTCTGTGCTTTTACAATCGTTCCAGATAATAGGAATATCGAAAGTAATAAAAGGTAAATTTTTTTCATCTGTTAGGGTTTTACTTGGTTTATAAAATTTATTAAAGCAAAGTTAAGAATAAATTTTAAAAGAAAAAAATTATTTGAAAAACAACACTAAAATAGGACTTGTAAGGGGTTTTAAACAGATTAATACTTATTTTTGGGACTCATTTTTATGGATATGGCATTTTTAAGAAAATCAGTCTTTATTTTATTCCTTTTATCTGTTTCTATTAGCTCCAAAGGTCAAAATCAAGACTTAATAGTTGCACTAAAAGAATCGGTTTTAAACAAAATGTTTGCAGCCATTGGCGAGATAAAGGGTACATCCATTTACTCCTTTATGTTTATTGAAGGGACGTATGATTGGACATTGGTAAAGCCTCAAATTAAGCTGCACGCCAACAAGGCCAATTTTGAAACAGATGTGAAAGTAACTGTTGGTAAATTTGATTATACCACCAAAGTAAATGGGATAGTTGAAATTTGTTATGAACCTACTACTAACTTAATATATGTCGAAATAACAGATGCTAAATTTCCATTAAATATATTATTTATGAATAAACAACGGCATTTGTGGGATGTAGATTTGACCAATTATTTTGAAACCCCATTCACTTTTGAGGGGCCACTTACAATGGGAACCGAAATGGTTTTTACTCTCCCTGATGGTACATCCAAAACAATTTATTGTCATCCCATCAATTGTGGCGTAAAAATTGCGGAAAAACAAGTGATTGTTTCTGCAGAAACCGAATTTGTTGAGCGAAACATGACTCCTACTACACCAAACAAAAAATAAAATTAAATAGAACAACGATTATGAAACACCTTGTCAAAACACTTCTAGCTCTTTCAATTTTATTAAGTTCCAACTCTTTTGCTAGAAAAGTACCTACTCCCGGTTGCAACATCAAAATTACTGTTAAGGGACTTAAAGAGGGTTCACAATGTTTATTGGCTTGTTATTATGGCGACAAAAATTACATTAAAGATTCTGCCAAAGCAAATGCAAAGGGAGAAGTGGTTTTTACTGCCACAGAAAAGTACGACCAAGGAATTTATTTATTTGTTCCACCTAACAAAAAATACTTTGATATAGTAATGGATGAAGGACAAAATTTTTCACTTGAAACCGATACACTTGATTATGTAAAATATATGAAAGTAAAGGGTTCGGATGAAAACAAATTCTTTTATGATTACAATAGTTTTATGGGTGTAAAGCAAAAACAAATTGAGCCTTTACGCGACTTATACAAAAAAGTAAAAAACAATAAAGATTCGGCAAAAATTGTTGGTGATCAAATTGCAGCAATCGATAAAGAAGTGCTAGAGTATAAATCAACCTTTATAAAAGCCAATCCTAAAACATTTGTTTCAAAAATATTTAAAGCAATGGAAGAGCCGATAGTTCCAGAAGCTCCTATATTGGCAAATGGTAGAAAAGACAGCACTTTTGGATATCGTTATTACAAGTCTCACTTTTTTGATAATATTGATTTTGGTGATGATAGATTACTCCGCACTCCGATTTTTCATAATAAAATCAAACAATACTTAGATAAATTGACGCCACAAACACCGGATTCAATTAATATTTCAACAGATTTAATCATTGAAAAAGGAAGAGCGAATGCAGAAGTATTTAAATATTTAGTGAATTGGATTACCTACACTTATGAAAGTTCGCAGATAATGGGAATGGATGCTGTTTTTGTTCATATTGTTCAACGTTACCATGCCAAGCAGCAAACTCCGTGGATTGATTCAACACAATTATATAAAGTAGTAAACCGCGCTTTCATTTTAAATCCATTATTGATTGGAAAAAAAGCTCCGGCCGTAATCATGCAGGACACACTTGGGAAAGAAATTTCTTTGTACGATGTAAAGGCAAAATATACTATTTTATTGTTTTGGGATCAAGGATGTGGGCACTGCAAAAAAGAAATGCCCAAAATGGTAGAGTTGAATAAAAAATTGAAGTCGAAAGATGTGAAAATTTATGCGATTGAAACAGAAGACAATGTAAAAGAATGGAAAAAATTTATTATTGAGCATCAAATTGACTTTATCAACGTGTATCAACCCGATCAATATAAGCGAGCAGTAACCAAAAAAATATACGACATATACAGCACACCGGTAATTTATCTTTTAGACGAAAATAAAATCATCAAAGCAAAACGAATTGATGTGGAGCAATTAGGAAATTTGATTGATGTGTTTGAAAAAGAAAAACTGGAAAAGGAAAATAAAAAGTAAGCGCCTAAGCATTTGAAGATTTATGCTCCGAGAAGAATAAGGTGACAAAAAAATCCTCCGGTATATTGGGAGGATTTTTTATTTAATGCGAGTAACGATGATGGTATTGCCTCGGGTGTAATCAAACCTCCACTCCTTATCGAAAATACGTGGTAAATATCGTTTATATAAATTGATTCGAGAAGTTAATTTGTCTTCTGCTTCTGTTTCTTTGGCCAACCCGGTAAATTCATAGGTCACCATTTTAGGATGCTCGGCCATAAACATTTTCACCACTTTTACGATGGTAGTCATCACTCTATACAACTCCCCTTTATTTGTAACAGTATATTCTTCCCCCTCAAATTCATCATTAGTAACCCCAAATACAATAGTTGCGTGTAAAATATTATCCTGCCTCCGACCAAAACGCACCTCATAGTTAATATCACTATCAGTGGTAAAATAGTACACACCTGCAGTACTTATTGCTGGAGCGGTTATAGCATATTCTTCTACGGAACCCAATTCTTACTTTTTAAATATTCAAAGGCTAAAATTATGAAAATATTCGGGATTAACACTTTTTTTAAGCTTAAACAAACCGAATTATGAATACCTTTGAAAGCATTCAATTTTGAGTAAAAATTGATTCGTTTTCTGGCCTTTTTATTGCTAACAGCCTGTAAATAGTGATTTATGACAAAGAATTCCATAAAAATAAAAGCTCTAAAACTTTGCCTTTCAATCCTGCTTTTGAGCTTCTATGGCTTTTCCCAAAAGGTGCCCATTTTAAAAATTTCAGATTTAGAAAAGCGCATAAAAAATGATTCGGACACAACTTATATTGTAAATTTTTGGGCTACTTGGTGTTCGCCTTGTGTAAAAGAACTTCCCGATTTTGATAGCATCTCAAAAATTTATTCTTCAAAAAAAGTCAAAGTCCTTTTGGTAACAATGGATTTTAAGGAAGATTTAAAAACAAAAGTATACCCTTTTATAGCAGCCAAAAAAATTTATTCGGAAGTACTTTTATTGGATGAGGTGAATGGAAATTATTTTATTCCTAAAATTTCTGAGGCATGGTCGGGTGCTCTTCCAGCTACTCTTATAATCAATCAAAATAAAAAATTCAATCATTTTTTTGAAAAAAAACTTACTTTCGAATTCTTAAAAAGTGAATTAGATCAAAAAGAATAAGTATGATGATGAAACCTAAATTTATTAATGTTGCTTTGCTGGCTCTTGCCACAGGCATTTTTATTTACGCCTTTTTTATTTATGACACTAAAAAACCCATTCGGTTTTTACCCATTTTTGGTGAACAAAGTATTGAATCTAAAAATGGGAAATCGGATACCATTTACCATACCGTTCAAAATTTCAGTTTTATAAATCAAGATGGCAAAACAGTGACAGAAAAAGATTTTGAAGGATGTGTTTATGTAACCGACTTTTTTTTCACCACCTGCCACTCTATTTGTCCGATTATGAGCACCCAAATGGAGCGCATTGCGGCATCATTCAAAGGAAATAAGGAGGTTAAGTTTTTATCACATACCGTTGACCCTGAAATTGATACCGTGCAACAATTAAAAGCTTACGCCATAAAACACAATGCAGATATAAATCAATGGATATTTGTAACCGGGGAAAAGAAAGCACTTTACAACATAGCAAGAACGGGTTATTTACTAAATGCTGATGAAGGCAATGGCGGTCCGGATGACTTTATTCACACGCAAAATTTTGCTTTGATAGATAAAAGCAAACACATCAGAGGGTTTTATGATGGGACAGATTCAACTGAAATGAATCAGTTGATAAAAGACATAGACTTATTGCTTGCAGAAGAACATTATAAAGGAAAATGATGTGCTGATGTGCTAATTTTTTGATGTGCAGATTTCAATTTAGAGAATTAAAAAACCTTTCGTTAACTAGAAAGGCTTTTTATAAAAACACTTATTTTTTCAATCTGCACATTTTCACATCAACAAATCTTCACATCTATTCAACACGTTTAATTGAACAACCAACTGATTTAGACGAGTTAGTTTTTACCGGCTTCCCAGTTCCAACAGCAACTATTGCATCATTTAAATAATGTTCTTTTGCTTCGGCTGCCGATTTGATATTATCATCAATCGCTCCTCTGTAAACCAGTCCTTTTTTGTCGAATAAGAAACAATGCGGAGTGCGACTAGCACCAAATGCATTTGCAATTGCAGAATTTTTATCCACTACATAATAAAAATCATATCCTTGCGCCCTTGCATACTTTTTCATTTCATCAAACGAATCTTCTTCGGTGCGCTGTGCCTCATTGGAATTCAATAAAATAAAACCGATTTTATTGGCTTTGGCTAATTTGGATACCTCTTTAATACGCGATTCACTTAATTTGACATATGGACAAGTATTACAAGAAAACATGACCAACAATCCGTTTTCTGCTTTTGCATCAGCTAAAGACACTTCTTTGCCGCTGATGTCCATCATTTTTACATCAGCACTTGGTATGGCTTTACCGATTTCCAGTTCAACATAGTCTACCAATTTAAAAGCTGTAGCAGTAAAAAATACTACTAGCACTGCTGCTAAAATTTTTATCGTTGTTTTGCTCTCTTTTTTATTAGAAAAGTTAACAAGTTTCTGAATCTTTGATTTCATTTGGGGTTTGTTTTTTATTTTATGTATTCTTAATCGAACATAAATTTACAAAAATCAAACCAAAAAAACCTCAATTTGTTATTAACTCTTTATACACAAACTTTTCTTGCAACGATTCAAAAGGACGATAGATGTAATACACGTAATTTCCCTTTATTTTAATCTTTTCTACATTTTGGTTGCTTAGCTTAAAAGAGCTTATAAGCTTGCCAGTGTACATATTTATGCCTTTTAGGTAGCAGAACCCATTTTTTTCGTACAAGGCATAAGCGGTATTCGCCTCTTTATCAATAATTACTTCATTTTTCCATTCCCTCCAACTTTTTGGGTGATTATAGTCGATTGGAATGGAATCGAGCTGATTTAATTTACCATCATACTTAAATATAGCGTTACTACTATGGTCGAATACACAAATAGTGTCTTCCATAATAAATAAAGGCGAATACAAGGGAGTATAATACATGCTACTTGTATAACCATTCATAGCGGCAGCTAGCCTATGAAAATCAACACCATAATAATTGGCCAACTTTCGGGCTTGTAAACGTTCTTTTGATGGAAGAAAATAATATTCCATATTGTAATCGTGAATTACTTCGGGGTCACCCACTTTTTTAATGGCTTGGAAATTTTTGTTAGAAGTATTGTATGCATAATAAGTAAACTCAGGATAATCGTGTTGATAGTTGGAAAAATAGATAGAGCTGTACGCACTATCAACACAAGGCATTATAAACCTTTTGTAATCTTCCACTGGTAATGAAGCAAGGTGTAATACATCTTCTTCAATGGTAATTCGATAAATGTGGTTGGCACAAATAACATTCACAAATCCCATATAATCTTTATATAATTTTTGTGCTTCATCGGGTAAATCATATGAAGAAAGCACTTTTTGATTGGCATCAATTAAATGAATGGAAGGGTGTTCTAAACTTTTTTTAAATGTTAGAACTACTAATTTATCATCCATAAACTCATAATCGGCCACACTGTATTTCCAGGTTCCAAATACGGTATCAACAATTCTTTTGTTGGAAACCGAAACTTCCTTTAAATCGTAGATGGTTTGGGCATTGATAAGAGTGGATGAGAAAATAGCTATTGAAAAAAGTATGACATAACGCATAAATACCTCCTTTTTAACTAATAGACGTTTTCACCGATTATTTTCCATAAATTAGCATCAATGCTTTACGACTATTACAAAATATTAGATATTCCGCGAACAGCCAGCTTGGACGATATCAAAAAAGCATATCGATTAAAAGCCAAATTGGTGCATCCCGATGTAAACAACTCTCCTAAAGCGAATGAAGTTTTTGCTGTGGTGAGTGAAGCTTACGATGTTCTGTGTGATGAACAAAAAAGATATCTACACGATGTGAAATTGAACTACATTGATGCAGAAAAAATAAATGCTGAGAAAAAACGACAGTATTATGGTTCTTCTTTAAAGAATGATTCGTTTAGCAATCCTACAAATGCAAATTTCAATTACGACTGGAATAGTTTTTCTCAATATGCCTACAAAGAAAAAACAGAAGAAGATTATTATAAACAATCCCCTGTTTTGTATAATTTATTTTTTGCGAGTGGAATGAGTTTGGGTTTGGGTATTATTGGAGTTACCATTTTTGGAACACTAGAACATTATTGGCCTTTTCCTTTTGTATTAATTAGTGTAGCAGGATTTATTTTAGTAAGAGAAGGATGGAAAGGGATACTGGGGAGGAAATCCTTGTTGGGTGGTATTTTGAAACGATTACGAAAGTAATTGCTACGTTTAGCTTTCAGTTTTCTAGAATAGTTATCCTTGGAAAATTTCAGATTTCAGATTTCAAATTTCAGATTATTTCAATACGAATTCAGTTAATCCTTATTCGACAATACTTATTATAAAAAGCTATAACTATTACTAAGCTATGTTATCCTTTCAAACGAATTTGAAATCTGAAATTTGAAATTCGATAATGCTCATAAAAAAATTCCGAACAAAATTCCCCTGAGCTTAATCTTTGTTAGAAAGAAAATTTATCCTACTTTATACATCCAGTTATGGATATCAGCAACTTTTCCTTTACGTATATTATCTAATTCTTTAGCAACACGATTCGAAAAAATACGACCTTCTGCAGGAGGCAGGATATAATCTTTTCCTTCGAAACCTATTTGTGCAATTTGAGCGATAGTTGCTGCAGTTCCTGTTCCGAAAGCATCTTCCAAGGTTCCAGCTTTGTGAGCATCCAACACTTCATCAATGCTTATTTTACGTTCCTGAACTTTCATCTTCCAATCTTTCGCCAAGGTTAAAACACTATCACGTGTAATTCCAGCCAAAATAGTATCACCCAAGGGAGGAGTAATTAACACATCGTCAATCACAAACATTAAATTCATTGTCCCCGACTCTTCCAGATAACGATGATTGCGTGCATCTGTCCATATAATTTGATGGTATCCTCTTTGTTGCGCCAACTTAGCGGGGAATAAAGAGCGACCATAATTTCCGGAAGCTTTAACATAACCTACTCCACCTTCCACGGCTCTGATATAATTTGTTTCTACCAATACTTTTACGGGTTCATTGTAATATCTTCCGGCAGGCGAAGTAATAATGTAAAAACGATAATTATCTGATGGTTTCACACCAATGAACTCATCGGTACCAACAATAAACGGGCGAATATACAAGGAAGAACCATCGGTATCAGGCACCCAGTCTCTGTCTAAATTTACCAAAGACGTTAATCCTGCCATAAATAATTCTTGAGAAATAGTAGCCATTGCCATACGTTCAGCAGAAATATTTATTCGTTTGTGGTTATCTAAAGGGCGAAACAAAAATACTTCCCCTTTATCATTTTTGTAGGCTTTCATCCCTTCAAAAATTGCCTGTCCGTAATGCAAGGCTGATGTAGCGGGACTCATAGGAATTGGTCCATAAGGAACAATTTGTGCATCACCCCATTCACCATTTTTAAAATCGGCATAAAACATATGGTCTGAAAATAATTTCCCAAACGTGATGTTGTTATAATCAAGATCTTTAATTCGAGGGTTACTCGATTTTTGAACTTTAATTGGTTGAATGGCGGTTGTTACCATAAGTATTTGTTTTATGTATTCTATAAAAATAAGTAATTAATTTATCTAAACAAATAATCTGAATGTTAAATTTAGACGAATATAGTTATAATGAAGACAAAACCTCTGAATATGAGAAGAGCATGGGTATTAATATCGTAAAATCCCCTCCATAGGAGTCCTTCGGACCTAACCCCCTTTTTCAAAGGGGGAATTTGTCCTAACAAGCAATTGATTGAAAACAATCGTATTCCCCAACCCATCTTTTCAAAGAGGGGGATTTGTCCTAAAAACGTAGGTGTTAAATAAACTTGATTTTACGGGCAGCAAAAAAGCACATTTTAAGGAGAATAAAGCCATGTTTAAAACGAGAAATATTGGTTCTTCCATAAGTTCGTTCGTGGTATCGAACTGGAAGTTCAATAATGCATAAATTTAATTTATGTGCTCCGAATAATAAATCAAAATCTCCGAAGGGGTCAAAGTCGCCAAAAAATTTACGATTGATAATTAATTTCCGATAATCTTTTTTAAACATCACTTTTGTGCCACACAAAGTATCTTTAAAACGTTGGTCGAGCAACCAAGAAAATGTATTGCTAAAAAATTTATTACCAACACGATTTAAAAAGCGCATTGCTTCTTTTTCCATCGGATACACCAAACGAGAGCCATTAATAAAATCTCCTTTGCCCGAAGCGATGGCTTCATAGAATTTTGTAAGGTCTTCGGGAGCAACAGTTAAGTCGGCATCCAAAATCATCAACACTTCTCCTCTAGCCATTTCAAATCCTTTACGAACAGCAGCATTTTTACCATTTTCAGAAATCTTAAAACATTGAATGTTATGAGTTGCATCAAATTTTATTTTCAGCTCTTGAATTTTTTTCCAGGTATCATCGGTAGAATTGCTCTCGACAAAAATAAGCTCAGTAGAATTCCCCAATACAGGCATTCTCACCAGTGCATTTTCAATATTTCCGCTTTCGTTACGAGCAGGGATAATTACGGAGACGGAATATTTTTTTTCTATTACTTCTATTCTCTCCGGCTGAATATTTTTTGCAAACGAAAAATTATTTATGCTAAACAAACGAAAAAAGGGCATTTTTGCCAAGAAGCCATTCATAAATTCAGAAATCAAAGGAATATAAATCGGAAAAATCATTCTACGTGAGTTGCGGTATACATGAAAGCCCGATAGATATAGGATATTGTTAATTTCAGCTAAGCTCAGCCAGTTTTGATTTGGTGTTTTCGTTTTATATCCAATAAATTCTCCAAATTTTAAAACAGGTTCCCAAATAAAACTATAATAGGAAATAATAATTTTTGTATTTGAATGTGAAACCGATTTTAATTGAGTAAGTACTTTTTGGATATCATCTAAATATCCAATTAAATTGGAAAGAATAATAACATCAAATTGTTCATTCAAATTTAAATTTTCGGCATCCATCACTCTAACATCCAGCTCCGGAAATTGCATTTTAGCTTGAACAATCATTTCTTCGCTGAAATCGATTCCGACTTTATGCTTTGCTTTTAATTCGTTGAGTAATTCTCCTGTTCCACAGCCAATTTCTAAAACGGAACTTTCTTCGTGAATAAAGTAGTTGCAATATTTAGTAATATCGTTCCAATAGTAACGCTTTGCTCTTCTTTGTTTGATACGCTTTGGAGCAATGGAATTAAAATATGTTTTTTTATCGTTGTGCATCATTTTCCCCAGACAAAATAGCGGAATGTTTCATTTTTACCAATTTTATCGGCATCAGCTTTCAAAATATATGGCCATTTTGTTCCAATCGAAATGTATTTTCCGTTAGATGCTTTAATTGCAATCTTATTATCATTTTTATCCAAGTATTCAAAAGTAAAGATTTCGGTTAGACCAGTGCTTATTTCGGAGGCTGTAATTGCATTTTCGTAGGCAGGTTTTAGCGACCAAAATAATCCTTCTTTCGAATGAATAACAAATTTATTATCTCCCAAATGCTTGAAAAAAAATTCTTCATTTGCCTCGTTTCCCTGAGATAAAGCTGCCATTGCATTTTGTGCTTTTGAATTCACAAATACATACATTTTATTCATAGCTCTTAAATAAACCTCCTCTTTTGTTTCTTTAAGAAATTCAAACGAATAGTCAATTGGGGGCAAATGATGTATTCTTCTTTCCCAATCATACGGTTTTAACAAGTCAGACCACTCGATGCTATATTTTGTTTGAAAGAAGCCTTTGAAATAAGCTTCTTTGCTCATATCATCATAGTGAATTAAGCCATTTTTATATTGCCAGGTTTGAAATAAATTTAAACTTATCAAAAGAAAAACAATGCTTCCGAAAATCAGTGCACGTATTTTTGATTTTTCAAATACTTGTTGTAATCCCGCTGCTAATGGTAAACTCAACAAAGCATAATAATCAATCATTGGTCGCATTCCCCAACAAATTCCATAACTCCAAGCCCACCATGATGAAAGTAAATAAACAGTGAGACACATCAAAATAAGTGTCGACCAAAAAATCCCTTTATTGGTTTTATAAAATGTTTTCATTCCAAACAAAGCGAAAATCAAAATAGGCGTGTAAATAAAAACTCCTTTACGGAAACTGAATAGGAATGGAAGTACTTGTGGACTGTCAAAAACAAAATGTTCATCGCGATAAACATCATATAGCCAATGGCCTGTGGCATACTTCCAATACACTAATTGAAGAAAAGCAATACAAAAAGCGATGATACTTCCAACAATTACATTCTTTAAATTCGGTTTTAAAAAATGTAAAAATGATTTGATGCTACCTTTCGAATAGATTCCAATGATGATAAAATAAAGTATAGTAACAATACTGAGTGGTCGAATCAAAACAATTAAACCAAAGAGGGTTGAAAAAAAAAGAATGAATTTACGCTCTCCTGTTTTCAGCCACTGGAAAAAAGTGTACAGAGCTAAACACCAAACTGAGAATGTAATCGCATGCGGCATCAATCCTTCGAAAGTAGCATACCATAGCAAATTTGTTCCAAGCACAATTACAATTAAAGTAAGAGCAGTAATTTTTTCAGAAAAATACGAAAGCAAAATTTTTCTCAGATAATACAGCCCTATGAATAAATAAAAAAGCACACCAATGCTCATACAATTCTGATAAGGCATAGAATAACCATCCTGAGCGTTGCCGGTCATTTTAGCAACTAAATGTCCGAGTACAAAAAATGGAGAAAGCGCCACACTTATTCCCATCGGATGTTTGATAAGCTTTCTGTTATTTTCTATTGTGTAGTACCAAACTTTATCTCGATAATAAGCAGGATTAGCATCTATGTAATTCAGCTGTAAATCGTGGTGAATAAGGAGAGCCGGCAAATACGTGTAGTAGCTGGGAGCATCCACAATAATTCTATTTTTTTTCCAGATATTGAAAGAGAAGAAAATAGTAATGATGAAAGTAAAGATGAAGAATAAAGAATATTTGCTGTATTGTTTTTTCATGAGATTGCCACACTTCGCTCGCCAATGACGATTAATAATAACACTCAATACTAATAAGCTCCATTTCGTTTACGCATGAACCATTCGAAGCTCAACAGAATTAAAATTAAAAAGAAAATTCCTTTCAAATTGATTACCTCCCTCAGTTTTTTTTCGGAGTAGGAAACTGTTTTAATGTCTTCGCGTTTGTTTAATAGGTCGGCCAACACACCCAATTTTCCAGGATAAATCAAATCGCCATCGTGTTTTTTTGCTAAACTATATAATAATTGATGGTCGGCAACGGTATTGGTTAGTTCTACTTGGAGTGCTGAGATACTAAATTCCCCGTGTTGCGAATACACTTTTTCTCCCACTTTTACTTTTGCATCGTACTTGTATTCACCAACCGGCATCATCCCTGCATTTAAACGATAGGCATTGGAAGTTTTGCTGAAAGAGTAATTGAATTTTTTATTATCAGAATTAGAAATGACAACATTCACTTCCGGTTCGTTAATCAGCTCATAACTTTGATTGTATACTTCTGCTTCAAGTTCAATAGCTTCATTTTCATAAAAATTATTTTTACCGAGTACTTTAAAGAAGCTTTTATCAACTTTAACAGATAAATATTGAACCGTCTTCGAAACAAACTCATCAAATAACAAATGATTGCCATGCGCTGCAAAATCTTGTAGTCGCCAACGCCAAATTCCTTCACCTGTAAAAACAGCAGTCTTTATTTCGGAGTTGGTAGTAAAAATCATCAAAGGAGTTTTTGTATCCACAATTCCAATTCGCTGATAAAACAAAGCATTGCTGTTGTTATCGGTTTGATAGGTTCCAAAAGGACAAGCTACAGCAGGAAAATCTTTTATGCCATTTCTTAACTCATCGCTGATAGTAAAAAGAGGAAAATTTTCTTCGAGCACAGGTTCTACTTCGTTTGTTTTAACAGCTTTAGAGATAATTGACAAATCGCTTCGCAACATGGAATTGGCTCCGGAGAACGACCAAACAGGCACATCAGAAGCATTTAGTTCGGTGAGTATTTTAGATACGGCATTTCTTGCGCTTGGTAATGAATGCAATATTACAAGGTTGTATTTTTTCAGTGGTTTATCAAAATCGTCCAAGGTATAACTTTCCACTTCGTAGTTTTGGTTCGATTCAATAGATAATTTTATCGCAGCTATATCGGGATGAGGAGCATCGGATAAAATCAATACTTTTTGTCTGGCGTCCAGCACATCAATAAATACATCACGAAAATTATTTGCCAAGGTCATTTCATCTTCAACGGAAGATAAATGCACTTTATAATGTTGTAAACCAACTTCTTTTGCTTGAAGTAAAACAGGAATGGTAACAATATATGCGTTTGAATTAAAATTAACAGTTTGAGAAAAAAGTGTGGCGGCACCTTTAGAAATAGTAAGTACAGAGGTCTTGCCTTTTAGTTGTTTTGCATTTACTACCACTTCCATTGGAAATTCGTTGCCTAAATAAGCCAACCTGTTATGGTCCACTTTTGTTAGAATAGCATCTTTTTTAATAGTAGTATCACCAAGTGCAATGGCATAAATTGGAATTTTTATTTTGTCGGAAGTATATAAAGGATTTGCGCCTTTGTTATATAAACCATCGCTTGCTAAAATAATTGCTCCTAAGTTTCTATTGCTGTAACGGGTATCAATTTCATCAAACAAAGCCGACATATCTGTCTGCTTTTCATTAAATGATACAGAATCGATAGTGCTTATTTCTTTTATTTTATCTGCAAAGGAATAAGTTCTAACATCGTATTTCTCGCTCAATATCTCTATTAACTTTTGAAGATTTTGTTTGTATTCCTTTTTATAAAAATTAGAATCTTTAGTGACAACCAATGATTCTGAATTATCCTGGGCGATAATAACTACGGGTTTTTCTGTTGAACGATTAACCGTTTTTAAAAGAGGAGATAATAATAAGATGCATAAAATAGTAACGACTAAAAAACGAAAAACAGCCATTAAACGAATGATCCAAATAGAAATGTCGTTGAATTTTTTGTCTTTACGATACAGCACAAACGAATACAATGCCCCAGCTAAGATGCAAAAGAATAAAAACCAGGAAGGAGCTTCGAAAATGATATTCATCTTATAGGAACGCTGATTGCGCGGAAAACAAAGATTAAAAACGGATAAAAAAAATCAATTATTGTTATACATAATAAAAAAATCTGCGAGTCTCCGCTTTTTCAGCGACACTTGTCTGCCGACAGGCAGGTCCACGTTCCGTTTTATGTAAGCATTCCACCACAAACACTAATTACTTGTCCGGTTATGTAAGCACTCATATCGGAAGCAAGAAAAACAGTAGTATTTGCAACATCTTCAGAGGTTCCGCCACGTTTTAAAGGAATGGCATCTCTCCAACCTGCAACAACTTTTGGGTCGAGCGCATCGGTCATTTCGGTTTCTATAAATCCAGGTGCAATGGCATTGCTACGAATATTTCTGGAACCCAATTCCAGAGCCACTGATTTTGTGAATCCAATGATTCCGGCTTTTGAAGCAGCGTAGTTGGCTTGCCCTGCATTTCCTTTTATACCAACTACCGAGCTCATATTGATAATAGAACCTTTGCGTTGTTTCAGCATTGGTTTTTGAACTGCTTTTGTTAAATTGAAAACAGATTTTAAATTGGCATTCATTACTTCATCCCATTGTTGCTCACTCATACGCATCAACAAGGTATCACGGGTGATACCGGCATTGTTGACCAATACATCCACTGTTCCGAAATCGGTTACAACACTATTTACCAATTCTTCAGAAGCTTTAAAATCAGCGGCATCAGAGCGATAACCTTTTGCTTTTATTCCAAATGCTTCCAGTTCTTTCGCCAAAGCCTCTCCTTTTTCTACAGAAGACAAATAGGTAAATGCAATGTTTGCACCATGTTCTGCAAATTTAAGCGCTATACCTCTACCTATGCCACGTGAGGCTCCGGTGATCAGGGCAACTTTTCCTTCTAATAATTTCATATTTCTCGACAAGTTCGAAATGACAAACTTGCAATTTCAAAGATAAATGAAAAAGTGCAGTTTGGGAAGGATTTTTTAAGAAGATTAGCGAAGGCTGATTGTAATTTTTATAAATATTTAGTACATTTGAAATAATAATCTCTCAAACAAAAAGGCTATGAAAAAATTAATTTTGTTTTCTACTTTGTGCTTGGTTGCTTCTGCATCCTTTGCATATTCACCAGATGATGATAAAAAGAACACCATAGAAATTCATGGTAAAGGTTCTGCCAATTGTACTTTTTTGTTCAATAATAATATTTCCGATGCCGGTGGTGATCAAGACTATTCGGCTGGGTGGAGTTTTAATTATGGGCTAGGTGTTTCAATGTATTTTGGAAATGTAGGTTTTGGCGTGGAGGGCTTAATGGGAAATCACCGCGGGTCTTATGCCGGTTCATTTATTACAAAAGATGCTTCGGGAAATGTGATTAGTACTACTAATTATAGCTCTAACGTAAATTTAAAAGTAACTCAAATTCCGGTTTTCTTTAAGCTAAAAAGTGAAATTGGCGGGTATTTAGAAGTTGGTCCGCAATACAACATTATTTCGGAGGCTGATTACCATTATACGGCCGATGCTGTACAAATTGATACGGTGATGACTAGCAGTTTTGCTAAAACCTATTTTTCAGCTGTACTGGGATTTGGATTTAAAATCCCAGTTGCAAAATCTCGTTTCTCTGTATTAGGTGGATTGCGATTACAATATGCCTTTTCAGACATTAAAGGTGTGGATGCTTTGGGAAGAGAATTTGTAAATCCATTTGTGTACAAAGATGGTCCGGCTAAAACTACCGGTGCTACTGCCGGATTAATGCTGGGTGTTGTTTACACCTTTGGGGAAAAGAAGAAGGATAAATAATTTCTCGACAAGCTCGAAATGACAAAAAAACAGCACATGTTTCGAGATAATATTAAGACATAAAAAAACTCCTCCGAATAATCGGGGGAGTTTTTGTTATAATTCTATTATCCTATTCCACAAATCCCCCATTTACCTTATTTAACCATTTTCCTAATCAACTCTGTTCGCATGATGATGCGGACTTTCTTTTCTAACATCATCTGCTAAAGCTTTCGCCATTGCTTTGCCGATATCAGCAGGTGAATCAACAACAATGATTCCACACTCTCTCATAATTTTCTTTTTGGCTTCTGCTGTATCATCTGCTCCACCTACAATTGCTCCAGCATGGCCCATTGTTCTACCCTTTGGTGCTGTTTCCCCGGCAATGAACCCCACAACTGGTTTACGATTTCCATCCGCTTTAATCCAACGTGCAGCATCTGCTTCCAAGTTTCCACCAATTTCTCCAATCATAATGATTCCATGAGTTTCCACATCATTCATTAATAATTCTACTGCTTGTTTCGTAGTGGTTCCAATAATTGGGTCGCCACCAATACCAATGGCTGTAGTTACTCCAAGTCCTGCTTTTACTGTTTGGTCAGACGCTTCATAGGTTAATGTTCCTGACTTAGAAACAATTCCTACTGTTCCTTTTTTAAATACAAAGCCTGGCATAATGCCTACTTTGGCTTCTTCTGCAGAAATAACACCCGGACAATTTGGTCCGATTAAACGACATTCTTTATTTTTCAAATATTCTTTTACAGCAATCATATCCTTTACAGGAATTCCTTCGGTAATACAAATAATAACTTTTATTCCCGCTTCTGCGGCTTCCATAATGGCATCTGCAGCAAAAGCTGGTGGCACAAATATGATAGAAACATCTGCTCCGGCTTTATCAACTGCCTCTTTTACTGTATTAAACACTGGTTTTTCCAAATGTGTGCTTCCGCCTTTTCCCGGAGTAACTCCTCCTACGACATTGGTACCATACTCAATCATTTGTCCTGCATGGAATGTTCCTTCAGTCCCAGTAAATCCTTGTACAATTATTCTTGATTGTTTGTTTACTAATACACTCATTTTTAAAATTGTTGATTTGTAGAATTGTTGATTTGTAGAATTTTTTGTGAGTGCTAAAGTAGATAAATAAGTTGAAAGATTGAAGTAAGAAAGTTAAAAAGTTGGAAAGTTCTAAGGTTGAAAAGTTGAAAAACTATTTTGGGGCTAAAGTGCTGTTTTATTAGCCTTTATGATTTAAAAAGTCTAAAAAAGACGCATAATTTCAAATTGTGTTATTAAAAAGCCTTTAATTATTATCTTTAATCCTAGAAACACAGAACTTTTCAACTTTAAAACGTTTGAACCTTAAAACCCTTCACTCTGACACAATCGTAGCCCTCGCTACTCCGCAAGGAATTGGCGCCATTGGGATTATCCGATTATCGGGTGAGAAAGCCATTGACATATGTGAAAGTGTGTTTGCAAGTAAAAGTTTGCGTAAAATTGAATTGAGCACTAAAGATTCCCACACCATTCATTTTGGGGTAATTTATGAGGGCGATACAATTATAGATGAGGTATTAATTAGTTTGTTCAAAAATCCTCACTCTTATACCGGTGAAAATACGATTGAAATATCCTGTCACGGTTCCCAATTTATTCAGCAACATCTTATTCAACTTTTTATAAAAAAAGGAGCGCGACTTGCTAGCCCAGGTGAATTTACTTTGCGTGCTTTTTTAAATGGAAAACTAGATTTATCGCAAGCCGAAGCGGTGGCCGATTTAATTTCTTCTAAATCTTCCGCTTCACATCAAGTGGCAATGCAACAAATGCGTGGAGGATTTTCAAATCAGATAAAAACGTTGCGACAAAACTTAATCGACTTTGCTTCTTTAATTGAATTGGAATTGGATTTTGCTGAAGAGGATGTAGAGTTCGCGGATAGGAGTGATTTGAAAACATTGGTAAATACCATACAACGCATTGTACAGCGCTTGATCGATTCCTTTGAAGTTGGAAACGTAATTAAAAATGGTATTCCTGTTGCTATTGTTGGAAAACCCAATGCGGGAAAATCTACTTTGTTAAATGCCTTGTTGGATGAAGAGCGGGCAATAGTTTCCGACATTCCCGGCACCACTCGTGATGTGATTGAAGATGAAATGAATATTGATGGTGTTCAATTTCGTTTTATTGATACTGCAGGAATTCGTGAAACAAACGATATTATTGAAAGTATGGGCGTAGAAAAAACATACGAACAAATTAAACTTTCTTCCATTGCTATTTATTTATTTGATGCGCACGAAATAACTTCTGCTGAATTAAAATTAATTGTAGATGATATTACCCCTCATTTACATAACTCTCAATTGGTATTGGTAGCAAATAAAATTGATAAGGAAGATATTGAATACACCAAAAAAGAATTTTCTGAATTTAAAGACATGCTTTTTATTTCGGCAAAAGAAAAAATTGGCATTGACGATTTCAAAAATTATATGGTTACCTTGTTCGACAACAGGACCATTAATGTTACCGAAACCATTGTTACCAATGCTAGACATGTAGAGGCTTTGCGCCACACCAATGTTGCTTTGATAAAAGTACTTGACGGATTAAATCATAATGTAACAGGAGATTTTTTAGCAATGGATATTCGTCAAGCCTTGCATTATTTAGGAACAATCACAGGTGAGATTTCTAGTGATGACCTTTTAACGAATATTTTTAGCAGGTTTTGTATCGGCAAGTAAATTACATATTAAAAAATAAAAAATTGAACCTTTATGAAAACAAAAATCTCCTTTATCGCACTTCTTACAATTTTCACTGCTAACAAAATCGTTTCACAAACAATTCCATTCACCTTTATTAAAAGCTGTACCACTTTTGAAAGGGCTGCTTTTACTGAAGATATGACGAAGAAAAAATATTATGTGCTGGAAGAAGCAGTAAAAAATGCAAGTAATAAATTAATGGAAGGCGCCACGTTTTATTGCAATGAAAAGGAGCGCGAATTGGGCAATGCCGAAATTGATATTTTATCGATTATTAATGGCACAAAAAAAGTAGTAGAGATTACTTTCAAAAAAGGAAACAAACACGACTATACAAAAAATTATGGCGAAATCTATAATCAAATGCTTTCTGTTTTAAATAAAACTGCCAGCATTCAAAGTAAAAAATACAAAACAGAGGTAACTACATTTACCAAAAATGGTATTTATTATTATACTTATAAAGTGAATGAAGTACCTGTAATTGTCGTTTCTAGTTATAAAATAGACGAAGAATATTTTTAGCAAGCATAAAAAAACGTAAGCTAAATTGATTGTATCGATTTCATTTTTGTTTACTCTAAAATAACCTTCTTAGTTCTTACACCTTCAGTACTCTGCAGCACTATCAAATAAGTTCCTTTACTTAAATTTGCTGTCGATATTACTTCCGTATGTTGCCCTTCATTGAGTCCTCCCAACTCTTTTGAATACACATTTTTTCCATTGAGGTCGTACAAGCTTATTTTTTCTTGAGAACTTTTTGAAGTGGTAAATAAAATAGTCAATTCGTTTGTTGCAGTTTGATTTGCATAAAAAGAAAATGGCGAAGAAGTTTGTGACTCAAGCACTCCAGTTGCTGTTGAATAATAAACGGTCATTGTTACATGGTCCACATTTATGCCCGACTGTGAAGATGCGCTTTGGTTGTATATTTTCAAATCTACCGCTGTTGCTGGATTATTTATTGCTCCGGGTGTCCAAGCCAAGCCCCACAAATCTGTTGGTCCACCATACACTTGTGTGGTATATGCCAATGGCCAATATACTGATGCCATATAATTAGAACTAGCTGTAACACCATTTCTCAGTAATTGCACCACTGTATCTTTAATAATATTTACGCCAGGTGAATTTCTTAAAATGCTTACTTCTATTCCTACAATTGTAGCTGTGCCGGGAATAGCAAAACCAAACTGACTGCTTTCTAAAAATCTTGAATAATAACAAGTAGATTGAAAACAAAAACCGTTTTGCATCAAACCAATATCAGAAGGAATTCCATCTGCAGCTGCAACATTCATTTCATTGTTCCAAATAGAGCCAGGACAAGATAAACAGGCTGATGAAGGAGATGTTGTACCAAAGGTTGCAGATTGAGTGGATGATTGCGAATTTGCATATTGCAAGCTCAAGCACAGCATAATAAAGATGAGTAGCGTTTTTTTCATGGATTGGAATTTTAATTTA
Organism: Bacteroidota bacterium; assembly: GCA_023251805.1. GTDB lineage: Bacteria > Bacteroidota > Bacteroidia > 2-12-FULL-35-15 > 2-12-FULL-35-15 > 2-12-FULL-35-15. Next base: position 11,467 of record JAHEYB010000023.1, on the reverse strand, counting down.
CCTCACAGCAAAATAAATAACAAGCGCAGTAATACCTAAAATAGCTATTAAAACAATTACCGCCAACAAAGCCGGATTCATCACCTTCATTGTTTTAAAGGCTTCTGCTTGTGATAAATGATTTAAGGATTTATCAGGGAAACGTGCTTTCAATTCTTCCATTAAGGAAGCCATTTCAGCGTCACCAGCATTGGAGTTCATTGGACACTTTTTTACTTTACCAGTTTCATCTTCATAGGAAATGTATAGTGTTTGATAAGTACTTTTACTCACCAAATAATAATTACGCAGCTTTGACGCCAAGAAAACTCTTTTCACAAAACCCATTTTTATTTGCACATACATTCCATCCATAATAACAGAACATACCGCTGCAGAATAGGTAAATGAAAATTCTTTTTTGTTTGAATTTGTATCCAATGGCATTGAAAGGGCTTCCGCTTGATTCTTTTTCCCAATCATTTTTTTTGCTACCCAATACAAGGGAAACAGCACAAGTGCTATGGCAGCAAAATTTAACATAAATACCGCCTTTACCGGATACATATTATCGCTGTCCAATAATAAATCTTGAAAAAATGTTATAGGAAAACAGTCTTTAAAAGCTATGTAGGTGGCTATTCCTATTGCTATTAAAAAATAAACTAATAGGGCCAAAAGGTTTCTTTGTTTTCCTTCGTGTGTTTCGGAGCTAGGGATTTGTGTCATGATTTGGTTTTATTTTTCATAATAAATATAGTACTATTTATTAGAAAAACAAGAAGGATTTTGTCACCTAGGTAAAAAGGCGACAAACGATTGGCGGAATATAGATTTAGGAGGTAATTTATTTTCCTAGAGGTGGCACAACATCTTCTTGAATGATGTGCAATGAAATAGGCAAATAACCTGCTTTCATAATATTCACAAGGTCGTCCAACTCTTCCATAGTAAAATTCCCTGAAATAGAAGAAACACCTCCGGGGATTTCGCTCATCACAACTGGATAAGAATACACCAAATCATCCACCACAATAGCTATTGCATTTCCAATATTATTTTTGGTCATTTTTTGCCAATCAAAACCCGCTTCTTTTGTCATGGTCATGGATACTTGTCCCATCCCAGAGTTGTCAAACATTTTCCTAGCATCTGTGATGATATTGCCGGAAAGGGATGTGCTTCCATCACGAGATGTACGAATGGCAATTAACTGCACTATTTTTTGTTCTGCGTCCATTGGCTTGAAAGTCCATAAAAATTTAGTATAGCGCCCAAATACCGATTTTGCATTTTTGGAATTTAGCATTGAATTTATTTTTGCGGTGTCAGAAATTTTTGAATAGCCAACAACAGGACCTTTGGCTAAGCCGGAAGGATGCCCAGAACCATCGTATACAATTGCCGGAGTTAATAAAACAAAAACAGGGTTTTCTGCCTTAGC
>JAHEYB010000023.1:0-10034 GCA_023251805.1 Bacteroidota bacterium | reverse complement strand
ATCGCCTCTTCTTGTATTTCTTTTTCTGATTTTATTGCGTCTAATTGTTCGTTTAAAGATGTTCCAGATTTTGCTTTTACCTCTTCAGCAACAACAGTATCCGGAGAGTTTAATTTATTTCCGCTTGCTAGTATGGTATTTAACTTAGCAAACTGCTCATACATTTTTTCATTTTCATAGGTTTCCCAAAATTCTAATTTAGCCGTGCTTTGCAACAATTGTCGCAACCGTTGTGCATTTACTTTGCCAGGAACTTCTACAAGTAATTGCTCCGGCTTTGCTCCTTTACTCACCTTTGCTCCTGCCACACCAAACTCATCAATACGTTTTGCAAGAATGATGACATTCGCATCCATCTTTTCAGTCAAGCTCTTTTCAAAATATGCTTTACAGGCAGTTGCATTAGCTGTTGGACTCAAACCCGCCACATCAAAATGTTTCCCGGCTGGAATGCTTCCACTTGCTTGTTCAAGCTTAGTAAAATACAAGTCGATAAATGATTTTTCTTGGGCGGAAAAGTCTTTTTGGGTTTCATAAACAAAAACATTCGCAAGGCTGTCGTCAGCTTTCATCGATTCCTTTAGCAAATCCGCAACAGAAGCCTCTAAGGTGATGCGTGTTCCACCGTCCTTTTCTATTGATGGGGTTGAGCATGCTGTAATTAAAATAAGGGTTGAGAGGAAGATGAGGTTTTTCATGGGGGAATATCTAAATAATTAAACTTCTATGTTTTTCCAAATAGCTTATGTTAAATTCGCTTAAGCTTTTGATTTTATCCGTGCTAGAAACGCCAATCTTTTTATATGCTTGTTCTTCAATTGCATTAGAAAGCATAATCTTTCCATTATTCTCAAAACTTATTAAATGCTTGTCAAACAGTGCATCATAAGTAGGTGAAAGTAAAATTCCATTATTTACATCCAGACGTTCATTATCGGAAGCATCTTTCCATGGAACAATATGGGAAGCAATTAATACATTCAACCTATCAAAACCAGTAACGGCACATTGGTATTGCCATCTATGAATGATGCTTTTACGATATGCGCCTTGACCAACTCTTGAAGTTACCAAACCTATTCGTTCTGTTACAACTGGTATATCATAAGGTAGGTGAAGGTCTGAAGCAATTTTTATAGGTTCACCAAATAAGGTTGGGATTTTAGGAACTTGCACTCCTACTCTTTTAAAGAAAAAACGAATTGCTTCCCTATCTTTTCCATTTGTATCATGTGTTTTAAAAAAATCCACATCATTAAATTCAACTTCAGATGCAAATTTTACAAAACCTTTTCCTTCTGATTCAAATAGAAAAACTCTTTTACCATTTTTTACATGATCTCTTAATGCTAAATTTCCTTTAGTAAAACTCATGTCTCCAGCCTGCCCTTCACCTGTATAAGAAAACACATTGGGGTTATCCCAACCATCTCTATATCCATGTTGCTTACCTGTTTTTCCCGAAAAAATAAAAATAAAAGGAAAACTGGTTGAAGGGCATATTCCACTCTGCCAATTACCGCCATATAACGCATGAATATCATTGCGTCTATTGTAGAGTTGATTTGGTATGAATGGAGATTGGAGCATATACTACAAGTAAATATAGTATTTTTATGCTCTACAGAATCGAAATTGTGCCACCCCTCATTTATTTTTACAAACAAATGCAACTCCTTGTATAAATTGTACCAAAAATAAAAAACGAGCAATCTCTATGGAGATAACTGAAAACCAATTGTCCAAGGAAGGCTCATTAATTTTGCTTGTGAACTCCATAATGGCCCCGTCATCTTAATTTTAAATTTTCCATTTATCATAATTCCAACTGAGCATTGCAACAATGAGTAGTCGGTTAGTCCCACGGCATCAGAAAAAGCATTGTTTCCTCTAACATATGCAAATGGGAGTTCAGCAGAAATTCCTATCGCTTGATTGCTAGTCAAGAAATCAATGTATAAATTTCCTCCGACCTGATTCACAAACTTCCCAACGGTATCTACAGCCCCATTCGCAAATATATCTGTAGCCGATTTAGTAAACAAAGAAAATGTAGTATGGAAATCTTCGGCAGAAGAGTGAGCAATAAAAATAGGAGCGGAAAGATTTAGGCTAATTTGTCCTCCGTTGGAGAATATTTTTTGATATTCTGCCGCTTGCTCTAATTCTTCATGCTTTACAGAATCTACAGCAGAAAGATTGCCAGCCAAATTGGCATTTCCAGTAAGGCTAACTCGCATTATTCCAAAAAAACCACTTACTAACTCGGTATTAATGTTTGTAACCCCTTTTGCAAAAGTTGCGTCCAACCCAGTTAAAAGACTAAATCCCTTATTTTTTGAATAGTAGAACTCATTAAAGTTTTTCTGTAAGTAATGATAATGACCATTAAATGGAAATGCTATAGGGAAAAAAACGGGCCTGTAAAGGTGAGATAGAAAATAACCATAGCTCTGCAAGCTATCAAGATTTTTCGATAACATATCAAGCTCCCCATCTATCTCCTCTACTTCTAGTTCCATCGCTTTGAATTCAGAATCTTTTAGAATTTTTTTAGGCTTGGTCATGTCGTCAATCAGATCTTGTTTTTCTTTTCTTTTGTCATCAATATGAGTTTCAGCCCTACTTACCCTTGCATATGTGAGTCCTATATTGTCATTATAATATATTTTTACCTTTTTATTTTTTTTACGAGCATAAATAATTATATCAGGTTTTATTGATACCCTTTTGTTCTCCACATAATAATCAATTATGTGTTGAACGATGGAAGCTTTTTCAGCTTTAGTTTTTGTTTTAAACTTATCTTCAACCTTACTCTCTAAATCTGCTTTAAATTGTGAACTTGTAGGAGAAAGAACAAAACTCTTGTCTGGTCTTAGCAATATAAATTTTCGCTTATAACCATTGGCTCTTTTCATATTAAATTTTGAACGGAAAAGAGTCCCTTCTTTATATTTAGGAATAACACCATTTTGCGCTTTCAATTTGTTGGTCATAAAGAATGCGTGTAAAAAAAATACAATGCATAAATTAAAGAGCATCAGTTTCGATTTCATCTTTTCATAAATTAATTTTTTTGCCTACTCTTTATGGATTTTGGGCTTACTCCGAATGGAAATTAATAAAGATGGTCTAGATCTTTATCTCTTCGTTTATTTTAATAAAAAGGAGAATGAAAAACTAAATAAATTCCCAGCCAATCATGACTTAAACCTTTCGGGCCTTTAAACTCAGGGGTTCTATGAGCATAAACCAAATTCACAGACATCACATGAAAACAGGTCAAACCAATCCCCCCTTCAAATTGAACAGCAAAGTGATTAATTTGTGAAGAATTAAAAACATGAACAGATGTTTGTGTTAGTCCTTGCAAAGCGGCATTATAGGCAATAAGTTTCGGTCGCAGAGTACTAAATAAGTACAATTCAAAATTTCGTTTCCCTTGGTTTAATTTTCCTAGTGCTTCGGCATCAGCTCCAAACGGACTAGAAGAGAATAGCCCCCAATTCGACCGAATAACTCCGACTCTTCCAGTAATTGAAGCACCGACTGCAGTGTAATGCCCTAAATATAAATCACGGCTCACAAAGACATCAAACAATTTAAACTTGGAAACTTGTCGTCCATAAGCAAAAAGACCAGTACAAAGTAAATTTTTAGAAGAAACATTATATTGAAATACAAATTCTCCGCCATTTGAAATTTGGTTATCCCATCCCACAGGATCGTATGGGCGACAAGTGTCACACTCTCTTTTTAGACTGTGAATATATGCCTGACTTACTTCTCCCCAATTCCAACCAAAAGCACCTATGGCAAATTCAGTTGTTAATGCTTTCGTTTTCCCACTATCTATGCTTGTGGTGGATGTACTAAAAGTTGCGATACTCGCATAAGGCCTATCATCATAAATAGGATAGGTTATGTTTAAATTTTTCCCCTGAGGCGAAAATACAGTTTGAGAAAGTTTAAGACTATGATTATTATGTGGTTTTCTTTCATCATGAATTTTTTTCAATCCAAACAAATAGTCAACACCTTTCTGTAGAATATTAATTCTACCGCTTTCTATAAATTTACCACTAAAAGTCAATGCAAATCCTCCTGTATAGTCTCTATCCTTATTAACATCCTTAATAAACCAATCCATCAAATAATCTTCATCAAATAACACTCCTCCGCCTGAAAAACCACATTCCTCAGAATCTGACTTCTTTATTTTAGTAGTATCTTGAGCATAAATTGAAAAATTTGTTATGAATAAAAGTGGCAATAGAAAGTATAATTTCATTTTCATAATTATTGAATTTAAAAATGGATGTTAAGTTTATTTGTTATTAAATTTATTGGAACTGCATGAGCAACATCAACTAAATCATGTTCTCCTCCCCAGTGCAAAGCAACTGCTTTCATTTCTGAAGAATCTGTTACCCACAGAGAACCACTATCACCTGAAGAAGATAAACGCCCTTCAACTGCACGACTCGGGTTTTTAGAAATACGAATGTTAGAATTTGTAATAGCAGTTATTTTACCATAAGTAATACCTGTTGAAGAACCTGACTTTTTAACATCCATCCCCAACAGAGCTGAGGTTGTGCCTCTTAATATTTCGCCAAAGCCATTTATTTCACCTTTAGAAATTCCTCTGCCAGAAATTTTAAATACTGCCGCATCAACATTTCTATTGCCACGAACTAAAGTACCAACCACATTCTGACTTAAGGACGAAGACAAAGCTGGTTGCACAATTTGGTCACCAGATTTACCAATGGTTCTAAACACTCCTGCTGCTGCAAAAAGTACATGAAAATTCGTAAGGGCCATTGATTCATTCGTTTCGTTATCAAATACAATTGCACCCATTGTTCCTGCCAAATTTACTTTAGGATTAGAAATGCTGATTCCCCCTTTTAAGCTATCAAATAGGCCATTGGGGTCAGATAGTGAATGCCTTTTAGGATTTGATTCGATAACATCAACAAGAATATTATCTATTTCACTTGGAATTTTTTGTTCATACTGTAATTCATCTTCTTTAAATTTTTTGCTAACAAAAACAACAATACAAGGAATATTTTTTATTTTATTAAGAGAAAATTTAAATCCAACTCCAACATCGCGTACACCATGAAATTGCATTAGAAATTTTTTATTCTTTTTTAAAACTTTTTGAATTTTTTTCAAAAGTTTTTCGTCTGGCACAGTTAGCTCTTCCAACATAGAACGCGTTTAATTTTAGATTAAAGAATTGGACAAAAAATCTTAGGAAGGAAAAACTAACTACTCCTTACAGAAAATTGAAGATCCTTTTCAGGTGAATAAATAAATTAATTCAGGGGTAGGCGGCTAAAATAGAACTAATAATTGGAAAAACAAATTTCCCTCCCCCCAGCCCTTTCTAGATTAGGACAATTCCCATTTCCCTATTTTTTACTATTTTAGCTTCATGTTAAAACGCTACTACATTATCCTATTGTCACTGTTGCTTGTTTGCAATATTGGTTCGGCTCAAAAAATGACTTCGAAAGAGCTAAAAAAAGTCGCTAAAACGTTTATGGGTTACGAAGATTATAACCGTGCTCTTAAAGAATTGCTAAAAGTGGCAAGAAACAATCCTCATGATATTGAACTTAACAAAAATATCGGAATTTGTTATTTGAATGTGAATGACGACCGCTCCAAAGCAATCCCATATTTTGAATTTGTTTTATCAAGAGGTGATTACAAATACGATTTATTATTGTATACAGGCTTGGCTTACATGTATCACTATGAATTTGATAAAGCCATTGGTTTCTTTAATAAATACAATAAAGAAGCAACTACGGAAGAAGTAGAATTGTGCAATCACTTTATCGAAAACTGTGAAAATGCAAAAGAGCTTATCAAAAAACCTGTGAATGTATCGTTCGAAAATATGGGAAAAGAAATTAATTCAAAAGCTCCCGATTATTATCCATTTGTTTCAGCCGATGAAGGAACGCTATACTATACCACCCGAAGAGCATCCACACTTGGTAAAGTAGAAAGTGATGATGGCTATTATACATCAGATATTTATGTTTCAAAAGTAGAAAAAGGCGTATGGACAAGAGGAAAAAATGCCGGTCCGCTTATTAATACTGATGAAGATGAAGAATGTGTGTACTTAACACCCAGTGGAAAAACAGTAGTAATATACATGTATCATGAAGCGGATGCTGATGAATTATACATTTCGACAGTAACAGGTAAAAAACAAACCTTGCCAGAGCCAACAGTATTGGGTGGGCCAATCAACAAAAAAGCATACTTCGATTTGGAAGCCTGTATCACCGAAGATGAAAATACCTTAATTATAGCCAGTGATCGCACTGGTGGATTTGGTGGCTGTGATTTATATCAGGTAAAAAAATTACCAAATGGAAAATGGGGAACACCAATGAACTTAGGTCCGGAAATAAATACCCAATACGATGAAAACTTCCCTGTCCTTGATGAAAAAAATAATATTCTTTATTTTTCATCACAAGGCCACACAGGAATGGGTGGTTATGATATTTTTAAGTCGAAATACAGTGCTGAAACAAAAAACTATGGTCAGCCTATTAATGTTGGTTATCCAATAAATACACCGGAAGACAATATGCAAATTACCTTGGCAAAAAACAGAAGAGATGCCTACATCTCTGCCTATAGAAAAGAAGGTTTTGGAGATTTAGACATTTATAAAGTAACATTTAATGATATAGCAGCAAGTTTATCAGTTATTGTAGGAAATGTTTCAATGGCTGATACGACACATAAAGACATTGAAGCCACCATTAGCATTTTGGATAAAAAAACGAATGAAGAAATTGATTCAAAAGAAGTAAATCCCCAGACAGGAAAATATATTTTTGCGGTAGAGCCAGGAAAATATATTTTGAAAGTTACCAGCGCTGGGTTTATGGATTACACTCAGGATATTAGTGTTTACGACAAAGCAAATTATATTTTTGAGATAGAAAAGAATATTGTGTTGCAGAAAGCTGTTCCAGGAAAATAGTTCAAAAAAACTACTTTGGTTTGTAATAAGTGGGCAAGGTAAAACTAATAGGAAGAGTATATTGCACTTTAACATATTTTCCATTTTGTTTTCCTGCTGTCCAAGCCGGCATCATTTTCACCACTCTCACAGCAGCTTCATCGCAAGGCACACAACCTTCCACTCCTTTTTGAACTCTCACATCAGTAACACTTCCATCAATATCAATAACAAAATTCACAAAACATTTACCGGTTATACCATGGTCTCTTGCATATTTTGGATACTCAATATTTTTCTTTAAAAATTCTGACATAGCTGCTTGTCCGCCAGGATACTCCGGAAGTGATTCTATCAACATAATAGCATCCGTATTTTCTTTTTCTACCGTTTTTGATTCCCGAATTTTAGTAAGTGTTCCATTCTTTAAATATTGAGTAATGGTGGAATCCTTTCCATCTTTTGTCCACTCAATCCAAGTTCCTATTTTTTTATCGTCCACATAGTTTCCTTCAGTGTCTTTTTTTCCTGAAGGAAAATAGTAAGTGCATGGTCCATTTTTAACAACAGGATTCCAGGATTTACAATTTGCGATCATTTGGGGCGAACAGCTTTTCCAATACATATCTTTCACTACAAAACCGTTTTCCGTTTTTTCTGTTATTCTAAAATATTCTACATCTATTTTTTCGCATACCACCCATTGAGCATTAAAAAAAATGGTGTCGCCTTGAGAGAAACCTGTGATACTACTAAGAAAAAATACAAGTGAGGAAAGTGTTTTCATAGAGCTGCTTGAGGAACTAAGGTAATACTTTTATCTACTAAAAAACTGTGTTGTTCTTAATTTATACTTTTGAAGAAAAAAAGAGATATTGTTTCCTATTGTTTCTTTCTCACTTTTTTCCTTGATGAAAAAAGTGAGAAAAAAATCAAGTCTGAGCGATTGCTCCCCGCCTAGGCTTACCCGCGTCTTCGAAATAAAATTTCTACTCAAATTTTATCTTTGTGTGGAGTATAAGCTAAATAATTTTCCGTACCTTAGAGTTCTTAAAAGCAAAAAATGAAACAACTCCTACTCCACTCAGCGCTATTAATTTTATCATTTAACTCCATTGCTCAAGCACCAATCATTACTTGGGAAAACAGTATTGGCGGATTAACAGATGATTATGGATTTTTTATTGAGACGACTGCTGATGGCGGCTACATTGCATTAGGCTCGTCTACTTCGGCAGATGGCGACATGACTGCTAACTTCGGAAGCTATGATGTATTATTAAGCAAGCTGGATAATGCAGGAATTGTTCAGTGGACAAAAAATTTAGGAGGCTCTGCTTTGGAGGAAGGCTATTCGGTTCACCAAACAATTGATGGTGGTTATTTTATAACAGGATATACAAAATCAAACGATTTTAATGTAGCAACCAATTATGGATTGAAAGATATTTGGGTAGTAAAAACAAATGCGCTAGGAACTATCCAGTGGGAAAATACTTACGGAGGAAGTGCGGATGAGCGTCCATACTATTCCACACAAACTTCTGACGGAGGTTATATTTTAGCAGGCTATACCGAATCAAACGACAATGATGTAACATTTAACAATGGAAATGCTGATGTATGGATTGTAAAAATGGACAGTGCAGGAACATTGCAATGGCAAAAAAGTTTAGGCGGAACAGGATATGATTATGGATATCATATTTCGGAAACTCCTGATGGTGGCTATATTGTAACAGCTAACAGCGACTCTAATGATGGAGATGTAACTGGTTATCATGGTGGCGGTTCAGATGTATGGATTGTGAAAATAAATAATATTGGAACCATTCAATGGCAAAAATGTTACGGAGGTTTGTATTTAGAATATGGGACAGCAGCTTATTCAACTTCCGATGGAGGATATATTTTTTCAGCTTATACCGAATCAAACGATAACGATGTGAGTGCAAACCATGGTTCATACGATTGCTGGATTGTAAAATTAAATTCAATAGGAACCATTCAATGGCAAAAATGCTTGGGCGGAACGGGTGTTGATGCCAATTACAGTTTTAGAAAAACAATGGATGGAAAATATATGATGGCAGGTTATACCTATTCGGGTGATGGAGATGTAGTAGGAATTCACGTGGGAGATTCAGATTATTGGGTTGTAAAAATGGATACTACCGGTACAATAGAATGGCAAAAGTGTTTAGGTGGTTTTGGTGATGACGAAGCATTTTATATTACACAAAGCGTTGATAGTTCGTATACAGTAGTTGGACTTTCCAGTTCAATAGATGGTGATGTTACAGGCAATGCCGGAACGTATGATTGTTGGGTAGTTCATTTGGAAGTCCCGGTTTTCACGGGAATCAATAGTGAGGCTGTAATTTCTACTTCTACTCAAATTCTTGCCTATCCAAATCCGAGTAAAGGAGAATTTTATTTAAGTAATTTAGCTTTGGGTGCTAAAGTTGAAATTTATGATGCGAGAGGGAATTGCATTATTCAAAATATTGTTTCACATAATTCAGAAAAAATAAATTTAAATACTTCTTCTAAAGGAATTTATTTTTATCGAGTGATGGAAACAAATGGAAGAGTGATTAGTGGGAAAATGGTGATTGAATAGCATTACGGCCCTCCCCCTGCCCCCTCCAGAGGGGGACATAGCACTGTTCATCTCTAGATTAAATGATAATCTTCGTTTTAACCTCTCTTTCCAAAAATAAATGGCGTGGCAACAGCTATTATTTCGGAGCTTGTCTCCCTCTGGAGAAATACTGCACTGTTCATCATTTAAATTAAATGATAATCTTCGTTTTAACCTCTCTTTCCAAAAATAAATGGCGTGGCAACAGTTATTATTTCGGAGCTTGTCTCCCTCTGGAGAAATACTGCACTGTTCATCATTTAAATTAAATGATAGTCTTCGTTTTAACTACTCTTTCCAAAAATAAATGGCGTGGCAACAGCTATTATTTCGGAGCTTGTCTCCCTCTGGAGAAATACTGCACTGTTCATCATTTAA
>JAHEYB010000078.1 GCA_023251805.1 Bacteroidota bacterium | reverse complement strand
AATCGAAATTGTCCGACAAGAACTTCTTTAACTATTAATTTGATTTTGTGCTCTCCGTTAACCAAGTAAACAGGATATTTCTTGTTAAGCCCATTTACAATATCTTGACTTGCGGCATAACCGTCAATTACAATTATCGAATTTTGACTTATAGATTTTCCTGATGGAAAAGCATAGAGTCCGTTCTGTAAACACATTGCGTTAAGGTTTGCAATTGATAAAACGGAAATTAAAATTATCAATATTGTCTTCATGATTTCTGTGTTGTGATGTTCGTTAAATTTACGCATAACGTTTCGAGTATTGGCGATGTGTACTCATAACGCCAATACTTTGTTGAACAAAACCTTCGGTAGCCGGATAGCCCATGGATAGCGTAAAAATACGTATAATGTAATTCACATAAAACGTAAAAATATGAATTTCAAAAAAAAGTGTACAGCACGCTTGTCTCACAGGCGAAAATTAATGTAATTGGGTTTGGATTATGTTACTCCAAATTTATTGAACGAGTAACCATTGATCAGTGCAGTAAAAGCATGATCATAAATTACAGCAGAAGCATTGCAGCCATTGCATTGCATTTTAACAGAGTCCCGCACGCAGTAAGTGTGGAAGAGATTAACAGTTATCTGTATCGGATGACTGTACACGAAAAACAATCCATCAGTTATTTTAAACAAGCAGTTTATGGCTTGCGTCATTGGTTCAGGCTCTTTGGTATGGAAGAAAAAGCCATTCAAATGCCCAGTATCAAAAAGGAAGAAAAGCTGCCCGTAGTTTTATCCAAACAAGAATGTAAAGAATTATTTAAAGCACCTCGTATGCTTAAACATAAATTTTTATTGGCATTTGCTTATGCCGGAGGTTTGCGGATGAATGAACTGCGGATGCTCAAGATAAGCGATGTGGATTTACAACGTAAACAAGTCCACATCCGACAAGGCAAAGGAAAGCGAGATAGGTATGTGGTTCTAGCTAATCTTCTTGCTCAAAAATTTGAACATTACTTAAATGAGGTCAAACCAGAGGTTTATCTGTTTGAAGGACAAACTCCCCGTGAGCCAATGGGCGAACGTAGTATACAATATGTGATAAATGAGGCCTTGCAAAAAACAACGATCAAAAAACAAGCAAGTATGCACACCTTGCGTCACAGCTTTGCAACTCATTTAATGGAAGATGGTATTGACATTCATTCCATTCAACGATTGTTAGGTCATAGCGATATACGAACTACTATCGTGTATTTACATGTGGCACAAATTAAGCCACGCTTAGCACACAGTCCACTGGATAGTTTGTACAACATCCCGCATGAGTAAACCAACCTATGAGTTGGCTGCTATTATAAAAGATTACAGAAAAACGTTTGAACAAAAACATGTTCCGTTAAAACATCATATGCGTGTACTCAATGCTATTGAGCATTGCAGAACCGCTTATTTTGGTGGACATGTGGACAAATGCAACACTTGTAATCACACACGTGTTAGCTATAACTCATGCCGGAACAGGCATTGTCCAAAGTGTCAGAGTACCAATAAAGAACGTTGGATTCAGGCACGTGAACAAGATTTATTACCAACAACATATTTTCATGTGGTGTTTACTATACCACATGAACTCAATGTCTATTGCTTAAACCGTCCTAAAGATCTTTACAATATACTGTTTGAAGCAAGTAAAGAAACGATAGAAACATTTTCCGGAGATGTAAAACACTTAGGTGCACAAACAGGAATGATAAGCGTGCTGCATACCTGGGGACAAAATTTATCCTTACATCCGCACGTACACATGATTATTCCCGGTGGAGGCATAACAGAAACAGGGCATTGGAAACAAGCCAAAAGTAATGGCACTTTTTTGTTTCCAATAAAAGCGATGAGTATGGTGTACAAAAATAAATTTATGGAAAAGCTAAAACGGTTTTTAGAAAAAGAAAAAATAGATTTAGAGGTTTCCTTACGTAGAAGTCTTTACAATAAAAACTGGGTAGTATATGCCAAACAACCATTTTTAGGACCCAAGCAAGTGATTGAATATTTAGGAAGATATACTCACAAAATTGCCATCAGCAATCATCGTATCAAAAGCATAGCCCAAGGAAAAGTAACTTTTTCCTATAAAGATTATGCACATGGCGGAGTAAAAAAAATGATGGTTTTAGATGCCGTAGAATTTTTACGAAGATTTTGTATGCATATACTTCCACCACAGTTTGTAAAAATGCGACACTATGGGTTATTAGCCTCACGAAACAAGCAGAAACTGAAAATGCTTCAATTGAAAATGGGAATTGTTCGGGCAAAGAAGCAAAAGCAGGATTGGAAGGAAATAGCAAAGACAAAATTAAATTTTGATGTAGATGCTTGTCCTTGTTGCAAAACAGGAAGAATGATTTGCATCATGACCTTTCAGGCAAATGCTCCACCACTTGAATTGATACGCAGAATAGGAAAACAAAACAAAATTAAAACTAAAAAATAATTTGCAATAAATGGCGAACCGGCGGAGCATTGCATCTCTCAGAAAATAATGCACAAAAAACACTGAAAATGACAAACAGAAAATCGAATTTTTAATTTTAAAGGGAAAATCGTCCTAACCGAACAGTAACACTTTTTGAAATTCCCCTCCGGATTTAAGTACTCGTTTTATTGAAACCCCATAACTAAATTTTTGCACTCAGGCTACCGAAGCTTTTTTCAACACAGGATTAAAACGCAACTCCGCCAAAAAAAGGCGGAGCAGCGTTTAATCCTTATATGTTAGCGGTTGCCTTATGGGGCAAATTCGTGGTCGGTCATTACACGCAATCCTAATAAACCCGTCTTAAACGTATAAGTCACATGTTTCCGATTTCTCATTTCTTCATAATCAAGAAATGTTCTAAGCCCAGGATATTCAGAGTACGCATCATTTTCTAAATAAATATAAGTCCCTTCTTGTTGTCCACGTTTTGTGGCTTGCATGTCATTTTGGAATAGATATGTTTCCTCTACTGGATTTGAACTGAAGATATAATTTGTCAAAAAGATTGAATTTACTATCAAAGGAGCGATGCAAAATGCTCTGAAATACAATTTAAATTTGTCTGTCCTCTTGTGTTTCAGATTAAGCAAATATGTGATTAGAATTGAAAAAACAAACAGCGCAATTAGCAGAAACGGATTAATTAAGGTCTGCAAATCAAAAAGAAGAATTATTATAACATTAGTAATTGTCAAAGTGGCAATTAAAAACCCATTTGTCTTAATTATATGCAGAACAGAATTAGAAAACTCACCCAAGTTAAGTGTCGATGCTTTTCTAATAGAAGGAACTGTCATTGGTAACGCGATGAAATTTATAAGAAGCCCTGCTCCAAGACCTGCAACGCCATATAAAATTGTCGCAACAATAGGAAATATAACAATAACCGTTAGAGCAATAAAAAAACCAAAATGAGAGGCTATTGTG
>JAHEYB010000077.1 GCA_023251805.1 Bacteroidota bacterium | reverse complement strand
AATAAAGATGAATGTCCGTGAAACCCTTCGGTGCCGAATAGTTGTTCATAATACAATCCGCCTTTGGGTTTCTCAAATTGTGTATGTCGTTTTTGTGGGAATTCTCCCAGTTTATGATAGATAGGCATGTGTCAAATTATGAATTATGAATGTTGAATAATAAATGGATAATAATGCACAAGAACTTCTCGGTATTACGAGAGAAGCAATTTCTATTCAGGATTACGTTTTGTAATCTGTTTAATATCAATAATAAGTGCTTTTCCGATAGGATTCATTAAACAAATTTAATAAATAAAAAGGATATTTAAAAAGAAAATAGGCTGATTTCTGTCAGTTTCTTTTTAAGGTTCTGTGTTGGGTAAATAGTGCATTTCAACGAGCGAATCATCTGAAACCCGCTCTTCCAACCATAGAGATTTGTTTTTTAGGCGTAAAATTTTGTAGGTTTTTGTCTTGAGTACGCTATTGTCAGGTGTCATTTCTAACTCTTCTTTGTCGTTAACAAATTTCCACTTTCCTATATATTGTGCTGCCCATGTCCAGCTGGAAGATTCGCTGTATTCAAATTCGCCTGATTGAAAAATAATGAGTTTGTCACGTGCTACCAATTGTCGGTATTCGGTGGTTTTATCTTTTCCGTTTAAAAAGTAGGTATCAACGCTCCAGATATTGGCCAAGCGGGCTTTTTTGGTCATTAAGCTAAAAGCTGGTCCGTTTTCATACTTTTTGCAGGAAGCAAAGGATACGAATATCAATAGGAGACCAATTTTATAGAAAAGTTTCATTCTAACAAAGATAGAGAATAATGTGATTATTAAACCCGTTGAAATGTGTAAATTTGATGAATGATTGCAACAGATACACATACGCATTTATATTCAAAAGAGTTTGATTCAGATAGGACACAACTTATTCAAAAGGCAATTGATTCGGGAATCACTCGATTGTTTATGCCCAATGTGGATAGTGAATCAATTCCGGGAATGTTTCAGGTGGAAAAACAATTTCCAAACAATTGTTTTGCAATGATAGGTTTGCATCCTTGTTCGGTGTATGCAAAGTATCAGCAGGAATTGCAAGTGGTAGAATATTGGTTGAGCAAACGTAAATTTGTTGCGATTGGTGAAATAGGAATTGATTTGTATTGGGATAAAACATTTTTTGAGCAACAGCAAGATGCTTTTCGAACACAAATTCAATGGGCAAAAAAATATAATTTACCGTATGTGATTCATTCCAGAAACTCGTTTGATGAAGTAATGGAAATAGTAGGCGAATTTAAATCGGATAACATCAAAGCTATTTTTCATTGTTTCAGCGGAAATGCATCACAAGCAGAGCAGGTAATTTCTTCTGGTAATTTCAAATTAGGAATCGGTGGAGTGGTAACATTTAAAAACTCTGGCTTAGATAAAGTAGTGGAAGCAATTGATTTAAAACATTTGGTTTTGGAAACAGATGCACCTTATTTAGCTCCAATGCCATATCGGGGAAAACGAAATGAGCCCGATTATTTATTGCTAGTAGCAAAAAAAATTGCTGAAATAAAAAACATTAGCTTGGAAGAAGTAGTGGAAGTAACAACTCAAAATTCTAAAGATGTTTTTGGTATTTAATAAACACAGACCTGCCTACAGCAGGCAGGTTCGTACATTCGTAAAAATTCGTAATTCGTATAATGAAAAGTAAAGTACTCTTAATTTACACAGGTGGAACCATTGGCATGATGCAGGATGCAAAGTCCGGCCAATTGAAACCGTTTGATTTTAAACAACTGACAGCTCAAATTCCGGAGCTAAATAAGTTTGATGTTACGCTATCTGCTGTTTCATTTGCAAATCCAATCGATTCTAGTGATATGCAGCCTTCTGTTTGGATTGAGATTGCAAAAATAATAGAAAAAAATTATGATAAAGTAGATGGTTTTGTGGTTTTACATGGTAGCGATACGATGTCGTTTACCGCATCTGCTTTAAGTTTTATGTTAGAAAATTTGAATAAACCTGTTGTGCTCACGGGTTCTCAATTGCCTATCGGAATGATTCGTACTGACGGAAAAGAAAATTTAATTACTGCGATTGAAATTGCTGCTGCAAAAAATGGGAATAAACCAATTATTTCGGAAGTATGTATTTATTTTGAATATCAATTGTATCGCGGAAATCGCACACATAAATTTAATGCGGAACATTTTCAAGCTTTTCAATCGGCAAATTATCCTGTGCTTGCAGAAGCCGGAGTTCATTTGAAGTACAACCAAGCTGCGCTTAAAGCAGGAAACGGAAAAAAATTAAAAGTACATACTTCACTTTCTCCGGAAATTGCTATTTTAAAAATGTTTCCAGGAATTACTCAAAATGTAGTGGAAGCCATCTTAAATGCAAAAAATGTGAAAGCGGTTATTTTAGAAACCTTCGGCTCCGGAAATGCCACTACACAAAAATGGTTCATCGAGTCTTTGCAAAAAGCAATTGATAAAGGAATGATTATTTTAAATGTGACTCAGTGCAATGCAGGAAAAGTAGAACAAGGAAAATATGCAACTAGCGCCTCCTTTAAAAAAATGGGTGTGATTGGAAGCTATGATATTACTACCGAAGCAGCCGTTGCCAAATTAATGTTTGTGCTTGGAACAACATCCAACAAAAAAGAAATTGAAAAATTATTGAAGAGCGATTTGAGAGGAGAAATAACAGTTTAGCTATTTCACCGCTTGATAATACCTGATATAGTCGATTTCAAATGCTGAGCTAAATGTTTCCACATCCGGTTTGTCTTTCCCTTTTTGTATGGCCAAATTTGCAATAATAGTCATAGGGTCTTTCGGGAAAACAGGATTTAAATAATAAGTTGTATTTGCTTTTACATCTTTACATTCTATATTTTTTCCTTTTTTTGTCACATATTTTGTATGTAATCTTTTTAACTCTCCATCTACAAACCATTCAATTTTAGTGCTGTCCCAAACTACTGTATACGTGTGAAAGTCTTTAGAAAAATCGGGACCGACATAACTTTTGCTGCTCATTTTTTTATTGTAATGAGCTGTCATGTGATTTACAACCGATAATTTTTTCGAATTAAATTTTCCGAAAACGTTTTCTTCATTCCAAAATTCAAATACATCTATTTCATTATTTACTCCATTTGTTTCGCCATACATCCAGAAGGAAGGCCAAAACCCTTTTTCTTTTGGAATTTTGCAGCGCACTTCAAATTTTCCGTAATGATATTTTTCATTTGAATCCATCCAGCCCGAAGTATACGGATATGGTCTCGTATTAATTTTTCCATCTTCAATCATTGCCGTATCGGGTTTCCAATTAACAGCTTTTTTAATCACAGCTTTTTTTTTAGGAATGATTTTACAAATGCCATTTTCCAAAACAATATTATCGATCGAATAATATACTTCTACTCCTTCTCCGCTGTAGGTTCCGGGAGCATACTTCATATGCCATTTAGTTAAATCTATTGTTGTTCCGTCAAAATT
>JAHEYB010000076.1 GCA_023251805.1 Bacteroidota bacterium | reverse complement strand
GCCGTGAGTTGGGAAAGTATCACGTAAATAACAATTCTCAAATTCCAAATGGCGACTATAACTTCGCTATGGCTGCTTAATTGACATAGTCAATTTCGCACCTGCTTCCCGGAAAGCTTTTCTTTTCAGCGTTCCGGATCAAGCATCACAAACGAAAAGGTAGCGAAGGCACGCTGCGGGCCAAGCGAAACTAAAGCAGATAAGTTTGAAGTTGGCCGCTGTTTTGCCTGCTTCTTTCCTACAATCAAAAAACGGCTAAGCGTGTAGAAAGCATTTTTGTCCCTTGTTTGGACGTGGGTTCAATTCCCACCGGCTCCACCATGCGAGATGTTCATTTTTGGACACCCCGCGCACCCGCCCCGCTAACGCGGGGCTTTTGCTTTGCAATGCCTTGTATTTAGGTATGTTATTAAAAGGCGGTTCGTTCCAATTTTTTCCGCCAATGCCTTAATTTCCTTAAAGTCATTTGGAAAAGAAGCAAGTTTCCCTGCGTGGTGAGCGGTCTTAACGAAATCGCGCAGGGGTTCGAGCCAAGTTAGCTTTTGCCCAAAACCATTTCACTGTCCGTGTAAATCAGTCTTTATTTTCATCAGTTCATCTTTCTTTTTCAGGTAAATACCTTTTTCTATTTCGCCATCCAAATAGGTATTTATAAGCTTATCCACTCTTAAGGAACTATCACAAATAAAAATAGAACTAAAAAAATATTTTCGTAATAAAAAATAAAATTGCAACTGCAATAACTGCCAAAATAATAGTTAGCAACCAATCCACTGGCTCCATTCCCCATTTCTCCTTCATATTTTTTAGTAATAGTGTTAGCGGTTCGTTGTTTTTTTAGTTTGCAAATATCATCTTAGCGATTCGTTCATTGTGTTCGGGTGTTAATTTCATATTTAAAGTTTTTTAAACCATTTTTTTGCATTTGGTCTCCGATGTGGACATCCAGGCCAGCAACAGGGTTGCCGTTTCCCTTCTTTCAATTCTTCAACCATACGGTCAATATGTTCTACCCTCGTTTCGCTTTTTTTGACGATGGTAATCCAGCAAATCCATTCGTTGCGTTGAATAGGCGTAAGATTATTCCATTTCACAACAACATTAGCATCGGATGTCAATGCTTTTTGCATATCTCTCGGCACTTCATGCAGGATGCCATTGAAGATTTTACTTGTCATTTTGTTTTGTCTATGTCATTAAACTCTAAGTTACTTTTCATTGTCTGGACATGGTCTACAAAAATTGGGGCTAACGGTCCGCGGCTTGGCGATCGGGCGGAATAAATAGCACTTCCCAATCGAGCACGCACTAAATTCGTAAATAAATTCAACAGTTCATCGCAAGCGCCAATAAAATTCATACCGAAAAATTGCGCTTGCAACTTGCACTTCAGCGAGCCTGACGCCAAGCCGCTGTTGAACAAAACCTTCGGTAGCCGGATATGGTTCCATTTGGGTAAAAATAGGTATAATGTAATTCACTAAAAAATTAGCAACTATGAATTACAAAAAAAAACGTACAACACGATTGTATGTCAGGCAAAAAAGAATGTAGTAGGCTTTTCAGTATGCTACTCAAAGTTTACCGAACGGGTAACCGTTGATCAGGCGAGCAAAAGCATGATCACCAACTACAGCAGAAGCATAGCAGCAATAGCTTTGCATTTCAACAGAGTACCGCACCAGGTAAGTGTAGAAGAGATTAACAGTTATCTGTATCGGATGACTGTTCACGAAAAACAATCCATCAGTTATTTTAAGCAGGCCGTTTATGGTTTGCGACATTGGTTTAGATTGTTTGGCATGGAAGAAAAAGCCATACAAATGCCAAGCATAAAAAAGGAAGAAAAACTACCTGTAGTTTTATCCAAACAAGAATGTAAAGAATTGTTTAAAGCCCCCCGTTTGCTTAAACATAAATTTTTATTGGCCTTTGCATACGCGGGCGGATTACGCATGAATGAACTCCGGATGCTAAAAATATCGGATGTAGACTTAAACAGAAAACAAGTTCACATTCGTAATGGCAAAGGAAGAAAAGATCGGTATGTGGCATTATCAAACCTGCTTGCTCAAAAATTCCAGCAGTATTTAACCCAGGTAAAACCACAGGTTTATTTATTTGAAGGACAAACACCCCGTGAACCAATGGGGGAGCGCAGTATACAGTACGTGATCAATGAAGCATTGCAAAAAACAACTATTAAAAAACAAGCAAGTATGCACACCTTGCGTCATAGTTTTGCAACCCATTTAATGGAAGATGGAATTGATATTCATTCCATCCAACGTTTGCTTGGGCATAGTGATATACGAACCACCATCGTGTATTTGCACGTAGCACAAATCAAACCCCGGTTAGCACATAGTCCACTTGATAGTTTGTACAACATAGCCCTTGAGTAAACCAACTTTCGAGTTGGCTACCATCATAAAAGATTACAAAAATACAGTTGAACAAAAACATGTTCCATTAAAATATCAGCACCGTGTACTCAATGCCATCGAACATTGCAGAACCGCTTATTTTGGTGGACATGTAGATAAATGCAATAACTGTAATCATACACGCATTAGCTACAACTCATGCCGGAACAGGCATTGTCCAAAGTGTCAAAGCACAAATAAAGAACGCTGGATACAGGCGCGTGAACAGGATTTATTACCAACAACTTATTTTCATGTGGTGTTCACCATTCCACAAGAACTAAATGTGTATTGCCTGAATCGTCCTAAAGAACTTTACAACATATTGTTTGAAGCAAGTAAAGAAACCATTGAAACATTTGCGGCCGATCATAAACATTTAGGCGCACAAACAGGAATGATAAGCGTGTTGCATACCTGGGGGCAAAACTTATCCCTGCATCCACATGTGCACATGATTGTTCCCGGTGGAGGAATAACAGAATCCGGACATTGGAAACAAGCTAAATGCAATGGCACTTTTTTGTTTCCCATAAAAGCAATGAGCATCGTCTATAAAAACAAGTTTATGGAAAAGCTAAAACTGTTTTTAGAAAAGCACCATATCAGTTTAGATGTTTCATTACGCAGAAGTCTTTATAATAAAAACTGGGTGGTATATGCCAAACAGCCGTTTTTAGGGCCAAAGCAGGTGATTGAGTATTTAGGCAGATACACCCACAAAATTGCCATCAGTAATCATCGCATCAAAACTATAAGTGATGGTAAAGTAAGTTTTACTTATAAAGATTATGCTCATGGAAGTGTAAATAAATTAATGATTTTAGATGCACAAGAATTTTTGCGAAGATTTTGTTTGCACATACTGCCACCACAATTTGTAAAGATGCGACACTATGGCTTATTAGCCAGCCGTAACAAACAAAAGTTAAAAATGCTTCAATTAAAAATGGGAATAATTCCTGTAAACAAGGAAATAACAAGCTGGAAAGAAATAACAAAGACTAAATTAAATTTTGATGTAGATGCTTGTCCTTGTTGTAAAACCGGCAGAATGATCAGAATTATGAGTTTTGATGCCAATGCACCACCATTGGACTTGATAAAGAAAATAGCAATCCAAAACAGATCAAAAAACTAAAATAAAATTTGCTAATAGGAGCGAATAGCTATTGTATTGACTTTTGTTAAAAAAAATGAATGATGATGACTGAAAAACATGAAACCCCCAATAGTTTTTTCTTAA
>JAHEYB010000064.1 GCA_023251805.1 Bacteroidota bacterium | reverse complement strand
TCTTGCGACCATTGTCCAATATTCCTTACTGCTGCCTCCCGTAGGAGTCTGGTCCGTGTCTCAGTACCAGTGTGGGGGTTAATCCTCTCAGATCCCCTAGACATCGTAGCCTTGGTGAGCCGTTACCTCACCAACTAGCTAATGTCGCGCATGCCCATCTTAAACCACCGAAGTTTTAATTATAAAGTGATGCCACTTCACAATGTTATGGGGTATTAATTCCGATTTCTCGGAGCTATTCCCCGGTTAAAGGTAGGTTGCATACGTGTTACGCACCCGTGCGCCACTCGTCATCAAGTATTGCTACTCATGTTACCGTTCGACTTGCATGTATTAGGCCTGCCGCTAGCGTTCATCCTGAGCCAGGATCAAACTCTCCATTGTAAGTTTGTTTGATAATGCTCTTCTTCAAAAAAGAAAAATATAATTTATTTAGGACTTGTTTCTCAACTTAATAGTAGAACATACTAATAAGAGGGATACTCATTATTTCATTTTACTTCACAATATTTTCAAAGAACTTTTTATATACTTATTCTGAACGAGTCAGAACTATAAATTCAAGCTAAAAAGAACATCCCGTTTCTTTCGGGGCGACAAAAGTACTAAGACTTTTTAAATCTGCAAATTTATTTAGAAAAAAAATTATTTTTCTTTTACAAATGAACGATTCCGTTTTAAAGCGGGCGACAAAAGTAACAATTATTTTTAATCTGCAAACATTTTGAAGATTTTTTTCATTTTTCTTCAATTTTAGCACTCAATGAACGGCCTCTTGTTTGAAAGCGGGGTGCAAAAGTAATAAACTTTTTTGATTGGCAAGTGTTTTTAGGAATATTTTCTAATTATTTCCCAAGTGCATGATTAGCAGGGGAATATTTTCCTCTAAATATGCAAAAATGTTATTTATCCTATGGTTTAAGGGCAGGTAAGTAAATTGCTATAAGAAACAAGTGTATTGTTTGTATCTACGTAAAATGGGTCGGGATCAAAGGCAAAGCCAGAGTAATCGGCAGGAGCATAAGATGTGGTGGGTTGAATGTTAATCATAGAAACATTACCAGTTCCCCAAGAAACACAAACAGGATTTTCCTGTGCATGAAGCCAAACGGATAACAACACTGGCTGGTCAAACATTGCAGGGTCAAAAACGAAGGATTTTACACCTGTAGGGGTTTTAACACTTACTAAAGGAGCTACATGGTACCACCAGTTTACGCAACATCCACCCCATTTTTGGGCTTGAACAGAAAGCACATCAGAGCCTGCATTAGCGAAACTGAAAATTTTGTGTGTTGCGTAGTGATACTTATTATTTAAAACGTAGCACATCTTGTGTGCACGAGCATAACAGCCATCGTCAGCATATTGAAAAGAAATACAATAATCTACTCCATAAGGTCCAGGAAGTGCGCAACATTGTTTAGTAAGATAATTAAACATCAACTGAGCGGTTGCCATATCTGGAACGACATTAACCAATCCTGTCCCGGGAGAAGTTGTATTTACAACACTTAGTCGAGCATCAGTATCAAGATTTTCAAAAGGCTCATTGGCATTTATTTTTATAGCCGTTCCACCAGTATTCTTAACATTCTTCCCATCGTACAACAAAATTTCATTTTGAGTAAGTTTTTCAACATTTGTAATTAAAGCTTGCCAAGGATTAAAAGTGATTTTCAATTTTCTATTGGTTGAAAGGGCGGTTTGAAGTTCTGATAATAAAAACGGATCTGAAACGGTAAACACTTCAGCATTTTTATTAAAAACAACTTTATAAGTACCGTCATCTAATTTTTGAATATTTAGAACAGATAAAACCTGAGTAATTGGTTCATTTTGAATAGCAGAAATAGTTGCTGATGGCTGTTCAGAAGCAATAGCGGGTGAAGCAGAGTTTTTATCTTTCTCACAAGCGTTTAAAAATAAAAGTGAACATCCTATTAAAAGTCCTAAAAAAACAGAAGTTATTTTTAAAGCATATTTTTTCATGAGAATTGAATTTAGTATGTACAATAATAGTTCATTCCTGCTACTTTTCAAAATTTATTTGAAACAACTTGTAATTTGCTTTAATTGCATTAACTTTCGAATCTAAATTATTTTAGTTTAAATACGATGAAATATATACTACTAATCCTTTCTGCTATTCTTTCTGCAACTGTTGGCTTTGGTCAATCAAATAAAAATGGTCAGGAACAAATTTCTCAGCACAAACAGTTTATAGATAGATTGATGGGGCCACAACTGAATAGTACAGCAAATTCCAAAATGGTGCTATCAGAAAGAGTGATTGCACAGAGTACTTATGACAATTATTTATCCACAAAAAATGATTCAGTAAAAATTGATTACGTGTTAAATGGTGTATCCACCTATGATTTTAACAAGATGTTATATGCATATAATTATCCATATAGCACATCTCCGATGTTTAACTACTTGGGCGTATTTACAAAACCACAAGTTGAATACGCTAATTATTCACATTGGACAATTAATCCGAATACGCTTATTTATGGTTTTTACGAGAAGGATATGGTAGGATATGATATAAACAAAAATCTAATCAGAGATACTGCGTTATTTGCAGATTCAGCGATTTATCCGAATATGACTTATTACAATCTATTTAATGTTACAAACAATATCGATACATCTTACTCTTACGTTTATGATGCGGGAGTTTCCAACAATGCTTTCAAACAATTTTTTTCTTACAATGTAATGAACAAGGTTACCAAGGATAGTATTTATGAATATGATAGTGGATCATGGTATTTGGTGTCAAAAACTTTTTATAGCTACGATGCTTCAAACAACTTAATTCTAATTGATAATTTTTCTAATAACGATGATACCACTTTTACTTTGCCTCTTATTGAGCAAGTAAAATATACGAATACCTACGATGCAAGCAACCGTTTAAAAACTGTACATACTAGTTATTTTGACGGAACAGCATTAACACCTTCGGTGATAGATACATTTGCTTATAGTGGAACTTATCCATTTCATCTTTCGTGGAAAGAGTATCAATATGATGCAATAAATAGCTATTGGGCTCCTATGACCTATATGACCAAGACACTGAATGTTGCAGGTTTCCCGGATGTAATAAATATTCAAACATTTGATAGCTTGTCAAATTCTTGGGTTCCTTCGGTTAGACAAATAGCGTATTACAATGCAAATAATAATCCTATTAAACTGGATGAGTATATTTATAATTTCACCTCATTCCCTAGCACTCCGGATTTTACTACCAATTATTTTTATGAAACTTACAATAACACTACAACAATTAATTCGACATTAAATTCCGACAAATTAACGCTTTATCCTAATCCAAGTATAAACACTATTAACATTAAAGGTTTCGAAAAAAATAATTTTATTATTAATGCACGATTTTATGATGTAAGTGGCAGAATAATTAGTGTACAAACTTCTAAACTTTTAGGTGACGAGATTCAAATCTCTTTAGAAGACCTAGTAAAAGGTATTTATTTATTGGTGTTAGAAGACAAAGAGGGAAATATAATTTGTAAAAAATCTGTTGTAAAACTATAGTTTTTATTCGACATTGATTTTATGCTTTTAAGAACATACGCAAAAAATTTAACAAAAAAGGAATCTGTTTTTATAATCATTTCGATGATTGTAACTTTAGGAATCACTTTGTTATCTGCTCATTTTAAATGGGGTTTTGAATCTGCATTTATTCTTGCGATAGGCATGTACTTAATTTTAACTGGCTATGCATTCATTAACTCTGATCGTTTTTTAAAAAAACTTTTACTATTCGGAATTCTGGCAGGATTTACAGAGTTGATTGCAGATAAATGGCTGGTGCAAAACATTCATTCATTAGTATATCCACAAAACGAACCTAAGATTTTGTGTTCACCTAATTATATGCCATTTGCTTGGGCAGTGGTGCTTATTCAAGTAGGTTATTTAGGTTGGTTAATCAGTCAACAACAAAAAATGATAGAGGCAATGATTTTGTGTTTAATCATTGGCATTTGTTTTATTCCTGTGTTTGAACAATGTGCCTATTATGCAAACTGGTGGTATTACAACCCAAGCAAAATGCTATTAAACACGCCATGGTATGTAATTATTTCAGAAGGATTGATTTGTTTTTTTCTTCCAGCAATTTTTTTTTACGAAACAAATCACGGAAAAAAATTTGCAATACTTTTTGGGATAGGTGAAGGACTTTGGATTTTGGTCTCCTATTTTTTGATTTATCACTTAATAGAATAAATGTTTAAGAAATTAATTCAATACTTTATTCCTGATCATTTTACGACAAATGAGGAAGAACATCGTAAGGCAAAAATTACGGTTGGCACTTTGTTGGTTGTGGCATATTTTAACATCAATTATATTATTATCTCTATTATTTTTGAATACAAAGGCGGACTTTACTCACAGGTTCCATTGCTCTTAGTTTCTATCATTTGTTTGCTACTTTTCAAAAATAAAGTACTTCCAAAAATTATCACCATTTTTTTCTTTACAGTTTGTATTATTTCAATTGCAATAACCGTTTATTTTACAAAAGGTTACGAGTCATTTATCACTCCTTGGATTGCCTCCACTCCTATTGTTGCATTGCTAGTTGCAGGAAAACGAGGAGGAATAATTTCGTTGGTAATTTGTTCGTTGGTACTCACCAGCTTTTATTGTTTGTATTTGAATGGATATATTTTTCCGGAAGGATATAATTTGAAGTATAAAAATATTTTCAGTTTTACTACAAACATTGGTTTGATTTTGATTTTGTATTTGATTGCAATTGTGTTTGAAAATACCAAAAACACAGCGCTCCGAAATCTTGATGAGAAAAACAATTTGCTTGACGTTCAAAAAAAGACTTTGGAAATAAAGCAAAAAGAAATATTGGATAGCATCAATTATTCGAGAAGAATTCAAAGAGCCATTTTACCTCCTGAGAAAATAGTAAAACGACTTTTACCCGATTCATTTATTTTGTATAAACCAAAAGATATTGTGAGTGGGGATTTTTATTGGGTGACAGAATGGGGAAACAAAACAATGTTTGCTGCCGTTGATTGTACAGGGCATGGTGTTCCCGGAGCATTTATGAGTATTGTTGGGCAGAATATTTTGAATCAAGCGGTGAATGAGTACGGACTGTCAAAACCAAATTTGGTTTTAAACTCCTTGAATAAAGGCGTATCACGAACACTTGGTGCTGATGATGAGAATGTGATTAGAGATGGGATGGATTTAGCATTATGTTCGTTGGATAAAAAGCAAATGTTACTTGAATTTTCCGGAGCTTTTAATCCATTATGGGTATTGAGAAATAAAGAAATTATAGAAATAAAAGGAAATAAATTTCCAATAGGTTCATTTATGGATGATGCTGTTCAAAATTTCGATAACCATACCATTCAGTTAGAAAAAAATGACATTATTTATATTTTTACGGATGGTTATGCAGATCAATTTGGCGGACCCAAAGGAAAAAAATTCAAAGATAAAAATGTAAAAAAATTACTCTGTGATATTTGCCATGAAACGATGGAACGTCAAAAAGAAATTCTGGAAACCAGTATCAATGAATGGAAAGGAGAATTGGAACAAATTGATGACATTTTGATTATGGGAGTAAAAATTAATTAATTTCATCCTATTCATTCTTAAAAAAATCATGATGAAAAAAAACGCTTGGTTTGCTGGAAAAACATACCTCAAAAACAGTCGATTTTGAGGAAACTCAAAGCATAAAAAAAGAAGCAAAAATTGAGAAAGAAGGACTTATTGCATTATATGTTTTTCTTTCGATATTGATGGCATTAGTTTTAATAGCGCTGACCTGTGCTGTATGGTGTTGGGCAATTATAGGTGGTGAAGTTATAGTTGTCATATTAGCTGTTGTAGCCACCATCTGTTTTATCCTTTTATCCATCTTCGTTATAAGCTCTATGAGGAGGTCAATTGACGAACGATTCCCGGAAGAAAAATTAGGGTAATTTAAATGCAACCAATTTGGTTCTTTGAGCGTCTTTAGTACATCTAAATTGAATCGATGAAAAACTTAACTCTCCGTTTATTCTTAAGTGCAATTCTCTCTCTAGGGTTTTATGCATCATCAAAGGCTTGTTCACCTTTAAACGTACCTACTTTAACAAGTCAAAGCGTTGTAGGAACCAATTTAGTTTTGAATTGGTCGAGCACAACCACCTATAATTGCAGCTACTTTGTTCAAGTTGAATTTGCATGTAATACGGGTGCATTTACAGGTACCGGAACACCGGCATTTTATCCAACAGCTACCATTGCAAAAACTTCAACGCCATTTCCCTACCCAACTCAAACCATTGATATTTCAACACTTTGTCCTGGTACCGTATACAAATTCAGAGCAAGGGAAGTATATCCTCCTGCTACTTATAGCGCGTGGACAGCCACTTTTACATTTACAACTCCAGGGACATTTGTAATGCCAACGCTTAATTTGACTGCTAGCCCAGCCATTATTTGTGTGCCAGCAACATCCGCATTGAATGCTACAGTAATTAACGGTTGCGGTTCGGCACCAACATATGCTTGGACACCAGCTGCTAGTTTGAGTAGTTCAACAATTGCAAATCCAATTGCTTCACCAACCACTACCACTACTTATACTTGTACAGTTACAGGTGGAGCTTTGGGGTGCTGGAGCATTTCCAATACTGTGACGGTTACAACAACCACACCGCCAGTGCCCGGCACAGCCAGTGTAACTCCTTCAACATTATGCAGTGGGAATCCTGTTACGTTAACTTTAGCGGGCTACACGGGTACTATTCAATGGCAATCGGGACCCACTTCTACCGGCCCTTGGACGAATATAGCCGGAGCAACAACAACACCTTATACAACAGGGCCTTTAACTACAAACACTTGTTTTCAGGCGGTTGTAACCGGATGCAGTTCATCCAATTCGAATGCAGTATGTGTTACTATAACGCCAGGTACAGCAACAACCGTAAACTCCCCCACTATTTGTTCGGGACAAACAGCAACATTAACAGCAGCAGGAGCTACAACATATTTGTGGTCAACGGGTTCTGGTGCAAATCCAATCATGGTTTCGCCAACTGTAACAACGAGTTATACAGTAACAGGTACAACAGGAACTTGTACATCAAGTGCAATTTCAACTGTTACAGTTGATCCAATGCCTGTTGTTACTGTTAACTCCGGTACCATTTGTTCTGGCGGAAGTGTAACCTTAACGGCAGCAGGAGCAGCTGGTTACTTGTGGGATTCGGGCTCTACTGTGAATCCATTGACTGTTTCTCCAACCACTACTACCACTTATACCGTTACTGGAACTACAGCATCTTGCTCAAGTACAGCAACTGCCACAGTAACAGTAAGTTTGGGAATGGTTGCAAATGCCGGAATTGATGATACAATTTGTTACGGAGGAAATACGATATTAAATGCTACTCCGAATGGAGCCGGATATAGTTTTGCATGGACTCCCTCTACCGGACTAAGTAGCACAAGTATATACAATCCAACTGCTAACCCAACTACCACTACTACTTATTCGGTAACCATTACCGATCCGGGAGGATGTGTTGGAACGGATGATGTTACTATATATTCAAATCCGCAAATTACAATGGCAATTACTGGAATAGATGCTACTTGTAATTCGGCTTGCAATGGACAAACCATTGTAATTCCTGCCGGAGGCGCATCAGGATATAGTTATTTGTGGTCATCGGGATGCACAGGCGCTTCTTGCAGTTCGTTATGTATAGGCACATACACAGTTACAGTAAGTGATGCATGGGGTTGTACAGCAACGGGGACAGCAACGGTTGCAGAGCCTACATTACTAACTGCCACAATTACCTCAACTATACCAGCAACTTGTAATGGCGTGTGTGATGGAACTGCTACTGTTATGGGTAATGGAGGAACTGTTGGAGGAGGATATAACTATTCTTGGAGCACAACACCAGTTCAAACAACTGCAACAGCGACAGGTTTATGCGATGGTTCATATACTTGCACTATTACTGATGCGAATGGTTGCACAGCTACAGCAATTGCTGTTATAACAGAACCAACTCTTGTTGTTATTGCTCCAATAACTTCTATAACAATTTGTACAGGAGCAAGCACAACGTTGACCGCTTCTGCTTCGGGAGGAAATCCTGGAGGTTATAATTATGTTTGGTCACCAGCTGGAACAGGAAGCACAGCTTCAGTTACGGTTTCTCCTACAACTACAACCGTTTATACTGTGAATGCAAATGATATAACAAACAATTGCCCTGCAGCTCCAGTAAATGTTACAGTAATCGTGAATCCACTACTTGCGGTAATAGCAACGGGTACAGCTTCAATTTGTCCAGGTGGATCCACTCCTATTTCTGCTACAGCATCAATGGGTAATGGCGGACCATATACTTATTCTTGGTTGCCTACTGGCGGCTTAAGCTCATCATCTATTGCTAATCCTACTGCTAATCCAGCTACTACAACAACTTATACCGTAACAGCAAACGATGGTTGTTCTCCGGCAGTAACAGCTACAGTAACAGTAACAGTAAATCCATCACCGGTGGTAGCATTTGCTGCTAATACAACTTCCGGATGTTCTCCGTTATGTGGGGTAATTTTTACAGATAATTCAACAGTAACGGGAGGAACAATAACTGCTTGGTCTTGGGATTTTGGAGATGGTAGTCCAATTGATAACAGTTCATCACCTACTCATTGTTTTTACAATGCAACACTTGTTAACGCAAATTACACGGTAACATTAACTGTAACATCTTCGTTGGGCGGATGTACGTCAACTTCAACAATTGTTAACTACATCACTGTTTTCCCTGATCCTATTGCTAGCTTTACTTCACCGTTATCAGCCAGTATTATTAATCCCGTAATTGATTTCACCAATACTTCTGCCAACTCATCTTCTTGGGCTTGGGATTTTGGTGAACCAACATCAAGTGCCAATACAAGTTCATTACAACATCCTAGTCACACTTATTTTGACATCGGAACATATTGCATCACCCTTTCGGTGACCAGCCCGAATGGATGTACTGATGCTACAACACAATGTATCACTATTGAACCGGAGTTTACATTTTTTATTCCAAATGCCTTTTCTCCAAACGGTGATAATATTAACGATGAGTTTTATGGAAAAGGAAATTACATTACCACTTTTGAAATGTCGATTTTCGATCGTTGGGGAAATTTAATTTTCTTTGCCGATGACATTAGCAAACATTGGGATGGAAAAGCAAATCACGGAAGTGAGCTGGCGCAAGAAGACGTTTATGTTTATGTTGTGAAGATAAAAGACAACAAAGATAAAAAACACAAATACACCGGAACTGTTACTATTGTAAAATAAAATTATTGTTTTAGAAATTTTCTCTCAGAAATTTTTCCATCCACTCTCACTTGTAGAATGTAAATTCCGGGTGAGAGTTTTTTTATGTTTAATCTAAAATTGTTATTTTGAATACTTTCCTTCATTATCAATTCTCCTGACGAAGAATAAACTTCCAACGCTGCGTTTTCATTATGAGAAAAATTTGAAAAATTAATATCCATAAAATCTGAAGCAGGAACAGGAAAAATATTCATTATAAGTTCGTTTTCATTTTCCAAAATAGAAAAACACATATCTACGATTACACTAACCGAATCGGAAGTAGCACTGCAGCCATTTCCATCATTCACCGTAACTGTATAATAATAAGTAGCTGCTACTGCTGAGTCAGATGTAATTAAAGGGTTTA
This sequence comes from Bacteroidota bacterium, assembly GCA_023251805.1. Taxonomy (GTDB): domain Bacteria; phylum Bacteroidota; class Bacteroidia; order 2-12-FULL-35-15; family 2-12-FULL-35-15; genus 2-12-FULL-35-15. Next base: position 2,631 of record JAHEYB010000064.1, on the reverse strand, counting down.
AAGAAGTGCTGTCGCTCCAAAAATAAGAAGCAAATCCTGCTTGAGCAGAAAGCCACAAAGTATCACCGTAACAAATTGTTGTACTTCCTGATGGATAAATTTGTGGCTCAGGGGCTACACAAAATTTTGCAAGAAAAGCGTCATCTCCTCCGGCCCAAACAGTATTGAATGAACCAACACTGGCGATACTATCCACACTTGACGTTTCACCGGCAATATAAACCTTACCTAAATTATCAATTGAAATTCCTCTGGCATGATCATTAGAAGAACCACCAAAATAAGTTCCAAGCTTTCGCGTGCCGGAAGTATCAAATTTTTCAAAATAAGAATCGTATAAATTTATGGTTGCCAAATTGGATTGATAGGCACCAACAGAACTTATCGTATTGCTACTCATTGTTGAGCCGCAAAAAAGAATATTTTCATTGGAATCGAAACTCAAATCTGCGATATAGTCCACATCATCACCACCAAAATAAGTTCCCCATTGTCGAACACCGGAAGCATTAAAACGAGTAATGAAAGCATCGTCAGCACTTCCAATTGCTGACTGATAACATCCTGTTGTGGCTATTCCCGTAAAACTTGTGGTGTTTCCAACAAAAAAAATGTCGCCAGAGGAATTTACCTTTATGGATGTGCCGGCATCATTTCCTGGACCACCATAATATGTTCCATAAAGTAACGTAGTACCTCCTGCATTAAATTTTGCAATAAAAGCATCTTGTAAACCACTATATGTTATTTGATGTCCTGATGGAGTAGCAATGTTATTTATACTGGTTGTGAAGCCTGTTATGTAAATATTATTAGCAACATCACAGGCAATAGCATAACATTCGTCCACATCAATTTCGCCATAGTATGTTCCCCACTGACGAACACCTGCGCTATCAAATTTTACTATAAACACATCGTATCCACCGGCATATACATTATTGTATGAACCAGCAGTAGCAATAGCAGTAGCACTTTCACTATGTCCCGCCATAATCACATTTCCATTTCCATCTTCTACTACTGCAGAAGCAATATCGTGATACAAACCGCCATAGTAGGTCGACCAAAGTAATTGTCCTGTTGAATCAAATTTTACTAAGAGCGCATCATCTACTCCACCACCATAAGTTGTTTGATGCGCACTAGCTGTAGCAACGCCAGAGGTACTGAAAGTATCTCCACATAAATAAATATTTCCATTTGAAGCGATGCACATTCCATAAGCTGCTTCCACACTACTTCCACCAAAGTAAGTTGCCCAGATACGAACTCCATTAGAATTAAATTTTGCAAGATAAGCATCAAAACTACCGGCAAGAGTGGATTGATATGTTCCGGAGGTAGCAATATTTGTTGTGCTCAAAGTGTATCCGGTGATGTATACATTATTTTGTGCATCCACATCGGTAGCTGTACAATAGTCCAAGGTGCCACCACCATAATATGTTCCCCAGATTCTGTTGGTAGATGGGTCGATGACAAACGTTTTAGTTTTATCATAATTTGTTGAAAAGGAAATATAATTATTTTTTAAGACGAAATCTACCGCAACATTTTTTTGGGGATGCTCTTCATAAAAGCTAAAAGGTATGGTTTCAATTATCTTTCCTCCATTGGTAAAAAATTCAATGTCACCATTCGTTGTTTTGACTACAGAAGCGCCTTTTACCAAAAGTTTTACTTTTTGAATATCTGCTCCAGGGTGAAGAATAATGTTGTATTTAAATACGGAAGTTTGTTTTTCGTTTATCAAAAACTCGATGTCAATTTTAGGAAAAACATTTTTATAGGTTACTTTATTAAAGAAGTGAACATCTGCTATTTTTTTTCCGGAAATAAAATAATTAGCAACAGCATTGCTCTTTTGCTCAGCAACTATTTCAACATTTGAATTCATTCCTATAAAATCAACATCAACACGATTGGTAATAATTTTGGTATTCAGTAAGTCATTTGCACTTTTAAACTTATCATTTGAGTTTTTGGGTTCTCCATTTACAGAAAATAATTCGTAAGAATATCCTGATTTCCGCAATTGAATTTTCAAACCATTTCCTGAATAAAAAAACAGTACTTCTTCATTTAGTTGATTATTTTGATCGATAATTTGTCCTTTGTTTTGGGCAAAGGCACTAAAATCAGCGTGTAATTGCTGTGCAAAAGAGCCCACTTCTGTTAAAGCCAAGCAGAGCCCAAATAAAATAATTTTTAGAAAGGGGGTACGCATTTGAACATAAATATAAGAAAAACATGCAACATTTTCCAATTTATTTATTTGAATATAATTGCCTATTTTTATGCTTACAGATGAAAAAATTAATCATCCTTTTCATTTTCTTACCCGTTTGTAGTTTTGCTCAAATAAGTTCAGGAGAGTTTTATACTTTTTATTATAAAATAAACATGAACGACACGGCAGGACTCTACACTAAATTATTTATTGAAAATAAAGACTCCAAGGATTTTTATTCTTTACTCTCAAAAGGAAATTATTTCTTAAAAGTCGGAAAAACAAAGGAAGCTCTATCGGAATTTACTGGTGCTCGAACTTTAACCAATGTTGATCAGTACGACTCATTAAAAGCATTAGTTGATTTTAATATAGGTAACACCTATTTATTTAATGAT
>JAHEYB010000022.1 GCA_023251805.1 Bacteroidota bacterium | reverse complement strand
TAGTGGTAGCAGGAGTAACGTTAATAGGATTAGTAACAGCACCGGTTGACCAAGCATAAGTAGTTCCTCCGGTTCCGGTTAAAGTAGCAGTTGCTCCAGCACAAATTGTAGGGGAATTAACCGTTACAACCATCGAAGCAGCAACAGTAACAGTAGCCACTGCAGTAGAAGTACAAGTTAATGAAGTACCTGTAACAGTATACGAAGTAGTACTTGCAGGCGTAACGTTAATAGGATTAGTAACAGCACCTGTACTCCACGAGTAAGTAGTAGCACCAGCGGCAGTTAATGTTGCAGTTCCACCTGGACAAATAGTAGGTGAATTTACAGTTGTAACAGGCGTTGGATTTACAGTAATAGTATAAGTACTTGTAGGTCCGGTACAACCGGCTAGAGTAGGAGTAATAGTGATAGTAGATGTAATAGCTGCTCCGGTACCATTTGTTGCAGTGAATGAAGGAACACTAGTTGCTCCGCTAGCAGCTAAGCCAATAGCAGTGTTTGAGTTGGTCCATGTAAAAGTAGCACCGGCAGGCGCACTGGTAAAGTTATTTAAAGGAACAATTGCTCCGGGACAATAAGTTTGATTTGCTTCTGCAACAACGGTAGGCAAAGGATTTACAGTAACAGTTGAAACAACAGTTCCGGTACATCCCGCACTGGTTGCAGTAACAGTATAAGAAGTAGTAGTAGCAGGAGTAACATTAATAGGATTAGTAACGGCACCATTTGACCAAGCATAAGTAGTTCCACCTGTTGCAGTTAATGTTGCAGTTGCTCCAGCACAAATTGTTGGAGAGTTCACTGTAGGCGTAATAGCACCTCCTGTATAAGTGATTGAAACAAGTCCGGCTCCGGCATGATTTCCTGTAGTGCATCCACCGCCACCTGGGATTAAGCTAGATCCACCGCCACCTCCACCGCCACCTAAAGGAGCAGTTCCGTAGCAGTCGCTACCACCTCCACCACCGCCATAATATCCACCACCTCCACCACCACCGGGTCCTAGGTTGTAACAAGGGTCGGAGCCACCAGCACCACCAAGTCCTAAAGATCCAGCCACACCTGGATTACCGCTAGCAATCCATGGAGGACCTGCAGTACCACCAGCAGCTGCAGTAGCACCTCCGCCACCCATACCAAAGGAAGCAATTCCAGCTGTTCCGTTTGGGCAGCCTCCAGCACCTCCGCCACCATTGGCATCTCCGCCACCAATTCCACCGCCACCACCGGCAACAATAAATCTATTTCCAAGTCCAAAAGGACTAATTCTAATATCAGAAGCACCGCCACCACCACACGAAACGTTTGATGCAGCACCACCGGCAGTTTGTCCTGCACCTCCACCACCAAATGCAGTACCAGGGCAAGGGCCAACACAACCAACATTTATTTGTAAAGTACTTCCAGGTGTTACAGCCACTGTTGCAGTCACTGTAGCGCCTAATCCGCCTGTTCCACCTGCTGCAGCTCCTCCCCCTTGTGCTCCAGCAACTATTACGTTTATACTTGTAACGCATGGTGGTACTACCCAGTTTACGGGCGCACCAGTACATCCAAAGTTAACAGTAGTTTGAGCAATTAAGCTTGAGGAAGCAATAAGAGCAAAGGAGAGAACGATTTTTTTCATGCTATGATTGTTTAGAATAGATAGAGCGTTTCTTGTATATATTCAGATGCTAAAGCATAGGAAAAGGTTGCATGAATAGGCATACAATTAGGATAAAACAGAATGATTTGTTAATAACCTAAAATTCTAAATCCAAATCAAATTTTTGACGGAAGGTATTGATAGCAGGGTTTTTCTCTACCAGCCTTTTATAGCGGTCGGTTGCAGTATATAAATTTGCTTTGTCTTCTACCGCATTCATGACTAACTGAAGTTGAATGGAATAATTACTTAATTCCTTTCGTAAAAAGCCTAAAAACACAATTTTATCTTCATTTATTGTTTCTTCAATCGATTTATTGTTAATCGTAAATTCGATGTTGAAATTTTCTTTTAATTGTGGTTTTTTATTGAGCAGATTTGTTGCCAAATTGGTTTTGCCTTTTTCTTTTATGCTATTGGCATATTTTTCCCAAACACTCTCCAATTGTACTTGAGTGAAATTATTTTTCGGTTGTGAAAAATTTGTTTGCTCATTTAGCTCTATACTATTTTTATCTGTTTTTTTTTCGCTGTTCAGATGCTGATTAATAGAAGGGCTAATCGTTTTGATGATTGGCTTTTTTACAATGGTTGCAATTTCTGCAACAGGTGCCGCTTTTTGAATTGGGATGGAAGAAGTGATGGCTTCACCTTTTGGTGTTTCAACTTTTTCTGCAACTGCTTTAGCTGAATTTTTTTGAGGAATAGACAAATTAATTTTTAAACGAATGTCATTTTTTTTTTCAGTCTCGATTCCAATTGAATTGAGCGAACAAAGTTGCATCAGCGCTAACTCAACTTGGAGTCGTTGATTTTTGCTGGACTTGTAATTGATATCCGTTTTGTTTAAAATAGTTAAGCCTTTTACCAAAATGGGTAAGGAGCATTTAGCAGATTGCTCTTTGTATTTTTCTCGAATGTTAGTTCCAACTTCTAAAAGTTGTAACGTTTCAGGGTCTTTTCCTACCAATAAATTTCGGAAGTGTTCACCCATTCCTGCAACAAAATTATGTCCATCAAAACCATTGTTTAAGATTTCGTTAAAAAGCAATAATGCACTAGAAATATTTTCAGTTAAAATAGCATCAGTTACTTTAAAATAATAATCGTAATCTAAAATATTTAAGTTGTCAATTACTGCTTTATAAGTTACATTATTTCCTGCAAAACTTACAATTTGATCAAAAATGGAACAGGCGTCACGTAAGGCGCCATCAGCTTTTTGAGCGATGATGTGCAATGCATCTTTTTCGGCAGTAATATTTTCGTTTCCTGCAATGTATGCTAAATGATTTGCGATGTCGTCAATTTGAATTCTATTGAAATCAAAAATCTGACAGCGCGATAAAATGGTTGGAATAATTTTATGTTTTTCAGTGGTTGCTAAAATAAAAATAGCATGCTTAGGTGGTTCCTCTAATGTTTTCAAAAAGGCATTGAAAGCTGCTGAAGATAACATGTGAACTTCATCAATGATATACACTTTATGAGTTCCTAATTGTGGAGCAAAGCGTACTTGATCAACTAAATTTCTGATGTCATCTACCGAATTGTTGGAAGCGGCATCCAACTCAAAAACATTGAGAGAAGCACCACTGTTAAAGGACTCGCAAGATTCACATTTATCGCAGGCTTCTACTTCTGAAGTACGATTGGTGCAATTAATTGTTTTAGCTAAAATTCGTGCACAAGTTGTTTTTCCTACACCACGCGGACCGCAAAACAAAAATGCATGAGCAAGGTGCTCCGTTTTGATGGCATTTTTTAAAGTATTGGTAATATGCGATTGTCCAACAACAGTGTTAAACGTTGCCGGGCGGTACTTACGAGCCGATACAATAAAATTTTCCATAATTTATATGACAAAACTAAGTATTAAAATGAAGAAATAGAGGATTGTTTAAAAGTCGGATTTTGGTTGATAAATTTAGTTCAAAGTTCAAGGGTGGAAAGTTCAAAGTTTGATTCCATCTTAATTTTTAGCTAATTTTTTATGAAAAATAGAAATGCTTGACATAAAAACGAAGCTTATATATTTTTCAATATGTTGATAATCAGACTAAAAGCATTTATGAAAATGTAATATTTATATTACAAATTGTAATAATTTTTCTTATCTTTGCGTCCCTTTTAGAAAAAGGCGAATTAATTATTAACCAATTAAATTACAAAACAATGCTAAAACATTATGAAACCGTCTTCATTATGACTCCCGTTTTGTCTGATGAACAGGCAAAGGAGACGGTAAGTAAGTACAAAAAGTTACTTACAGACAATGGTTGCAAAATTGTAGCCGAGAATGCTTGGGGATTGCGCAAATTGCAGTACCCAATTCAAAAGAAGACAACTGGATTTTACCATTTGTTTGAATTTCAAGGACCGGCAGCTTTTATTGCTGAGTTAGAAGTAGCTTACAAACGTGATGAGCGTTTACTGCGTTTTTTAACTGTTGCACTGGATAAACATGCAGTTGCTTACAGCATAAAAAGCAGAAACAAAGCAAAAGTAGTAGCTTAAGGTAAATTGTAGAATTTTAGATTTATAAATTTTTAGAATAAAATTTTTCAAATCAAGAATTCAAAAAAGTAACAATTCAAAAATTAAAAAATGGCAGAAAATTCAGAAATCAGATATCTTGCACCTCCCACAGTGGACGTGAAGAAAAAGAAATACTGTCGCTTCAAAAAAAGCGGAATTAAGTATATCGATTACAAAGACCCTCAATTCTTATTGAAATTTATCAATGAGCAAGGTAAAATTTTACCTCGTAGATTAACGGGTACATCAGTTAAATATCAACGTAAAGTTTCTAAAGCAGTTAAGCGTGCTCGTCACTTAGCCTTATTGCCTTATGTTGCTGATATGTTAAAATAAGAAGAGACATGGAAGTAATTTTAAAACAAGACGTTAAAAACCTTGGATACAAGGATGACGTAGTAAAAGTAAAACCTGGTTACGGAAGAAATTTTTTGATTCCTAAGAAGCTTGCTGAAATGGCAACTGTTTCATCTAAGAAGATGTTGACAGAAACAGTAAAACAACGTGCTTTCAAAGAACAAAAAGTAAAAGCTGCTGCAGAAGCATCAGTTGCTAAGCTAAAAGATGTGGTTGTAAAAGTAGGTGCTAAAGTGGGTGAGTCCGGAAAAATTTTCGGTTCAGTTACAACTGTTCAAGTAGCAGATTCTTTGAAAAAATTAGGGTATGATGTGGATCGTAAAAATATCAGTATGAACGAAGATGCAATTAAAACTGTAGGTACGTATACTGCAACGATTCGTTTCCATAAAGAAGTATCAGGAACGGTTACTTTTGAAGTAGTTCAAGAGTAATTTGTTTTTTTATAAAACTAAAGGCTTTACATGAAAGTGTAGAGCCTTTTTTGTGCACTCGATTTTAAAAATAACTCCAACGAACCTGCCAGCCGGCAGGCAGGTTACGAATAAAAAAAACGAAAAGTACGAATTACACATTTAGGCAATTAGTAATTCGTATTTTTCGTATAGATTTGTATTTCGATGGGTTTTGAAAATTAGTATTATGACGAAAGGCATAACCATTAAACAAGCACAACAAAAAGTAGATGAGTGGATTCAAACGCATGGCGTGCGTTACTTTTCGGAACTCACCAATATGGCTATTCTTACGGAAGAGGTTGGAGAAGTAGCTCGAATCATTTCTCGTAAATATGGTGAACAGTCGTTCAAGAAAAAAGAGAAAGAAAAGGAATTAGGAGATGAATTAGCAGATGTACTTTTTGTAATACTATGCTTAGCAAATCAAACAGGTGTAGATTTAACTAAAGCACTTGAAAAAAATTTGGAGAAAAAAACAAAACGTGATAACAAACGGCACAAAAAGAATAAAAAATTAAAATAAAAAAATCCTGTCGAAATAATTTCTGACAGGATTTTTTATTCCTTTAATATCTTCTTGTTTGAAGAATTTATGGCAGCAGTTATAATTATGATTCTGCTAATACAATTACTTTGTTATTTTGTACTTCCACAACTCCTCCATTGATTTCAAAATTTTCAATTTGCTTTTTTGAATCCGTAACTTTTATTGTTCCTTTTTTCAAAGAAGCAATAATAGGAGCGTGGTTGTTTAAAATTCCAAAAGAACCTTCGGCTCCTGGAAGCTTTACAGATTCTACATCACCGCTGTATACTTTTTTGTCTGGTGTGATTATTTCTAAAAACATATTAGTATCAAGTATTTAGTATCAAGTATCAGGATGAAGCGTTAAGTCTTGCTACCTTATACTTGCTACTTGTGTCATTTACTTAGCCTCTGCTAAAATCTTTTTACCTTTTTCAATAGCATCTTCAATAGAACCAACAAGATTGAATGCTGCTTCAGGATATTGATCTACTTCGCCATTCAAAATCATATTAAATCCTTTGATGGTGTCTTCAATAGAAACAAATACACCTTTTAGTCCTGTAAATTGTTCAGCAACGTGGAAGGGTTGAGATAAAAAACGTTGTACACGTCTTGCACGGTGAACAACCGTTTTGTCTTCTTCCGATAATTCGTCCATCCCAAGAATGGCGATAATATCTTGCAATTCTTTATAACGTTGTAAAATTAATTTTACTTTTTGTGCAGTTCCATAATGTGCTTCACCCAAAACAGCAGGTGTCAGAATTCGAGAAGTAGAATCCAAAGGATCCACGGCAGGATAAATTCCTAACTCAGCAATTTTACGGTTCAATACAGTGGTAGCATCTAAGTGGGCAAATGTTGTTGCCGGAGCAGGATCTGTTAAGTCATCCGCAGGAACGTAAACCGCCTGAACAGACGTAATAGAACCGCGCTTAGTTGATGTAATACGCTCTTGCATCAATCCCATCTCAGTTGCAAGTGTTGGTTGGTAACCCACAGCTGAAGGCATACGACCTAACAAGGCCGATACTTCAGAACCTGCTTGTGTAAAACGAAAAATATTATCGATGAAGAAAAGGATATCACGTCCACCTGACTTTTCATCTCCGTCACGGAAATATTCCGCCATCGTTAATCCCGATAAAGCAACACGCGCACGAGCTCCCGGAGGTTCATTCATTTGTCCGAATACCAATGTAGCTTGTGACTTTTCTAATTCTTTTAAATCCACTTTTGATAAGTCCCATCCGCCACTTTCCATTGAATGCTTAAATGCTTCTCCATAACGAATAACGTTTGATTCAATCATTTCGCGTAATAAGTCATTTCCTTCGCGTGTACGCTCTCCAACACCTGCAAATACGGATAATCCTTCGTATCCTTTTGCAATGTTGTTAATCAACTCCATAATCAATACTGTTTTACCAACTCCTGCACCACCAAACAAACCAATTTTACCTCCTTTTGCATAAGGCTCTAAAAGGTCGATTACTTTAATTCCTGTAAATAATACTTCTGTTGAAGTTGATAAATCTTCATATTTAGGAGGCATACGGTGAATGGGTGCACCACCTTTTTTGTCGGTTTGTTTAATGCCATCAATCGCTTCTCCAACCACATTAAATAAACGACCTTTTACTTGATCACCTACGGGCATTGTAATTCCTGCTCCTGTTGCTGTTACCGCCATTCCACGATACAATCCATCCGATGAATCCATCGCAATTGTACGAACAGTATCTTCTCCAATGTGTTTTTGAGTTTCTAGAATTACTATTTGGCCATTTGGTTTAGTTACTTCCAATGCATCCAAAATATTTGGTAATGTAGCCCCGCCTTCAAAACTTACGTCTATAACCGGACCAATTACTTGTGAAATTTTACCTGTTTGTGTCGACATTTTATATGTATGTAAATGTTAATTTTAAAAATTCGAGTGCGAAATTACATAATATTATTCATGTAAAAAATCGATTTTTAACTTTTTTATAATTAAATTTGAAGCTTTAAATCATATAGAATTTTTGTAGAAAAGATAAGCGATTTAGACCCTGATTTTTAGGTAATTATCGAAACCTGTTAGCTTTTTGTATGATAAACATCCCTGATTGAATGAAGGTTTATACCAATATTGAAGATTTTAAGGACGTAAAAAATCCAATCGTTACTACCGGCACATTTGATGGAGTTCATTTAGGACATCAAAAAATTATTTCCCGACTCAAAGATGTTGCCCAAAAAAATCAAGGAGAGACCGTTTTGCTGACTTTTTATCCTCATCCAAGAATGGTTCTGTTTCCTGATGATAATGAGCTAAAACTTTTAAATACACAACAGGAAAAGATTCAGTTGCTAGAAAAATATGGAGTTGATCACCTTATTATTTATCCTTTTACGAAAGAATTTTCTCGCTTAACTTCTGTGGAGTTTGTAAGAAATATATTGGTAAACAGCATCCACACAAAAAAGCTGATTATTGGATATAATCATCATTTTGGACGCAATCGCGAGGGTTCTTTTGAACATTTAAAGGAATTTGGACCTATTTACGGGTTTGAAGTGGAAGAAATTCCGGCAAAGGATATTGACAACATTGAAGTGAGTTCAACAAAAATTCGTAATTCACTTTTGTCTGGAAATGTGGAATTAGCCGCGAGTTATCTTGGACATCCTCATTCGGTTAGAGGAAATGTTGTGAAAGGATATGAAAAAGGACGAATAATTGGTTATCCAACTGCAAACATTGTAATTGAGGATAAATATAAACTCATTCCTTCGGATGGGGTATATGCTGTGAAGGTAGAAGTGAGAGGTAAAATATATGGTGGAATGTTGAATGTGGGAAATAACCCAACTATTCCCGGAAAAGGCAGAAGCATTGAAGTAAATATATTTGATTTTAATGAGACTATTTACGGGGAAGACGCAACTATTTTTTTTATTAAGCGTCTAAGAGATGAACTGAAGTTTGCTGGATTAGAGGAATTAAAAATGGCCTTATCAGTCGACAAACAAAACGCATTAAAAATATTAACGGCTTGAAATTTACAAAAACATATTTCTTTTCAATAAACTTTTTACTCCTGCTTTTTTTTAGTTCCGGTAAATTGTTGTCTCAAACTGTTTTACTCGATTCTCTTACATTAGATACTGTTAAAGCGTATACAAGCTTAGAGGAAGCATTAAAAAATCCTGAAAAAGTAATCAAGCTTGAATTGAGAAGAAAAAAGTTAAAGACCTTCCCCATGGAAATTTTTAAGTTTCCAAATCTTCAGTATTTAGATTTAACCAAAAATAATATTAAGGAAATTCCAATTGAAATTTCACAACTAAAAAACTTGCAATATTTTTCTATTTCAAAAAATAATTTAGAGGAGTTTCCACCTCAAATTGGTGATTTGCCAAATCTTTTTTACTTGAATGCCAATCAAAATGAGCTCACATCCATCCCGCCTGCAATAGGGAAATTAACCAAATTAAAAAACCTGGATTTGTGGAGCAATAACATTGATCGTTTTCCGGAAGAATTAAAAAATTTAAAAAGTTTATTGGTGTTTGATTTGCGCGTTATTCTTATACCAGATGCCCAGCAAAGTAGCATTCAGGCAATGTTGCCCAATGCTAAGGTGTATTTTTCGCCCTATTGTAAATGCCAGCAGTAGAAATAATTGTAGATTTTTTGTTTGTAGAATTCTAGAGTTTTTGATAGTAAATACTTTTTTGTTTTCGGGAATATTGAATGTTACTAGTTTTTTAATTCTACAATTCTAAAAATCAAAAATTCTAAAACTTTTTTAATGAACTTTCACCTACAATTTCCCATTCGACCTTTTCCTCAAAAAATAAATTATTCACATTCTGTGTTTTTTATTGGCTCTTGTTTTGGCGAAAATATTGCTGAGTTAATGAAGGAACATAAATTTATAACTACTGCCAATCCTCATGGTATTTTATATAATCCATTGAGTATTGCAGTTGCTATACGAAGATATATCAAAAATGACCGGCTGACTGAAAGTGAATTATTTTTTGCAAATGAATGCTGGAATTCTTGGGAACATCATAGTCGCTTTTCCAATCCAAACAAACAAAAATGTTTGTCGGAAATAAATAAATCTATCTCCGAAGCACACATTGCACTTAAAAATGCGGAATGGTTATTCATCACATTTGGTTCTGCTTTTGTATATAAGCGAGAAGCAAAAGTTATAGGTAATTGCCACAAACAAGCACAAAAAGAATTTTTGAAAGAACTGTTGAGCACTTCGGAAATGGTAGAAGAGTATTCTAAACTAATTTCTCAATTGATTTTATTTAATTCCAAACTAAAAATTGTTTTCACAGTAAGTCCGGTTAGATATATACGTGATGGAGTGGTGGAAAATAATTTAAGCAAAGCGCGACTAATTGACGCCACTCATCAACTTGTAAGTAAATCCGTTTTTTATTTTCCTTCCTTTGAGCTGGTAATTGACGACTTGAGAGATTATCGTTTTTATAAAGAAGACTTGGTGCACCCCAATGAACAAGCCATAAATTATGTTTTTGAGAAATTTGTGGCTGCTAATTTTGATGAAAAAACAATGCAATTGTTTCAATCAATTAAAGAAATTAGAACTGCAAAAAAGCACAAGCCATCTAATGCCGATAACGTTTTGTATAAAAAATTTCAGGAAAACTTTTTGGAGCGATGCAAAAAAATACAATTAGAGCATCCGAATTTGGATTTTAAAAATGAATTGGAATATTTTAGAACATAAACTTAGTCAATCGGAATCTTTAATTCATGACATTTTTCTATCAAACTATTAAATGCAGACAGCGGATCTTTTTTCTTCCAGATGCAGCTATAAAAAGCAATTCCGGAAAATCCAATGTCGTTGGATTTTTCAAGGGCGTTCTCATCTACGCCACCTCTTGCTACTACATCAAAATTGGTTTTTAGTATAGCTGATTTTAAACTGTGTTCAGTAAAAGCGCCTTGAAATTTACTGTTTAAACTATCAAAAATCGGACTTAAAAAAACATAGCTGTAAGGATAGCGATGTTCTTTTTCAAAAAGCTGACCAATATTACCAAAGGAAGTTGTGATAATAATATTCGGGTTTTTTAGTTGAATTAATTTGATGCTTAGCCATGTTTTATATTTTTTTTTGATGTGGGATTTGGTGAGGTGAATGCCCTTTAAGTTAAATTTGCGAGCCAAATTGTGATGCGAATGGATAACTATTCGATTGTGAAAATGCTCCGGAATTCCTTTAATCAAGTCCCTTGTTTTTTTTGTAGTAAGTTTGTGTTTTCTCAGATGAAAACAATCCAATCCTGCTTCAAATAAGCTGGTAATAATTTTAGCTTCATTTTCAATTTCTCCTGAACTAGAAATAACAAGCAATTTCATAGACTATTTTTTATAAGAATGAATTGCTTTTGCAATTGATTCAATTAATGAAACGTTTTTTTCGATAGCATTCCCAACAACAATTATATCGGCTCCGGCTTTACATGCCAATAATGCTTTTTGGGGACTATCAATACCTCCACCAACAATCAAGGGGATGGATATGTTTTTGCTAACTTTTTTAATCATTGCCTCATTAATAGGATTTTGAGCCCCGCTTCCAGCATCCATATATATCAATTTTAATCCCAATTGTTCACCTGCCATAGCTGTACAAACAGCAATGTCGTTTTTATCGGCAGGAATAGGATTAGTATTGCTAATATACGAAGCAGCAGTTTGCTTCCCGCTTTCTATTAACATATATCCAGTCGACAAAATCTCTAATTGGCTCGCCTTTACAAGCGGTGCCGAAATTACATGTTTCCCAATTAATAGTTCAGGATTTCTTCCAGAAATGAGTGAGAGTAGCAGAATTGCATCGGCATTTTTACTTATTTGCAAATGATTCCCTGGAAAAATCAGGATGGGAATTGAAGTATTTTTTTTTACCGTTTGAATGCATTTTTCGAAATTACCGTTGCTGAGGATACTGCCTCCAACCATAATAAAATCAACTCCTTCACGATTTGCATTTGTGATTACTTCAGTTGATTCAAATTTATCAGGGTCAATTAAAACTGCAAACAATTTTTTGCCTTTTCCTTTGTTTTTAACGATATTTTCGTAATTCTTTTTTTGCATAAATGCTTCCCGAAAGATTTTCAAGCAATATTAAATAATTCATTTGATGAGAGCATAATTTAATGCGAAAATTAATTTGAGCCATAAATGTTCTAATATTCATTTTTTTTTTAGATATTTACAAAAAATTACTCGAAAGCGTATGAAATCAACACTCATTAAAATCAAATTCGCACTTATAATTTTAGTTGTTTTGGGAGCCCAAACAGCTGTAATGGCGCAAGAGACGCTATATCCATTTAGTGACAAAGGTAAATACGGGTACATCAACAAAACCGGAAAAGTGGTTTTGCCTGCTCAGTTTGAGTTTGCAGAAAAATTTTACGAAGGATTAGCAGTTGTGAAACAAGGTGGAAAACGTGGTTTTATTGATGCGACTGGTAAAATGGTTATCCCTGCTCAGTTTGATCAAAAAACCGATGGCTACTTTTCGGATGGATTGGCTTGTGTAAAACAAACAGGTAAATATTCATACATCGATAAAACAGGAAAAGTCATAATTACTCCGAAATGTGAGCATGCTTACAAATTTTCTGAAGGTATGGCTCGTTTACAGATTGGTTTGAAATTCGCCTACATCGATAAAACAGGAACTGTTATTGTTAAACCGGAATACGATGGAGGATGGGATTTTAAAGAAGGTTTGGCACGTGTAAAAAAGAATGGTAAATGGGGCTTTATTGATAAAACAGGAAAAGTAGTGATTGATTTTAAATACGATGAAACATTTGAATTTTCTGAAGGCTTAGCGAATGTGAGAATGGGTGATGATAAAACAGGTAAATGGGGGTATGTGGATAAAACAGGTAAAGTGATTATTGATATGCAATTTGATAGAGCATTTACTTTTTCAGATGGTTTGGCTTGTATTCGAATTGGCGATTATAAAAATGGAAAATTCGGATATATCGACAAAACCGGTAAAGTAGTTGTTAATCCTGTGTACACAGGGGCATATTTCTTTTACGATGGTTTGGCATGTATCAGTACTTCGCCATTGGTGAATGGAAATTTGAAAGATGCTAAATGGCAATACATTGATAAAACAGGTAAAGCTGTTATTACACGCGGTGCCGATTATTATGCGGATTTTTATAAAGGCTTAGCTTATGTAAGTTATGCAGGTGCTTTAGCCTATATCGATAAAACAGGCAAAGTGGTGTGGCCTGCAGCAAGCAAATAATTACTCGAAACAACTTAATATTGCGAAATTTGTTTGTTAATTCTTTAACAGCTAATTTCGCAATCTTTTTTAATCTAAAACAATATATAAAATGTCAAATTCAACCGTGGAAAAATTCGTAAAACATAAAGTAAAAGACATGTCTCTGGCAGCTTGGGGACGAAAAGAAATAAAATTAGCCGAGGCAGAAATGCCAGGTTTAATGTCCTTACGCGCGGAGTATGGTAAGTCACAACCACTTGCAGGTGCGCGCATTGCTGGTTGTTTGCATATGACTATTCAAACAGCTGTTTTGATTGAAACACTAAAAGAATTGGGCGCAGAAGTGACTTGGTCATCGTGTAATATTTTTTCTACTCAAGATCATGCGGCAGCTGCAATTGCTGATGCAGGTATTTCTGTTTACGCTTGGAAAGGAATGAATGAAGTAGAATTTGATTGGTGCATCGAACAAACTTTGTTTTTTGGCGAAGACCGAAAACCTTTGAATATGATTTTAGATGATGGTGGCGATTTAACCAATATGGTATTTGACAAATATCCCGAATTGATAAAAGGGATAAAAGGCTTATCGGAAGAAACCACAACCGGTGTTCACCGTTTATACGAAAGAATGAAAAATGGAACATTGCATATTCCTGCAATCAATGTGAACGACTCAGTAACAAAATCAAAATTTGATAATAAATATGGTTGTCGCGAATCATTAGTGGATGCTATTCGCAGAGCTACTGATTTGATGCTTGCTGGTAAAGTAGCTGTAGTAGCAGGTTATGGTGATGTTGGAAAAGGTTCTGCAGAATCTTTGAGTTCTCAAGGCGTACGTGTAATAGTTACTGAAATTGATCCTATCTGTGCGTTACAAGCTGCTATGGATGGTTACCAAGTTCAAAAAATGGATACCGCTGTAAAAGAAGCCGATATTGTTGTAACTGCAACAGGAAATAAAAATATTATTTCGGAGCGCCATTTCAGAGCAATGAAAAACAATGCTATTGTTTGTAACATTGGTCACTTCGATAACGAAATTGATATGGCTTGGTTGAACAAAAATTATGGAACAACAAAAGATGAGATAAAACCTCAGGTAGATAAATATACCATCGATAAAAAAGATATTATTGTTTTGGCAGAAGGTCGTTTGGTTAATTTAGGTTGCGCAACCGGACATCCATCTTTTGTTATGAGTAACTCATTTACAAACCAAACATTGGCACAATTAGAATTGTGGTTGCATACCGATAAGTATGAAAATAAAGTATATACCTTGCCAAAACAGTTGGATGAAAAAGTTGCACGTTTGCATTTGGCAAAAATTAATTGCGAATTAGATGTATTGTCGGCTGAACAAGCTGCATATATTGGAGTAGCTGTACAGGGGCCATTTAAATCAGACGCTTACAGATATTAAAATTTAAAACGTTTAAAATAAAAACCTTTTCAGCTCTGAAAAGGTTTTTTTTTGCCAACAGAAACTTAAATTGTATGTTTACTAAAACTAAAATACACACCATGAAATATTCCGTCTTTATTTTATTCCTTTTTGTTAATGGATTTGTATTCGCACAAAACGAAACCGATTACAACAAAATTTCAATAAAAACAGATGCAGATTGTAAAGCCGCAGAGCCTAAAGTTATTGAAGCGGCAAATCTTGTTATTGGAAACCCACTGCATGTAAATGACAAATCCGTTGTTTCTGCACGAAGCTTTATCATTGGCTGGATGAGTGCTACTGCTGATTTTTCTTTTACACTTGATAGTAAAATCACCAAGATGTCGGATGATAACAATATCTTATTGATGGGCCTATTTATGGCTTGTGAAGCGAAATTTGCATTAGAAAATAGGGATAAGGCCAAGGTTGAAAAAGAACTCCTGAAAGGCTCTTATTCTTTGCTCGCAGAATATTGTTCCAATGAAAAAAACGGAGTGGATATGAGCAAAGCAGTAAAAAAACTTGTGGAAGCTTATAAAGCGGGTAAGATAGAAGAATATTTGAAGTAGTTTTTTCTAGAAATAAAAATTCCTATGAATCAGCTAGTTATATATGTGCAAAACATTCCCATCAAAAGTAGTAGAATAGGTTTTGAGTGGAAGACCAGCCGGAGCTTGTAAAACAGTTCCATCTACAATGGAAAATTGTGAATTACAGCACGTATCCGTTGCAATAATGTTGGAAGAATCTACATAAACCACCGCACAGGCATCGTTCGAATTGTAAGTGCAATTTCTATCATAAGCCATAAAGTCGGAAATAGATTTTCTATATACCAAAATCCCTCTCGCACCTCCTGTAATATACACCCATCCTCCAACAGCATTCAAATTAATAAAACTTGGATTGCTTGTATAAATATAAATGTCAACCGGAACAATAGGTACACTATCATCATTTTTTTTACAAGCATAAAAACCACTTATAAGTAAAATGGATAATAATAGTAATAAAGCGAAACTATTTTTTGTTTTCATGTTATTATTGATAAACAAATTTAATGTTTATTTAATTAATGAAGCATAGAATTTAAAATACAATTATTCAGTAGCTTTGTCCGTTAAATACCAAAAATGAAGCGATTTTACCGATTTATAACTGCATTTCTAATCTTTTTATTGCCTTTGGTAACAGTGGCACAGGAGAAAACCAAGGACAAAGCTCCGGCAAGCAGCCGTGCTCAAAAAAAGGCCGCAAAGAAAAAATGGAAAGAGCAACGTAAAATGGAAAAAGAGCATGCCAAATCGGTTAAAAAGCACCACAAACGTATACAAACAAAGGAAACCAGGAAGACCATGCGCAAAGAAAAACGCAAAGGGGAGAAGGCAAGAAAAAACAAAAGAGAATTTTTCCTCGTGAGATGGTTTAAAAACAGGCACCATTAAAGCAAAACCAATTATTTTATTTTTTTTTCAAAAAAGTGCAACTTATTCCAAATTATTTTGTATAATTGCATATAATTAGTTCTTAGAACAACATCCCACCAATTTTATTTACAATAGTATTTGTAGATTTGCCAATCAAAATTTTGTTTTTATTATTTTTTACAATTTAGTCGGAAATCCCCAATTTTATTGCCTTTTAGCAATTAAAATTACCGGTTTTTGAAATGTAAAAAATTGTTAAAAAAAATTTGTTTATGAATTTTAATTATTCATATATTTACGCACTTCATTTTGCACGAAAATTATTTTAAATAAATATTAAGATTATGCTAAGAAAATTACTTTCCACCTTATCCGTTGTTGTAGTGTCAGTAGGACTGACTATTGCACAAAACGAGTCTGCCCTAAAAGTAAAGCTGACTGATAAAGCAAATAAAGAAACAATTCCGTTTGCGAACGTAGTTGTTGATATGGGCGGTATTCAATCCGGAGTTGGAACAACAAATATTGATGGAGAGGCAATGATTAAGCCTCTGAATCCTGGTAAGTATAATGTAAAAGCAACCTACGTTGGGTATCAATCAGTCGAAATAAAAGACGTTATCGTTTCTGTAGGAAAAACAGTTTACTTAAACATTGAGTTAACTGCTGGGCAGGAATTGAAAGTGGTTGAAGTAATTGAATATGCTGAGCCTTTGATTGACCCGGATACAAAATCAGGTGGAACGGTTACTCGTGAAGAGTACCAAAATATGGCCACAAAAGACATTAACTCAGTAGCTTCTACTACTGCAGGTATCTACCAAAAAGATGAAGGAGGAAAACTAAACGTTAGAGGTTCGCGTGATAATGCAACTGCTTATTATGTGGATGGTCAAAAAGTAATTGGAAGTTCTGGTGTTCCTCAAAGTGGTGTTGAACAAATTACATCTATTGTTGGCGGTACTCCTGCTGATTATGGTGATGCTACAGGTGGTATTATTGCTATTACTACCAGAGGTCCTGCAAGTAAGTATACTGGTGGAATTGAAGTAGTAACTTCGGGTGCCGGTGAAAAAAATGGTAAAAGTCGCGGATTAGATGCTTTCGGATATAACTTAGTTGGCTTCTCCGTAAATGGTCCTTTGTTAGCTAAAAAAGATTCTTCAGGAAATACGACTAAGTCTGTTTTAGGTTTTAGTATATCCGGACAAGTTGTTTCAGAAAAGGATCCTAATCCATCAGCTGTTGGTTTTTACCAAGTGAATCCTGAAAAATTAGCAGAATTGGAACAAGCACCTCTTCGTCCTTCTCCACAAGGAAATGGTTATGTATTAAATTCTGAGTACGTTAAATACGATGACTTACAAAAAATCAAGGCTAGAAATAACGTTGCTCAAACATCTATGTCTTTGGCTGGAAAAGTGCAATACCAGCCAACTACAAATATGGGTATTACCTTAGGTGGTTCTCTTGATTATCAAAAATACCATGACTTTACCTATGAGTACGCTTTATTCAATCCTTCTAACAACGCTGAAAAAACAGCAAATACTTGGAGAGTTTATGCTAAATTAACTCAGAAGTTTAACTCTGCAACAGCTAAAGAAGAAGAAAAATCTTCCTCTATTATTAAGGATGCCTATTTTACTCTTCAAGCAGGTTACGAAAAACAATTCAAAAAAACACAGGATGATAACCACAAGGATAAATTCTTTGATTATGGTTACATTGGTAAATTCACCCAAACAAAAGAAAAATCATATACACCAGAAACACGAGACATTTATGACGTAGACGGTGATGGTACATTAGATACAATCAACGGATTTTTCTTAGATGGATATCAAGATGTAAGTTTGGCATATGTTCCAGGAGATGTAAATCCCACAGGTGTGCCTTACACAAATCAGTTTTTTGATTTCTTTGGTGCATCAAATGTCGTGAACTTATTTGATGTTCAATCAGGTTTAGGATTAGCAAATGGCGACAGACCAAGAAACGTTTATTCTGCTTGGTACAATACCGGTCGTCAGTTCAATGGTTATTCTTTGGAAGACAATTCTCAATTCCGTGTATTTGCAAAATTTTCGGCAGATATTAAACGTCACGCTATACAAGTTGGATTTGAATATGAACAACGTGTTGAACGTCAATATAACTTGAATCCAATTGGATTGTGGACAAGAATGCGTGAATTGGCAAACTTTCACATCACCAACTTGCAAGACGATGGAATGAATGATGCCATTTTAAATACTGACGTTCATTATTTGCCTGATGGAACCGTTAGTCCTTATGCTTATTACGATTTCAATCGTTTGAATGATGGTACACAAACTCAATTCGACAGAAGCTTAAGAGAAGCTTTAGGTTATAATGTAAACGGCTTAGATTGGTTAGATGTTGATTCATACGATAAAGATATGTACAGCCTAGATATGTTTAGTGCAGATGACTTATTAAACATCGGTGGTACAGGAATCGTTAGTTACTATGGTTACGACCATACCGGCAAAAAAACTTCAGGTAACCCAAGTTTAGATGATTTCTTTACAAAAACAGATGATAAAGGAAACTTAACGCGTGAAATCGGAGCTTACCGTCCAATCTATATTGCAGGATATGTGATGGATCGTTTCGACTTTAAAGATTTAAAGTTTAACGTGGGTTTACGTATCGACCGTTTTGATGCCAACCAAAAAGTATTAAAAGATAAGTACTTATTATATGAAGCAAAAACAGCAGGTGAGCTTTCAATTCCTAATCGTCCTGAAAATATCGGAGATGATTATGTAGTATATGTAGAAGATGCTTCTAACCCAAGTGTAAATCAAGTGGTAGGTTACCGCGATGGTGATACATGGTACAATGCTGCGGGTGTTGAGGTGACTGACCCAAGTGCTGCTTTAGGACAAGGTGCTGGACAAGTACAACCTTATTTAGTTGACCCGGCAGATAAATCACTTTCTTCTAAAGTGTTTAAAGATTATGTTCCTCAATTAAGTGTAATGCCTCGTATCGCATTCTCTTTCCCTATTTCTGATGTGGCTAGTTTCAATGCTCATTACGATGTGTTAACGCAACGTCCACCGGATTATAACAGATTAGATCCATTACAATATTTAAATGTAGTGAATAACCAAGGTGGATATGTAAACAATCCTGATTTGAAACCTGAGAAATCTGTTGATTATCAAATTGGATATCAGCAAATATTAAATGAGAAGAAAAACTCAACGTTGAAGTTGACTATGTTTTACATTGAGAAGAAAGATATGATTCAAACAACAAACGTTGTTCAAGCATATCCAACATCTTATAACTCTTTCTCAAACGTGGATTTTGGAACTGTAAAAGGTTTATCTGTTGAATACGATTTAAGAAGAACAGGTGGAATTTCTATGACCGCAAACTATACGCTACAATTTGCTGATGGTACCGGTTCAAGTACTACTGACGGACAAAACCTTGTTTCTTCAGGAGTTCCAAACTTAAGAACTACTCACCCTTTGGATTTTGACCAACGTCATACCATCACTTTAAACTTCGATTACCGTTTTGGTGCTAAAACAGATTATCGTGGTCCACGTTTAAAATTGAACAAAGGAAAAGAAAACGAAAAATCAATTGGCATCTTAGAAAATGTTGGAGCAAACGTTGTATTCAGAGCAGGTTCAGGAACTCCCTACAGCAAACAAGCTAATATTACTCACGAAGGTCAATTTGGTATCGGTGGTGGAAACACTGCTCTTGATGGACAAATCAATGGTTCGAATTTACCATGGTCGTACAAAGTGGATTTACGTATCGACAAGAATATGGAAATTAATTTTGGTGGTAAAAAAGAAGGAGCAGAAAAGAAAACAGCAAACCTAACTGTTTACTTACAAGTATTGAACGTGTTAAATACTAAAAATGTGTTGGCAGTTTATAAAGCTACGGGTAACCCAGATGATGACGGATATTTAAATTCAGCGGAGGCCCAAACACTTATTTCTAGTCAAAATGACCCTGAGTCTTTTAGAGATTTATATGCTATTAAAAATAATAACCCAAGTAACTATAGCCGTCCACGTGTTATTCGTATCGGATTATTGCTTGATTTTTAATCACAACCAACAAAGAATTTAAATGCTACTTAATAATAACAATATGAAGAATCGTTTCAAATTAATCGCAACTGCATCCATCTTTGCATTTTCTTTTACCGCGCAGGCAAGAGAAAACGTAGGGACAAGTATTGCAACATCCCACAATGAAAATCAATTTAAATCGGTTATGGCATTGTGCGCTCCTGCTGCTGCCAAAGAGGATTTGGATATTAACAACGTAAGAGCTACCATTTTAACCGGTGGTGATATGTGGTGGAATTTAACGGATGGAAAGTATTTGGTTCCAAAACCTGCTCCCGGAGCTAATGGTCCAACATCATTGTTTGCCGGTTCCTTATGGATTGGTGGTATTGATGCGAGTTCAACCTTGAAAGTTGCGGGTATGACTTATCGTCAAACAGGTAACGATTTTTGGCCAGGACCACTTACTTCTTCAGCAACTACTGATGCGGTAACATGTTTGGCTTGGGATAAATTTTTTAAATTGAATAAGAAAGATGTAAAAACTTATATTGATTGGTTCAATAGCGGTCAAGTTGGTTCTAATCCAACAGATGCATCAGCAATGGATGTGATATTAAATTGGCCATCTTTAAATCCGGAAGGTCAGCCTTTAGCACCTTATTATGATGCAAACGGAAATGGTGTTTACGATCCATATGCCGGTGATTATCCTGATTTTTGGTTAGGTGATAATACTCGCCCGGATTCAGCAGGATATGAATTTACTCCTTGTGATGCTGAAATATTTGGTGACCAGGTTTTATTTTGGGTATTTAACGATAAAGGTAACGTTCACTCCGAAACAGGCGGTGCTGCAATTGGTTTAGAAATTCAAGCACAAGCTTTTGCTTTTGAAACAAATGATGCTATCAACAACATGACTTTCTATCACTACAAAATTATCAATAAGTCCTCTTTCCGTTTAGATAGTACTTATTTTGGTGTTTGGGTTGACCCTGATTTAGGTTCAGCATCTGACGACTATGTAGGTTGTGATGTTGGATTAGGTTTAGGGTATTGTTATAATGGAGATTTAGTAGATGATAATCCTCCATCCGGACAAATTCCTTATGGTATAAATCCTCCTGCTATTGGTTGCGACTTCTTTGAAGGTCCTTTTAAAGATCCAAATGGTATTGACGAAGCAGCATCAACAGTTCCGGCAAGTTTTGTTGGTTATGGAGATGGTACTTTGGATAACGAACGCATTGGTATGTCAAAGTTTGTGTACTATAACAACGATGGTTCACCAAGTGGAAACCCCGGTGGTGCAACCGATTTTTATAATTACTTAAATGGTATTTGGAGAGATGGTTCTTCTATTACTTATGGTGGAACAGGTTATATTACAGGTGTTTCTTGTGACTACATGTTTCCTGGCGCATCTGACCCAACAGGATTTGGAACAAATGGTAGTACACAAGCTCCTTGGGATGAAGCCATTGCGGGAAATGTGCCTGCTGACAGACGTTTTATTCAAAGTGCTGGTCCGTTTACCTTACAACCGGGAGCAGTAAATACTATTACTACAGGTTTAGTTTGGGCAAGAGCAACACAAGGTGGAAACTTAGCATCTGTAACATTAATGAAAGGTGCGGATGCAAAAGCGCAGGATTTATTTAATAACTGTTTTGCTTTATTGAATGGACCGGATGCTCCTAACTTGGCAATTCAGGAATTAGAAAATGAATTAATTTTAACATGGACCAATCCTGAAAATTCAAATAACAAAAATGAAGAGTATAACGAAGATTATGATAAATCTTCGGGAAGTGATTCATTGTATCGTTTTCAAGGATATATTGTTTATCAATTAAAAGATGAAACAGTAACAAGTGCTGATGTGTATAACGTGGACAAAGCACGTATCATTCTACAGTGTGATATTTCTGATAACGTGAAACAAATTGTGAATTTTACAAACGATGTTGCGTTACAAGCATTGGTTCCGCAAGAAATGGTAAATGGTGCCGATATAGGAGTGGTTCACTCTTTGGCAGTAACAGAAGATAAATTTGCTACAGGAAATCCTAAATTAATAAACCATAAAACATATTATTTTGCAGTAATTGCTTATGGTTATTCTCAAACATTAGTAACTCCTGATTTTGCAATCCCTAAAGATTATTTACCATTTATTTCCGGTAACAAATCTTCTGATGGATATTTTAATCACTCTGCAATTCCTCATATTCCTGCTCCTGAAGCCGGAGGAACAGAAGCACATTCAACTTATGGAACTGGTCCTAAATTAACACGTATAGAAGGACATGGAAATGGTGGAAATGTCTTGGATTTAACTTCTAGCAGCGTAAACGATATTTTAAATGCGTCTTCTGCTCGTGTTGTAAATCCGGTTTACGAACAAAGTCGTGGCCCCGTTGCAATTAAAGTAGTAGATCCTTTAAGTGTACCAGTTGAAAATAATTTCGAATTCAAATTATTGGATACTGCAGGTACTGCAACAATTACAACTGCAGCAATCTGGACATTGAAAAATTTAACAACAGGACAAACAATCACATCTGATAAAACCATTGCCCTTGCTAATGAGCAAATCATTAATGGTCAACCATCAGGTTCCACCGTTTATAGTATTCCTACATGGGGTATTTCGGTAAATGTTCCTTTTACAAACGACCCATTAACTACAAACGCTGTAAAAGGTGGCTTCTTAGAAGCAACAGTTGAATTTGCTGATAATACAAAACAATGGTTAACTGGTTTGGCAGATGAAGAAGGAACAACCTTCTCAAACTGGATTCGTTCCGGAGCAGGTGTGTTTACAGCTCCTGACAACATCTTTAACGATGCAGGTGGAACGGGAACAGACCCTGAGCAATATTATGAAAATATTTTAGGCAAAACATGGGCACCATATCGTGTTTGTGCTACAGGTTCTGCTACAGACATCACCGCAACTTCGGTTTATACAAAAGGTGCTCCGGCTTGGCCTACAAACATTTCATTAAACAAAACGGCTAACTTAGCTTCGGTTGATATTGTGATTACTACCGACCAAGCATTGTGGACACGTTGTCCTGTTTTGGAAGAGTGTGATGATAAAGCTTTGGCTGTTGGTGGTGCAAGAAAATTATTTATGCGCGCTCAGGCATCAGTAGATAAAAACGGAGTAGCAAACTTCCCTTCAACAAATAATAATGATTTTGCTACAGGTATGGGTTGGTTCCCTGGTTATGCAATTAACTTAGAAACAGGAGAGCGCTTGAATATGGCATTTGGTGAAGATTCTTGGTTGGTTACAGAAAATGGAAACGACATGAAATGGAATCCAACCGGTTCAATGTACGCTGCAACCGGTGACCCATTATTTGGTGGTAAACATTACATCTATATTTTTGGTCACAATGCTGATGCTACTTATGGAAGTACTGATGCATACTTACCAAATGCTTTAAGAGATGTTCCTCGTTATGATAATGGAAAAGTAATCCATGATTTATTGAATGCGGCTGCTCTTTCTGCCGGTGCAACTTCAACAGGTGGAACAAGCGATGCTTACAGACGTGAATGTTTTTCTGATGCAATGTGGGTGAATGTTCCTTTGAAAGCATCCGGTCACTCTTTGTTTGAAGCAACTGTGAAATTCAGATTACGCGTTGCTAAATCGTATCAAATAGGATACACTGCTAACGTACCTTCTAGTACGGATATTTCTGCTACGCCACAGAATAATAACTGGCCAATGTATACTTTCAATACATCAGATATTGAAACACATACCAATGATGCTGAAACTGCTAAAAATGCTTTGGACATTATTAATATTGTTCCAAATCCATACTATGCTTATTCTACATATGAGAAAAAGGCATTGGAAAACATAGCTAAAATCACAAATCTTCCGGTAAAGTGTAACATCTCTATCTACACATTGAATGGTACATTAATTAGAAAATTTGCGAAAGATGATCCTAAAACTTCTTTGGATTGGGATTTGAAAAATCAGGCAAGAGTTCCTATTGCAAGTGGTATGTATATCATTTATATTAATGTACCGGATGTAGGAGAAAAAACATTAAAATGGTTTGGTGTATTGCGTCCAACCGATTTGGATTCGTACTAGTCTGACAATTATAATTTGTATTAGAATAAAGATTCATAAATATTGACATATGAAAAAATATAGTAAAATAGTAGCACCACTTGTCCTTGTAGGCTTGTTTTTAACACCAACTAATAAAGCATTAGCTGGTAATCCTGATCGTTCCGGTCAGGCAGGTGCAACCGAGTTATTAATTAACCCTTGGGCACGTAGTTCCGGATGGGCAGGTTCTAATATTTCTGGTGCCAGAGGACTGGAAGCAATGTTCTTGAACGTTGCCGGTACAGCTTTCACCAAGAAAACAGAACTGATGTTTTGTCGTACGAACTGGTTAAAAGGAACGGATATCAATATCAATTCTTTTGGATTGACTCAACGTGTTGGTGAAACTGGGGCTATTGGTTTATCTATAATGTCAATGGATTTTGGTGATATCGAAATTACTACAGAGGATAATCCTGAAGGTGGTATCGGTACTTATTCTCCTCAATTTGTAAATGTTGGAGTATCCTATGCAAAAGGGTTTTCAGATAATATTTATGGTGGATTAACCCTAAAAGTAATTTCTGAAAAAACAGCTAACGTAAGTGCGAGAGGTGTTGCTTTTGATGCAGGTATTCAATACGTAGCAGGAAAATACAATCAAATTAAATTTGGTATTGCTTTGAAAAATGTTGGACCTCGTATGAAATTTTCTGGAGATGGTTTGGACGTGAAAGCTGAAATTCCGGGAAGCACAACAGGTACTACTTACACCGTTCAAAACAGAACAGCACAATTTGAGTTGCCTTCGTTATTAAGCATAGGCGCAGGGTACGATTTTTATTTAATGAAAGACAGTGCTTCTATGAAAACGCACAGAGTTACTGCTATGGGTACGTTCACTTCTAATTCTTTTGAGAACAATCACTTGAAAGTTGGTTTGGAGTACGCTTGGAAAAATATGTTAATGGTTCGCGTTGGATATTGTCATGAAAAAAATATCAGAGACAAAGAGTTGAGAACTACTGTTTTTACAGGTCCTAGCGCAGGCTTTACAGTTGAACTTCCTTTCGGAAAAAATAAATCAACATTTGCTATTGATTATTCTTATAGAGCAACTGACCCATTCCAAGGAACACATTCACTTGGTGCAAGAATTAATTTGTAAAAATTAATACAAGCGCAACAAGCTTGTAATAATTTTATTTTTTATAATATAAAGAGGATCCCCATCTTGGGATTCTCTTTTTTTTTGGATTAATTTAATACTAACAAGATGAAGAATCACTTTAAAGTTATCTTCACTGCAAGCATCTTACACATTTCTTTAGCATCAAATGCAAAAGAGAAAGTTGGAGGAAGCATTGCAACATCCCAAAACCAAACCAAATCTGTTATGACATTATGTGCTCCAGCGAGCGCTAAAGCAGATTTGGATATTAATAATGTAAGAGCAACCATACTCAATGGTGGTGATATGTGGTGGGACTTGGTGAATGGAGCTTATTATGTGCCTAAGCCGGCTGCCGGTACACATGGGCCAACATCTTTGTATGCGGGGGCTTTGTGGATTGGTGGAATTGATGCTGCAGGAACATTAAAGGTTGCCGCCATGACATATCGTCAAACAGGTAACGATTTTTGGCCCGGACCACTTAGTTCATCGGCAAGTACCGATGCAATAACGTGTTTGGCTTGGGACAAAATTTTTAAAATAAATAAAAGTGATGTTAAAATTTACAGAGATTGGTTTTTAAATCAAGATGGTTCTAATCCAACCGATCCTTCAGCAATGGATGCTATTTTAAATTGGCCAACAACCGGTCCTGAAGGCCAAGCTATGGCTCCTTTTTATGATGCAAATGGAAATGGTATTTACGATCCATACGCTGGTGATTATCCCGATTTTTGGTTAGGTGATGGTACTCGCCCTGATTCAGCCGGATATGTATTTTCTCCTTGCGATGCAGAATTGTATGGCGATCAAGTTTTGTATTGGGTATTTAACGATAAAGGAAACGTTCACACCGAAACCGGTGGTGCAGCAATTGGCTTAGAAATTCAAGCACAAGCTTTTGCTTTTCAAACAAATGATGCAATTAATAACATGACGTTCTATCATTATAAAATTATCAATAAATCTTCTTTTCGCTTAGATAGTACTTATTTTGGTGTTTGGGTAGATGCAGATGTTGGTTCAGCATCTGACGATTATGTTGGATGTGATGTTGGACTTGGTTTAGGTTATGCATACAATGGAGATTTGGTGGATGATAATCCTCCACCCGGACAAATTCCTTATGGTGCAAATCCTCCTGCAATTGGTTGCGATTTTTTTGAAGGACCTTATGCCGATCCAAATGGACAGGATGATTTGCCATCAACTGTTCCTTCCAGTTTTGTGGGTTATGGTGATGATAAAGCAGATAATGAACGAATTGGAATGGCGAAGTTTGTATATTATAATAACGGCTCTACAGCTTCAGGTGATCCAAGTGGAGCAGTTGATTTTTATAATTACTTACGTGGAATTTGGAGAGATGGTACGCCAATTACGTATGGTGGTACAGGTCACTTAACCGGAATTGCTTGTGATTACATGTTCCCGGGGACATCCGACCCATTGGCCTTTGGAACAAATGGAAATCCGCAAGCTCCTTGG
Source organism: Bacteroidota bacterium (assembly GCA_023251805.1). Taxonomy (GTDB): domain Bacteria; phylum Bacteroidota; class Bacteroidia; order 2-12-FULL-35-15; family 2-12-FULL-35-15; genus 2-12-FULL-35-15. The sequence goes on along the minus strand of JAHEYB010000022.1, from coordinate 25,350 downwards.
GATGAAGCCATTGCGGGGAATGTTCCGGCTGATAGGCGTTTCCTTCAAAGTGCCGGTCCGTTTACATTACAACCTGGTGCAGTAAATACAATTACTACAGGTTTAGTTTGGGCAAGAGCAACACAAGGTGGAAACTTAGCTTCTGTAACATTAATGAAAGGTGCAGATGCAAAAGCGCAGGATTTATTTAATAATTGTTTTGCATTATTAAATGGTCCTAATGCTCCCAACTTGGCAATTCAGGAATTAGATAATGAATTGATTTTATCTTGGACCAATCCGAGCACATCAAATAATTACAATGAAGAATATACCGAAGATTATGATAAATCTTCCGGTGCTGATGTTCCTTATGCTTTTCAAGGATATATTATTTATCAATTAAAAGATGAAACAGTTTCTTCAACCGAATTATATAACGTTGACAAAGCAAGAATTGTTTTTCAATGTGATATACATGATACCGTAACACAGATTGTAAATTATGAAAATGATATTGCATTGCAAGCAATGGTTCCTCAAGAAATGGTGAATGGTGCTGATGTTGGTGTGATTCATTCTTTTTCTGTTACAGAAGATAAATTTGCAACAGGAAATCCTAAATTAATAAATCATAAAACATATTACTATGCAATTGTAGCTTATGGTTATTCTCCAACATTGGTAACACCTGATTTTGGAACACCCAAAGATTACTTACCATTTATTTCCAGTAATAAATATTCTGATGGATATTTTAATCATTCTGCCATTCCTCATATTCCTGCTCCTGAAGCCGGTGGCACAGAAGCGTATTCAACCTATGGAACCGGTCCTAAATTAACACGTATCGAAGGACATGGAAATGGTGGTAATATTTTGGATTTAACTTCTAGCAGCGTGAATGACATTTTAAATGCGTCTTCTGCTCGTGTTTTAAATCCGGTTTACGAACAAAGTCGTGGCCCGGTTAACATTAAAGTTGTAGATCCATTAAGTGTACCTGTCGAAACTAATTTCGAATTTAAAATTATAGATACTGCTGGTAATTCGTCAATTACTTCTGCGGCTATTTGGACCTTGAAAAATTTAGCTACAGGACAAACAATTACATCTGATAAAACCATTGCATTGGCAAATGAGCAAATCATTAACGGCCAACCTTCCGGTTCTACAGCCTATACAATCCCATCTTGGGGAATATCAGTGAATGTTGTTTACGCAGCCGATCCATTAAATGCAGGTTCATTAAAAGGTGGTTTCTTGGAAGCAACAGTTGAATTTGCTGATAATACAAAACAATGGCTAACAGGTTTGGCAGATGAAGAAGGAACAAGTTATTCAAATTGGATTCGTTCGGGAGCAGCAACTTATCCTACTGGGCAAACGCATTTTAATGATGTAATTGTTTCTGTAGGAGTTGGTTTGGATAATAATCAAGACTATGAAAATATTCTTGGAAAAACCTGGGCGCCTTATCGTTTGTGTGCAACAGGAAGTCCTACCGAACCCATAGCTACAACTCTATATGCAAAAGGTTCTCCTGCCTGGCCATGGTACATTAGTCAAAACAAATTTTTTAACATAGCTTCAGTTGATGTTGTAATTACGCAAGATAAATCGTTGTGGACTCGTTGTCCGGTTTTAGAAGAGTGTGATGAAGATGCACTATCTGTAGGCAATGCAAAAAAATTAATGCTGCGCGATCAAGCATCGGTAGATAAAAATGGACATGATATCAATGATGGAAGTTTATACAATGCGGCTGAAGGGAGCTTAACAAGTTCCACAAGTATGGGTTGGTTTCCGGGATATGCTATTAATGTAGAAACAGGTGAACGCTTGAATATGGCATTTGGAGAGGATTCCTGGCTAACAGCTGAAAATGGGGCGGATATGATGTGGAATCCAACGAGTGCAAAATATGCTGATAATGGTGATCCATTATTTGGTGGAAAACATTTCATCTACATTTTCGGTCATAATGGAGATGCCTCATTTTCTGCTACGGATGCATATTTGCCGAATGCCTTACGAGATGTTCCGCGTTACGACCAGGGAAAAACAGTTTATAATTTACTTTCTATTACGAGTTTAATGGGTACTGTTATTGGAGATAATCCTTACAGAAAAGAAGCATTCACAGATGCAATGTGGGTAAATATTCCATTGCTTGCAGCGGGGCATGCATGTTTTGAATCGACTGTTAAATTTAGAATACGAGTCGCAAAATCCTATCAAAAAGGGTATACCACTTCAGTTGCTTCATCAGCAGATACCGCTTTAGTGCCTCAAAATATTAATTGGCCAATGTATACTTTCAATACTACAGATATTGAAACAAAAACCAACGATGCAGATGCAGCTAAAAATGCCTTGGACATCATTAATATTGTTCCAAATCCGTATTATGCATATTCAGCATATGAGAAAAAAGCGTTGGAGAACATTGTAAAAATTACGAATCTTCCTGAAAAGTGTAACATTTCAATTTATACATTGAACGGAACATTGGTACGGAAATATAGTAAATCGGACCCTAAAACATCGTTAGATTGGGATTTAAAGAACCAAGCTAGAGTTCCTATTGCAAGCGGTATGTATATCATTTATGTGAATGTGCCGGATGTTGGTGAAAAAACGCTGAAGTGGTTTGGAGTACTACGTCCCATCGATTTGGATTCATATTAGTATATCTTGATTTTTTGGATTTAAATAAAATTTATTATATTTGTATTAGCGAACGAGTCCCGTCCCGAGTAATCGGTACGGGATTCGTTTCTGTTTTAACTAACACATACAATCATGTCAACTATTTCTTATTTTACAGAAGAAGGATTAAAGAAACTAAAAGATGAATTGCATCAATTAAAGGTGCACGACCGTTCTTATATTTCAAAGCAGATAGCAGAAGCAAGAGATAAAGGCGATTTGTCTGAAAATGCTGAATACGATGCTGCTAAAGAAGCACAGGGCTTATTGGAACTTAAAATCTCAAAAATGGAAGAGATTTTGAGCAATGCTCGTTTGATAGATGAATCTACTTTGGACATGTCCAAAGTGCTCATACTTTCAAAAGTGAAGATTAAGAATGTAAGCAATGGTGCTACCATGACCTACACCTTAGTTGCCGAAAATGAAGCTGATTTAAAAGCAGGTAAAATATCAGTAGATTCGCCTATTGGTAAGGGTTTACTTGGTAAAAAAGTGGGCGATTTGGCTGATATAAAAGTCCCTTCAGGAGTCATGAAGTTCGAAATTGTAGAGCTTTCACGTTAATCGATGGCCAGCATTTTTACTAAAATAATTCTAGGTGAAATTCCATGCTATAAAATTGCTGAAAACGAACATTTTTTGGCTTTTTTGGATGTTTTTCCTTTGGTCCATGGTCATATTTTAGTGGTTCCCAAAAAAGAAACCGATTATATTTTTGATATCGATGACGCAACGCTTTCAGCAATGATGGTGTTTGCCAAAAAAATTGCTAAAGCTCAAAAGGCTGCTGTAGCTTGCAAAAGAATAGGTATAGCAGTTATTGGATTAGAAGTGCCACATGCTCACATTCATTTGGTGCCCATGAACACTGCCAATGATGTGAATTTTACTCAGGCTAAACTAAAACCAAGTGCAGAGGAATTAGCCGAAATGACTGAAAGAATAAAAGCAAAGTTGCAATAACTATCCTTTTTTACTGGGATTATCCGCCAGAAATGCTTTCCAACCAGTATATGCTTTTTTTGCAGAACCGGGTTTTCGCTGAAAATGATGGCATACCGCAACAGCTAAACCATCAGTAGCATCTAAAAATTCGGGTGTTTCCTTAAAATTCAAGAGCGATTTTAGCATAGCGGCCACTTGCTCTTTAGAAGCATTTCCATTGCCGGTAATCGATTGTTTTATTTTCTTTGGAGAATATTCATTTATGGTTAAATCTCTTGATAAGGCCCCCGCAATAGCCACTCCTTGTGCTCTGCCTAGCTTCAACATCGACTGTACATTTTTTCCAAAAAAAGGCGCTTCAATTGCCAATTCATCCGGTTTGTATTCATCAATCAAAGAAACAACCCGCTCGAATATTTTTTTTAATTTCAAGGCTGGATCAGCTACCTTTTCTAAACGCAATACACCCATAACAATTAAATCCATTTTACCTCCTTTGATATGAATGAGGCCATATCCCATAATATTGGTTCCCGGGTCTATTCCCAAAATTATTTTATCGGTGCGGTTCAACTATTTTTTCTGTTTTAGATTTATTTAAATACTGATATTCAACCTCTTTTTGCTAATATTGTTGGAGAATGATAGCATCTCAAAATACGCCTTTCTACAAAGTTATAAGTCTTTTCATTAAGTCGGTAATTTTATTTTTTTCATTTTATTATATCTACGATAAGTTAAATCATGCTCCATTGATTTTGGACTTAAGCACCCTTTTTTCTTCTGAAAATAAATGGTTCACGTTATTCATTGTTGCTTTAATGTTTGTGAATTGGGGCTTGGAAGCGTTGAAATGGAAACTATTGATTGCTCCTCTTGAGCCCATTGGATTTAAATCCTCTTTGAAAGGAATCTTATGTGGGATTACCATGAGCATTTTTACTCCAAATAGAATTGGTGAATTTGCAGGAAGAGTATTTTTTTTAGAAAAGGCAGATAAGATTCAAGCTTCGTTAATGAGTTTAATCGGCAGTTTTTTTCAACTTTCGGTTACCATTATTGCAGGTATTTTTGCTTTTTTTATTTTGGAAAAAAAGTATTATGATTTTTTTCAAATACAACAATTTATTTCTACCAACGACTTGTTTTTTTTAATCGCTGCGTTTATACTTTTTGCTGTTGTGATTGTATTTATTCTTTTTAGAAACAAAAACACTTCTGAAAAATTTAAAAAGTATATCGACACATTTAAAATCCATTCGGGAAAAAATTTAAATACCATTTTTAATTTATCCATGTTGCGTTATATTGTGTTTGCAACGCAATATTATTTCGCTTTAAAAGTATTTGGAATAAATGGCGGAACGATATTGCTTTTTTCACTCATTGCTCTTACATTTTTGGTTACATCTGTTATTCCCACGTTTGCATTAACAGAAATTGCTGTGAGGTCGGGTGTTGCTATTTATTTTTTCGGAACCATTTCAACTTCTCATGCATCTATTTTAGCCGCTTCATTATTTTTGTGGATTATTAATCTAGCAATTCCTGCCTTGATAGGCGGTGTTTTTGTTTACAAGCTAAAATTTTTCAAGGAATAAGCATGGAGCTACTATTTGAAATATTGCTTTTTACGGGACTTATTTTAGGTGCTTGTTATGTGTTTTTGATGGTTTTCTTTTTTATTGGATGGCTTAAAACAAAAGAAGAATATCCGGAGGTTTCTTCACCCGTGATGATAAGTGTGATTGTTGCTGTTCGTAATGAAGAAGCGGTTATTTCGGAATGCCTGAATGCTCTTCTAGCACAAGAGTATCCACTCGAAAAATTCGAGCTTATTGTAGCAGATGATTATTCTACTGATAAAACAGGTTCTATTTTGGAATTGTTTTCAGCAAAGTATAATCATCTTCGTTTATTAAAATTAGCAGATAATAATCTGTCGCCTGGGAAAAAAAATGCAATCGAAGCAGCAGTTGATATTGCTACAGGAGAATTGATTGTTTCAACGGATGCAGATTGTGTGATGGAAAAAAAATGGTTGCAAAGCATTGCAAATTGTTATGCTGCTACTAATGCAAAAATGATTGTTGCACCAGTTGCTTTTAAAGAAGAAAAAACAGTTTTTGAGAAGATGCAAAGCCTTGAATTTATGGCATTGATGGTTTCGAGTGGAGGTGCATTGTATTTCAATAAAGCCATTATGTGCAATGGAGCAAATTTGGCCTATACTAAAAGTGTATTTAATGAGGTGTCAGGCTTTAGTGATATCGGTGGCATAGCTTCAGGTGATGATGTTTTGCTGATGTATAAGATTAAAAAAAAATATGCTGATGGGATCAACTATTTAAAAAATAAGGATGCTATTGTTTATACTAAAGCTAAGCAAACCGTGTCTGAATTTATTCAGCAAAGAAAAAGATGGGCATCAAAGGGCTTTTTTGCCATGAATTTGGAGACGAAGGTTGTTGCTTTGGTTGTCTACCTTTTTAATGCATTCTTGGTAATTACGCCACTTATCGACTGGATTGGTTACCGAAATTGCTTTTTTTATGGGCTTTTAACTGTATTTTGTCTTATTCTTATCGGAATTAAATGCATTATTGACTTTTTGTTATTATTTTTATCCGCATCTTTCTTTAAGAAAGAGCGTTTCTTACTACTTTTCTTACCCGAGCAACTCATTTATATGATTTATGTGGTAGTGATTGGGGCAATTGGCTCAATGGGGAAGTACGAATGGAAAGGGCGCAAAACAAATTAATGAATGGCTAAAAAGGACGATAAATACTCACATTCTCTTTCCTACTATGCTTGGCAACGTTTGAAAACAAACAAATTTGCTATGTTTGGTTTAGTAGTGATTGGATTGTGTATGATTATGGCTGTTCTGGGCTTTGCAATAACTCCGGATTCAACTCCTGATGCAAATGACCAACTTCTAGAGCTTTCTAAAAAACCTCCAGGTTTTGAAGTTAAAGTGCTTCAAACTCGCAAAAATGAGCCATCTCATGCTGTCAATTTCTTTTCTAAGATGATTCATGGCGAAGTGAGCGATTTTCGTTCCATCCCTTTTTCTGATTATCATTTTGAAGGAAACGATATTATTATTCGTGAATATACCGGTGATGAAAAACGTCAAGGAACAGATATTCGTTACAACTTAGCAGATGCAGTATACGCGATAGATTACAATACTCCAATAGTAAATAATGTAGAACAAGGGTATACTGAGTTTTATGAATTTGGAAGCAATACAAAAATCAGAAAAACAGTTAAAGAATTGCAGACGGAAGTCGAAAAAAACTATATTGTTACAAGAAAATATATTTTGGGAACCGATCCTGCCGGAAGAGATTTGTTAAGTAGATTAATTATCGGTACACGTGTTTCCTTTTCTGTTGGGTTCGTTTCTGTTTTCATCTCTGTTTTCATCGGAATTTTGATGGGCGCTTTGGCAGGATTTTACAGAGGTAGAGTGGATGATGTAATTATTTGGATTATCAATGTGGTTTGGTCTATTCCAACTTTGTTGCTTGTGATTGCTATTACGTTGGCTTTAGGAAAAGGTTTCTGGCAAGTATTTGTAGCTGTGGGATTAACCATGTGGGTGGAAGTAGCTAGGGTCATTCGCGGTCAGGTGATGAGTTTAAGAGAAAAGGAATTTATTGAAGCGGGAAGAGCGTTGGGTTTTACAAATTATAGAATCATTATGCGACATGTGTTGCCCAACGTAATGGGTCCTGTAATTGTAATTTCTGCTGCTAATTTTGCTTCTGCAATTTTGATTGAAGCTGGTTTGAGTTTTCTAGGAATTGGTGCACAACCTCCAACAGCTTCATGGGGTGCAATGATTAATGCCCACCGTGGATACATCATTGGTGATGCTCCATATTTAGCCTTCTTGCCAGGATTAGCAATTATGTTTATGGTGTTGGCTTTTGTGCTTTTAGGAAATGGCTTACGCGATTCCTTAGATACAAAATCGATGGACGACAACCAATTGATGTCATAATTGTAATCAAGAATTCACATCTATTTCAATATGATTTGATAATGGTATCTGTCCATTCTGTGAATGTCGCTTATTTCAATAGTTGTTTCATCTTTTAAATTTTCAAGCACTTTCACGCCAAGAATATCATCATCTTGAAGATATCTTTCTATCACTGTATAGTTTTTCTCTTGGTATGCTTTTATTAGTGCCGTGTAATTTTTTCTAATTTGCATTTCTATCAATTCTATTCTTTTCTCGGTGTCTATTTCTATTAGAAATAAGATGTATTTATTTTTTACTACTTTTTTAAAATGAAGTGTATCCGACATGTTTGTTTTATTTAAAACGAAATAATGAGAAAAAATCGGTAGTTCAGAAATCAAAGAATCTTTGTAGGAATATAGGAAGAGTGCTAGTTCATCATCGTTTGAAGAAAGTGAACTCATGTCTTCGCTTAAATTTGTAGCATTTATTGTGATGCTGAGTGAATCAGAATTGTAAATAGTAGTAGATGCTTTTTGTTTGGTTGTACTGCTTCGATTTTCTTTGGAGATTGTACAAGAAAAATTAAATAAAGAAATGAAGAGTAATGAAAATAAAAAAAAGCGTACAGAACAAAATTTGCTCTGTACGCTTTTTCTATAAATTGATTTTTTATTAGAAAGGAAGATCATCTTCTTGGGTGGTAGCTGTAAATGTTTCAGCAACACCACTCATTTCATTTGAAGAAGAATTATTTGCAGTCGCAGTGCTTCCTTCAATTCTCCATGCCTCTAATGTGTTAAAGTATTTTACTTCGTTTTTTGGGCTAGTCCATTCGCGACCTCGTAAATTAAAATGAACTTTAATTTCAGAACCAAGAGCATAATTGTCAATCAAGCCACATTTATCTTGTGTCAATTGAAATGAAATATGCTGTGGGTATTGTGATGAATTGTCAGTAATTACAAATTCTCTTTTTCTGAATTTATCAGAAATTTGTTGCGCTTCTCCTTTTACTTTTAAAATCCCGGTGATGTCCATTTTGCTTTTTATTTATATAGTTATTATTTCTGTTGATTCGTATTTATGGTCGGAAAGATAATAATACTTTCCATGCGTTTTCTACATTGTTAGTATCTAATAATTTCTTTGCTTCTAAATGAGCATTTTCTTTGCTAAGAAGCTTAAAAATAGGGGTATTTTTAAATTCATTTAGCTCTTCTTCTGTAGGCAGTTTTTCAATGTTTCCAAGTTGTCCAAGGTTGTTGCCTGTCAAAACACTCGAGTTGCGAATGAATTCAGGAATCTGGTCCACGCCAATGCCCAAATTAAGCAATGGTTTTGCAACCTCAAACAAAGCATCTCCATTTGTTCTGCTATACCAATTGCCACCCATTCGAGCTACCAAGTCAATTTTATTTGGGTCGATTTGCTTATTTGTATCCAATACATTTTTGTTTACATGTATCATTACTACTTCACATATTATCAGATTTCCTGCACCACCTTTGTCGCCCAATTCTATCACTTGTTTTACGATACATTCGAGTTGAGCAGGTGATTCTTTTACTCTAAAAGGTCTTATCTTTTGTGATGCCAATTGTGTAAAGCCTGCTTTTGTAAATTCGTTTGTTCCTTTAGGGTATTCTGTGCTGGCAAGGCTAACTTGCTGCACCATATTGTAGTTTACAACATTTATCACAACTTCCGGTATTTCTTTAATATTGTCGTATGTGTGCTTTGTTAGGCTTGTTCTACCACTCCGAGCGGGTGAAAAAATGGCAATGGGCGGATTGGCACTAAAAACATTAAAGAAACTAAAAGGTGCAAGGTTTGGGTTTCCGTCTTTGTCAATAGTACTTGCAAAAGCAATGGGACGAGGGGCTACTGCACCTAGTAAATAGCTGTGTAAAACGGCAGTAGTAACTTCTTTTGGGTCAATTGATAGCATAATGAGGTAACAAAAGTAAGAATTTAAGAGTAGAAATTCAGACGAAGTTTTAAACACATTATTGACTAAACAAGGGAATATATTCGAAAGAATTTTCCGCCATTTGAAAAAAAGCATATCTTTGCCATCCTTAAAATTGAAGAAGGAATGAGGCTCCCGTTAGCTATCGGGGACCAAAAATTAATAAAAGCATATGTGGCATTTTTTGCGATGAAGCAAAAACCGCAGTAGCAGCAGTAGAATAAAAGAATAAATTAAATGCCATTATCAATGCACATGTGGCATTTTTTGCGATGAAGCAAAAACCGCAGTCGCGACAATAGAACAAAAGAGTAAATTTAATGCCATTATCAATGCACATGTGGCGTAATTGGCAGCCGCGCCAGACTTAGGATCTGGTGCCGAAAGGCGTGGGGGTTCGAGTCCCTTCATGTGCACCATCAAAAGCTGAAGTACTATCTTCAGCTTTTTTTATTCCCCATCCTTTAGCCTCTTTATATTCTTTTCAATATATTTTTCTGTAGGAAGTAGGGAGGTTTGGATTCTCCTTGCATAATGAATGCTGTCGATGATCTCTTTTTGGTGTTCTTCAACCATCTGCTTTTGATGTTCTACTTCTGCTTTTTGGAGTTCTACCAGATTTTTTTGAGTTTCAATAATATCTTTTTGTTTTCGCGTGATTCGAAGCGACCTGAAAATGAATGCGGCAAAAAATGCAACTAGCGCAAGCGATCCTATTACAAAAGCAAGCACCAGTTTTTGTTTTCTGCTTTTTTCATCCGCGACCATTTCCTGGTTCTCCAGCTCTTTTTTATGTTCAACATCTGCGATCGCTTCTTTCTTTTCAAAGTCATAGGTCATCTGACTTTGAATTGTTTTTTTTCGCGTTTCTTCATTGTCAAGACTGTCACGATAAAGGATGTAAAGTTTGTGATTTTCATACGCCCCTTTATAATTACCAATGGCACTATCTATTTCAGTTAAACCTAAATATGCACTCATCAAATATTGCTTATGACCTAATTCCATGGATAATTTTTCGGCTTTCACAAAATAAGTTACAGCATCTGCATACTTTTTTTGGCTCGCAAGAATCTGGCCAATATTATTGTAAGAGCCGGCAATTCCGGCATTGTCGTTGATTTCTTTTGCTATTTGTAAAGTAGCAAAGAACTTTTTTAAAGCTTCGGGATAATTTTTCTGATGCAGATAGACGAGTCCAATATTTCCATAGGCATTTACAATGCCCGATTTACTTCCAATTGTTTCCATAGTTTTTAAACAGGAATTCAGGTTCTTTAAAGCCTCGGAATAATTTCCTTGCTCAGAATAAACCGTGCCGATATTACCATAACATCTCGCAATTCCTTCTTTGTAACCGATTTCTATATCTATTTTTAAGCTTGCCTGGTAGTTTTGCAACGCTGCAGAATAATTACCTTGGGCAGAATAAACCAAACCGATGTTGGTATAGCTGCTAGAAATTCCTTTTTTGTCCGTAATTGCAATTTCGATTTTTAAAGCAGCAAAAAATTTGTTCAGTGCTTCAGGATAATTTCCCTGGCGTATAAAAACATTGCCAATATTATTGAAAGAGGCTGCAACACCCCTTTTATCGCCTAATTTCTCTTTCATTTTCAATGAAAGGGAATAATTTTTTAATGCCTCGGGATAATTGCCTTGGAGCTTAAAAATAATCCCAATATTATTATAAACATGTGCGATACCCGTTTTGTCATCTAGTTCCTGCAAAATTTTTAAACAAGCAAAATAATTTTGTAAGGCTTGGGGATAATCTCCATTATCTTCAGCATAATATCCAAGATAAGTATTCGCATTGGCTTCGCCTTTTTTAAATCTGATTTTTTGAGACAATTCAAGGGCCTTGCTCGCATATTCTTTAGCTTTTAAAGCATCTTCAAATTCATATTCCAGGAAAAGATCATTGTAAACGCTAACTTTAACAGTGTCTTCTTTGGTTTTGTTGAGAAGGCTGAGAAGCGAATCGCGGGTGTTTGTCTGCCCCTGGCAATTCATTAGAACAAATTGCAGCATAAAAAAGGACAAAATTATGTTCAACCCGGAATGTTTATACCTGTGGATTTCTGTCTTCTCTCCAAATGAAGATAATATGTTCTCATTGATCCTCAAACCCATTACTTTTTGTCCAATCTATTTAAGTTTCTTTGAATATAAGCTTCAGTTGGCAAAAGTGAACGCTGTATCCTTTTGCGTAAGTGATACTATCGATAATTTCTTTTTGATGTTCTTCAACTATGTCTTTTTGTTTCTCAATTAACCTTTTTTGTTTTCTTGTAATACGCAAAGACCGAAAAACAAACCCTGCAAAAAATATCACAAGGAGCAGCCAACAATTACAAAAGTTGTAACAAGTTTTTGCTTCCTGTTTTTTTCCTCAGCAATAATTTCTTGATTCTTTAATTCACTTTTGTGTTCTGCCTCTGCTACTGCTTCTTTTTGTCGTAATCGTATTGCAATTGCTGTTTTAATGTTGCTTTTTGTGTTTCTTCATTGCGAAGGCTGTCTTTCATTTTTATTTCCAATTCGTACATCTCAAGTGCTTCCTTGTAGTTGTGCTGTTTTTGAAATATTCTTTTCAGAATGTTTGCAGAACGACCAATTACACCAGGATAGCCTATTTCTTTTGAAGTACGCATTCCATCATTTGCATAACCCAATGCTTCGTTTAGATTCCCACTATTAAATTTAAGATCAGCCATATTGTTTAAAACAGCTGCTATTCCTTCTTTGTCAGAAAGCTCTTCTCGTATTTTTAAACTTTTACTATAATATTCCAGTGCATCATTCATTTTGTTTTGATCTTTATATATTCCTGCAATATTATTCAAAGAGTTTGCAATTCCACGTTTATAGTCAACTGCTTCATAGTTTTTAAGACCCTCTTGTAAGCATTCCAATGCTTTCACCTGATTTCCCTGATGATCAAATACTAGCAATATTGTTTAATAGGTTTCCAACCCATCTTTTATCATTTAATTCGATATTGATTTTTAAAGATTTTTCATAACAATCTAAAGCTTTTTGGAAGTCTTCTTGATCGAAATAGATAGCGCCTATATTATTTAGGGTGATTGAAATGGCTGCTTTTTGATTTAGCTCTTCACATACCTTTAAACTTTTATAAAGGCATTCAAGGGCTGAAGAGATTTTACCTTGGTGGTGATAAACTGTTCCAATATCACTTAAGGCATTTGCAAGCCGAATTAAATAAGGGTACTTTTTTGTTTTATCATGAGAAATATTTTTCTCGGCAAGGGCTTGTGCCTTTTGCCATAAGGAAACTGCTGAATCGGGAAATTCGTAATAAATTTGTTCACCCCAGGTAAGATATATATCACATTTGGTGGTGTCGTGATTGGCATTTTTAAGCGCAAGATGTAGTGAATCAATTTTACTTTGTTGGGCATAACCAAGAGTCGCGCATACTAACAAAAACATCAATAGGTAAAAATGCTTTTTCATTTACTTCTATTATTTCTTACAACGAATATAACTATTTCACTCGATTATTTCATTCCATTTGCTTAATTTTAGCAAGAAATGATGAGGTATAGAAATTACATTTTCTTGTTTTTTATTTTTTCTTTTGAGCCAATATTTGCTCAAAACAAACCCATTGACTCTATTTTAGTTTTAATTGAATCCGATAAATCCGATTTAATTAAAGCTGCGCATTTTAATGAATTGGCATGGCAATATTTAATGCTGGGTGATGCTGATAGTACGGTTGTGTTTTCTAACAAGGCTTTGGTGATTTTAAATGGCTCACCTGAATCAGAAAAATCTGCTAACATGGTACGCACCTATTCCAATTTGGGGATGGCAAATGCCGACAAAGGGAATTTTTCTAGTTCGCTTAGCTATTTTTTTAAAGCTTTAAAAATTTCAGAAGAAATGGGAAATAAGCAACTTGTTGCGGATAATCTCTCTAATGTTGGTAATGTCTATGGGAATTTGGGAGAATTTGACAAATCCTTAGAGTATTTTTTAAAAGCAATGAAAATTTCTGAAAGTTTTGACAATAAATCAAAAATGGCAAGTACTTTAGGAAACATTGGAATTTTGTATGACTCCAAAAATGACCCTGCTAAAGCACTTGAATATTATTTTAAAGCATTAGAAATTCATAAAGCATTAAACAATAAAGATGGAATAAGTTCCAATCTAGGTAACATCGGTCTTTCATATAATAATTTAGGAGAAAAAGAAAAGGCAATTACCTATTATTTACAGGCTTTAATTATTACAAAAGAAATAGGTGACAAAAGGGGAATGGCCATTTGGCAAGGTAATATCGGAGAATTGTACTCAGGAATGATGGCCGATGCTTCCGTCTCCGAAAAAAAGAATTTAGGAAAACAAGCAGAGTCGTATTTGTTAAATGCCTTGGAAATTGATACTACTCTCGGTTTTTTGCATCATTTAGAAAATACCTACCACAACTTGAGTGAACTTTATTCTCAAATGCAAGAGTATAAAAAATCCTTGAACTACTACCAATTATATACTTCTGCGAAGGATTCAATCTTTAACGATGAAAAAAATAAAGAAATAACTCGTAAAGAAATGAGTTATGAGTTTGAAAAGAAAGAAGCAGCCCTAAAAGCGGAGCAAGAAAAAAAAGAGGCAGTAGCGGAAGCCGATAAAAAACGACAACTAATTTTCTTTTGGCTGATATCACTTATTGCGATTGCCATTGCTGTTATTGCAGTTATTGTGTTTCGTTCACTTCGGATTACTCGACAACAGAAACAGATTATCGAAATTCAAAAACAGCTGGTGGAGGAAAAACAAAGTGAAGTTCTCGACAGTATCCATTATGCCAAACGAATACAACAATCCTTATTGCCAACTGGTAAGTATATTGACAAAAATATCAATCGTTTGAAGGGTAAAAACCTTTAAAATAGCCTGTTTTGAAGCACATTATTCCCCAAATACCCGTAAAATCAAAATAATTCACCAATTCCCATTTATTTAGTGTATCTTTGCACTATTATTAATCAAAATATTATTATCAAAAATGAAAAATGGAATTGTAAAGTTTTTTAATGAAACAAAAGGATTTGGTTTTATTAAAGCAAATGACTCAGGTGAAGAATTTTTTGTTCACGTGTCAGGATTGAAAGAAGAAATCCGTCAGAATGACGAAGTTCTTTTTGAAGTTCAAGAAGGCAAAAAAGGTTTAAATGCTGTAAACGTAAGATTAGCATAATTATAATCATCTATAATTTACCTAAAAAGTCCTCCCTTATACCCGGGAGGACTTTTTTTTGCCTTAAAAATGCCTGAAATCCTATAAAATCCTTATTTTTGTGTCCCTTTTAAAACGACCAGAAATTAATATCAATCAAACATAAATTACAATGAACATTATTCAGGAAAACATTGACGAGTTAAATGCAGTATTAAAAGTGAAAGTGGTGGCAAACGATTATTTGCCAAAAGTGGAAACTGCATTAAAAGATTATCAGAAAAAAGCTTCAATTCCGGGGTTTCGTCCGGGGAAAGTACCAACAGGAATGATTAAAAAAATGTATGGTAAATCAATAATGGTGGACGAAATCAATAAATTATTGAATGATTCGTTGTACAACTATTTACACGAAAATAAGATTGAAGTGCTTGGTAATCCATTGCCAAAGGCAGATAGTGTGATCGACTGGGATAATCAGCAAGAATTTGAATTTTTATACGAAATGGGTTTGGCTCCTAAATTTAATGTGGACCTTTCTCCAAAAGATAAGTTTATTTACCAAACCGTTAAAGTTGATGAAGAATTGATAAATAAATATGTTACAGATATTGCAAAACGCTATGGAAAAGTAGAAAATGTAGACGTATCTGAAGAAACAGATTTGTTGAATGGTGATTTTGTAGAATTGGATGAAAATGGTGAAATTTTAGCAGGGGGAATTTTTAAAACCGGTTCTTTGTTTTTAGACAGAGTGAAAGATGAGGCTACTAAAAAAGCGTTAATCGGGTTAAAAAATGATGACAAAGTGGTATTGGAGGCTAAAAAATTATCAGAAAATGCAACGGATTTAGCCGCATTACTGGGCATCGACAAAGAAAATGCAGAAACATTAAGTTCAAAAATTCAATTCACAGTAAAAGGTGTCAGTCGCTTAGCTGCTGCTGAAATCAACCAAGAATTTTTCAGCAAAATTTATGGTGAAGGAAATGTAAGTACGGAGGAAGAATTCAGAACAAAAATTAAAGATGAATTGGCGAACATGTTTGTGAATGACAGCGAACGTAAATTCTACAACGAGGTAGTGGAACATTTGATGAATAAAATCAATTTTAATTTACCTACCGAATTTTTGAAAAGATGGATTGTGGCAGCAAATGAAAAACCTGTTACGTTTGAACAAGTAGATTCAGAATTTGAGAATTACTCGAAAGGATTAAAATGGCAGTTGATTGAAAATAAAATCATCAAAGAAAATAATCTTGAAGTAACCAAAGACGAAGTAGTTGAGCACACAAAAGAATTAATTCTTCAACAATTTGCTCAAATGGGGCAAGGCCCGATGGGTGATGAAGAGTTAAACCAAACAGCTCAACGTGTACTTTCTAATCAAGAAGAAGCTAAGAAGTTATATGAGAAATTATACGGACAAAAAGTAATGACTTTATTCAAAACCAAATTCACCTTGGAAAATAAAGAAATGGCCTATGACGATTTTTTTAAGAAAGCATAATTTGTAAAATTGTTTGTACATTTAGACTTACAAATAACCAACAGCTATAAACCTTGTCCCGATGAAAATCGGGATCTAAACCTAAAATTATATGTTTGACAACAACGAATTCAGAAAATATGCTATAAAGCACAAAGGAATCAGTGGAAACACATTTGATTCTTATACAAAACATAACATTTCAAATGTTACACCTTACATTATCGAAGAGCGTCAGTTAAACGTTACTCAAATGGACGTATTCTCTCGTTTAATGATGGATCGTGTTATCTTTTTAGGTACAGGTATCGATGATCAAGTAGCAAATATTATTCAGGCTCAGTTGTTGTTTTTGCAATCACTGGATGCTAAAAAAGACATTCAAATTTATTTGAATAGTCCCGGTGGCTCTGTATATGCGGGCTTAGGAATTTACGACACAATGCAATACATCACTCCGGATGTGGCTACAATTTGTACAGGTATGGCCGCTTCAATGGGTGCAGTGTTGATGTGTGCAGGAGCAAAAGGAAAACGTGCTGCTTTGAAACATGCTCGTGTAATGATTCACCAGCCTTTAGGAGGTGCAGAAGGACAAGCCTCTGACATCGAAATCACTGCTCGCGAAATTCAAAAATTGAAAAAAGAATTGTACGATATTATTGCTAACCATAGCGGACAAACGTATGAAAAAGTTTGGGCTGATAGTGACCGCGACTACTGGATGACCGCTGAAGAAGCAAAAGCATACGGTATGGTAGACGAAGTATTAGTTAAATCGAAATAGAAAAAATAGAAAATTAGAGATTTGTTGAAATAGAGAATTGATAAAATTTAATATTTCAGCAAATCTTTCTTATTTAAGATATATTTAATTCTCCAAATCACTAAATCACCAATTCTCCAAATGGGTAAGGAAGAAAAAGAAATAAAATGTTCGTTTTGTGGTCGCACAAAAAAGGATACAGATGTATTGATTGCCGGAATTACAGGACATATCTGTAATCACTGCGTTACACAGGCACAAACTATTGTGAAGGATGAAATTGGTTCGAAAACAGCCTCCACTTTTAGTGCTGTTCAATTATTAAAACCAATTGATATTAAAAAACATTTGGATGAATATGTAATCGGGCAAGATGAAGCAAAAAAAGTGCTGTCTGTGGCTGTTTATAATCATTACAAACGTTTGATATTGAGTCAGACTAAAACAACTTCCAAAGACGAAATTGAAGTTGACAAATCGAATGTGATTATGGTAGGAGAAACTGGGACAGGAAAAACATTGTTGGCTCGTACTATTGCTAAAGTTCTGAATGTTCCTTTTTGTATTGCTGATGCCACTGTTTTAACAGAAGCAGGATATGTGGGAGAAGATGTGGAAAGTATTTTATCACGTTTATTACAAGCGGCAGATTTTGATGTTGCTGCAGCCGAACGTGGAATAGTATTTATTGATGAGATTGATAAAATTGCTCGTAAAAGTGACAATCCTTCTATCACACGTGATGTTTCCGGAGAAGGGGTTCAACAAGGATTATTAAAATTATTGGAAGGATCTACTGTTGGTGTGCCTCCTCAAGGTGGAAGAAAGCATCCTGAACAAAAAATGATTCAGGTAAATACAAAAAACATTTTATTTATTTGCGGTGGAGCTTTTGATGGAATCACGCGTAATATTGGTAGTCGCTTAAGCACACAAATTATTGGTTATGCTGTAAATAAAGAAGTAACCAGTTTAGATAAAGATAATTTATTGCAATATGTTTCTCCTCAAGATTTAAAAAGCTTTGGTTTAATACCTGAATTAATTGGCCGTTTGCCTGTTTTAACGTATTTAAATCCTTTGGACGCTGAAACGTTGTTACGTATTTTAAGCGAGCCTAAAAACGCTTTAATAAAACAATAGACACATTTATTTGAAATGGATGGTGCAAAAATAAAATTCGAAAAAGGTGTCTTGGATTTTATTGTTGAAAAAGCAATGGAATTTAAATTGGGAGCACGTGGTTTGCGTTCTATCTGTGAAGCAATTATGATGGACATGATGTTTGATACTCCTTCGGATGTGGGAGTGAAAGAAATAAATGTGACCTTAAGGTATGCAAAGGATAAATTGAAAAAATCGACTTTAAATAAATTGAAGGTTGCTTAAAACAAAAAATAAAAAAACCTCTAACATGATTGTTAGAGGTTTTTTTATTTACATTGTTACATCATATACCACTCCGTTAATTGTAATGGTAGCGGCATTATCGCAAGCACCACTACCAAAATCAATAATCCGAGGTGATAAGTTTGCAGGTGTTAATGTTAATTTTCCTTGCTGAATATATTTGCAATTAAGTGCAACAATTAAAGGATTATCAATTGTAACTGTAAAGGTATTTCCATTTACTGCTGTTCCATTTGCTGTTCCCGTAATTGAATACACATCGTCAAACGGATTTGAGGTGGTAGAAGCCCCTGAAATCCATTCGCGTGTGCGAAGTGAGTTCCAACTGATTGTTCCCTTAGAAGTTGTTATAGTTGCATTTTGAACGTTAATGGTATAACTCAAATTACCACTTGTATTTAATCCATTGTTAGTAATGGTATGCGTTCCTGCTTGAACCGCATTATCGTTGTGATAATAATTACTTGTGGAAACTGTAATTACTGTTCCAGCTGTTCGATATTGTCCGGTAAAAACAGCAGTAATTATTCCTCTTCTCATATTTCCATCGGCACATAAACAATTACTGGTTCCATAGTTTATCGTCAATGTTTTTGGCCAAGTGGTTGTATCAACAATAGTAGGAAAAATAGAATAAGATGCGCAACTTGAAACACGCAATTGTGATAACGAATCGGTAAATTCACCAATGGATTTAAAAATTCCTGCAAATGCATTTTCCGCAACTGCATTATCTATAGAAGCACTGGTATCCGTATCTTTATCTCTGTCGTTTTTTCTGCATGCACTATATGAAAAACCAATGAATAAGACCAAAGCAAGGAGTGTAATACGTTTAGTGATTTTCATTCTAAAATGTTTATAGGTTTAGTACATATAAATATTGTAGGTTGTACCATCCAATACAGCTGTTGCATTTCCATCACAAATTCCAGGTCCATAATCAAATACAATAGGGTAGGTTGGGTAGCTCGCCAAGGTTAATGTAAAATTACCTTTCACAATCCAATGACAACCAACATTTACTTGCAAATCGCTATTGATTACAATGGTGTATGATTCGCCCTCCATTGAAACACCATTTGCAGAGCCGCTTATCAAATAAACGTCATCGTAAATATTTAAGTTGGTTAAATATCCGGCATAAAATTCACGATTTTGATTGGTGTTCCATGTACTTGAACGTCCATCAGTAGGATGAGTAACGGTTGCACCACTTACCACAACATTGTAAACCAAGTGTCCGGCTGCATTGTTTCCTTTGTTAGTAATTGTTTGTGAACCTTGAATATGATAATCGTTGTGGTAGTAATTTGTAAGGGTTACTGTAATTACAGTGCCGGAGTCTAAATAGGGGCCACTGAACACTGCTGTAATAACTCCTCTTCTGTTATTTCCATCAGAGCCCATACAATTTACAGTTCCAAAGTCAATTACAACTGTTTTCGGCCAAGTTACTAAGTCAAACGGAGTAATCATAGCACTTGCACATCCCGAAGCAGGTGAACGCAATGCATTTGAACTATCTGTTACTACACTTATTTGTCGCCAGATTCCCGCAAAGGCACTTTCTGCATTTGCATTATCCCCTGCCGAAGAAGCATTTTTTGGTTTAGGATCTTCTTTTTTACATCCCGTATAAAGGAATGATGTTATTGCAATAAAGGCAACAGCAGTAAATAATTGTATTGTTTTTGTTTTCATTATGGAGTAGTTTAGTTTTTCTTTCATATTGTCAATTCGAGCTGTCACCCTTAGCATGTCACTTCGAGCCCCGAGTACTCGGGGAGAAGCGATGGCCGATAATCAAATTTACACAATTTTTTCGTAAATCAAAAACTCATGTTCATATTTGTTTTTTTCGTCTGTAAGGCCTTTTATTCTTGAAGTTTCCTTCCAATGATTTTTGTTTATTGAAGGAAAAAACGCATCTCCTTCAAATGTATGATGAATTTGTGTGAGATAGATTTTATCAACGAAATTTAAACATTGCTTATAAATTTCTGCACCGCCTATAATAAATATTTCAGTATCATTCGTCTCTTTTGCTTTTTCGATTGCTTTCTCAATGGAATCTACAACGATTGCTCCTGGAGCAGCATAACTTTTTTGTCGAGTAATGACAATGTTTGTCCGATTGGGAAGTGGTCGAAATTTTTCAGGAATGGATTCGTAATTTTTTCTGCCTGTAATGACGCAGTGTCCGCTTGTTTTTTCTTTAAAAAATTTCATATCGGCAGGCAGATGCCAAATTAATGTATTGTCTTTTCCAATGACATTGTTGTTGGCTACTGCGACTATTATTGATATCATTTTTTGTTATAAGGTTATAAAGTTATAAGGTTAAAAGGTTAAGTGCTAAACTTTAAAACTTTTTAACTTTATAACATTGCAACTAAACTAAACAGCAACTGCTGCTTTAATATGTGGATGCGGGTCATAACCTTCCAATGTAAAATCTTCAAACTTAAATCCGAAAATATCTTTTACTTCCGGATTAATTTTTAATGCAGGAAGTTTACGAAGGTCACGAGACAACTGCAAATTAGCTTGTTCTATGTGATTGGAATACAAATGTGCATCACCAAGTGTGTGAATAAATTCTCCTGCTTTTAGATTGCACACTTGCGCCACCATCATTGTTAAAATTGCATACGAAGCAATATTAAAAGGAACACCTAAAAAGATATCTGCACTGCGTTGGTATAATTGACAACTTAACTTCCCCTCTGCAACATAAAATTGAAAGAATGCATGACAAGGAGGCAATTTCATTTTATCAATTTCTCCAACATTCCAAGCACTTACAATCATTCGTCTGCTATCTGGATTGTTTTTAATCTGATTAATAACTTGAGTAATTTGATCGATATGACGACCATCTGCTGCCGGCCAACTGCGCCATTGTGAACCATAAACAGGTCCTAGGTTTCCGTTTTCATCTGCCCATTCATCCCAAATACTTACACCATTATCTTTTAAATATTTGATATTGGTATCTCCTTTTAAAAACCAAAGTAACTCATGCAGAATGGATTTCATATGCACCTTTTTTGTGGTCATCATAGGAAAACCTTCTTGTAAATCGTAACGCATTTGATATCCAAATACGCTAAGGGTTCCTGTTCCTGTTCTGTCGGTTTTTGTTGCGCCTTTATCCAAAACGTGGCGCATAAGGTCATGGTATTGTTTCATTTCTACGAATTACTAATTTTAACGAATTACGAATCTGTGTTACTAAACTCAATTAGGAACGTCATACCGTGCCGCGACACGGTATCTCATTATTTTAAGACTGCGGCCAATTTCCAGATCCTGAGTCGCCCCAATTACTCAGGACGGAATGACAGTTGTTAAAAAAGGTGCATCTTTTACGTCAATAAAAGTACTCCGATTTTTGCCTCAGAATTTAGAAGGGAAAAGGATAATATCCACAACATATTAACCAAAAAGATAATTAATGCTGAACGTTTTTTACTTCGTTGGGATCGTGTTTGTGTTTGAATAACAGGGCAAAAGCAATGGCTATTACTAAGGCATAACAGGCAAAGGAAAGCCAGATGTTTCGCCAATCGTTTACACCATTGGCAACGAAATATTTATTAATTAACCAGCCACTTCCATAACTGCCTAAAAAAGCACCAAAGCCATTACTCATCATCATAAATAAGCCTTGAGCGCTGGAACGAATTTTAGAATCTGTAGTGGTTTCAATAAATAAGGACCCTGAAATATTAAAAAAGTCGAATGCCATTCCATAAACAATACAAGACATAATAATCATCCACAAGCCTCCTGTTGGATCGCCAAATGCAAAAAATCCAAATCGTAACACCCATGCTAACATTGAAAACAACATTACTTGTTTGATGCCAAATCGTTTTAGGAAAAATGGAATCGCCAAAATAAATAAGGTCTCCGAGATTTGTGAAATCGACATAATGATTGTAGAATATTTTACAACAAACGAGTCGGCATACGCTGGTATTTTTTCGAAATCTGAAAGGAAAGAATTACCATACATGTTTGTCAATTGCAGAGCTGCACCCAAAAGCATTGAGAATACAAAGAATAATGCAATTTTATACGTGCCAAAAAGTTTGAATGCATCCAATCCTAATTTTTGAGCAAGACTTGCATTTTGGGAAATTAATTTTTGAGGTGGACATTTAGGTAAAAAGAAGGAATAAAGGCCCAAAAAAATAGCAGCAGCAGAAGAAATATAAAACATTCCCGCGGATGCTTTGCTTCCAGAAAGATTGGTAGTCCACATGGCTGCAATAAATCCTATCGTTCCCCAAACACGGATTGGTGGAAATACTTTTACTACATCATACTTATTGTTTTTTAAAATGGTGTATGCGATGGAGTTGGATAAAGAAATAGTAGGCATGTAACAAATCATTGCTGCAAATATGACCCAGCAAAAAGAGGTTGGATTGTCAATTTGAGGAATGCAAAAAAGAATTAATCCACCTAAAATATGTAAAATGCCATATAACTTCTCCGCATTAATCCACTTATCGGCAATGATTCCTGTTAAGGCAGGCATAATAATGGAAGAAGCTCCGAGAGTTGAAAAAATCATCCCAAATTGCTCAAAAGTCCAATGTTTGGTAACAAAACAATAATCACCAACAGTAATCAACCATGCACCCCAAACAAAAAATTGGAGAAAACTCATGATGGTCAAACGAATTTTTATTCCCATTAGGATTTTGGTTTGAGGATGTTGGATTTAGTTGTTGGATATTTTATGGTCTAATATCTCAAATCTATTTTCTAACATCTATTTTACGATTTCTTGCGATTGTTTAACTCATCACGGATGCGTGATGCTTTTTCGTAATCTTCGTCACTCAATGCTGTTTCCAGCAATTGTTTTAATTCTTCCGTTGATTTTTTTAGATAATCATTGTCTTCCACTTCTACTAAATTTTCTTTTTCTAAAGCTTCTTCCGCTCCGGAAATAGCATCATCGTCTAATAAAATTCCTGCTTGTGAAAGAATAAATTCATAGGTGTTGATTGGGCAATTGAAACGAACAGCCAAAGCAATTGCATCGGAAGTACGCGCATCAATTTCTACTTCTTTGTCGCCATTGTGGGTAATTAATTTTGCAAAAAAGATGCCTTCCACCAAATTGTAAATAATCACTTCTTTTACATCGATATTAAATCCTTCTGCAAAACTTTTGAATAAATCGTGAGTGAGCGGGCGACTGGGTGTCATTTTTTCCAACTCAATAGCAATGGCTTGTGCCTCAAAACCACCAATGATAATTGGCAATCTGCGTTTTCCTTTCGTTTCACCCAATACCAATGCATACGCACCGGTTTGAGTTTGGCTATAGGATAAACCTACTATTTCTAATTTGACTTTTTTCAACTTGACAATCTTTTAACCGCAGAGCTCGCAAAGAAGACGCAGAGAACGCTAAGTATAAATAAAATACTTGTTAATTCGTTAAAACTAAGTTACGATTATTTTTAAAATGTACAATCATAAATTAATTTTTGCTAGTATATTTTTTACGTTTCTCACCAAACGCCCCATCTCTTGTGGAGAGGGAATGAAGGGGAGAGATCTTTAATTACGATTCGCTTTAAAATGTTTTACTGCTGCAATTAATTTAGGAACTACTTCAAATGCATCGCCTACAATTCCATAGTCTGCTGATTTGAAGAAAGGACAATCTTTGTCTGAATTAATTACTACAATGGTTTTGCTACCATTTACTCCTGCTAAATGTTGAATTGCTCCGGATATTCCTACAGCAATGTATAAGTTCGGACGAATAGCAACACCTGTTTGACCAACATGTTCGTGGTGCGGACGCCAGTGCATATCGGCAACCGGACGAGAACAAGCAGTTGCTGCGCCCAATTCTTTTGCTAATTCTTCAATCATTCCCCAGTTTTCTGGACCTTTCATTCCGCGACCAGCAGATACTACTAGTTCAGCATCCGGTAAATTTAATTCACCCGAAACTTTTTTCACTTCTTTTACTTTAATTGGAGAGTTTACTGCATCTAAATTCACAGCAAAATCTGTTGCATCAACTGCTGAACCGTTTAATTCAACCGGGAATGAATTTGGTAAAATAGAAATCACTTTTTTCGCGGAAGTGATAGCATAAGTTGCAACTGCTTTTCCAGAAAATACATTTTTCTTTACAGAGAAAGCATCACCAGAAATAGTTGGATTATCAACTGCTCCTGCAACAATTCCTGCTTTTAATTTTGCAGCCAAACGCGGAGCAACTTCTTTGCCCGTAAAATCGTGAGCAAAAATAATGATGCTTGAATTTTCAGCAGTAGCAACTTGTTCAATTGCAGCTGTGATATATTGCCCGTTTAAAGTCGCAAGTTTATCGTTCTTTAAACGTAACACTTTTGTTGCGCCAGCTTTTCCTAAGTCGCTCAAGTCACCATCTCCAATAACAATTGCAGTAGCAGTTGTGTTCAATTGTTTTGCAATACGACTTCCGTAATTCACTGCTTCCAATGAAGATTTTTTTACTTTGCCTTTTGCTATTTCTGTGTAAACTAATATTGACATAATGATAATTTTAGAATTGTTGAATTCTAGATTTTTAGAATTATTAATTTAAATTTCTTAAGTTGCTTCTTGACGTTGCCAGAGACTTTGCAACTACTTTCAAAATCTCTTCACTTTCTTTTTTTAGCAATGCTAATTCATCCGTTTTGTAATCTAAATCTTCAATTACCTCTAACCAAAAAACGGTTTCGTCTGCCTCCTCATTTACTATTCCCAACTTCGCAATAAAATCAGCCTTAGATTTCCCTCTACAAGCTGCCCTGTAATTTGCTGCAGTTGAAGTAGCTGATTTAATTAGTTGATGCTTTATTACTTG
>JAHEYB010000021.1:13796-53596 GCA_023251805.1 Bacteroidota bacterium | reverse complement strand
CGGAGTAAAAGCGGTATTGGAAATGATGAAGATTTGTTCGGCTAATGTTCGTTTGCCTTTGGTGAATGTGAATAAAGGCACACAAAATGCTTTGAAGGAAATGGTAGAGATGTACAAGTAAAGGAAAGTCAAAAGCTTTTAAGTCAAAACTCAAAAGCAGACGTAATTTCACACTAGTTCGCAAAAGCTAATCTACAAAAAAGCCTCTCCATAATGGAAAGGCTTTTTTGACTTTTGACTTAGATTTTTTTGACTTAGTAGTATACCTTTCTTCTCACTTCTGCAATAAATTTTGAGAATCGGATTACTTGACGAGTATAACCGTATTCGTTATCATACCAAACATATAATACTATGTTCTTTTTATCCGGACCAACAATTGTTGCTTGGCTGTCGAACACAGAAGGGCAGGGGTTTCCAATTACATCTGTAGAAACTAACTCGTTGGAATTCATGTATTGAATTTGTTCCACCAATGCTCCGTTTAAAGCAGCATCTTTCAAAATATCATTTACCTCTTCTTTTGTTACTTCTCTGTCGATAGTCATGCTCAAGATGGCAAGCGATACGTTTGGTGTTGGTACACGCACAGAGTTGGCTGTAAATTTACCGGATAACTGAGGCAGTACTTTTTTCAACGCACTTTCTGCACCCGTTTCGGTAATTACCATGTTTAAAGCAGCAGAACGGCCTCGTCTGTATTTTTTATGATAGTTGTCCAACAAGTTTTGATCGTTGGTGTAGGAGTGAACCGTTTCAATATGTCCACGTGCAATTCCCAATTTGCTATGAACTACCTGTAAAACGGGCATAATTGCGTTGGTTGTACAAGAAGCTGCAGAAAGAATATTATCTGTTTTTATATCAATGGTGTGATGGTTTACTCCATGAACAACATTCGGAATATCTTTAGCGGGAGCAGTCAACAATACTTTTGTAATTCCTTTTGCTTGTAAGTGACGGCTCAATTCTGCTTTGTCGCGGAAAACTCCGGTGTTATCAATTAGTAATGCATTGTTGATTCCGTATTTTGTATAATCCACATCTTCCGGATTTTTTGCATCAATCATATAAACCGTGTGGCCATTAATAATCAAGGCTTTTTTCTCCAAATCTTCGATGATGGTTCCCGGGAAAACTCCGTGGACAGAATCGGTGCGCAATAAGTCGGCACGCTTGATAATTTCAGCATCGCTGCTTCCGCGCGTTACTATTGCCTTTAAACGTAATTGTTCACCTTTTCCCGCTTGTGCAATTAACTCACGTGCGGCTAAACGACCAATACGCCCAAAACCAAATAATACTACATCTTTTGGAGTGATGTTATGCTTTTTGCCAATAAATTCTGTTAGTTTATTTTTTAAGAAATCTTCAACCGTTTTGAATTTCGAGTTTTCCTGTTGCCATTCAAAAGCTAATTTGCCGATATCAACACGAGAAGGACAAATATCCATTTTAGAAATTTCTGATGCGATAGATAAAGTATCTTCAACCGTAATTACTTTTTTAACAATGTTTTTTGCATAATGATGTAAATTCATTATTTCGCTCGCACTTCTATCTACTAATTGATTGCGGAAAAGTATCAGCTCGATTGATTTTTCAAACCAAAGCTTTCCAATGATTCCGATTAAATCGATTGCCGCCTTTTCATGATTAATCCAGTTATTTAATTCCGCTTCGTACGTTCCTTTTGCTTTTCCTTCCGTTGGCTCCATTGTTTCAAGTGTCATAACTCGGTTGTTTGTTGTTAGTTATTTGTTATTAGTTTAGCTAGTTCTATCATTAGTAGTAATTGTCATTTCGATTGTCTTATTTGTCATATTGAGTGTTCTATTTGTGATTTCGAGCGAAGCCGAGAAATCGAAATAAAAATAAAAAAATAACCACACAAACCTCAGTTAAACTTATTGTTTTTTTTCAACTGATTTTTGTGTGGTTTCATTGACCTTTGAGGAGTACTTATCCCAAATATGTTTTAAGTAATTTGCTTCTGGAGTTATGACGCAATCTACGAATGGCTTTTTCTTTGATTTGGCGAACTCTTTCACGAGTTAAATCGAATTTTGCACCAATCTCTTCCAACGTTAATCCGTGGTTGATTCCGATTCCAAAAAATAATTTTACTACATCGCGTTCTCTTTCTGTTAATGTTGATAATGAACGTTCAATTTCTCTTTGTAAAGATTCGTTCATCAGCATATTGTCGGCTCGCGGTGAATCGTGATTTACCAATACATCCAAAAGACTATTCTCTTCTCCATTTACAAAAGGAGCATCCATTGATACGTGACGACCGGATACTCTCATGGTGTCAGCAACTTTATCTTGAGGAAGTTCTAATATTTCCGATAATTCTTCGGCACTTGGTTCGCGTTCGAATTGTTGTTCCAAGCGAGAATATGCTTTGTTAATTTTATTCAATGAACCAACTTGATTCAACGGTAAACGTACAATACGTGATTGTTCAGCTAAAGCCTGAAGAATAGATTGACGAATCCACCAAACAGCATAAGAGATAAATTTAAAACCGCGTGTTTCATCAAAACGTTTCGCTGCTTTAATTAATCCTAAATTTCCTTCATTAATTAAATCGGGTAAACTTAAACCTTGATTTTGATATTGTTTTGCAACCGAAACTACGAAACGCAAATTAGACTTAGTTAATTTTTCTAGCGCTACCTGATCTCCCGCTCTGATTTTTACTGCTAATATTACTTCTTCTTCTGCGGTAATCAACTCTTCGCGACCAATTTCCTGAAGGTATTTATCCAAAGAAGCACTCTCGCGATTGGTAATTGATTTGGTTATTTTGAGTTGTCTCATAGACTGTTTTTGAGTTTAAAAGATGATTAATTCGAGTACAAAGGTAGTTTAAAACTCCTTGTTTTTACAAATATTATATCTTAAAATATCTTTTGGAACTAATTGATTGTTAGTAATTTACAAATAATTAGACTGAGTACTAAAAAGGCTCTATAAAGAGCCTTTTATTGTCGATAAAATATTTTTATCTGTTAGTAAAAAGAATTTAGCTACAACCCAAAACCATAATAGGCTCTCATACCGTTTGGATAAATACCTTCAATTAATACTCCACCTTTTTTGTTTTCCAATGTAATTTTAATGTCCTCAATTGTTGTAATTTTCTTTTTATCAACATTGGTAATAATAAATCCTTCTTTGATTCCGGCACTTAAAAGTTTTCCTGCTCCAAGCTTTGTTACTTTCAATCCATTTTCGATACCTAACTTTTTCATATCATCTTTTGTAATGTCTTCAAAAGTAGCTCCAAGCGTGGACACAACTTCCACTTTAGGTTTTAAAACAACATCTGTATTACCATCTTTATTTTTCAAAACAACAGATAGTATTTTCTCCTGATTGTTACGATTGAGTGTCACATTGATTTTGTTCCCGGGACGATATCTGCTAATTTGTTCTTGCAATTCGGGAACATTATTTACTTCCGCTTCTCCTATTTTTGTAACTACATCGCCTTCTTTTATCCCGGCATCTTCCCCTGAACCACCAGCAATAACTCCTTTTACAAAAACACCTTTGATATGGTTAATGCTTTTTTCTTTCGCTAATTTCCCATCCAAATCAGCAATGCTTAGGCCAATAAAAGCGCGTTGAACTTCACCAAATTCCAATAAATCGGCAACTACTTTTCTAGCCAAATTAACAGGTATAGCAAAAGAATACCCTGTGTAAGAACCTGTATTGGAAGCAATAGCAGAGTTAATTCCGATTAATTCTCCTTTAGCATTTACCAAAGCGCCACCGCTGTTACCCGGATTTACAGCTGCATCGGTTTGCAAGTAGGCTTCAACAGGAAATTGTCCTTTTGATTGGTCGTTCGACAAAATATTAATATTTCTTCCTTTTGCACTTATAATACCGGCTGTTACAGTGGAAGTCAAATTAAATGGATTCCCCACAGCCAAGGCCCATTCACCAACTTTTACGTCATCCGAATTTCCATAAGAGATAAATTTCAATCCTTCTTCTTTAATCTTCAATAAAGCCAAATCGGTTGAAGGGTCTCTTCCTATTATTTCTGCAGTATAGCTCCGTTTATCATCCAACGTTACTTCAATCTTATCAGCGCCTTCTACCACATGGTTGTTGGTAGCAATATAACCATCTTGAGAAATGATTACTCCTGAACCTGTTGACATAGGAGCCATTTGTGGCTGTCGTTGCCCATGAAGCCCAAAAAAATCACGGAAAGGGTCATATAAATATTCATTTTGAGTTTCTAACGGATAGGTTGTTTTGACGTTCACAACCGAATGAACCGAAGAGGCTGCAGCGGTTGTGAAATCTACTGCCAGTTCCGGAGCGCTTGCACCCGGAAGTTTTACATAATTCACAGGCATTTGATATGCCATTTGTGATGATTGAACATCGGATTGCTTGTTTAAAAGGTGATTAAGACCAAGAGCGGTAAAACCACCAATTCCAGCAATTGCAAATACTCCTAAAATCTTTTTCATACTACTTGTTTTTAATTGTTTTTAATATAATGAAATTTAACTCAATTAGTAACACAAATTTAGTTCCTATATTATTTTTGTCATTTATTTTTAACATACTTTAACAGCAGATTGCAAAGGTTGTTTAACTTTACACAAGATTTATAAAAAGTCAAAAATTTGCACAAAATTTTATGAGCAGTTTTAAAGAAAAATCGCAGGGCTTTATTGTTGGAATTTTAGTCGGACTTATTGTTGCCGGAGGATTTTTTATTTTCAAGCTGGATGATTACTTTAAAGAATTAAATTTTTATAAATCGCTATCGGGTAATTTTTCTTCTGATAGTAAAGTTACGGAGCCGGAGACAAATCAGTCAAACGTTAATCCCGAAAAAGAAAAAAAACAAAAAGTAAAAACGGTACAAACCTCTAAAGAAGAAAATGATTCGGAAGGGGTTGTTGTGAAATCGGATTCGACTAAAATCGAAAAAGATTCTCTTATACTTGAAAATCCTTCATCTGATGATGTAGTTGTGCGAAAGGATGAATTACTTTCAACAAAAACTTTGGAAGTCATCAATATGGATCCCGTTGCTAAAATTACTGGAAAAGATTCTTTGCTTATGAAAGTAAGCGGAATAAAAGATGACAGAAATTCATCTAAACAATTTTTAAACATCGAATTTTGGTCTTCCCCCTTGAATTATAAGGGCTATAAGATGAGTAAATATAAATTAATCGTTTATGGAGTGTCATCACCCGAAGGATTGAAAGTTTTTAAATTAGATGATGTGATGTATTTAAAGAGTTCATCATTTGTTTATCGTTTGGATACTTCCGGTGATTTTAAGCCTTACGAAAGAATTACTGACGAGTTGATAATTAGTAGATTAAAATAAAAATGAAAATTAGCTTTTCTAAATATCAGGGAACAGGAAATGATTTTATTCTCATAGACAATAGGGAAATGAGATTTAATCGTCCTGACAATGAGTTGGTTGCTAAAATTTGTGACAGGCGATTTGGAATTGGTGCTGATGGCCTGATGTTATTGCAATCAAAAATTGGTTACGACTTTGAGATGGTATATTATAATTCCGATGGAAATGAAAGTAGTATGTGTGGGAATGGTGGACGCTGTATTGTTGAGTTTGCAAGAACATTGGGACTTGTTAAAACCAAGGCACATTTTTTAGCGTCAGATGGTGAGCATGAGGCTTTGGTAAATACAGGATTCATAAGTTTAAAAATGAATAATGTCAGCAAAGTTGAAGTAAATGCCGATTTTTCTTATTTAAATACCGGTTCGCCACATTATGTTGCTTTTGTGAGCAATGTGAAAAATTACAAAGTGTTTGAGGAAGGAAAAAGAATAAGAAACAGTGAGCGGTTTAAAGAAAAAGGAACAAATGTTAACTTCATTGAAAAAGAATTGAATGAATTGTTTGTACGAACGTACGAACGAGGGGTAGAAGACGAAACATATTCTTGTGGAACAGGCGTAACGGCAGCTGCTTTGGTGGCGTCCTTAAAAAACGTTTCCACTGCTACCGACTATTGTGATATTAAAACATTGGGTGGGAAATTGAAGGTGAAATTCACAAAACATCCCGATAATTCTTTCACAGATATTTGGTTGGAAGGCCCTGCCACATTTGTATACAAAGGAGAAATAACTATATAATGATTCAAGAGTCTGCAACATATCAATTGAAAATTGAAGAGCAATTTGAAGAAAAAAAATTGCAGAAAGGTATTTACATTGTCGTGATTCATGCTACTCGTATTCCTCCGCACATTGGTTTAGTGATTGATGGCAAATATTATTCATTATCAATTAAGGGGCAAGATATTCATGTTCCTGTTTTTACGTTGCTTAAAAATTCTACGATTCGAAAAATACCAACTTTATTTATAAAAATTAAATCGCACCCAACTTTTAGTGCAGTTTATTTGTCGGAGCATTTTGTTGCCAATGTTCAGAAGTACGAAAGGGTGGATGTTGGTGTTGCTACTTGTTTAAGTCCGATTAAACTCTTTTTTGAAGAAGTTTATTCTGTGTCAATGAAAGAGGTGAATTATTTATTTGAATTGCTTCCAAAGTTAGAACGTGAAGGGTTGATTGAAAATTCAAGTTCAATGAATATAGACGAGGAAGGGTATCGATTACCTGTTTATACATTAAAAGAAATAAATACAGGAATAAATCAAGTTAGAATTGAATTTAAGAACTAATGAAACTAAAAGGACAATATGTTTCCCTTCGTGCCATAGAGCCTTCTGATATTGATGTATTGTATCAATGGGAAAATGACACAGATACTTGGAATGTGAGCAATACACAAACGCCCTATTCACGTTTTGTGCTCGAGCAATACATTGCAAGTGCTCATCAGGATATTTATTCGGTGAAACAATTACGATTAATCATTTGTAATGAAGAAAATAGAGCGGTAGGAAGTATTGATCTTTTTGATTTTGACCCAACACATTTACGTGCCGGAGTTGGAATTTTGATAGCAGAAAAAACAGATAGAAAAAAAGGATATGCTTTTGATGCATTAACTGTTTTGATGGACTATTGTTTTTCAATTTTAAATCTTCATCAATTGTATTGTAACATAACAATAGACAATGAAGCAAGTGTTTTGTTGTTTCAGAAACAGGGTTTTCAAATTACAGGAATGAAAAAGCAATGGGTGCGAGATGGAGATAAATTTAAAGATGAATTGTTGTTACAAAAAATTAGAGAATAAAAAATGACCAGATGCGACCATACATTCGACTACGCTCAGTGTGACGATTGTGTCTTTCAGTCTGAGTTGCTCGACTTTGCTCAGCATAACCGTTGTCGAAGACTGTTAGTTGAATTATAATATGAAAATTTCTTTTCGCAATATTTTCTCCTTTATTTCTTTTTCAATTGCAATTGTTGCAATTGTTTATTGTGGAGATTCTAAATCCAAAGAAACTACGACCGAAAATTTCAATTCAGGAATTACTTATTTAAATCATTCTGATTCTGCCAAATATATTGGAATGAGTAAGTGTATGCTTTGTCACCAAGATATTTATAATTCCTTTATTGAAACAGGAATGGGCAAAAGCTTTGATGTTGCAAGTAAGAAAAAAAGTTCTGCGAAGCTCGACAAGCATACGGTGATTTATGATAAGTTTCAAGATTTTTATTACCATCCATTTTGGGATGGAGATAGTTTAAAAATTATGGAGTTTCGCTTGAAAGGCAATGACACTGTGTACAAACGTATTGAAAAGGTTGATTACATTATTGGTTCGGGTCAACATACCAATTCGCACATTTACAATACAAACGGTTATTTGCATCAAATGCCCATGACGTATTACACGCAAAAAGGAACATGGGATTTTCCACCGGGATTTGAGAATGGATTCAATACACGTTTTTCAAGAAAGATTGGATTAGAATGCATGAGTTGTCACAATTCATTACCTGAATTTGAGAGCGGCTCCGAAAATAAATTTGTTGGGTTGCCCGAAGGAATCAGTTGTGAACGTTGCCATGGTCCGGGAAGCATTCATGTTGAGCAGCGTTCTACAGGTGCTAAAATAGACACATCTAAATACATTGATTATTCAATTGTGAATCCCGGTAAACTGCCCATCGATTTGCAATTTGATGTTTGTCAGCGTTGCCACTTGCAAGGAAACACTGTTTTAAAAGATGGAAAGTCATTTTTCGATTTTAAGCCCGGTATGAAATTGTCGGATTACATGACTACTTTTTTGCCTCGATACAAAAATGCGGACGATGAATTTATTATGGCTTCTCACGCTGATCGATTGAAACAAAGCCAGTGTTTCATCAAGAGTTTCAAACCGGAGACGGATAAAACGTCATTACGTCCCTACAAAAATTCACTCACCTGTGTCACTTGCCATAACCCTCATGTGAGTGTAAAAACAACAGGAAAAGAAGTTTTTAATAATGCATGCAAGAATTGCCACAGTGCGAGCACTAAAAATGATTTATGCTCCGAAAAAGAAAGTGTGCGAATCAAAGTACAAGACAATTGTGTTAGTTGTCATATGCCAAAATCAGGCTCGATTGATATTCCTCACGTGAGTGTTCATGATCATTACATTCGTAAACCAATGAAGAAAGGGGAAGTACAGAAAATAAAAGAGTTCATTGGCTTGTATGCCATCAATGAAAAAAATCCAGATAATTATACCAAAGCAAAAGCATACATTCAACAGTATGATAAGTTTGAATATAATGAAGCGTATTTAGACTCAGCGGAGTTTTATTTGTCAGACAAAACAAAAGCGGATGTTGAAAGAAATTTTGAATTGCTCGTTCACTTGAATTTTATAAAAGGAGACTATAAAAAAGTAATATCTTATTTAACTATGGTAGGCAATATCGATGAGTTGAAAAAGCCTTTGAATGCAAAATCATGGGATAATTCAAATGCTTGGACTGCATACAGAATTGGCGAAGCATACTATAATTTAGGTGATTTATCATCCGCTTTTAGTTTTTATGGCCGTGCCATTGATTTGGCTCCAAAGAACCCAGAATTTAGAAATAAACTCGGTGCAGTAATGTTGGCCATGGAACGAACAGAAGATGCAATTAAAGCACTTAATTATGTAGTCATTGAAAACCCTAAATACGTTCCAGCCATCAATAACTTAGGTTATGCAAACTTGCTCAAAGGCAATGTTGCAAAAGCAGAAGAGCTATACAATCGTGCTTTGAAATTGGATCCTGATTATGAATCGCTATTGATGAACATTGCAGGATTAAATGTCTATAAAAAGCACTACAAAGAAGCGCAAGTGTTTCTAAAACGAGTGCTGGATAAAAATCCTAAGAACGAGCAAGCAAAAATGCTTTTACAACAATTGAAAACAATTCGTTAATGAATTGTTTCTTCTGTGTTTTAATATTGCACTCCTCTGGAGTGCTTTTTTGTTTTTGGGATATTCTTTCTATTGATATTTATCCCCTCTGGGGCAAATAAAGCAAAATGTTTGTCATTCCATTGGAGTGTAGTTCAATAATGGAAGGGATTTACGTGTCTCAGAATCCTCAGCGATTATTATATAATATAACCCCAGAGGGTATAAATATCAATAGAAAAAATAGTATCGAAGAATTAAGAACCCCAGCGGGATTCAATATATAAAACAGCACCAGAAATTAAATGCTTATCCAGTAAATTAATTTCACAATCAGTGCTCTGTTTTTTTTCGTCATATCAAATTGATTAGAATTATTATACGCATAATAATTATCTGTGTAAACAATGTACAAATCCGACATAGGTTTGAATCGCCATTGTAATCTGCAGTTTAAGTTGGTGTTGTTCAACTGAGTATTGTATTGTGCAAATGTGGTAAAGAAAATAGCTTTAGTAAAGCTCAATTCAATTCGTGGTCCGACTAAAGTGATGTAGGCATTTTTGTACGGTTCTGGAAGCAAAATTTCATCTTGTGTAAAACTAAGACCAAAAACTCCCCAAGGTTGTTTCCTAAAACTAATATCGGCAGCATAGGTTAATTTCCTTCCATTATAAAACGTTCCATAATCAATTGTAGCTGTTCCAAATAAAGGCTTTATAGAACTTGAAGTGTAGGTTGCTAATACATTTTCATAATAGTAATCATCAGAAGGAATAGGTGTTTTGCCTGTAAAGGTAATGTCTACCGGAATTCTCAAGCGCGTAAAATTTTGTCGGTATTTGATTGAAAATAAACTCGAATTTTGAAATGCAAAATTGTAAGATGCTTGGTATAGATATTCTGTATTGCGATAAGCAGAATCTAAATAATGACTCACATATATTTCCGGAAAGTGATTATTAATAATTTTTGATTTTGGATAAAACTTATAGCGAATACTTGGTTCTATTCTCAAATAGGTTTCTCTTGTAGTAATCCCTGTTTGTGGGTCATAAAAGTAAATGCGTGGAACGAAACCAACATCCGCGAGGTAATTTTTTTCTACATATTCATGATTCCATTCACAAGAAAATTTCGGATTCGAATAACTGAGAAAAGATGCATTAGAAGAAGCATTAGGTAAATTTTGTGCTGTAAAAGAATAATGGTAAAAGATTTTACCAAGCCATCTGTTATTTGCAGATTGCAGGTTGTAATCCACCCCTGCAACGCGGTTAAACAAATTATCTGAAATTCCATTTGTAGTCACTTCTTGTTTATTAACAAATATGAAAGAGATATTGGAACGCTTAAAAATATTTCGAGAAATAGCCGCTACAGAATAGTTTTGGCTTTCCAATCCGAGCTCTCTTTTGTGTTCCGTTTGCATGCTCATTACTCCAATTCTCCATTTTTTATTTATGTTTCCACTGATTCGGAATCCTCCAATAATTGGAATAATTTGTCCTTTGTACAATCCAATGTTTCGAGAGAAGAACGGACGGATTTGTCGGAATCCAAAGCGTTCAAATAAATCACTGTTCTCAATAAAAAAATTTCTTCTTTCAGGAAAAAAAATGCTGAATCGTGAAAGGTTTGTGACTTGTCGGTCGACTTCTACTTGCGAAAAATCGGGATTGATAGTTAAATCCAAATTGAGCGAGGATGTCAAAGCTATTTTAGCATCTAAACCACCATTGTATGTGTATTGCTCTTTGGTTTGTGTTAAATAGTCTTGTGATACGCCACCCGTTAAATATGGTATAATAGAAATATTAGAAGAAGTTTTTGCTTTAGGCTCGTCAAATTTCATTTTTCCTGTAAAAGCTAAAGAAGCAACATTGAAATTTCTGGGAACAGGCGACCAAACAGAGTTTTCATTTCTTTTCAAATCATTTCTGGAAAAATTAATTCTCCATGTGTCTACACCGTTTTTAAAGCGTAAACTTTTAAATGGAATCGCCATTTCAACAATCCATCTGTCATCAAATTGTTTTACAACAGAAGTCCATTTGTTGTCCCAAATAGTTGTAACACCCATTCCTCCACCATTTGAAAGTAAGCCTTCTCGTTGAACACCCAAGGGATTAACTCCAAAACAAAAACCATTTGTTTGGTCATTTAAGCAATCAAGATAAACGGCAAAAGCATCGTTGACAGGGTAAGAAAAATCTCTTTTTAAAGATTGTACAATGTATTTTCCTTTAATTGAATCATAACAAACAGCAGAAATGTAAAGGTTGTGGTCGTCATACGTTACGCGAACAAGTGTTTGTGTTTTTGCATTAGAAGTGTCAAAAGGAAACACTTGCTTAAAGTTTCCTGCAGTTTGAGCACTATCCCACGATTTTTCATTTAAAATGCCATCCACCTCAATTTTATCAATTGCTTTATAAATGCAAATGCTTTTTAATTCTTCCGCATTTTGAGAAAAAGAGAAGGAGGTAATAAAAATAAATAGTGTGAATAAATAGAAGCGCATAGGTGCCAAATTTACCTAAAATTCTATTTTCTATCCTGTTTTAGCTATTTTAATTAATATCTTTGTTTTCTCGCCTGATGAAAGGGCTGGGTTGGTTTTTTTTAAGCAATTATGGCAAAAGCTAAATCCTCATTTTTTAAAAAAATAATCATTTCGATTTTCCTTATTCTACTCATTGGGGGAGGAGTAGGGGGCTACTATGCGTATAAAACCATTTACCAATCAAATGTAAATTTGGGAGATAAAAAATCGGAGATTATTTATATTCCTACAGGTTCAACATTTGAAGATGTGATTCGCATTTTGGGAGAAAATAATATTTTAAAAAATCAATCTACTTTTGAATTATTAGCAGAAAAGAAGAAATATAAAAATGCAGTAAAGCCGGGAAAATATAGAATCTTGGCGAATATGAGCAACAATGCTCTAATCAATTTATTGAGAGCAGGAATTCAGGAACCGATTAAGATTAATTTCAATGGATTGCATACCGTAGATGAATTTTTGAGCCGCGTTGGGAGAAGATTAGAGGCAGATTCACTTTTGTTAAAACAAGCTGTAAATGATAATGGGTTTTTGAGTAAATATGGATTTAATCAAGATAATGTGCAAGCGCTGTTCATTCCTAACACCTATGAATTTTATTGGAACACCTCTGTAGATGAATTTTTTGAGCGAATGGCAAAGGAATATAAAGCCTTTTGGAGCGATATGAGAAAGCTAAAAGCTAAGACAATTGGTTATTCACAAACGGAAGTCACCATTCTTGCCTCTATTGTTCAGGGAGAACAATGTTGCGACAATCTCGAGAAGAAAACAATTGCAGGATTATACATCAATCGTTTAAAAGATGAAATGCCTTTGCAATCAGACCCAACAGTGATATTTGCCTTAGGTGATTTTAGTATCCAGCGCGTTTCTACTGAGCAAACTAGAGTTGATTCACCTTACAATACGTATGTTAATAAAGGATTGCCTCCCGGGCCGATTGGATTTGCGCAGCAATCGTCAATTGATGCGGTATTAGATTATGAAAAGAGTGAATTCATTTATATGTGTGCGAAAGAAGATTTATCGGGGACACATTATTTTTCAAAGACCTATGAACAGCATTGTGTGTATGCAAAGAAGTACAGGGATGCTTTAAATGCCAAGAATATTCATTAAAATTTTATATTTGCCCTTTAAATAAAGAGATATGACAAAAATTAAATTTGGAACTGACGGATGGAGAGCCATCATTGCGAAAGATTTTACGGTTGATAATGTAGCGCGTGTTACAATTGCAGCAGCAATTTGGCTGAAGAAGAACTTTGATAAGCCTAGTGTTGTAGTTGGTCACGATTGCCGTTTTGCTGGCGAATTGTTTGCTGAAACTACTGCAAAAGTATTGGCAAATGCAGGTATTAAAGTGTATTTAGCTAAAGATTTCGTTTCTACTCCAATGATTTCATTAGGAGCAAAAACGCTTGGAACTTCTTTAGGTGTTATCATTACCGCTTCTCACAATCCTCCATCATACAATGGCTATAAATTAAAGGGAGGATTTGGCGGACCATTGTTACCAGATGATATTCAAAAAATTGAAGACATTATTCCTGAGACAAATTCCGTTGATGTAGAAAAATTATCAATTGCTGATTTTGTAAAGTCGGGAATGATTGAATATGTCGACTTAGAAACGATGTATGTCAATCATGTAGAGAAAAATTTCGACATGAATGCCATTCGTGATACAAAAATGAATTTTGCTTATGATGCTATGTATGGAGCGGGACAAAATGTGATGCGTAGATTGTTACCGGATATTACTTTTTTACATTGCGATTACAATCCAGGATTTGAAGGACAAGCTCCAGAGCCAATTCATAAAAATTTAATTCCGTTTTCTTCATTAATTTCTGAAAGTGGCGATATCGATTGTGGTTTAGCAACAGATGGAGATGCCGACAGAATTGGTTTATACAATGGAAAAGGAGAATTTGTGGATTCTCATCACATCATTTTATTATTGATTAACTATTTGGTGACACAGAAAAAAATGACGGGAAAAGTAGTGAATGCTTTTTCGGTAACGCCAAGAGTAAAAAAGATGTGCGAACATTATGGTTTAGAGTATCAAGTGACTCAAATTGGATTCAAGCACATTGCAGGAATTATGGTTTCTGAAGATGTATTACTTGGTGGCGAAGAGAGTGGTGGAATCGCAATAAAAGGGCACATTCCGGAGCGAGATGGTATTTGGATGGGATTGACTATTTGGGAGTATATGGTAAAATCAGGAAAAACATTGGATCAGTTGATTGAAGAGATCTACAAAATAGTTGGCGCGTTTAAATTCGAACGCAGTGATATGCATTTGAAAGAAGAAGTGAAAGTAGCGATTGTAGAGAATTGCAAAAACAATACATACTCTTCTTTTGGTCCATACAAAGTTGAAAGAATAGAAACCATTGATGGCTGGAAATATTTCTTTGCTAATGATGAATGGATGATGATTAGAGCTTCTGGGACGGAGCCTGTATTGCGTAACTATG
This sequence comes from Bacteroidota bacterium, assembly GCA_023251805.1. Classification (GTDB taxonomy): domain Bacteria; phylum Bacteroidota; class Bacteroidia; order 2-12-FULL-35-15; family 2-12-FULL-35-15; genus 2-12-FULL-35-15. The sequence continues at coordinate 39,167 of JAHEYB010000021.1, read as the reverse complement.
CTGAATCTGGAACAACTGAAAAGGCATTTGCTATTTTGAAAGCGGTTGAGAAGACGTTATTGGGATAAATATTTAAACCGAAAAACCACTTCTGAAGTGGTTTTTTATTTTTATAAATCATGTTTCGGCATAAAGGTAAAACTAGGACATTTAAACATAATTTGCGATTAGCAGCATTGCTATCTTTTATAGCTGGGTTGGTAAATATTGCTGGTGTATTGTGGCTTAAAGTATTGACAACAAATGTAACAGGGCATTTTGCATTTTTTGCAGAAGAGTTAGTGTTAAAGCATTATGTTGTAGCATTAAGTTTTCTATTATTCATTTTCGCTTTTTTGATAGGCTCGTTCACTGCAAATTTTATAATCGAATATTTTGTAGGAAAAGGGGAGCAGTCGGCACACAAATATCCCATGCTTTTGGAAATAGGACTTTTATTTTTGGTAGGAGTAGGAGGGAACTACTTTTTAGCAAACGGATGTGAGCCAACAATTTTAGCTTGTGTTCTATTATTTTCGATGGGAGTTCAAAATTCATTGGTGACTCAGATTTCAAGTTCAACAGTGAGAACAACACATTTAACGGGCTTATTTACTGATTTAGGAATTGAATTATCTCAGTTGTTTTTCTATAAAAAAGAAGATCAAAAAGAGCGATTGAAAAAAAGTATAGAACTGCGCATTGCCATCATCGTATTCTTTTTTCTTGGATGTGTAATTGGCGGTTTTTTATTTTCAACAATTTCGCTGGGGATACTGGTGATAGCCTCTGCTTTATTGGCAGTGGCATTAATTTATGATGTGTTGCTATATAAATATTATAAATTGATTAGAAGAAAAAAATAGTTTTATTCAACATGCACAACCAATCCTTTTAAATATTCTCCTTCAGGGTGAAAAATATTTACACAATGGTCGGGTGGTTGTGATAAATGATGTAGCACTCTTACATTTCTTCCCGCTTCAATTGCAGCAGCCATAACAGTAGAATTGAAGGTGTTTTTATCTACTACTTGAGAACAAGAAAAAGTAAACAACAATCCGCCTGGTTTTATTTGCTTTATCGCTTCGTAATTTAAACGTTTGTAACCCATAATTGCATTGTGTTTCACATTTTGATGCTTTGCAAAGGCAGGAGGATCCAACACAATAATATCATACGTATTTTCTCTGTTCTTTAAAAAATCAAAAGTATCTACCGCAAACGACTCATGATTTTTAATGTTATTCAGCTGAATGTTTTTATTGGTAAGCTCAATTGCTTTTTTTGAAATATCAATTGAATGAACTTCTTTCGCGCCTTGCTTAGCAGCGTATACTGAAAACCCTCCTGTATAACAAAATGTATTGAGAACCGTTTTGTCTTTCGAATAATGCCCAAGTAGCTCACGATTTTCCCTTTGATCCAAAAAGAATCCCGTTTTTTGTCCGCCTTCCCAATCCACATAAAATTTATGATTGTTTTCTAGTGCAATAATGTCATTCGAAACATAATTATCTGATTTCCATAAATAGCCGTTTGGAGCTTTAATGGGAGCATTCTTAGGCATTGTTTCTTCGCTCTTATCAAATACAGCTTTCAGTTGCGCTCCGTAAATTTCTTGAAGAACTTTTACAAACTCATGTTTTATTAAATGTAAGCCAATCGAATGTGATTGTAGCACAGCTGTTCCATTGTAATAATCAATAATAAATCCGGGTAATCCATCACCTTCACCAAAGCACAAGCGATAGCAATTGGTTGCGGGATTATTGGTAAGGTTTAATTGTGTTCTAAAATCATATGCTTTCTGAATTTTGCTTTTCCAGAATTCATAGTTCGGTGTTACTTTAGAAAAAGAAAACATGCGTACTGCAATGGAGCCAATTTGATAATGTCCCATTCCGAGTAATTCATTTTGAGCAGAATATACTTCTACTACATCACCTTCTTTCAAATCATCTTCGGGGTGCTCGGGTGGTAAACTAATTTTTTTAATAGCTCCGGAAAAAACCCATGGGTGAAAACGTTTTACGCTGTGGTCTTTGCCATTAGCCAATATTACTTTAATGAATTCCATAATTTTTGAATATGATGCGCCCTTCGATGTGTTTGCTTCAACGCAAAATGCTCAGGGTGACGGGCTAAATTACTAATAATTTTAAGACGAGATTTTACTTAAACACAGCATGTTCTCTTGATTGTACTTGAGTTGCTCATTGTCAACCATCAATTGAATGGTATGGATGATTTTATCTTCATGCACATCAGTAATTGAATTAATAAGCATTTTCAGCTCCATTGGATGTAAAGCGAGTAATTGATTTATTTGATTACTAATGTTTTCGTATTCATCTGTATGCAATACTTTTCTTTTTTCTTCTAAACATACATCACATTGTCCACATACACTTGTTTCAATTTCCCCAAAATAAGCTAGGAGTAGCTGACTTCTACATTTATGAGTACTTTCAGAATAATTCAGAACGGATTCCATTCTTTCAATGGCACGTTTTTTTAATGAAGAAAAATTTTCTTTCGAAAGGAATAAATCCTTTGTATCCACTCTAGGCATTGTAAAAGTAAGTTGGGGCAATTCGGTTTGAGGAGCGTACGTAATAATTTTGTTTTGATGAAGATAATTCAATCGCTTTACAACTTCTTCTTGTTTGATAGATAATTTTTTTGCTAAATCAAATTCATTAATTTTCTCGAAGTTATCGAACAAGCCAGCATAACTGCGAAGCAACATTTTAATAAATGTGTCCAAAGGGGCATTTGAAAGTTGGAATTTATATAAATCTTCCCTATTCAACTCTAATTTTATTCGTGAAGGCTGATAAAAAGCCTCTGATAAAATAATATATCCTTCACGTTCAATAAATTTTAGACAATTAAAAACGGTAATGGGTTGAAGTTTGTAATTATCGCAAAAAGAGGAAATGTCGAAGCTAAAAGTATTTCCTAATCCCGAGCCAGTTGGTATTTGATAGAAATTAGCCAAGGCTTGATAGGTTTGACGCATGTCATCCATACTGGGGAAACTCAATTCTATATTTCTTTGTAATTCAATTTTATCGCCATTGTTATAAAGTAAAATGGCAAAAGCTTTTCTTTCATCTCTTCCGGCACGACCTGCTTCTTGAAAGTAAGCTTCTAGGGAGTCAGGCAAATCCATATGAACAACAAAACGTACATCGGGTTTATCAATTCCCATTCCGAATGCGTTGGTACAAACAATAACACGAGATTCATTATTAATCCAATTGCTTTGTTTAATATCACGAGTTTTTGCATCTAAGCCGGCATGGTAGAAATCTGCATCTATCTTATGGCTTTTTAGATAACTTGCGATTTCTTGAGTTTTCTTTCGATTTCTCACATAAACAATTCCTGTTCCTTTTACATTATTCGCAATTTTAACTAAACGAGCTAATTTATCTTCTTCGTTCAAAAGAATGTAAGCAACATTTTTACGTTCAAAACTTATTTGGACAACATTGTTTTTTTTGAAGTGTAATTTTTCTTGGATATCTTTTACTACTTCTTTTGTAGCGGTTGCTGTTAGTGCTAAGACAGGAACGGTTGGCAAAATTTCTCTGAGTAATGCTATTTTTAAATAACTGGGGCGAAAGTCGTATCCCCACTGAGAGATACAATGTGACTCATCTATGGCAATTAAATTCACATTCATTTTTTGTAAACGAACTTTTACAATTTCAGTTTCGAGCCGTTCAGGAGAGAGGTAAAGAAATTTTATTTTTCCATGAACACAATTATCCAAAGCAATGTCAATTTCGCGCTTGTGCATTGATGAAGTTATAGCAATTGCTTTTATGCCTTTTTTAATCAAATTTTCTACTTGGTCCTTCATCAAAGCAATTAAGGGAGAAACAACAATGCAAATTCCCTCTTTGGACAAAGCAGGAACCTGAAAGCAAATGGATTTTCCACCACCTGTGGGAAGCAAAGCCAAGGTATCGTTTCCTGCTAATACGGAATTGATAATTTCTTCCTGTGAAGGACGAAAAGAGCGATAGCCCCAGTATTTTTCTAATATTTCGTGTGTGCTTGGCATTTTAGCTCACGAATTTACGAAAAAAATCCCCTCCGAAGGAGTCCTTCGGACCATAGCCCCCTTTAATAAAGGGGGAATTGTCCTAATAATATTTTGTTCTTAAATCTTGTTGCAAATAGTTTAAATAGACGTCACACTGAGCGTAGTCGAAGTGTATATAATTAGGAATCTTAATTCATTATAAATTCCAAATGGTAATTTTTCCTTTGTATTTTGGTTTGGGAGGAGGAGGATTTTTGCGAATTTCAATAAGCCAGTCGACAGCCTTAGTTTCTGATTTAAAGACTTTATAATCGACTTTAGGTTTATAAAATTTGAAATAAAAATCGGCCATTAATTGATACGCTAAATTTTGAACAACAATGGCCACTGCTAAAAAAGGTTGTTCAGGCTCAACAAGAATACTATATTCTTTTGCTTCTTTGGTAATAGTGACAAAGGGTTCAAAAGAAATTAAAATAGGGTGTTTTTCTCCTTTTGTAAGCTCATGCAATGCTCTTTTTTCTTCGATTTTTTCTTTCACATCAATAATTTGTCCATGAAGATACCGAATGTGGATAATTCCTCTATTATCAAGGCAGATAAGCATGCTGTGCAATGATATTGTTTGCACAATATCGTCATTCTTTAATGTCATTCTAGAGAGAGTAGGCGTTAATCTTTAAATAAATCGGGACGAACTTAGGGGTAATTTGAGAAGATATCAAGAAAAAACGGAAAACTTAATGACAATCATTTGTTAGAAAATAATTTTTCCAGGGCAAACATTTCATCTCTTAAGCGAGCGGCTTCAGCAAAATCAAACTCTTTTGCTGCACTGTCCATTGCTTTACGAGTGCGATTGATGGCTTTTTGTAATTCTTCTTTGCTCATATACTGAACAACGGGGTCAGCAGCATAATTGATTTCTTCGGTCTCAATGTATGGTCTCGTCAAGTTTCCTTTTGAATCCACAATCACAGAAGTCTGTCCCATGATTGATTCTCGCGATTTATTTAAAGCTGTTGGCGTTAAATCATTTTTGAGGTTGTAAGCTATTTGTTTTTGCCTTCTTCTTTCAGTTTCATCAATGGTTCGTTGCATTGAGCCGGTAATTTTATCGGCATACATAATTACTTTTCCGTTGATGTTTCTGGCAGCTCGCCCCGCAGTCTGCGTCAATGCTCTGTCAGAACGCAAAAATCCTTCTTTATCAGCATCTAAAATAGCTACTAATGAAACTTCAGGTAAATCTAATCCTTCACGCAATAAATTTATTCCAATCAACACATCAAATTTACCCAAACGCAAATCGCGTAAAATTTCCACTCTTTCAAGTGTGTCAACTTCCGAATGAATATATCTACAGCGAATTCCTAGGTTAAGCATATACTTTTGAAGTTCTTCCGACATTCGTTTGGTTAATGTTGTCACTAAAACACGCTCATCTCTTTTTGCTACCTTATCAATTTCTTCTAGCAGGTCATCAATTTGATTGACACTTGGACGAATTTCTATAATCGGGTCAAGCAAACCTGTGGGACGAATCACTTGTTCAGCAACAATTCCTTCTGAACGTTGCAATTCATATTCTGCAGGAGTTGCACTAACATAAATCAACTGGTTAATCATCGATTCGAATTCCTCAAATTTTAAAGGACGATTGTCCATTGCTGCAGGCAAACGAAATCCAAAATCAACCAGATTAACTTTACGAGAACGATCACCTCCATACATTGCACGAATTTGCGGAAGAGTAACGTGACTTTCATCTATCACCATCAAAAAATCATCGGGAAAATAATCTAATAAACAAAAAGGTCTTGATCCTGGAGAGCGACTATCAAAATAGCGGGAATAATTTTCTATTCCAGAGCAGTAGCCCAACTCACGCATCATTTCAAGGTCATACGTAACTCTGTCTTCTAATCTTTTTGCTTCTAAATGTTTTCCTATTTCTTTAAAATAATCCACTTGTTTCACCATATCATCTTGTATTTGATGAATGGCGCTTTTCATTGTTTCCGGACTTGTAACAAAAATGTTTGCGGGATAAATGGTCACACTATCTAATTTCTCAATGCTTTTTCCTGAGCTCGTTTCAAAATATTCAATTTCTTCAATTTCATCGTCCCAAAAGGAAACACGCAATGAAACATCAGCGTAAGCTAAATTAATATCTACCGTATCACCTTTCACTCTGAAATTTCCACGAAGAAAATCTTCAGTTGTTCGTGAATACAGACTTTCTACCAATCGGTGTAAAAATTTATTTCGAGAAATAATTTCTCCTTTTTTTATATTGATGACGTTGCTTTTAAATTCAATTGGATTTCCTATACCATAAATACATGAAACAGAAGAAACAACAATAACATCACGCCTTCCGGAAAGAAGAGAAGAGGTTGTGCTTAGTCTCAGTTTTTCTATTTCATCATTGATTGCCAAATCTTTTTCGATATAGGTGTTGGTGCTTGGAATAAAAGCTTCGGGCTGGTAGTAATCGTAATAGCTGACAAAATATTCGACAGCATTGTTTGGAAAAAATTGTTTGAATTCTCCATACAACTGAGCGGCAAGGGTTTTGTTATGACTTAAGATGAGTGTTGGTTTTCCGGTCTGTTGGATGACATTTGCAATGGTAAATGTTTTTCCGGAGCCAGTAACGCCCAATAAAGTTTGTGCTGGCAATTTTTCGTTTATTCCATCTACCAATTGTTTAATGGCAGAAGGCTGGTCACCTGTGGGCTGAAAATCGGAAATAATTTTGAATTCCATAGAAGGCAAAAATACGGAATAATCTGTGGTTAGATACTTCTTTGTAGAGGGGAATTTTATTCATTCCAAATTCTCCAAGCTTCTTCGGCTTGTTGCTGTAGCATTGATAAGCCGTTTACGATAGCAGCGCCATTCGCTTTTCCTCGTTTTAGAAATTCCGTTTGAGCGGGATTATATACTAAGTCATACAGTAAATGCGAAGAGGAAATGAATTCGTATGGTATTTGCGGAGCGTTGTCAACATTTGGGAACATTCCAACAGGGCTGGCATTTACAATGAGTTTAAATGCATTCACCATATTTTCATTTAATTCAGAATAGCTGAATTGGTTTTCAGCTTTTTTATTCCTTGTAACAAAGCGACAATCAATTCCAATTTCCATTAAAACAGAATAAACAGCTTTTGAAGCCCCGCCAGTTCCAAGGATTAAGGCTCTTTCGTGGTGTGATTCTAAAAAAGGTTTGATGGATTGACGAAAACCAAAAGCATCAGTATTATATCCAATTAGTTTTCCATTTGCTATTTTGATGCAATTGACTGCTCCAATTTTTTTTGCAGTAACATCTAAATCATCTAAAAACGGCATCACACTTTCTTTGTAGGGGATGGTAACACTTAGTCCTTTTAAAGCAGGATTATCTTTTATTAATTGTGGCAACAAATCAATGTTTTCAATTGAAAAAGCATTGAATTCAGAATCTGTAATTTTTTCTTTCTCAAATTTTCCAGTAAAATATTTTTTAGAAAAAGAGTGGGAGAGGGGATAACCAATCAATCCGTATAATTTGAGCATATTATTTAATGTAAGGTTGATTGAAAAATTGTTTTTTGAACCACAATTCAAAAGCAGGATCTAAAAATTCATACACTCCATTTTGTTCGTGAATCAAATCGTTATTTATAAGTATATCTTTATTTTTGCTTACGTTACGTGGCGTTCCTAAATTATAGTTTTGCATTACAGCAGTGCTGGTAAATTTTGTTTCTTCTTTTGCAACAGCTTTTAATAGATTTAATTGAGTGACACTAATGCTTTCAACTTCTTTTTGATAAAGCGGACTATTTGCTTGAATCAGTTCTTTTAATGCGGCATTCACTTCTAATTCAGTTGCTTTTTTAGCTGTCATATTCCACGCGTAATGTGCTAATTGCTGCACATACCAAGAATGATTTTTCATCATTTCTGGAATTTTTGACGCAACAGTTTCAGAAATTTGTTTGCCCGAAGTTTCAAAACTTTTGCATATAAACTTTATCCATTTACCCGCATCAATTTTTGGCAGAAGCATAATATCGCCAAAGCGATAAAAAGGTTTTGAAGGGCTATTGAAAATATGACTCATCATATGTCTTTTGCTTCCGTAGAGACAATAAGTCACATTCCTTTGTCGCTGCCAGGAAGCACGCATTTTTTTTTCTAATTCGATGTAGCCGGGGAAGCTGGAAAGATTTTGAAATTCATCCAGACAAACAATGAACTTGATTTTTTTCTTTTTAGCGATAACTTCTGGCAAGTCTAAAACTTCGTGACTGTGTTTCTTTAGCTCTTTCACATCAAAACTGAGACTAAAATCAGCTTCATCAAAACCCATACTGAATTTTGGAATTAATTTTTTGAAAAACTCTTTGCCTGTTCCTATCCATTCCTGCCATTTGGTGGAGGACGCTTTTATAACTTCTTTTGCAAAAAGCTCCAAAAATTCTTCTTCTGTACTTACTGAAAATAGGTCGATGACAATTGTTTTTACATTTTTTTCTTTCTTTTTGATATCGTGAATCACTTTTTCAACCAAGGAGGATTTTCCCCAACGTCTAGGAGAAATAATAGTTGTATTGATTCCGTAAATTAAATTACTGCGAAGTTTTTCAGCTTCCTTCTCTCTGTTGGTGAAGGATGTGACACTTACTGTGGTTCCGTAGGTGAATGGTGAGTCTTTCATTTTTTTTATACTAAATGGTATTATACTATTTGGTATTATACTCAAAGGTATAAAATATTTTGATTCAACAAAATTATTTTACTGAATTTTTGCTAAATTTTGCTTTCATAATTTCTATAACAACTGGAAGAATTGAGATAAAAATAATACAGAGAGCCACCCTTTCAATGTTGTTTCTTATCCAAGGAATTTCACCTAAAAAGTATCCTGCAAAAGTTAAACTGCAAATCCAGATAGCCCCTCCCAGAATATCAAAGGATAGAAACTTCTTATAATTCATCTCGGCAATCCCGCCAACAAAAGGAGCAAAGGTTCGAACGATAGGAACAAAGCGAGCTAAAATGATAGTTTTAGGTCCGTATTTGTCAAAAAAGGAATGTGTCTTGTTTAGGTATTCTTCTTTAATAATTTTCTTCCCACGAATTTTTATCCGCAATGCTCTAAGTCCTATTTTTCTTCCAATCCAATAGTTAGCATTATCACCCAACACAGCAGCAGCAAATAGCAATAAAACAAGCCAAGCCATATTTAAATAACCTAAGCGAGCAAAAAGACCGGCAGTAAATAAAAGTGAATCTCCGGGAAGGAAAGGCATTACTACCAATCCTGTTTCAATAAAAATAACGAGGAACAAAATAATGTAAACTACATCTTTATAATTTTGGAATAACCATTCAAAGTCGAGATGCAGGATGTGTTTAAAAAGTTCTACCATTAGTATTTTGTAATTGAAGGGTCAATTTCGGTTGACCAAGCAATGATTCCACCTTTAAGATTATATACATTATTAAATCCATTTGCTTCTAATGCTTGACAAATAGCTCCGGAACGAGCTCCGCTTCTGCAATGAATAACCACTTGTTTATCCTTAGAAATTTTATCCAAATTATCCATCACTTCGCCCATAGCAATATGGGTTCCACCAATTTCACAAATTTCCAGTTCATGTTCTTCTCGAACATCAATTAGTTGAAAATCGACTTTGTTGTCTTTCAATTTTTTTAATTCAGATACGGTTACTTCTTTCATTTTTTTTATAATTTAAAATAAGACAAACTTATTCAGATGCACTTTTCAATTCGGCAGGTAAGTGACTAAAAAATGTATCGCCTCGCAAGCCTAATCGCAATGTTTCTAAAGGTATAACATCGTCAAAAGATATATTTCCGAGGTTAACATCAGAGCCTAAAAGTTTTAAAAACCAAACTTGTTGCGCCTTGATAGGTGCCTCCCAAAGAATTGCATCTTTTTCAACTTTGGCCAATATTTTATTTATCAAAAGTGTATGAGCGCTTCCATTTGCTCGATAAATACCAACGTTTCCACTTTCTCTAGCTTCAGCAATAACTTTCCAAGAGCCTGCTTGCAATTCTTTATTCATCATTGAAATCCACATAGCAGGATGAATGATAATTCCAGCTTCTTTTGAACCTACTTCTGAAAAAACAGTATAATTTTTTGACAACGTCTGAATGTATTCGCATTTTTTATCGTGAGGCATAACAATGGAGCCATCCGATACTTCTGCACAATCCAATTTTAATTTGTCCAATAACCTTAAATAATCTTCAAACATATTACGGACAATAAAGGCTTCAAACAATGTTCCACCAACATATACTTTCATTCCAGCCTCGCGGTATAATTTTATTTTTTGCTCCAGATTTGGAGTTACAAATGACGTTCCGAATCCCAATTTGATAATATCAGTTAAATGTCCGCTTACAGACAAAAAATCTTCTGCTTGTCGAACACTCAAGCCTTTGTCCATCATCATGGTTAAGCCTTTGCTGCGTGGTTTGGCTTGACGCTCCGGAATATGTGGTAAATGAAAATTCATATAATTTACTTTTTATAGGATTCAATCAAATCTGTAATGCTAGTATTCTCCTTCAATTGCGGAATGTATTCAAATAATTCGTTGTGCTTTTCGTAGTTTAATTTTAAAGCACTTTGCAAAAAGCTCAATGCTTCTTGTTTTTGCCCAATACTCATTAAACAAGCAGAAATACGGTAATGCAATTCAGCATTTTGAGGGTGGTGTTTTATTCCTTCGGCTAACACTTCCAAGGAGCCATTTTTGTTTTCTTGTTCAAATAATAAATTGGCGTAATCCAACCAAATCTCTGCATTATCGGGGTCCAATTCAATTACTTTTTTGAAAGAGATTTCAGCATCTTCATAAAACTGCATTTTTTGTTGCAACTCGCCATAGATATACCAATATTCAGCATTCGTTTTTTCAATTTCAATTGCTTTTTTTCCATAATGCAAGGCTTCACCGGTTTTATTTTGTGAATCCAATACAATAGCAATTCCCAGCCAGGCATCCGCCAATTGAGGATTTAACTTAATTGCTTTGTTGTAATAAACCAATGCGTGGTCAAAATCTTCTTTCTTCTCATAACATTCGCCAATATAATAAAATGTGATGGCGTCAGGGTCTTCTACTTTTAGTGTGTCCTTATACACGCTAATTGCTTCATCCAAGCGATTCAAATTTGCTAAGGAATTTGCTTTATTGAAATAAGCAGAAGCAAAATCATCTTGAATAGCAATAGAGTAATCATAGGCATCAATTGCTTTTTCATACATGCCCATACGATTGTAAGAAACGCCAAGATTAAACCAAGCAGTGGAAGTATAAGGATGTTTGTCAACAAAATCAGAATAATATTTTACACTTTCTTCTGATTGTCCGTTTAACTCGTAACAAAATGCCAATTCATAAAGTGCCACTTCATTTTCTGGATTGGCGGCTATGGCTTTTTTTAGATAAAAAATAGCATCATCAAATTTGGCAGTATTTTCAAATTCAAAGGCCATTGCCAAATATATCTCATCAATTTCTTCTGCATTTTCAGCAGCTTTTTTGAAATTTTCAATGGCCTGATCGGTTAAGCCCATTTGACTATAAATGGAACCTTTTGTCATATACAATTCAGTATTTGAAGGCTCCATGCTTTCCACATAAGACAATATTTCCAGAGCTTTTTGGCTTTGGTTGGTAGCGGCATAAATTTGCGCCTTTCTTAGTAAAAATACAGTGGAAAAAGGGTATTGGCCGATAGCAAATTCTATTGCTGACAACGCTCTTTTGGAATTATTTTTTTCGAAGTAATAATCGATAATCTCCTCTAATTCTTCCGCATCAAAAAAATATTGCTTGTTGTTGTTAATCATTTCTTCAAAGCGGTCAACCAATATTAAAAGATATTGTGCCCCCTTGTTCTCGTTGTCTCCAAATTCTTCACTCATCAATCTAGAAATTTAAATTGTACAATAAACAACCTTTGATTTCGGCTGTTTTTAAAATTTAAGCGAAAGTACTAAAAAATGCTCTAAAATGAAAATAGTTTTGAACAGATAACCTGTTGATTGTTTAAGGCAATTTAAATGGAACAAAAGAGCAAAACTGCTATATTTGTGGGCTAATTTTTTATAAAAAAATTCAATAATTGTATGACATTAATTAAATCGATTTCAGGAATAAGGGGGACAATTGGGGGAAAACCGGGCGAAGGATTAAGTCCGATTGACGTAGTAAAATTTACTGCTGCTTTCGCTACTTTTATTGGAAATTCTTCAAAAAAGAAAAAGCTAAAAATAGTGGTTGGTCGCGATGCTCGAATTTCTGGTGAAATGGTAAGTAATTTGGTACTTGGAACATTGCAAGGGATGGGTGTGGATGTTGTGGATGTTGGACTTTCAACTACTCCAACAGTTGAAATTGCCGTTCCGGAAGAAAATGCTGATGGCGGAATCATTTTAACAGCCAGTCATAATCCCAAACAATGGAACGCGCTTAAATTATTGAATGCTAAAGGCGAATTTATTAACGAGCAAGACGGGGCAGAAGTGTTAGAAATTGCCGACAAAGAAAAATATACGTTTGTAGATGTAAACCTTTTGGGGAAAGTCACAAAAAATGATACCTATTTCAAAAAACACATTGATAAAATTCTTGCTTTGTCATTAGTGGATGTAGAAGCCATAAAAAAAGCGGATTTTAAGGTGGTAATCGACTGTGTGAATTCTACCGGTGGAATTGTACTTCCTCAACTATTAAAAGCATTGGGTGTTAATCAGGTTGTGGAGCTATATTGTGAGCCTACGGGTGAGTTTCCTCATAACCCGGAGCCTTTACCTGAAAATTTGCGCGACATAGCCAAAGCTGTTAAAAAAGAAGGGGCTGATTTAGGAATTGTGGTTGACCCGGATGTTGATCGTCTGGCTTTGGTTTGTGAAGATGGTGAAATGTTTGGAGAGGAATATACCTTGGTAGCATGTGCCGAATATGTTTTAAATAAACGTAGTCCGTCCGAAAAAGCATCGGGTAAAAAAGGAAATACAGTTTCCAACCTTTCTTCTACACGTGCTTTGCGCGATGTTACAGAGAAGCATAATGGGAAGTATAGTGCTTCCGCTGTAGGTGAAGTGAATGTCGTAAACATGATGAAAGAAACGAATGCGATTATAGGTGGCGAAGGAAATGGTGGAATTATTTTACCTGAATTGCATTATGGAAGAGATGCCTTAGTTGGTATTGCTTTATTTTTATCGCATCTGGCAAAGTATGGAAAGAGTTGTTCAATGCTTCGTTCTAGCTATCCCGATTATCACATTTCTAAAAATAAAATTGAATTGACCCCCGAGATTAATGTGGATACAATTTTAGAAAACATCCAGCAGAAATATAAAAAGCAACCTATTAATTCTATTGATGGCGTAAAAATAGAATTTGATAAAGAGTGGGTGCACTTACGTAGATCGAATACAGAGCCTATTATTCGTATTTATTCCGAAAGCGAAAGTGAAACAACTGCAGATAATCTGGCAAAAAAGATAATGGCTGACATCCGTGAATTCATAAAAATGCAACAAATTACAGCTTGATACTACGAATAAAGCCCTTCGATTACGCTCAGGGTGACAGACGAATGTACGAATCTGTGTTTCTAGATTACTAATCTTTATATATTTATTAATTCACTACAAAAAGTAAAGATTCGTAAATTTGAAAAAGTTTTAGATATTGAAAATTAGAATTTTATAAAAATGAAAATTTATTTTGATAATGCTGCCACAACTGCCTTGGACAAGGAGGTATTAGATGCAATGCTTCCTTATATGACCGAGCATTATGGTAATCCTTCTTCCATACATTCATTTGGAAGAAAAACACGTGCTGCAATTGAAGGTGCCCGAAAAATTGTTGCTAAAACATTAAACGCTTCTCCTTCCGAAATCTTTTTTACATCAGGAGGAACAGAAGCGGACAACATGGCTATTCGTTGTACTGTTCACGATTTAGGGATAAAACATGCTATTACCAGTAAAATTGAACATCATGCAGTACTACATACTTTAGAAACCTTAGAGCATGATGGCAAAATAAAATTGAGTTTTGTCGATACCACTCCAAACGGACACATTGATTTAAATCACCTCGACCAATTGCTAAGCGAAAACGAAAGAACTTTGGTTTCATTAATGCATGCAAACAATGAAATTGGAAATTTAATTTCATTAGAAAAGGTTGGAGAAATTTGTGCAAAGTACGATGCTATTTTCCATTCTGATACTGTGCAAACCATGGGTCATTATGAAATGGATTTGCAAAAAATAAATGTTCATTTTATTACTTGTGCCGCACATAAGTTTCATGGACCAAAAGGTGTTGGATTTTTATATGTAAATGGAAAAATAAAAATTAATCCTTTGATATACGGTGGAGCACAAGAACGAAATATGCGTGGTGGTACCGAAAACTTATATGGAATTATTGGTTTAGGAAAAGCAATGGAAGTTGCCATGCGCGATTTAGGGGAGCATCAAAAACACATCACGGAATTAAAACAATATTTTGTGGAGCAATTAAAAGCAAGTATTCCTGGAGTTGAATTCAATGGTTCGTGTTTGGATAATTGTCTTTATACAGTATTAAACGTTCGTTTACCGCATACCGATAAAGCAGAAATGTTATTGTTTGATTTAGATATTAAAGGAATTTCTGCATCCGGAGGAAGTGCTTGTACTTCTGGGAGCGATGTTGGTTCACACGTTTTAAGAGGAATAGGAGCGGATGTTACCCGTCCTTCCATTCGTTTTTCCTTCTGTAAATATAATACCAAAAATGAAGTGGATGCAGCTGTGAATGCCTTAAAAGAAATTTACAACGTTAATATTCCAGTAAATAATTAATAGAACGATCACTTTTTTAAAAGCTTCGAGACTAACACTCGGAGCTTTTTTGCTAACTTAGCATTTCAAACTCAGAACTTGTGCAAATAACTTTTTTAGGAACAGGAACTTCTCAAGGCGTACCAATTATAGCTTGCCCCTGTAATGTATGTAATTCCAACGATTCGCATGATAAGCGATTACGCACTTCTATTTTAATAGAAGAGCACAATAAAACATTTGTGATAGATACCGGCCCTGATTTTCGCCAGCAAATGCTGCGTGAAAATGTAAAACAAATGGATGGAATTATTTTTACACATGAGCACAAAGACCATACCGCAGGCTTTGATGATATCAGAGCGTTTAATTTTGTGAATAAAAAAAAGATGGAAGTATATGCTTCCGCTCGCGTTCAGGAAGCAATCAAAAGGGAATACCCCTATATATTCAGCGATACCAAATATCCAGGCATCCCGGAAATTAATATGCATTTAATAGAAAATAAAAAGTTGAACATTGAAGGGCTTGATTTTTTACCGATAGAAGTAATGCATTATAAATTACCGGTGTTTGGCTTTAGGGTTGGTGACTTTTCTTATGTCACCGATGCAAATTATATTTCAGATATCGAAAAAGAAAAACTAAAAAATTCAAAAGTGCTGGTATTAAATGCTCTTAGAAGAGAGCCACATATTTCGCATTTTACTTTTGATGAAGCCATTGATTTAGTAAATGAGCTAAAACCAGAAAAGGCCTACTTTACTCATATCAGCCATCAATTAGGCTTGCACGCTGATGTACAAAAAGAATTACCAAGCAACATTGAGCTCGCGTATGATGGCTTGAAAATAAAATTGTAGTCATGGCAAACGAAATTCCATCTCATAAACTAATTCAATCCAATGCAATGCCTTGCAAAGTAGCAAGGTTGAACTTCACTGGTGGACATGGAATGGATGATGCTCATCGCCACAATTGCTTTCAGGTTTTTCTTTTTAAAAAAGGTGGTGGCGAGCATATGATTGATTTCAACTATTATACGATAGAAGACAATACTTTGCATTTTGTTTCGGAAGGACAAGTTCATTCGCTTAACTCCATTGAAGGAACAGATGGCTATGTGATTTTGTTTACGAAGGAAATTGTGATTATGAATAGTGCCGACAAATACATTTTCAACGATTTTCCTGTATTTAATAAAAGCGTTTCTCCAATATTGCATCCCGATAAGGATATGTATGCCGATTTAGAAAACATGTTATTGATGATGATTGCTGAGTATGGAAAAAATAATTCTTACAAGGAAAATATTTTAGGCTCTTATATTTCCATTCTGTTATTAAAGAGCAAAACAATTATTACGGAAACGTCAGAATACAAAAGAACAGATAGTACTTCTCAGGAATTACTTCAAAAGTTTAATAATTTGGTAGAAGAACATTTTATTGAATTCCATAAAGTAAATGAATATGCTGATTTATTAAATGTAACTCCTAATCACCTCAGCGAAACCATTAAAAAGGTGACAGGAAAAACTGCAGGAGATGTTATTCATGAACGCTTGATACTTGAGGCAAAACGTAGACTGCTGCATTCATCCATAACAGCCAAGGAGCTGGCTTATGAGCTTAATTTTAACGACCCTTCTTATTTTAGTCGTTTCTTTAAAGCCAATACAAACCTATCACCTGAAGGCTTTAGGAAGGAAATCCGTGAAAAGTACCAGCATTGACATTTTTTGTCCATTTACTATAGTATATAAACCTCTAATTTTGTATCATAAATAAATTCTTAAAAATGAATATCTATAAAAAAACATTACTATCCGCATTAGCAATAGCTGTAGGAACAATTTGTATAAGTGACTTAACATCAACTGCTCATAGCAATGCAGGAGGAGCACCAATAGCGAAAACAGGTTCTCCTGGAGACGGATCTAATTGTACCGGTTGCCATACCGGAACTGCTGCCTCAACAGGTGGAACAATTACCAGTAATGTTCCTGTTACAGGGTACATTCCTGGAACAACATATACTATTACGGCAACAATAACGGTTGCAGGAATAAACAAATTTGGATTTGAAGTTTCTCCTCAAGCCGTTTCAACGGGAACGCAAAAGGGTTCATTGGTAGTCACTAATACTGTCGAGACCAAATTGCTGGGCACAACAGGAAAATACATTACTCATAAATCAACTGGAACGGCAGGAACAGGAACCAAAACATGGACGTTTGATTGGGTGGCTCCTATTGCAGGAAGTGGAAATGCAAAGCTTTATGGCGCTTTTGTAGCAGCTAACGGAAATGGAGCAAATTCGGGTGACCAAGTGTTTTTAACTAATTTATTAATCCCCGAAAACTTGTCTGCCGGAGTGGCTGATTATACTTCAAATGCAAATTCTTGGTCACTTTTCCCAAATCCTGCAACAGAGAGATTAACAATAGAATCTTTGGACTTAAATAGCGCAATTGAAGCTATTGAAATTTTTGATATTACCGGTAAATTAATTAATACTATTCACTATGACGATTTTTCGCAAATTCAAAGTATTGATATCGCTGGTTTGCAAAGCGGTTTGTATGTACTAACAATTACAAGTGATAACAAAAAAATCACTAAAAAGTTTATGAAAAACTAATTCATTGCTGTCATGAAAAGAAAAATAACGTATTTGTACAGTTTTATTATAGTAGCTGTTGTAGGTTGCACTTACGACAAAGCAGATGCGCCTGCTCCAACTTCAGATGTAACCTTTACTGATCTTTCTTATCGTAACGATATTGCTCCAATCATTTCAAACTATTGTGTGAGTTG
Source organism: Bacteroidota bacterium (assembly GCA_023251805.1). GTDB lineage: Bacteria > Bacteroidota > Bacteroidia > 2-12-FULL-35-15 > 2-12-FULL-35-15 > 2-12-FULL-35-15. The sequence continues at coordinate 21,410 of JAHEYB010000021.1, read as the reverse complement.
TCACAATGGTACTATGTATGGTGCTGACGACCTTACTAATTACAATTTACTGAAATTAAAAGTTGACAATGGGACTTTTAAAAACAGAGTGCTTGTTGCCAAAGATATGCCCATGTATTGCGATATCACACAATTGGAACACGATAAAATTAACGCTTGGCTTAATAGTGGAGCAGTAGAGTAGCATATTATTTATTTTTCGCACATCCCCTGAATACATTTTAATTTACAAAAAAATGAAAAAAATATTTTTCTTGAGCTTGCTATTGCCCATGTCTAGCATGCTAGCACAAAATATAGTGCCCAATCCAAGTTTTGAAGATACCTTAAATTGTTTTCCCGGTTTACCAAATTTGAATTGTTTGTTAGATTGGAAAGACCATTCCGACCCCGTTAATCCTGCTTTAAATACAGCCGACCTTTGCTTTAATACTGCTGTTTTTTTTCCTCCTTCTTCCATTCCTGCTTTTGATGGCACAAAATACATTGGGATTGATTGTCAGCCTATGAACTCCGAATATGTGCAAGTTCAACTAACACAAGCGATGGTGGCCGGAACCAGCTACTGTGTTTCTTTTTATGTTTCTGTTTGTGACCAAACAATTATTATTGCTCCATCATTAGGTGCTTATTTTTCTGTAAATGAATTAACCACAAGTCCATTTGTAACCGGGCTAAATGCTCACGTTCAGGGTGTCGTCCCTTTTGATCCAACACAATGGACTAAAATCACAGGAACGTATGTTGCAACCGGAGGCGAACAATTTATGACCTTGGGTGGATTCCAAAATACGGGTCCAGCAGGATTTCGATATATGTATATTGATATGGTAGAAGTTTATCCCTTGAGCCCGCTTTCCTTAGGAGCCGACCAAGGACTTTGTCCGGGCGAAACATTACTCCTAAATGCCAATGCAGGAGCAAGTGCTTATTTGTGGAACACAGGCGCAACGAGTGCTTCAATTACTGTTAGTAGCCCGGGAATTTATTGGGTGGAGCAACAGAGTGGTTCTTGCGTTCAAACGGATACTATTTTGTTTTTCAATACTTGTGATACCATAACTCCAGCAAGTGCAAATACAGATGGCGTTTTGTTTATTCCCAATTCTTTTTCTCCTAATGGTGATGGGATCAATGATTTCTTTTTTGCTGTTGGAGAAAATGTGAATGATTTTGAACTCCTGATTTTTAATCGTTGGGGAGAAAAAATATTTGAAGCGCAAAATTTTTTTGAAGCATGGGACGGTAAGTTTCAAAATCAGAAAGCCGAAGAAGGAATTTATGTTTATAAACTCAGTTATAGAATCGCCTACAAACTAACAAACACAACAGGGCACATTTGTTTAATTCGCTAAAATAGCCGTTTTAGTAGGTTTATTGTTTCTGAGAAAATAATTTGCCTTTTAGCCGATTTTTTCTTTTCTTTACTAAGTATAACAATCTAAAAAATGCTAAATGACTATTAAAAATTACACACTTGCAATAATGATGCTTGCATCATTCAGTTTAACTGCATCAGAAGGTGGTGTTATTTCAAACGCCAACAAAAATGATGTTCGTTTTATTAAAAATACAAAACGTTTGCCTGATGTTGCTTTTCAGCAATCATTGCGCAATAGTCCTGAATGGCAAAACTTCGTTACAATAAACGGTACCTGGTATGTACAATTTAATGAAGAAAATGCAAAGCCTCATCGTGCATTTGGTAAGCCTATTCCTGTTTTTGGAATGGATCCTCAATCAAAAGCGATGAACTTTATCACTTCTAAACTTTCAGGATTTAATATTCCTGTTTCTGAATTAAGCTATGCAAGTGGCGGTAATTCCGAAAACTTTCAATATGTTCATTTTAATCAAATTCACAGCGGATTAAAAGTGTTATACAGCGATGTGTATGTTAAAATGACCAATTCAGGAAGTGTAATTACTTTTGGTTGTGATGTATTTAACGACATCACTATTTCAACAAGTCCTGCCATTTCTGCTACCGATGCAATCACTTTTGCAAAAGCCGGAATTGCTGATGCAGTTGTTGCAGCTTCCGTTAACGGCTCCTTATTTATTTTGCCTGTTCCGGAGTATAAAAAAAATATTTATCATTTGGTTTACGAAGTAACTATTTCAACGGTTGATATTACAGGTGTTCCAGCAAAATATTTAACCTTGGTAGATGCGGTAACGGGAGAAGTGCTTTCGCGCACAAACCAAGTATTGCACTACGATGCTACACCAACACCGACTCCAATGCCTGCTGCAACGGATATTAATATTACAGGAACAGTTTATCCAACGCATCCTTATAATCCAAGCGCAACAGTGCCCTTACGTAATTTAAAAATGACGCAAGGTGTTAGCACTTACAATACCGACAGTTTAGGTTACATCGGTTTGCCAAGTTCATCTCCTGTTAGCGTTACTTTTTCGTTAGAAGGTTTATGGTCAAAAGTATTTACAGGTTCTACAACACCTTCTTTTACTGCAACTGCAAATCCGGGAACTAACAACTATTCTTTCAATGCTTCTGCCAATATCCGTGAATTATCGGCTTACTATCACGTAAACATTGTTCACGATTATATGAAAACAAAATTTCCTGCATTTACATCTATGGACAATGCATTGCCAACAAATGTGGATTTAAGTTCAGGAACTTGCAATGCTTTTTATGATGGTAGCTCTATCAACTTTTATGCTTTAGGTGGAGGCTGTAATTCAATGGCTCAAATTGGAGATGTTGTTTATCACGAATACGGTCATGGAATAAATGATAAGTTTTATGTTTCTCAAGGTGGTTCATTTGATAACGGAGCAATGGGAGAAGGATATGCTGATATTTGGGCATTGGGAATCACAGGTTCTGCTATTTTAGGAATTGGAATGGATGATACCGACCCAACTGTTTTTGTTAGACGTTACGACATCAACAAAAAAGTATATCCTCAGGATTTAGTGGGTGAAGTGCATGCTGACGGAGAAATTATTGCAGGAGCATGGTACGATACTAATTTGAATTTTGGCGACTTGCAACAAATGATGGATTTGTATAAAGAAACGTTTTATGCAACTGTTACCGGTCCTAATGGAACAGAAGGACAAGTGTATGTAGATATTTTAGTAGAAGCGCTTACAACAGATGATTTGCCTACCAATGGTGGTGACAATGATATTACCAACGGGACACCAAACGACAACGCAATTGTAGATGCATTTGATTTGCATGGAATCACATTGTTGTCGAACGCTGTTATTACGCATATTCCTGTTACAACTTCTGTAGCAACTGCTGGTATTCCAATTAATGCTTCTGTAAGTGTTACTTATCCATGGGCATTGAGTTCAGTTGAATTGTATTATAAAATTAACCGCTTAGGTACTTGGAACAACTTAACAATGACCAACACCAGCGGAATTAATTATACAGCAACTATCCCTGCTCAACCCAACGGAACCGTTATTGGATATTATTTAGGCTTAAAAGGAACAACAGGTTCATTAAGTTTAGTAGAGCCAATTGCTGCTGACGATACAATGCCAAACATTCCTTATTTTATTTTGAATGGTGTGTCATTGATGGTGGAAGAAGATTTTGATGTAAATTTTGGAGCCTGGGGTTTAGGACTTCCAACGGATAATGCAACAACAGGTATGTGGGATGTATTAGTTCCTATTGCATCTTATGGAACACCTGGAACACCTTCAACGATTGTTCAACCTGGAACGCAAACTACTGCAGGAGGAACAATGTGTGCAGTTACAGGAAATGCACCGAGCACCACATCCGGTATAGGAACTAACGATGTGGATGGAGGGATTACTACGTTGGAATCTCCCATTTATAACTTAACATCTTACACCAATCCTATTTTGACATACAACCGCTGGTGGAGTAATAATTCAGGTGCCAACCCCGGAACTGATTATTGGGAAGCACAAATTTCAAACGATGGTTTTTCTACCTATACTGTTGTAGAACGTACCTTGGTATCGGATAAGAGTTGGAGACGATTTGCATACAGAGTAACGGATTATGTACCATTAAGTTCAACAGTTCAAATGCGTTTCATGGTATCTGATAGTTTGATTCCAACAGCATATTTGAACGGTGGTAGTTTAATTGAAGCCGCCTTGGACGATTATTATTTATATGAACAATCATCCGTAGGAATTGATGAAAACACTACTGTTACTTCAGTTAATGTATTCCCAAATCCTGCAAGCAACTTAATAAACGTTTCTTATGAATTGTTAAGTTCCGAAGATGTAAGCATTGAAATAACAAACAGTATTGGACAAGTTATTTATGTGCAAGCAATGAAAGAAAATAATTTAGGACGCCATACCTTGAAAATTGATACCGATGCTTTTGCTGCAGGAATTTATCAATTGAATGTAAAAACAGGAAAAAAGAATCACATGCAAAAAGTGGCTGTGATGAAATAAGTTTTTGATTAATTTTAATAAGGAAATCCAGACATTTTTGTCTGGATTTTTTTATTTGTGTAATAAGTATACCTGCTTAGAAAGGAATAAACCTATAACGTATATCTAGAAAAGAGTGGCGAGATTGGCGAATGTTTTGTATATTTATATTGCTTAGGGGTAAGTTATAAGCCATTTTAAAAATATCGACTATGCGTAAACTCATACTATCAATTGTGCTGACTTTAATAGTTGCGACATCATTTGGACAATGGTTAGGTGACGATTTCTATACTATGAATTTTGAAGACACTTCTGCATTGCAACATTTGCGAATAGACTCTTTAACCAATCAAAATAATTTATGGCAAGTAGGTTCACCGCAAAAAACAATTTTTACAAGCGCTAACTCGGCACCTAATGTAATCGTAACTGACACTATCAATTCTTATCCCACGAACGATACATCTTCTTTCATAATCATAAATGTTGCAACTGGCGATGGGTTCGTGTGGCCTCATACTGTGATATTAGCTGGTGAATATTATGTGAATTCAGACACGCTCACTGACTTTGGAACAATTGAATTTTCTCCGGACAATGGAACGACTTGGGTTGATTTAATTAATGATACAGCCTACTCTTCCTACTTGTCTTGGCAACTTCCAATTCCAACTTTGACAGGTAATTCTAATGGATGGCAATACTTTTGGGTTCATTTAGCGCAACTTGGACCTGTTTTTAATATTCAAAATGGTGATACAGTTTTATATCGTTTCACATTTTTTAGCGATAGCGTACAAACAAACAAAGACGGACTTATGTTTGACGACTTGCATTTTGAGGATTATGTTGAAGATATTGAAGAAATACAAAACGACAATTTAATCTCAATTTACCCTAATCCTGTAAAAGACCGCCTTTCCATACAAACAAATCAAATTAGCAGTTCAGTATCTATTCAAATAATCAATTATCAAGGACAGATTCTTTACAACAATGATTATTTTCATGAGAAATTTATAGACATTCAGCATTTAATCAATGGCTTGTATTTCTTGCGGTATTCCGACAATAATTCATTTTCGATAAAAAAGTTTATAGTAAATCATTGAGATAAGATGCTAAAGGGCAGAAAAAAAAGGCTTGTAATAACACCCTCCCGCTAGAAGGTGTTCCCTTCTTAGTAGGAAGTTTAGCAGTTAAATCCCTGCCTGCTGGCGGTTGCAATAATGATGCCGGTCAGCTATGATGACCATAAAACAGAATTGTAAGCATACCTATAATTCGGCCAGTTAAAACTATGAAACTAAAACAAATAATTGGAATGACATTTATATCAGAACGAATTGCATTTACTGATATTCACAATGCCGGGACAATTTTCGGAGTTATTTATCATCAAGTTTTGTGTTTTTTAAACAACAACAACGTTATCCTAAAGAATAGAATTGAAATTAATCGAGCACCCTTTCCTGAGTGGAGCAAGAATATAGAAAATGAAAGTTGGTCAGGGAAATACGAGTTTGATATTGACGATAAACATGTAAAATGTTCTTTTACAAATGACAAAAATAAATCTACAAAAATAATTTATGCCAATTTTGCCACTGAAGACCTTTTAATTTGTGAAGTATATGAAAATGGTAATCATTATGGACAAGGAAAAGTGTTTGAAAAAATAAGTTAAGAAATGGCGTAATCAAATACAACTGAAATTTACCCTAAACACCTTTCAACTTCTCAAAAATATTTATCACTTCTTTCGCTTCTTTTACATCATGAACGCGAAGCATTTTAGCCCCGTTTTGAACTGCAATACTATTTAGAATAGAAGTTCCGTTAATGGAGTCTTTTGAGCTGATATTCAGTAACTTATTAACAATTGATTTTCGAGAGATGCCTACTAAAACAGGCAATTGAAAAGACTGGAATTTATCCAAATTTTTCAGCAATTCGAAGTTGTGCTCCACTGTTTTTCCAAAACCAAAACCTGGGTCCAAAATCACTTGTTTTATTCCAAATGAACTCAATTGTTTTAATTTTTCAGTAAAAAATAAATTGACTTCCGCTACAACATCCTTGTATACTGGATTTTCCTGCATAGTTTGTGGTGTTCCTTGAATGTGCATCAACACATACGGCACATTTAATTTAGCAACAGTTTCAAACATTTTTGAATCCAATGTTCCTCCCGAAATATCATTGATAATATTTGCTCCTGCAAACACAGCTTGTTCAGCAACCATGGCTCTATAGGTATCAATAGAAATAAGGGTTCGAGGATGTGCTTTTCGCACCGATTTTATCACTTTTATCACACGCTCCAATTCCTCTTCTTCGCTGGGTTGTGGACTGCCAGGGCGAGTGGAACAAGCACCAATGTCAATCATGTCAACACCTTCGGCAATCATTTTTCCGCACTGAGCCAACCAGTTGGGCTCTTCAACGTACTTGCCACCATCAAAAAATGAGTCGGGTGTAACATTTAAAATGCCCATTATCAAGGGGCTAGACCTTTGGTCAAAAATCCGCTCTATTTTTTCAGAAAAATCAGTATCTTGTGCCACAGTTAATTGTTGATTTGTAGAATTCTTGATTTGTAGAATTATTGATGATGGGCATAGATTTTCTCCATTTCTCTAATTCAGCAATTCTCTAATTATTTTTTATGACTAAAACGTTTTCTCAATATAATGTTGCAATAACAGCTTGCAAAGATATTTTTATTAAAAAGATGAAAGATTATGGTACTGCTTGGCGCATTCTTCGCACCAGTTCCATTACCGACCAAATCTTTATCAAAGCACAACGCATACGAGTTATCGAGGATAAAGGTACTCAAAAAATAAATGAAGATGTACGCTCCGAATACATCGGAATCATTAACTACTCAATCATTGGACTAATACAATTAGAATTAAAAAACGATTCACGCATGGAATTGCCTGCAGATGAGGTAAGCAAGCTGTTCGACAAACATGCTGGTGAATCGCGCAGTTTAATGGAAAACAAAAATCACGATTACGGTGAAGCTTGGCGCGATATGCGGGTAAGCTCTTTGACCGATTTAATTTTGATGAAATTGTTGCGCATCAAACAAATAGAAGACAATAAAGGCGAAACGATTATTTCTGAAGGAGTTGATGCAAATTTTCACGACATGATTAACTATGCCGTTTTTGCATTGATAAA
>JAHEYB010000021.1:0-13696 GCA_023251805.1 Bacteroidota bacterium | reverse complement strand
ATGAAAATAATAACTAACATAGCTCGTACAGTTGTAGGTTTATTATTTATTTTTTCCGGTTTCATCAAAGCCAATGATGCTGTTGGTTTTGGATATAAGTTGGTGGAATACTTTGAAGTATTTGGCACACATTTTTTAGTGCCAATTGCACTTCCACTCGCTATGTTTATTTGCATTTTCGAAATTGTATTAGGCTTTGCATTGTTGATGGGCGCTAAGCTAAGGCTCACGCTCTGGCTTTCATTATTGATGATTGTGTTCTTTACTTTCCTTACTTTTTATTCAGCCTATTTTCAGAAAGTATTGAGCTGTGGCTGTTTTGGAGATGCCATTCCTCTTACTCCTTGGCAATCGTTTTATAAAGACTTAATACTTCTTGTTTTAATACTTCTACTTTTTGTCGGCAAGCAACACATCAATTCATTGGTGGGCGAACGTTTAGAGAAGTTTTTAATGATTGTTGTTTTGATTGCTTCAACGGCTTTTCCTATTTACACATATAATTATTTACCGATTATAGATTTTCGCCCTTATGCCATTGGAAAAAATATTACAGAGCAAACAAAAGGTGTTCCCGATGAATTAAAATATTTTTATAAACTTAAAGACAAAAAAACAGGCGAAACAAAAGAGTTTGATAAATGGCCCGATGGCTGGGATGTTATATACGACTATGTGGACAGCCGCACAGAAGTAACAAAAAAAGGAGTAGAGCCCAAGATTAAAGATTTTAGTATTTCTAATTCAGAAGGCTCGGATTATACGCAGGATGTGCTAGGAAATCAGGATTACAATTTCTTATTGATTTGTTATGACTTAGACAAAGCCGACAAAGATGCATTTGGGAAGATTAATGATTTTGAAGCGCTTTGCAAGCAGGACAGTTTAAGTTTTATTGCATTAACATCATCGGGAAAAGAAACCATAGAAAAGTTTAAATTGGAGGCAAAAACAAACCTTGAATTTTTTAATACCGATGGAACGGTTTTGAAAACAATGATTCGCTCTAATCCAGGATTAATGATGCTCAAAGGGGGAACAGTAGTAAATATGTGGCATTACCATTCCTTGCCATCATACAATGATGTAAAAGAAAAATATTTTAAAAAATAGCGTGTGATAAAATTTATTTTTAAACGATTGTTTTACGGTTTCCTTGTTTTGCTGGGTGTTATCACTGTGGTGTTTTTGTTGTTCAATGTATTGCCGGGCGACCCTGCGCGTATGATGCTCGGTCAGCGTGCCGATCAAGCTTCTATTGATGCAATCAACAAAGATTTGGGAAGAGATAAGCCAATGGCTACGCAATTTTTAATGTATCTGAACGACCTTTCGCCAATTTCGGTTCACGACCCTAACAACAAAGAACATTACTTGTATTTAAGTAGAGAAAAATATTCGTCCTACGTAAAATTATTTCCTGTTTCAGGCACCAAAGTTCTCGTTTTAAAATATCCTTACCTTCGAAGGTCATACATCACAAAACGAAAGGTATCCGACATCGTTATTGAAACGCTTCCAGAAACAGCTATACTGGCATTTTCTTCCATTACATTTGGCTCTTTTTTTGGAATCTTACTCGGAATATTTTCTGCAATAAAAAAGAATTCGTGGTTTGATAAGAGCTCATTGATTTTTGCAATTTTTGGAATGGCTTTACCATCGTTTTTTATGGGACTATTAATCGCTTGGTTCTTTGGATTTGTATTACGCGATTACACAGGCTTAAACAATGTGGGTTCGCTCTATGCTATTGATGATTTTGGAGATGAACATTTGGATTTAAAAAATTTAATTCTTCCAACCATCACATTAGGTCTGCGTCCATTGGCAATCATTATTCAATTAACACGCAGTTCATTGTTGGATGTACTTTCTCAGGATTATATTAGAACGGCAACAGCAAAAGGCTTAGGGTTTTACAGAGTTGTATTTAAGCATGCGTTAAAAAATGCGTTAAACCCTGTTATAACTGCTATTTCTGGGTGGTTTGCAGGTCTGATGGCAGGAGCAGTGTTTGTGGAAATTATTTTCAATTGGAAAGGAATCGGATACGAAGTGGTTGATGCTTTGAATAAAAACGATTTACCAGTAGTAATGGGCGCTACATTAGTTTTTGCAATGATATTTGTGATTATAAACATTGGTGTTGATATTGTTTATGGAATTTTAGATCCGCGTGTTAGAGTTCAGTAGTTGTATTTCCATGGAAAAATTTTATTTTTTTATTTTCGTTTTTTGTTCTAGCATACACTTTTCGTTTGCTCAACCTTCGTCAAAATATTTCGAAAATATTAATAGTGCAAAAAATAGTTTTGCTAAAAAAGAATATAAAAAATCAGGACAATTTTATTCAACTGCATTTAAGTCAAATGGTGGAAAAGCATACATGGAAGATCGCTACAATGCTGCTCGTTCATGGGCTTTGGCAGGAATAAAAGATTCAGCATTTGTTCAGCTTTTTAAAGTAGTCAAACTATATGATTATCTCGATTACCCCCAGATCTCTAAAGAGCCTGAATTTACTGCCCTCTATAACGATAAGCGCTGGTTAGAAATAGAAGAAAGAGTAAAGCTCAACATTAGCAAATCGGACGGAAACCTCAATAAAGCTTTGGTATTACTGCTCGACAGTGTTTATAGGGATTATCATAACAACAAGATGAAAGAAGTAAGCATTAAAAATGAATTCGGTGAAGGGTCAGAAGAATTTAAACGCTTAAAGCAAACCATTCAGGAAAGAGATTCATGCAATTTAAAGATTGTTACAGATGTTTTGGATACATACGGTTGGTTGGGAAGAGGCACTGTAGGCTTTATCGGTAACTATACACTTGCATTAATTATTCAACAGACCGGACTGGGCGTGCAGGAAAAATATCTGCCGGTAGTGATGTCCGCTTTCCAATCCAAAGATATTGAAAGTTACGATTACGCGATGATATATGACAGAGTATCCTTAAGACGCGGACAGCCGCAGTTGTATGGAAGTGTTATCGTATCGATTGGGAACAAAAACTATGTAGCTCCGATAATAGATGTGGACAATGTGGATAAAAGGAGAGCTCTTCTGGAATTGTCTTCCATGAATGCATACCTAAAGAACTTTGGAATGAAATGGGATGTGAACAAGTATAAAAAAGATTTATTACTTTTAGAAAAGGAAAAGCCTAAATATTAAAATCAACAGAGATGAGAAGAAAGATTGTAGCTGGAAATTGGAAAATGAATAAAACTCTTTCTCAAGGGTTACAACTTGTAGATGAGATTCTTTCTGCACAAAACACATCTTCACAAGTATTAAAAATAATTGCCCCTCCTTTTACGCATTTATCTTCCATTGCTGAAAAAATAAAATCTAAGCCCGACTTTGCTATCGCTGCACAAGATTGTCACCATCAACCTTCCGGTGCTTTTACAGGCGAAGTATCTGCCGAAATGATTGCATCAACCGGAGCGAAGTACGTCATCATCGGTCATTCCGAAAGAAGAATGTATGCGGGTGATACAACAGATATTTTAATACAAAAATTAAATTGTGTATTGGCTGTTAACTTAAATCCGATTTTTTGTATTGGCGAAAGCAGTGAAGAGCGCAATGCGAATACACATTTAGAAGCCATTCGTGCTCAAATAAAAGATACGTTGTTTCATTTGTCGGCTGCCGATTTCCAAAAAATAGTTATTGCTTACGAGCCGGTTTGGGCTATTGGCACAGGGATAACAGCAACCAGTTATCAAGCACAAGGTGTTCACGATTTTATTCGTACCGAAATAAATAAAAAATACGGCAAAACAATTTCAGATGCTACTTCCATTTTATATGGTGGCAGCTGTAATGCACAAAATGCAAAAGAGCTTTTTTCCTGTGCTGATATTGATGGCGGATTGATAGGCGGAGCCTCTTTGAAATCAACCGATTTCGTTTCAATTACCAATTCATTTTAAAATAACACTGAGAGTCAGTCACCCTGAGCGGAGTCGAAGGGCGTACTGTTTTAAAACAATAGTTAATTATTATCTCATGAATTACATTGAAGTTTCAGTAACTGTAGCGCCCAAAGAACAAGGTTCTGATGTGCTTATTGCAGCACTTTCGGAATTAGCGTTTGAAAGTTTTGTTGAAACAGAAGAAGGCTTTAATGCTTATATCAAAGAAGAAGAATACAGTGAAGATGAAGTAAAATTAGCCTTGGGCGATTATGATGACCTTTTCAAAATCGATTTTAAAACAAAAACAATTCCTCAGCAAAATTGGAACAAAGAGTGGGAAAGCAATTTTCAGCCAATTGAAATTGTCGGAAAATGTTACATAAGAGCTCCCTTTCATGAGAAAAAAGCAGGCTTCGAATTGGATGTAATTATTGAGCCTAAAATGTCGTTTGGTACAGGTCACCACGATACCACCCAGCTTATGATTCAGATACTTTTGTTATTAAATGTTAAAAACCAAGCACTTTTGGATATGGGATGCGGAACAGGCGTTTTAGCTATTGTAGCATCCATGAAAGGCGCAAACCCAATTGAAGCAATAGATATCGATGATTGGAGTGTGGAAAATTCGATTGAAAATCTAGCTAAAAATAATATCAACAATGTTCTTGTTCATAAAGGTAGTGCTCAAATTTTGGAGGGAAAAGCATTTCAAACTATCTTAGCAAACATCAATAAGAATGTGTTGTTGGCAGATATGGAAACGTATAAAAAAGTATTAAAAAAAGATGGAAATTTAATACTAAGTGGTTTTTTTGAAACGGATATCCATGAATTAAAAGCGAAGGCAGAAAATCTTGGCTTAAAATATGAAGGAAGCTTTAATAGCAACCAATGGGCTGCGCTTCATTTTACTAATTAGAAAACGCGAATGAAACGATTAAAATATATATTACTTTTCTTTACTTTATTTTTAATTGTCCAAACTTCTTTCGCTCAATTAAATCCCATAAAGCAATTCTCTGAGGACCCTATCCAATTTTTAGCGGATGTAAAAACCATGTTTGAAGCTACAAACATGGATAAAAACGAAATTAAAGATTTTATGGAAGCCTTTGCATTGGCTTGGAACAATCCCAAATGCAGCGATAAACTTAAAAAATCAATTACAGGCTCTTGCAACTTGATGATAAAAAAGAAACTTAGAATTCTTCCTGAATACAAAAGTTACCTGTCATCGGTGATGAATTTTATTAACTCTACGCATAGCGAAGATAACTTCTTAACCTGGCAAGAGTGTATCAATAAAATATTGGGAGGAAAAACCATCAAAAACTTTTCTGACTATTTGGAGATGAGTGATAATTTATTTTCAACCAACTCCTTTTACAACTCAGCCGTTATCCGCTATAGCGCTAACAGTTATAAATATATCTTTGAATTCGACAGCGTTCCTAAAGTAGTTTTCCCGAATCTGAATTTGCGCATTGCAAACAATCAAAATGATACGGGAATTGTGTACAATACAAAAGGGGTTTATTATCCCTATAAAGGAATTTTTGTTGGAGAAGGAGGGAAGGTCAATTGGAAACGTGCAGGGTTTGAAGACAATGTGGTTTGGGCCGAATTAAAAAAATATCAGATTACTTTAAAAACAAGTGGCTTTACGGCCGACTCTGTAATTTTTTACAATAAAAATTATTTTGAGAAACCTTTACTCGGACAACTAACTGAAAAAATTGTATCAGAAAAAGAAGGAAATATTTCTTACCCTCGCTTCGATTCATATAACAAACGTATGCTTATTGCCAACATCGCTAAAGATGTAGATTACGATGGAGGATTTACACAACGAGGACCAAAAGTACTTGGTTCCGGTAGTAAGGAAGAAGATGCTAAATTAATTTTTAAACGCGAAGGAAAAGTGTTTTTGCAAGTTGGAGCGAAATTAATCGGAATCACAAAAGATAAATTAACAGCAGAATCGGCCAACATTAAATTTTATTTCAATAAAGATTCCATTACCCATCCAAGTGTGAATATGAAATTTACTGTGAACGACCGCAAACTTTCACTAATTCGCACAACTGATGGTGTTTCAAAGTCTCCTTTTCTGAATTCATTTCACAATGTAGATATGTATTTTGAAGAATTGACCTGGAAAATTGATGACCCGAAAATAGATTTAGGAATGTTGGTGGGTAACTCTCAGGAAGATGCAATGTTTGAATCTGCTAATTATTTTCGAACAGATAGATATGAGCGCATTCAAGGGATTGATCAAATAAATCCTTTGATTCAAATTCGTGATTTTGTTAGAAAAAATGGAGATGTACCTGAATTTTATGGAGCGCAGTATGCAAAATATTTAAAGTTTTCGTTGAATGATATCAGACCAGGATTGGTACGCTTGTCTACTTTAGGTTTTATCACTTATGATCCCGAAGACGATGAAGTTGTTGTTAATGAAAAACTGCATATTTATATAGCAGCACGCGCAGCGCATATCGATTATGATGTGATTCAGTTCCCTTCTTCTGTGAGAGGCTCCAGCAATGCTTCTATTAACTTATTGAATTTTGATATGACGATTATGGGTGTGCGTCAAATTTATATGAGTGATTCACAAAATGTGGTGATTTATCCTTACGAGCAAAAAATTATTTTAAAGAAAAACCGTGATTTTAGTTTTGCAGGACTTGTTCATGCCGGTCGCTTCGATTTTTTCGGTAAAGAATTTTCATTTGATTACACCAAATTTAAAATCGATTTAAAAAATGTTGACTCACTTCGAATTATGGTAAAATCACGTGAACCGGATGCGTATGGCGAATATCCTTTGGTGAAAGTGAGAACAGTTGTAGAAAATATCAACGGAGATTTGGAGATTGATAATCCTGCTAATAAGTCGGGGCGAAAGCCATTTCCTGTTTATCCCATCTTTAATAGTTTCAAAGAATCATTTGCTTATTACGATAAAAAAGCCATACAGAATGGTAAATATAAAAAGGAAAGCTTTTATTTTAAACTCGACCCATATACGATAGATAGTTTGGATAACTTTTCGAATGAAGGTCTTGTCTTTAAAGGAACAATGGAATCCGCAGGCATATTTCCTACTTTTAAAGAATCGTTAACGCTTCAACAGGATTATTCATTAGGATTTATTACTCAATCTCCTGCCGAAGGGTATCCTATGTATGGCGGAAAAGGAACGTACAATGCGACAATCAAATTAAGTAATCAAGGCTTGCATGGTGATGGCACTTTAAAATATGTAACCTCAATATCCAAGTCCAACGACTTTTTATTTTTTCCTGATTCGGTCAGGTGCATTGCTCAAATGTATGATGTGGCCGAACAAAAAGCAAAACCAGAATTTCCACAAGTACATGGTGAGGACACCCGAATACTTTGGATGCCAAAAAAAGATGTAATGAATGTTTGGAATGACAAGGAAAAAAAATTTCAAGATTACAATGGTCAGGCCATGTTTAATGGACGTTTGTCGATGACGCCAACTCAGCTTTACGGCAGTGGAAGAGCTGATTTTTCAAATGCAAAGCTGGATGGAAAACTAGTGAAGTTTAAATTTAATTCATTTGTTTCAGATACCGCAAACTTTAGCTTGAAAGCCATTGAAGAATCATCTGCTTTAGAAGCCTTTGCAACAGATAACGTAAACGCAAAAATAGATTTTGATAAACGAATTGGAGAGTTTACGTCAAATGGTAAAGGCTCTGTTGTGAAGTTTCCTGTAAATCAGTACATCTGTTTTATGGATAATTTTAAATGGTATATGGATGACAGTCAAATTGAACTGGGAGCAAGTAAAAATGCAGTTAAAAAAGCAGCAAATGAAGATTTAGATTTAGTTGGTCCCGAATTTATTTCTGTTCACCCCAGTCAGGATTCACTTCGCTTTCAATCACCCGCAGCTAAATACGATTTAAAAAGATATGTAATTACAGCAAAAGATGTAAAGTACATCAACGTTGCGGATGCGCGTATTTATCCTGATAAGGGGGATGTTATTATTGATAAGGAGGCTGTGATGCGCACGTTTACAAATGCAAAAATTGTTGCTAACGCTATTACCAAATACCATAATCTTTACAATTGTACTGTCAATGTATTTGCAAGAAAAAAATATCAAGGCTCCGGTTTTTATGATTACATCGATGAAATTAAAACAAAACAAACCTTTTATTTCAGCAACGTAAGTGTGGATACTACTTTCCAAACGTATGCCGAAACAACTATTCCAGACTCTTCTAAGTTTAGATTGAGTCCCAATTTTGAATACATAGGAAAAGTTAAATTAAAAGCCACAGCCAATTTCCTTGTGTTTGATGGTGCCGCACGCATCTCTCACGATTGTAAAGCAACTCCAAGAACTTGGTTTAAGTTTGAATCTGAAATTAACCCGAACAATATTTATATTCCAATTTCTAAAGAGCCGGTTGATATGTTTGGTAAACCAATTGCTGCATCTATGATGGTTACAACGGATTCAACACATTTTTACTCAGCCTTTTTATCTGCCAAAGAATCCACAAACGACTCTTATGTTTTGCCTGCTGATGGGTACTTGTTTTTCGACAAAAGTTCAAGAGAATACCGAATATCAAACAAAGAGAAGTTAGTTGAAAGGTCCTTGCCAGGAAATTACTTGAGTTTAAATACTTCCCAATGTAAAATGTATGGCGAAGGAAAAGTAAATTTAGGAGGGGATTTCGGACAAGTTAAAATCGAATCGTTTGGTAGTGTTGTGCATTTGCTTATTCCCGATTCAACCATCTTTGATATGATTATGACGGTTGATTTCTTCTTTGATGATGGTGCAATTGATAAAATGTCGGATGCATTGGTAGCAAATGCGGAGCTAAACCCAACAGATTTTTCTCGTCCTGTTTTTGAAAAAGGGATGCGTGAAATGCTAGGGAAGGAGCAGGCCGATAAATTACTTTCTCAGTTAAACTTATACGGGTCTTACAAAAAGTTTCCTGACGAATTAAAGAAAACCTTATTCATAACAGATTTGAAGATGAAGTGGAATAAAGATACTCGTTCTTATACATCCTATGGAAAAATTGGAATAGGAAATATTAATAAATCTCAAATCAATAAATATGTAGATGGAAGAATAGAAATTATTAAAAAGCGCGGAGGAGACATTTTAAATATTTATTTGGAGTTGGATGAAAATAGTTGGTATTATTTTAATTACACAAGAGGAACGATGTTGGCTATTTCTTCCAACGAAGCATTCAATACTTCAATAAAGGAATTAAAGCCTGAAAAACGTCAAAAAGATGGCGATAAAGAGAAAAAAGAACCCAACTACAATTTCAATATAACCACAACGGCTAAGAAAACGCAATTCTTACGTAAAACTGAAACGAAAGAAGAAGGTGATAAATAGTTTAAATATAATCTTACTTTTAGGTGGTTATCTTTTGGGTTCCATTCCAACTGCTGTATGGATTGGCAAGTTTTTTTATAAAATTGATGTTCGTGAATACGGAAGTGGTAATGCCGGAGCTACCAATACGTTTCGCGTTTTAGGTAAAAGAGCCGGAATCCCAGTTTTACTTTTTGATATTATTAAAGGCTTTTTAGCTGTAAATCTTGCTTATTTTAGTCCATACACAGTTGGAAGTAATCAGTTCATTAATTTGGAATTGGTTTTAGGAATCGCTTCTTTGGTTGGGCATATTTTTCCATTGTTTGCCTCTTTCAGAGGCGGAAAAGGAATTGCTACCTTGCTTGGAATTGTGTTAGGTGTTCACATTTATGGCGCACTTATTTGTATGGGAATTTTCATCATCATTTTAATTATTTCCGGATATGTGTCATTAGGCTCAATGATTTCAGCCATTTGTTTTCCAATTGTTGTAATTGTAATTTTTAAAACCACCGTTCCTTCTCTGATTATTTTTTCCATCCTCATTGCAATCATGGTTTTGATTACGCATCAAAAAAACATAGAGCGTTTAATCCGAAAGGAAGAATCTAAAGCTAAGTTGATTAAAAAGAAGAAAAAGGAAGAAACTACTGAAACCATAGAAGTGGAAACCGATTAATAATAAATCGCATTTAATTGCGTTTTTGTGAAGATGAAAAACATACATCCTTTTTTATTTGTACTACCTTTTTTCATCTCTTTTTCATGTGTTTCACAAACAGCTGTTACAATAGCTGGAAAAGTTTTTGATAAAGAGAATAGCAAATTGCCTCTCACACGATTGATGATTATTAACAAACGTACAAATCATGGTTCGTTTGCTGATGCTGATGGAAAATTTTCTTTTAGCGTTTTCCCTTCCGATACCATTGTATTTTCTGCCATTGGCTTTAAGGTTAGAAGCATTTGTTTTAAAGATTCCCTTAGCGCAGGAAATACAAATTTTCAAATAGCGCTATCCAAATTGTATTTCGATTTAAAAGAAGTAAGCGTTTTTGCAAACAGAAGTTTAAATGAAATTCAAAATGACATTGATAAACTTGGCGTTGATAAGTCGTATTCCACTTCCGGAGCGAATGCTTTTGAGAGTCCGATTACAGCCCTTTACGAACGATTCAGCAAGTTTGAGAAATCCAAAAGAAAAGTAGCAGAGTGGGAGAATGAAGATTTAAAACGTGATGTTTTGAGAGACCTTTTTCATTTGTATGTGAAATACGATTTAATTGACCTGAAAGACGATGAGTTTGATGCGTTTATTAAATACTTGAATTTGAATGACGAATTTATTAAGAATGCCAGTCAGTTTGAGCTGGTGATGGCCATAAAAGGTAAGTACGAGAGTTTTAAATATAGATGGAAATAATTTCTCGACTACGCTCGAAATGACAAAATAGACTTCGGTTGAAATATCAAACGTAGAAGGCAAAAAATCCCCCGAGTACTCGGGGGATTTTTATTTTAGATTACCAATGTTAGTAATTTGTCATTTCGAGCTAAGCCGAGAAATTATCCTCTTCCTCCAACTACCATTCCGTACTTCACTTTTAATTTGTCATCGTAATCATCAGCGTACCAGCCAACACGGTTGATGGTTGCTGCTGCTTCTTTTTGTTCCAATCCGTCCACTTCACGAATTAGTTTAACATATATCCAGTTTTGGAATTTTACGAAAGCGACCCCATAAAGTGTATAGTTTAACTCTAGTAATTCCTGAAAAAATGCTTGCTGATTTGAAGGTGGAACTTCCATAACAGGAGCCAATACTTGAAAGTATCCTCTATTTTCAGCTTCAATATGCCATACATCAATCCAAACCGATGCAGAACCTTTTTTTAAACTCCACTGCCCGGCTTTTTCACCACGACATAACGCTGGATCAACACCTAGGTCGCTAATGCATTTATCCACCATATCATAATAATACTGTAAATTTTCCATGATTTAATTTGTTAGGGTTAAACATAAATATTTCCATAACAAATATAAAATAAAACTTCAATTTTGGAAATAAATCTCAAATTAAAATTTCTACAATATTCTTGATTTTTAGCCCAATTTGGCAGTGAGCTTTCCTACTTTCGCCAAAATTTTAATTGATTTATGAAAGTCTGGAACCAGGCGCCTTTAGTTCGTTTATTATTCCCTTTTTTGGTGGGGACTATTTGTGCTGTTTATTTTCCATATTATTTCGAAAATGTTTTGCTATTCGCATCTTTTTTGTTTGTTTTTATTGGGTCTCTAGTACTTATCCAGAGATTCCAAATCACTTACAGGAATTCCTTTTTGTTTGGTCTATTGATTAACGCAATGCTTTTTATGTTTGCCTATCAGCTGACAATTTATAGAACACAAAAATTTTCGGCAAGTCATTTTTCTCATTCTTGTAATGGAAATAATTTAGTATATGGTCGTTTAACAGATGCTTGCATTGAAAAAGAGAAATCTTTAAAAACAATAATTGAAATACTGGCAGTAAAGCAAGGAAGTACCTGGAAAACAAGTACAGGAAAGGCAATGGTTTATATTCAAAAAGATTCGTCAGCTATGACTTTAAAATACGGGGATGAATTGCTGATGAACATCAATTTTAAAGAAGTACCTGCTCCCCAAAATCCGGGAGAATTTAATTATCAACGATTTTTATCTTTTCACAATATCTATCAGCAAGGGTATTTAAAATGGAAAGATTGGAAAAGCTTAAGACAAAATTCAGGAAATCTAATAATGGTGCATTCTATTGGCTGGAGAAATGACTTGTATAATGTTTTAAAAAACAATCATCTAACAGGTGATGAACTTTCGGTTGGGGCAGCATTGTTATTGGGATATACCGATAAATTGGACGCTGATATTATATCGGCCTATTCCAGTTCAGGGGCTTTACATGTGCTATCTGTGTCAGGATTACATGTTGCCATTGTTTATGTTGTTTTCAGTTGGTTTTTATTTTTTTTAGATAAATATAAAAAAGGGAAAATACTAAAAGCAGTTTTGTTGATTTTGTTTCTTTGGTTTTACGCAGCGCTCACGGGTTTGTCGCCCTCGGTATTAAGAGCAGCGACTATGTTTAGTTTTATAATTGTTGCTAAATCTTTTAATAAGCATACCAATATTTACAACACATTAGCAGCTTCAGCCTTATTTTTATTACTGATTAACCCTTATTTGATAATGGAGGTAGGCTTTCAGCTTTCTTATTTAGCTGTAGTTGGAATCGTATACATTCAACCAAAAATTTATGCTTGGTTCGAATTCGATAACTGGATTTTAGATCAGGTATGGATGATAACTGCTGTATCTATCGCTGCTCAAATAGCAACTTTCCCTTTGGGCTTGCATTACTTTCATCAGTTTCCCAACTATTTTTTGCTTTCCAATTTAATTGTAATACCTATATCAACACTCATTATTTATTTAGGAATTGCTGTGTTTTTATTTTCTCAGGTACCTTTTTTTGTGAAATACTTATCTATTGTGTTTGCTTGGTTAATCTGGTTTTTGAACGCTTCTGTTAAATGGATTGAGTCTTTGCCGTTTTCATTATTGCAAGGAATTTCAATTTCTGTTTTTGAAACTTGGATCATGTATGGTCTAATCGTTTTGCTTTTGTTCTATTTATACAACCGCAAGTATAAATATTTAGTTTATTCATTGTCGTTTTGCATTATTATTTTAATTAGTCAAGTAATTGAACAATACAAACAATTTCAACAAAAGAAAATGATTGTGTATAACGTTCCCAAAACATCAGCCATCGATTTTATACAAGCGAAAGAAAATACATTGTTCACTGATTCTGTTTTTTCAAGTAATTCCAGCGGATTGTTATTTCATATAAAGCATAATTGGTGGGATTTGGGAATAAACAAATCCAAAATAATTACCACAGATTTTGAAAATGAAAATTTACATATAAAAAATCACTTCATTCAGTTTTATGACAAACGTTTGTTACTATTAAAAAAAATGCTCTCTACTAAAAGTGCTATTGGATATAAGTTGGAGTTAGATTACTTAATTGTTTCTGATAATACAAAAATGAGTGTAGAAGATATTTGCACCATGTTTACTGCAAAAACAATTATTTTTGATTCTTCAAATTCGGAAAACACGGTTGATAAATGGAAGAAAGAATGCGTAGAATTAAATCAAAATTATTATGCAGTAAAAGATTCGGGGGCACTTGAAATTATTTTTTAAAAATATCTTTCATCACTTTCCCATTGGAAGTTGGAACAGAAAAGCCCATTAATTGACCTATAGTAGCAGAAATATCAATCTGCTCATAAGGTGTAT
>JAHEYB010000020.1 GCA_023251805.1 Bacteroidota bacterium | reverse complement strand
GGTTCAGTTGGCCCATCTAAAATTGATTACTCCGGAAAATTAATGACCGGAAAAGATAAAAATCAGCCTGTTGACAATCAAAAAGTGATGCTTCAGGATGAGAATGATGTGGAGATACAATCTACTATTACAGATAACTATGGTGATTTTAAATTTACGGAATTGAGTTCCGACAAATCTTACAAGATTAACGTTTTGATAACGGATGACACAAAAATAAAAGACGGACAATTATACGCTGCTAAGCCCGATGGAACTATAATTCGTTCTTTTAATAAAACTAAAAAAGGATTTGTATACGAACTTTTACCGGCCGAATTAACAACGCTAGCCAGAGAGAAAGAAGAAGATACGGGATTAAAAATTAAAAACTTTGGTGCTTCTAAAGAAGCCAGCCTTACCGTAATTGAGAATGTATATTACGATCCTAATTCTTCTGATATTAAACCTGAGTCGATTGAAAAGTTAGATAAAATTATCAGTGAAATGGCTCTAAACACAAGTTTAAAATTATCGATAAACAGTCATACCGATTCAAAAGGAGAAGATGCATATAATATTACATTATCTGAAAAAAGAGCCCAAAAAGTGATGGAGTATTTTATTTTACAAGGCATTGAAAAAGGAAGACTAAAAGCAAAAGGATTTGGTGAAACCCAAATCAAAAACAGGTGTAAAAATGGAGTGGATTGCTCCGAAATTGAACATCAGTTGAATCGGAGAACGGAGTTCAATTTTACTAAGTAAATGGACGTTTTTTGTTAAAAAGACAGGACTTTTAGGGTTCTGTCTTTTTTATTCCCATCATATTATGTCAAATTGTCTTATTATCTTTGATGGCAAATAATTTGAGAGGTTTAGGACGTTAAAAATTCAATGAAAAAAATTAAAAATATATTTAAGAAAATGAGCACACCGGAAAGCGATATTGTGAATGAGCAAAACGAAGAACAAACTCCTCAGGAAGAAGTAAAGGATGTTGATGAAAAAGACAAACAATTAGCAGATTTAAAAGCAAAGGCCGATGAGATAAACGACAAGTATTTGCGTTTGTATTCGGAGTTTGATAATTTTAGAAAACGAACTGCAAAGGAAAAAATTGAATTGATACAATCTGCCGGTGAAGATGTGTTTAAAAGTATACTTCCGGTATTGGATGATTTCGAAAGAGCAATGAAATCAAATACAGAATCCACAGATGTTAAAGCAGTAAATGATGGTGTAAATTTAATTTTTTCTAAATTAAAATCTTCCTTAACACAAAAAGGACTTTCGGAAATGAAAACCGTTGGCGAAACGTTTGATGCAGATATTCACGAAGCAATAACGAATATTCCGGCACCATCCGATGATTTAAAAGGCAAGGTGGTAGAAGAATTAGAAAAAGGATATAGTTTAAACGGAAAAATAATTCGCTTTGCGAAAGTGGTAATAGGTCAATAAAAATTAGAGAATTAGTGAAATAGAAAATTAGAGAATAAAAAATTTAAACAAATCTTCAATTCTCTAATTCAGCAAATCAACAAATCAACAAATGTCTAAGAGAGATTTTTACGATATATTAGAAGTTCCAAAAGGTGCGAATGCCGATGAGGTAAAAAAAGCTTATCGCAAGATGGCTATTAAATACCACCCCGATAAAAATCCAGGCGATAAAGTTGCGGAAGAAAAATTTAAGGAAGCAGCTGAGGCCTACGAAATATTGAGCAATCCCGAAAAAAAGCAACGTTACGATCAATACGGCCATGCCGGAATGGGTAATAGTGGTGGATTTGGTGGAGGCGGACAAGGTTTTGGTGGAATGAATATGGATGATATCTTCAGCCAGTTTGGGGATATTTTTGGCGGTCATTTTGGTGGAGGAAGGGGTGGCAGAGGCGGTAGAAGGGTGAACAGAGGTTCCAATTTGCGTGTGAAAGTGAAAATGGATCTTTCGGAAATTGCAAATGGAGTAGAGAAAAAAATCAAAGTAACCAAATATGTTGCTTGTAAAACGTGCAATGGCAGCGGAGCAAAAAATGGCTCTGCATTTAATACATGTTCTACTTGTAAAGGTTCCGGACAAGTTTCAAGAATCACCAACACCATTTTGGGTGCTATGCAAACTACCAGTACTTGTCCTAGTTGCGGAGGTGAAGGACAAACAATCACAGATAAATGTAGCCCATGTAATGGCGATGGAATCGTTCGCGATGAAGAAGTAATCAGTATTAATATTCCGGGAGGAGTAGCAGAAGGAATGCAACTGTCGGTTGCTGGAAAGGGAAATATGGGTGCCCGCGGAGGCGTAGCTGGTGATTTAATTGTTGTGATTGAAGAAGTGGAGCATGAACATCTAAAACGAGATGGAATGAATTTATTTTATGACCATTTTGTAAGTTATTCGGATGCTGCATTGGGAACACAAATAGAAGTACCAACGATTGATGGAAAAGCAAAAGTGAAAGTGGATGCAGGAACACAAAGTGGTAAAGTGCTTCGTTTAAAAGGAAAAGGATTACCGGATATTAATACATATGGTCGTGGTGATATTTTAGTAAATATTAATGTCTGGACGCCACAACATCTTACAAAAGAAGAAAAGAAAATTTTGGAAGATTTAAAAGAGGCTGAAAATTTTAAGCCTAATCCGACCAAAAAAGACAAAGGATTTTTCGAACGCATGAAACAATATTTTGAGTAACATGAACATTCTATCAGCAAAAAATATTGTAAAACGTTATGCATCTCACACTGCATTAGATGATGTTTCATTAGACATTCCTGCACAAAGTATTTTTGGATTGTTAGGCCCTAATGGTGCCGGAAAAACTTCTTTAATTAGAATCATCAATCAAATTACAGGTCCGGATAGTGGCGAGGTTTTTTTTGAAAATGAAAAATTAGCTCAAAAGCACATCGAACAAATTGGATATTTGCCTGAAGAGCGTGGTTTGTACAAAAAGATGGAAGTCGGAGAGCAAGCCTTGTATTTGGCTCAGTTAAAGGGGATGAAAAAAGCTGAGGCAAAGAAAAAATTAAAATACTGGTTTGAAAAGTTTGAAATTGATGCTTGGTGGAATAAAAAGGTGGAAGAGCTTTCAAAAGGGATGCAACAAAAAGTGCAGTTTATTGTAACCGTTTTGCACGAGCCTAAATTATTAATATTGGATGAACCATTTAGTGGTTTCGATCCTATTAATGCGAATCTTATCAAGAATGAAATTTTAGATTTAAAAAAGAAAGGCTCTACTATTTTGTTTTCTACACACAATATGGGTTCGGTGGAAGAGTTGTGCGATAACATAGCCTTAATAAATCGCTCTAAAAAAATTGTGGATGGTTCGGTTAAAGACATTCGCAAAGAAAACAAATCAAACATTATTGAAATAGAATTTTCTGGGAATATGATGGGGTTTACAAACTCATTGTGGACATTTGGTAAACTAGGAGAGCACTCCATTGATGGCGATGTTACAAAAGCGCAGATTCAATTAACACCGGGAAGTACTTCCAATCAATTATTATCATCGGTATTACCAGTGGTAGAAATACATTCTTTCAAAGAAGTAGTTCCAAGCATGAACGACATTTTTATTAAGAAAGTAAGTGAAGGAAATGCAGTAGGCACACAAAGTAATTTTACAGAATAGAATTAGTTCAATTTAAAAAGTTCAAAGTTCAAAGTTTTTTAAATAACAAACACATATTTGTGTGTCACCCTGAGCGTAGTCGAAGGGCGTAATAATTCGATATCCATGCAATGAATAAGATACTTCTAATCATAAAGCGCGAGTACCTTTCGAGAGTAAAGAAAAAATCTTTTATTCTGATGACCATACTAGGTCCTATTTTAATGGTAGGTATAATGGTGGTGCCTATATGGTTGTCGATGCAAAAAACAGAAAAGCAAAAGGTAGAAGTAATTGATGAAAGCTATTTGTTTACCGATTTAATTCCTGAAAAAGATATTGTACATTTTGATTATCCGCCCACTACTTTTCAAAAAGCATACGATGGTTTTTTTGATACCGATTACGATGCAATTTTATGGATTCCTAAAAATGTTTTGAATGGTGGGCAAAAAGGAATAAACTTATATTATAAAAAGCAATTGAGCAATTCGGCTCAGCAGCATATCCAATACAGCATTAGTAAGATGTTGTACGAAGTAATGTTGGCAAAAAACAATGTAAATCTTAATCTGATTAAAGACGCAAAGGATAAGTCTACTTTCAGTATGCTTACTACTCAAGTGGATGAATCAGGAAAAAAGAAAAATACCAATACAGATTTGTATATGGCAATTGGTTTTGTTTCTGCGATAATGATTTATTTTTTCATATTTATGTATGGAGTGCAGGTGATGAGAGGTGTGATGGAGGAAAAAACAAGTCGTATTGTCGAAGTCATCTTGTCTTCTGTAAAACCATTTCAATTGATGATGGGTAAAATTGTGGGTGTTGCTTTGGTAGGATTAACACAGTTTTTGCTTTGGGTTATTTTGTCGACAACTTTATACAGTTTTGTAGCAGCTACATTTTTGAAGGATGTTGAGATGAAGCAAATACAAGCGAAAGAAGAGGTCATTAAAATTGGTGAAAATTTGGATTTTGATAAAATGGGCAAAATTGAGCAGCCAAGTGAAGCTGTTCAGTTCTTGAATGATTTAAAATCCTTAGATGTAAGTAAAATAGTTTTGTGTTTTATTTTTTATTTTTTAGTAGGTTATTTAATGTATAGTGCTTTGTTTGCGGCTGTGGGCGCAGCTGTTGACTCCGATGCAGATACCAATCAGTTTATGTTGCCCATTACCATTCCCCTTATTTTTTCAATCGCCATTGCTCAAGTGGTGATGCAAGACCCAAATGGCTCTTTAGCTGTTTGGTTTTCGATGATACCACTTACTTCTCCAATTGTAATGATGGTGCGTATGCCTTTTGATGTTCCTAATTGGCAAATAGGATTGTCGATGCTGTTCCTAGTATTGGGCTTCTTCTTAACAACCTGGCTTGCAGGTAAAATTTACCGAACCGGAATTTTGATGTATGGCAAAAAAGTGAGCTGGAAAGAGCTAGGTAAATGGCTGTTTTACAGGGGCTAAAAAACACTTTTTTGAGTTCCGTAATTTTCATACCTTGTAGCTTTAAATGCTATGGTTTATGAAGATTGCAGTTATTGATTTAGGAACAAATACCTTTAACCTACTTATTGTAGAAGTTCATCCCGATAAAACATATTCTACTGTTTTTCAAACTAAAATTTCTGTGAAGTTGGCTGAGGGTGGAATAAACAAAGGTTTTATTGCGGATGCTCCTTTTCA
The DNA here is from genome assembly GCA_023251805.1 of Bacteroidota bacterium. GTDB lineage: Bacteria > Bacteroidota > Bacteroidia > 2-12-FULL-35-15 > 2-12-FULL-35-15 > 2-12-FULL-35-15. Next base: position 48,649 of record JAHEYB010000020.1, on the reverse strand, counting down.
GCGTGGACTGGAGGCTTTTAATACACATTATTCCAGTACTCAAAAATATCAAGCAGATAAAATTTATGCATTTGCTACTTCTGCAATTAGAGGTGCTTCCAATGGGGATGATTTTGTGAATCGTATAAAAAACAAAACAGGAATAAACATTCAGGTTATTTCAGGAGATAGAGAAGCCGAATTAATTTATTTAGGTGTGCGCTCAGCGGTTCAAATGTCGGACAAAGCTTCATTAATTATTGATATTGGTGGAGGAAGCACTGAGTTTATTATTGGAAACAAAAATCAGCTATTTTGGAAGCAAAGTTTTTTGTTAGGTGCAGCACGCTTGTTGGAAATGTTTCCTCCATCCGATCCGATTACTGATAAGGAAATTGGTGTTTTTGTAAGTTATTTAAACGAAGAGTTGGAACCACTTTTTGAAGCAGTAAAAAAGTACCCTATTTTTGAGTTAATTGGTTCTTCAGGCTCTTTTGATTCCTTAGCCGAAATGGTCGCACACCGCTTTTATACTCCTGATATTTTAGATGACAAAACGGAGTTTACTTTTAATTTGGAAGATTGTGTTGGTATTTATGAGGAAATATTAAAGTCAACGAACGCTCAACGTTTACATATGAAAGGTTTGGTTGCTATGCGAGTAGATATGATAGTAGTATCTTGCATCATTGTTAATTTTGTGATACGTGCTTTCGAAATAGAAAAAATGCGCTTATCCACCTATTCATTAAAAGAAGGTGTGCTTTACGAAGCGTTACAAGGGAGATTATAAATGATAGACTTGTCTGCCGGTAGGCAGGTTATAAATTATGAATGATTTACACTTGAATTCACAATTTTATTTTCACTATATTTCATTTATAATTTAACATTTATAATTCATAATTTTATTTACAGATGGCAAAAATATTAATCATTGATGACGAAAAAAGTATCAGAAAAACCTTGCGTGAAATTTTGGAGTATGAAAAATATCAAGTAGACGAAGCTTCTGATGGAGTGGAAGGTGTTGCTATGATTCAGAAAGAGAAATACGACATTGTGTTGTGTGATATTAAAATGCCAAAGATGGATGGAATAGAGGCGCTTGATAAAATCATGCAATTGTCTTCGGATACACCTATTGTGATGATATCTGGTCATGGTAATATTGAAACGGCAGTTGAAGCAGTAAAAAAGGGAGCATTTGATTTTATTGCAAAGCCCCTGGACTTAAATCGCTTGTTGGTTACGATTCGTAACGCAATGGATAAATCGACTTTGGTTACAGAAACGAAAGTGTTGAAGAAAAAAGTAAGTAAAACGTTTGATATGGTGGGTGAATCAAAAGCTATTGCTCAGATTCAAGAAATGATAGAACGGGTGGCACCAACAGATGCTCGGGTGTTGGTAACAGGTGGAAACGGCAGTGGAAAAGAATTGGTAGCACGTTGGTTACACGAGAAAAGCAACAGGGCAGCTGCACCTTTAATCGAAGTAAACTGTGCCGCTATTCCAAGTGAATTAATAGAAAGTGAATTGTTTGGTCACGAAAAAGGTGCTTTTACATCAGCAATTAACCAACGTAAAGGGAAATTTGAACAAGCAGAAGGTGGCACCCTGTTTATGGATGAGATTGGTGATATGAGCCTTTCTGCACAAGCAAAAGTATTACGTGCTTTACAGGAAAATAAAATCACTAGGGTAGGAGGAGAAAAAGAAATAAAAGTAAATGTGCGTGTGATTGCGGCTACTAATAAGGATTTGCAAAAAGAAATAGCTGCCGGTAATTTTCGGGAAGATTTATATCACCGTTTGAGCGTTATTTTAATTCATGTTCCATCATTAAATGAAAGAAAAGAAGATATCCCTTTATTGGCTGAACATTTTTTAAAAATGATTTGTGAAGACCATGGAATGCCAAATAAGAGTTTTTCAAAAGACGCAATAAAAGAGTTGCAAAAGATTAACTGGACAGGAAATATTCGTGAATTCCGAAACGTTGTGGAACGCTTGATAATATTGTGCGATAAAACAATTACAGATAAAGATGTGATTGCGTATGCTCGACCATTAAAAGGATAATTTATTTCAATTTCAATACATATACTTCCGGAAACATTTTCCCGGTAATAAACATTCTTTTTGTGGCTACATCATAAGCAATGCCGTTTAGTACATCTGATTCAGGATTTTTAGTATGTGCTTCATCCGTTAGCATCGAAAAATCCATTGTTCCAACCACTTTGCCAGTATTTAAATCAATTTTAATAACATAGTTTTTGGTCCAAATGTTTGCATAAATATAGCCATCAATAAATTCTAATTCATTGATGTAGTCCTCAGCATACCCAGCATTGGTAACGTTTATTGTTTTTGTTGGTTTTAAAGTAAGTGGATCGATGTAAGTCAAGATATTTGTTCCATCACTCATTATTAAAGAAGTTCCGTCAGTTGTTAGACCCCAGCCTTCTTTATTTTTGTAACTAAATTGTCCAATTTGTTTATACGTTTTTGCATCATAAATAAAACCTATCTGATTTTTATAGGTAAGCTGATAAAGTTTATTATTTAAAATAACAACACCTTCCCCAAAATAAGTTCTGCCTAAATCAATTTTTGCATCAACTTTTCCCTTTGTAGTATCTAAAATTCCAACAATAGTTTTTATTTGAGGCAAATTTTCTGGAGCACCAGTGCCTTCATATATTTGATTATTGTAAAAAAATAACCCTTCCGTATAAGCGGTTATATCATGAGGAAGCTTTCCAATAACATCATAATTTATAGATGCTACGAGTTCTTCTGTTTTTGGTATAATAGTTTCCACTTCCACTTTTTTAGGGTCAGAAGAACAAGCATAAAAGAAAGAAAGTAGTATAAATAGATAAAATATTTTTCTCATATCCTTACAAATTTTTATTGAGCAACGTATTTGTATTAATTACTTTTTCTAAATAAGGTTCAAACACAACTTGTTTTAACAAATTAATATGACCTATGTGATGACAATCGGTTCCTAAAAAAGAAATCATTTTTTTATCAATCATTTGCTCTGCAATTCTTTTTGTAGAAATAGAATAATACCCTGTTAACGAATTGATATTCATTTGCAATAAAATTCCCTTATCCACAAAGGCTTCATATTTATCAAACTCTTTGTGCCAGAAATTATACCTTTCGGGGTGTGCTAGTACAGGCTTATAGCCTTGCAATTGCATTTCAAATATCACATGAAATAAATTGTCGGGCGGGTTCATGTAGGAGATTTCAAAAAGCAAATAATTATCTCCAAAAGTCAGTAGTTTTTCTTCTTTTAATTTTCTTTCAAAGTCAAAATCTAAATAATATTCTGAAGCTGCTTCGAGTTGAATCGAAATATCTACTTCTTTCAAGGCAAGTTTAACATTTTCTTTGCCTAATAATATTGTTTCGGAGCTATTTCTATAATAATCACTCATGGTGTGCGGTGTAGTGATTACTTTTTTATAACCGAAATTTTGCATTTCGCCTATCATTTGTACACTATCCTCCATAGTTTGAGCGCCATCGTCAATACCCGGTATAAAATGGGAATGCATATCAGAACCCAATATAGATAAGTCTACCGGATTAGATAATCGTTTCTTTTTTTTGCTAAATATGTCGAATAATCCCAATTGTGAATGTTTATTTTGATTTAAACCAGGCCAATGTATGTTTTAATCCTTCTTCAATTTTGACATTAGGGATATAGTTCAGGGCATTTTGTGCTTTTGAGATATCAGCCAATGAATCGCGAACGTCTCCCGGCCTATCTGTTTTATAAACTGGTTGGACAGTTGTGCCTATTAATTTTTTTAAAATACCTATTAATTTATTTAAAGATACACGCTCGCCAACTGCTATGTTAAAAATTGTTCCATCTGTTTTTACATTTTGTTCAAACATGGCCTTTATATTAGCTTGCACAGCATTTTCAACAAAAGTAAAATCACGTGTTTGCTCTCCATCACCGTTAATTGTAGGTGAAATGTTATTCAACAATGCATTAATAAAAAGCGGAATAGCAGCAGCATATTCCCCTTTTGGATTTTGTCGTGGTCCGAAAATATTAAAGTAACGGAGGCCGATAATTTCCATATTATAAGTTTTAGAAAAAATTTCTCCATACAATTCATTCGTAATTTTTGAAACAGCGTAAGGAGACAATTGCTTCCCAATAATGTTTTCCACTTTTGGCAATATTTTGCTATCGCCATAAACAGAAGAAGAACTTGCAAAAACCACACGTTTTATTTTTGCATCGCGAGCTGCAATAAGCATATTGATAAACCCAGTAGCATTCACATTGTGAGTGGCAATAGGATTTTTTATGGAACGTGGAACGGAGCCCAGTGCTGCCTCATGAAAAATGTAGTCTATTTCAATACATGCTTTGTGACAATCATCTATGTTGCAGATATCACCATTAATAAATTGAAAATTTGAGAGTGATAGGTAGTTCTTTATGTTGTCTTCAAAGCCAGTAGCAAGATTATCTAATACAACAACTTTTTTAGCGTTGTATTTTAAAAGGTATTCTACTATGTTTGAGCCCACAAATCCCCCACCGCCAGTAACTAAAAAAGTCTTGGTAGATAAATCGATAGTGTGAAATGGAGTAGAGTACATTTAATTCAAAAGTTAAAAGTCAAAATTCAAAAGAAAACAAAAATATTTTCTATCGTTTTGTGTATTGTTGCTCGTAATATTTTAGATAATCACCCGAAGTAACATTATTCAGCCACTCTTCATTTTCTAAATACCAATCCACGGTTTTTTCCAGTCCTTCTTCAAATTGCAAAGATGGAACCCATCCCAATTCTTTTTGAAGCTTTGAGGAATCAATAGCATAGCGCAAATCATGTCCAGCTCTGTCTTTTACAAATGTGATAAGTTTAGCTGATTCTCCTTCTTCACGATTCAACTTTTTGTCCATTATTTTACACAATACCTGAATCAAATCAATATTTGTCCATTCATTGTGTCCACCAATATTATAGGTTGTTCCCGTTTTTGCTTGATGATATATTGTGTCAATGGCTCTTGCGTGGTCTTCTACCCAAAGCCAATCACGTACATTTTCTCCTTTTCCATAGATAGGAATGGCTTTGTTGTTTTTTATATTGTGAATGGAAAGTGGGATTAATTTTTCAGGAAAATGATGACTTCCATAATTGTTTGAACAATTTGAAATAACAGCATTTAAGCCGTAAGTGTCATGATACGCTCTTACAAAGTGGTCGGAGCTGGCTTTTGACGCTGAATACGGGCTGTGTGGGTCATAGGCGGTAGTTTCGGTAAACATTCCTGTTTCGCCCAGTGTTCCATAAACTTCATCTGTAGAAACATGATAAAAACGATGGGCCCCCTCCCCAGCCCTCCCCAAGGGGGAGGGAGTTAACCATGAGGTTTTAGCCGCATTTAATAAATTGACTGTTCCAATTACATTTGTCATTACAAACTCCAATGGGTTTGAAATACTTCTGTCTACATGACTTTCTGCAGCTAAATGAACAACGCCATCAAAAGTATGAAGATTGAAAAGTTCATTTATAAATCCGGCATCGGTAATATCCCCTTTTACAAAAGTATAATTGGATTTTTTTTCAATGTCTTTTAAATTATTCAGATTTCCAGCATAGGTTAGCTTATCCAAATTTATTATTTGGTAATTAGGGTACTTAGTAACAAACAAACGAACAACGTGCGAGCCAATAAATCCGGCACCACCCGTAATTAATATTTTTTTCATTTTGTGTTTATTTTTAAAACAACAACTTTCAGTGTTTTAGAATTTACTTCAACTATTTTCCAATCCATTTCTCTTTCAGAGCTGTTAATTGAAATAGTATTTTGATTCAGTGTCCACTTTTCATCTGTGTATCTTACAGGACTTGTTTCTGAACTACACAAAACATTATTGTATTCTTCAAAATTATTGTCGGTAGATAAGTTTATTCCTGCTAACGCTCCTCCCCACTGATATAGTCTGTCGGTATATTTTATTTTAGTAAAATTTAACGTATCGTTCACTTTTAAGTCGTACAAATCAATTTTTGAGGTCCAGTGACCAATTATTTTTTTGCCCGGACTTCCTTTGAAAGAAAAAAACAGAAGACAAATGATTGTTGATAAACCTAATTTTCTCATTAAACTACTTTTGATTTTTGACTTTTATGCTTTTGACTTATTTATAGGCTCCAATAAGTTAAATTTTTAATTTTTCCTTTTAAAATACCTTTTACGTCCACTAAAATTCCACCTTCCGAAAGAATGGATTTGTAATAGGCTTCATCCAAATTGAGGTATTCTTTATGGTTAACAGCTACAACAACTGCATCGTATCCTTTGCCAATTGAATTTACGAGTTCAAATCCATATTCATGTTTTAGCTCTGATGAGTCGGCACAAGGGTCAACTACATCTACGTGTACGCCAAACGATTTGAATTCTTTAATGACGTCCGATACTTTTGAATTTCGAACATCACTTACATTTTCTTTAAATGTTGCGCCCATCACAAGAACACGGGATTCGGTCAAATTCTTTTTTGAAGCAATAATTTTCTTAACAGTTTGTTTAGCTACATAAAAGCCCATGGAGTCGTTAACGTAACGTCCAGAATTTATCACTCTAGCATGGTAACCTAATTCTTCGGCTTTGTAAGTGAGGTAGTAGGGGTCAACACCGATGCAATGTCCGCCAACTAAGCCGGGTGAAAATTTTAAAAAATTCCATTTTGTTCCGGCAGCTTCCAAAACATCATAGGTATTAATTCCGATGCGGCTAAAAATGATTGAAAGTTCGTTCATCAAAGCAATGTTTACATCGCGTTGAGTATTTTCTATAATTTTAGCAGCTTCTGCAACTTTGATGGAAGATGCTTTGTGAACACCCGGCTCTACAATTATTTTATACGTTTCAGCAATTACTTCCAATGATTCATCATCACAACCCGAAACAACTTTTAATATTTTAGTGATGGTATGCTCTTTATCACCGGGGTTGATTCTTTCAGGAGAGTATCCCACTTTAAAATCAGATTTAAATTTTAATCCCGACACTGATTCTAAAACTGGAATACAATCTTCCTCTGTACAGCCTGGATAAACAGTAGATTCGTAAACAACGTAATCTCCTTTTTTTAAAGCTTTTCCTACTGAACGGGAAGCGCCTAATAATGGTTTTAGGTCAGGAAGATTATGTTCGTCAATAGGAGTGGGAACAGCAACAATGAAAAAATTTGCAGATTTTAATACTTCTATAGAAGCAGTAAATTCAATATCACAACCTTCAAAATCTTTTGAAGTTAATTCTTGTGAAGGGTCGATGTTGTTTTGCATCATCTTTACACGCTCTTCATTAATATCGAACCCTACCACTTTAACTTTTTTAGCAAAGGCTAAAGCAATTGGTAACCCGACATATCCCAATCCGATAACAGCAATTTTCGCTTCTTTATTTTTTATTTTTTTTATCATAACCTTATGATTTTCTATCAGCGTTTCTTAGTGAATAAATTCGTTCAATGATATCTACTACTTTTAATCCTTCCATTGCATTTGTAGTTAATGTTGTTCTGCCTTTTAATGTATCAATTACATTTGAAATTACTTGTGGATGATTGTTTGCTGAACCTTTGTATGACCCATAATCATTTGCTTCATTTGTTGGGTCAAGATTTGGTATTGTATAATCTTTAATATTGCATTGTTCAATTTGATCCATGTATTGTCCGCCTACTTTTACACTTCCTTTGCTTCCAATAATGGTTATGCTACTTTCTAAATTCGAATTCCAAACAGAAGTAGAATAATTAATGCTTCCCATTCCACCATTTATAAAATTAAAATTTACAAATCCACTATCTTCAAATTCAGTTAAATTTGCATGATTGAAATCATTAAATTTTGCTTGTATATCTTTTATATCGCCAAAAATCCAATAAACCAAATCAATCCAGTGTGAAAATTGTGTGAAGAGTGTTCCTCCATCTAATTCTTGTGTTCCTTTCCAACCATCTTTTTTATAATAACGTTCATCGCGGTTCCAATAGCAATTCAATTGCACCATGTAGACATCTCCAATAATTTTTTCTTCAACAATTTTTTTCAACCAAACCGATGGAGGAGAAAAACGATTTTGCATCACACAAAAAACAGTTTTGTGAATTTGCAATGCTTTGTGAATCATGTTTTCGCAATCGGCTTTGTTAAGCGCCATTGGTTTTTCGCATACAACATGTTTTCCTGCGTCCAATACGAGTAACGATTGCTTTGCGTGTAATCCGTTTGGGGTACAAATATTCACTATATCCACTTCAGGGTGCGCTGATAAAAGCTCCTCAGCAGAAGAATAAAACTTTTCTTTTAAATCAGTCAATCCTAATTTCTCAACTGGTAGCGTATCACAAACAGCAACTAATTCTGCTTCTGCATTTCTGCGAATCATTTCAGCATGTCGTTTTCCAATATGCCCTTGACCGATTACAGCGAATTTTATTTTGCTCATAACTTAGTTACTTTACTTCCTTCCAATTTATATTTTTCTTTGCTTTCCAAACAAACGGCAATTCCATCTTTATCAAATTGCAAACGATGACCGTATTCACTAATCCAGCCCATTTGTTTTGCAGGATTGCCAACCCATAACGAAAAAGGTTGAACATTTTTAGTAACTACAGCTCCGGCTCCGATAAATGCGTATTCGCCAATATCGTGACCACATACAATGGTTGCATTTGCGCCAATGGATGCTCCTTTTCCAACATGTGTTTTTGCGTATTCGTTTTTGCGGTTAATAGCGCTACGCGGATTAATTACATTTGTGAACACCATTGATGGCCCTAAAAAAACATCATCATCGCAGGTAACACCGGTATAAATGGAAACATTGTTTTGCACTTTTACATTTTTCCCTAAAACAACTTCCGGGGAAATCACAACATTTTGTCCGATGTTGCAATTTTCTCCCAAGGTGCAATTAGGCATAATATGAGAGAAGTGCCAAATTTTGGTTCCTTTTCCAATCTTGCAACCTTCGTCAATGATGGCTGTTTCGTGATTATAATAATTCTTATCCATTAATTAAAACTTCTGTGTTCTGTTTTGTTTAATTCTTCTTTTGAAAGTGATTTAAAATAATCGTAAGTAATTTTTAGTCCTTCTGCTCTGCCTACTTTTGGTTCCCAACCTAAAATTTCTTTTGCCTTTGTAATGTCCGGTTTTCGCTGTTTTGGATCATCCTGAGGTAATGGTTTAGAAATTAATTTTTGCTTTGTGCCAGTTAGTTTTATAATTTCTTCACCAAATTCTTTTATGGATATTTCACTTGGATTTCCAACATTAACAGGATAAACATAATCGCTCATCAACAAACGATAAATGCCTTCTACTAAATCATCAACATAACAAAACGAACGGGTTTGAGAGCCATCGCCAAACATGGTTAAGTCTTCACCACGCAATGCTTGTCCGATAAATGCAGGCAGTACACGTCCGTCATTCAGTCGCATGCGCGGACCATAAGTATTAAAAATTCGGATGATGCGAGTTTCTACTCCATGATACGTATGATAGGCCATAGTCATTGCTTCCATAAAACGTTTGGCTTCATCGTAAACACCACGTGGACCAACAGGATTTACATTTCCCCAATATTCTTCTGTTTGCGGGTGAACGATTGGGTCGCCATACACTTCAGAAGTTGATGCGACTAAAATTCGTGCTTTTTTAACTCTTGCTAATCCAAGTAAATTGTGAGTTCCCAGTGAACTTACTTTTAACGTTTGTATGGGGATTTTTAAATAATCGATTGGAGATGCTGGTGATGCAAAGTGTAAAATGTAATCCAATTCACCCGGAATAAAAACAAATTTAGAAACATCGTGATGATAAAATTCGAAGTGTTCTAATTTCATCAAGTGGTCAATATTTTTTAAATCACCGGTTATTAGATTGTCCATTCCAATAACATGAAATCCTTCTTTGATAAAGCGATCACAAAGGTGTGAACCTAAAAATCCAGCTGCTCCTGTTATTAAAACTCGTTTCATATATAAAATTTTAGAATTTTAGAATTTTAGAGTTGTAGATTTATTCAAAAATTCTACAAATCTAAAAATCAAAAATTATTTCACCGTTTCTCTTCCAATGCTTGAATAAAAATATCCCAACTCTTTCATTTGGTCGATGCCATATAAATTTCTTCCATCAAAAATGGCTTTGTTTTTCAAAAGAGAACTTACTCTTTCAAAATCGGGGGTGCGAAATAAACTCCATTCTGTTGCAATCAATAAAGCATCGGCATCGCGTAAAGCATCATACTCATCCATTGCATAGGATATTTTATCGCCTATTAAATTTTTCACATTGTTCATTGCTTCGGGGTCGTATGCAGAAATAATTGCTCCGGCTTTTATTAATTCATCAATAATAAACAAAGCAGGCGCTTCGCGAATATCGTCAGTGTCGGGTTTAAAAGCCAATCCCCATATAGCAATTTTTTTTCCTTTCAAATTCCCTTTAAAATAATCTTTTACTTTAGGAATGATAATGGTTTTTTGTTTTTCATTAATTGCCATAACTGATTCTAAAATTTTAAAATCATATTTTACTTCGTTGGCCGATTTTGCTAAAGCTTGAACATCTTTTGGGAAGCAGCTTCCACCATATCCAATACCGGGAAATAAAAATCGTTTTCCAATTCTATCATCCGAACCAATTCCAATTCGAACAGCATCCACATCAGCACCAACTCTTTCACACAAATTTGCAATTTCGTTCATGAAAGTAATCTTGGTAGCTAAAAAAGCATTGGCAGCATATTTAGTTAATTCTGCAGAACGTTCATCCATAAAAATAATAGGGTTTCCTTGGCGAACGTAAGGTTTGTAAAGTTCTTCCATGGTTTTACGTGCTTTATCAGAACTTGCTCCAATCACCACTCTATCGGGTTTCAAAAAGTCATCTACTGCAAATCCTTCCCGTAAAAATTCTGGATTTGAAACAACATCAAATTCCACTTTTGCATTTTTAGCAACTGCTGTACGAACTTTATCTGCTGTACCAACCGGAACGGTACTTTTATCAACAATTACTTTGTAATCCTTAATGATTTTTCCTAAGTCTTCGGCAACACCAAGTATGTAACTTAAGTCGGCAGAGCCATCTTCTCCTGGAGGAGTTGGCAATGCAAGAAAAATAATTTTTGCTTTTTCAATTGCTTCTTCAAGATTGGTAGTGAATGTTAATCGTCCTTGTTTGATATTGCGTTCGAACAATACATCCAAATGTGGTTCATAAATAGGAACCATACCTGCTTGCATCTTCTGCACTTTTTCTTTGTTGATGTCAACGCAAACAACATGATTACCTGTTTCAGCTAAACATGTTCCGGTTACCAGTCCAACGTATCCTGTTCCTACAACTGCTATATTCATAATTTTAGTTCAAAGTTTAAAGTTCAAAGTTTTGCTAGTTTATTTAACAAACTCTAAAACCGAATCTGTGATATATTTTAATGTGTCTTCATCCAATTCGGTGTGCATAGGTAACGACATAACACAAGCACATAATTTTTCTGTGACAGGAAAATCGCCTGCTTTGTAACGCGGGTCCAAATATGCTTTTTGTAAGTGCAAAGGAATGGGATAATAAATCATTGCCGGAATATCTTTAGCGGCTAAAAATTCGCGTAAAGCAGTTCTGTCCACCTCGCACAATTGCAAAGTGTATTGGTGAAATACATGATTCGAAAATTTTGCACGAGCAGGAGTTTTTATTTTCGGATGATTTTCAAATACTTTGTCGTAATAGCTTGCCACTTTATTTCGAGCAGTAGCATAAGTATCTAAACTGCGTAATTTAATTCGCAAAATAGCAGCTTGAATACTATCTAAACGAGAATTTACACCAATAGAATCATGAATGTATTGAACCGATTGTCCGTGGTTGGCAATCATTTTTAATTTTGCCGCAAGTGCATCGTCATTGGTAAAAATTGCGCCTCCGTCTCCGTAACAACCTAAATTCTTAGAAGGAAAAAATGAGGTGCAACCAACTGTTCCAATCGTTCCCGCTTTTTTTGTTGTACCATCGCTAGATTTATAATCAGCACCAATCGCTTGAGCATTGTCTTCAATTACAAACAGGTTGTGCTTTTTAGCCAATAACATAATAGCATCCATATCAGCACATTGGCCGAATAGATGCACAGGTACAATTGCTTTTGTTTTTGGTGTAATAGCCTTTTCAATTGCTTTTACATCAATATCAAATGTGTTAGGAACAACATCCACCAAAACAGGTTTTAGTCCAAGTAATGCAATTACTTCGGCTGTAGCCACATAAGTAAAATCTGCAGTAATTACTTCATCACCGGCTTTTAAACCCAAACCCATCATGGCAATTTGTAAGGCATCGGTACCATTTGCACAAGGAATTACATGTTTCACGGCAAGGTATTTTTCCAGCTCTGCTTGAAATGCTTTTACTTCGGGACCATTAATAAATGCTGTAGAATCAATTACATTTTGAATGGCTGCATCCACTTCCGGCTTTATTTTTTCGTATTGACTTTTTAGGTCAACCATTTGAATTTTTTTTGCAGTTTTTGTCATTCCATTTTACCTATTTAAATAAGAATGCGAATATACGGAAAATATATAAATTCTAGGGGCAATTTTTGGCTGTGGGATTCGTTTTAAAGCCTTATATTTACAAACATTTTTACCAAAATGAAGAAAATCTATTTTTTAAGCATTTGCTCGCTTTTTTTATCATTAAATCTTACTTCTCAGGTAAGCGTAAAAGATTCATCTATTTATACACCCTATATTGGAGTTGGCTTTGGGTATGATTTGTCGGCAGGTGATTTGGTAAAACGCTTCGGAAATAGTTCAGCTGTCACCTTCAATCTTGATTTTAAAACAAAAAAATATTGGGTATTTGGAATAAATGGGAGCTATATTTTTGGAAAAGATGTAAAAGAGTCGCTTTTTGATAGCATTGCTACCCCAAGTGGAGCCATAATTGATGCAAATGGGGCTTTTGCGGATGTTCGATTATTCGAAAGAGGATTTACTGCTTCTGCAAGTGTTGGTAGAATGTTTGCTTTCAAGAAACCCAATCCCAATAGTGGAATTGTATTAAGTGTTGGCGCAGGATTTATGCAACATAAAATACGAATCGAAACAATTGGAAACACAGCTCCTCAGCTTTCTAAACAGTACAAAAAAGGATATGATAGATTATCAAATGGTTTTTTATTGAGTGAAAATTTAGGTTATTTGTACTTAAGTGATAATAGATTAGTGAATATTTACATTGGGTTTGAGTGCATGCAAGGGTTTACTCAAAGCAGAAGAAGTTACGATTACGATTTAATGAAACAGGATACTGAAAAGCGCTTGGACATTTTGTATGGTGGCAAATTAGTTTGGGTATTGCCTTTGTACAAAAGAGCACCTCAAGAATTTTATACTTATTAAGACTCACCATCAGCGATGAGATTTTTATATAACCTCTCCATTTATTTATACATTTTTTACATTCGAGTGGGCTCTCTTTTTAATGCCAAAGCAAAATTAATGTTGCTAGGCAGAAAAAATATTTTTCAAGACCTAGAATCTCAAATCTCAAATCTCAAATCTCAAAATCTCGTTTGGTTCCATTGTGCTTCTCTTGGCGAGTTTGAGCAAGGTCGGCCTTTGATGGAAAAATTGAAGTTGAAGTATCCTGATGTGAAAATTCTACTTACATTTTTCTCTCCATCCGGATATGAAATTCGAAAAAATTATGCCGGTGCTGATTATATTTTTTATTTGCCGATGGACACTCCAAGCAATGCGAAAAAATTTGTTGAAATTGTCAGTCCTCAGAAAGTGTTTTTTGTGAAATATGAATTTTGGTTTAACTATTTATTTGAGTTAAAAAGTAAAAATATTCCCACTTATTTGGTTAGTGGAATTTTTAGAGAAAAGCATTATTTTTTTAAAGGCACTGGAGGCTGGTTTCGCAAGCAATTAAAATCGTTTACACATTTCTTTTTACAAGATGAAAAATCGATGGAATTATTGAATTCAATAGGATACACAAACTCCACTTTGGTAGGAGATACTCGTTTTGATAGAGTTTTTGAAGTAGCAAAAAATGTAAAACAAATAAATTTGCTTGAACAATTTGTTGAGGAAAAAAAAGTGTTGATTTTAGGAAGTAGTTGGATGGAGGATGAGAAAATAGTTCAAAGTTCAAAGTTTGAAAGTTTAAAGTTAATTATTGCTCCTCATGAAATCGATGAAAAACATTTATGTTCTATCGAAGAAGTATTTAAAATCAACAGTCAACAATCAACAATTTTACGTTATTCCAAGGCAACACCAACCAATGTTAGAGATGCACAAGTTTTAATTATCGATAATATTGGAATGCTTTCTTCTATTTACCAATACGGCTCAATTGCCTTTATTGGCGGTGGTTTTGGAAAAGGCATTCACAATATTTTAGAAGCGGCTACATTTGGGTTGCCAGTAATATTTGGTCCAAATTATGAAAAATTTGCTGAAGCAAAAGAATTGATAAAATTGGGTGGTGCTTTTTCTATCAGTAAGCAAGATGAGTTTGAAAAAACGATGTTGCTTTTAAGTGATGAACAAGTTTTAAAAACCGCTTCCCAAATTTCAAGAATGTATGTGCAGGGGCGAGTGGGAGCAACGGAAAAAATTCTGAGTGCTACTTTTTAATTTTCTTTAACAAGTTTTCTTTCACACTACTTTCCCATTCTTCTTTTAAAATACTGAGCACAATGCTATCTCTTCTGCCACCATCCATTTTAATTACATTTTTACGCAAAACGCCTTCCACAGTACATCCAATAGATTTCATTGCGGCAATACTTTTTGCATTGTTATTATCAGCACGAAATTCTACTCGATCCATCATCATTTTTTCGAAAGCGAATTCTAGTAACAAAAATTTGCAATTTGAATTTAAGCCTGTTCCTTGTGCTACTTTGCTGTACCAAGTATAACCTAATTGTAAAGTTGATTGTGTGAACTGTATATCATAAAAGCGAGTACTGCCAACATATTGGCTGCTGCGTTTATCGAAAACAATAAATGGATATTCTTTTTGTTCTGTTTTGGCATCTAAAGCCATTTTTATGTAAGCGTTTAAGTTTTCTTCACCATGTGCCTGAATGAGTGAATATTTCCAGATCTCCGGTTCGTTCATCGAAATAGGAAGTAAATGTGAAAGATCGGATGATTGAAGCGGGCGCATCAATACTACTTCATTTTCAAGGATATAATCGGAAGTGAGGTCAAAATTCATATGTCAAATATACCTTTTTGTACTAATATTTTTGATAATTACAAAATTGTCTACCAATTACTAACAATGGTTAATAATTGCTTTTTGTCATTTGTTAGATTAAGCTTATTTTTCCATAAAATATAAAATCTATTTTATGGGAAATAATTCCACAAAAACATCGGCATTAATAACACTTATTTCAGTATTTTTTTTCTGGGGGTTTGTTGCAGCAAGCAACGATATTCTAATCCCAGTTTTTAAAGAAAAATTAAGCCTTACTCAAGGACAAGCACAACTTATTTCTTTGGCTTTTTATATCGCTTATACTGTCGGCTCTCTTATCTATTATATCATTTCTAAGATTACTGGCGAAGATATTTTAAATCGTATTGGTTATAAAAATGGAATTGCATTGGGTTTAGTGATTTCTGCTTGTGGAACATTGTTGTTTATTCCTGCTGCTGATAATGTTTCTTTTCCATTAATGATTTCTGGATTATTTATTGTTGCACTTGGTTTTTCTTTGCAACAAACTGCTGCCAACCCGCTTGCCATCACCATGGGTGATCCGCGAAAAGGCTCACAGAGACTAAGTTTGGCAGGTGGAGTAAACAATGTGGGAACGACAATCGGACCACTTTTATTAAGCTTCGCAATTTTTGGTTCTGTTACGTCTTCGGGAACAAGTTCCTTGAGTATAGAAAACATTAAAGTGCCGTATTTAATTTTAGGAGCTGCATTTTTGATTGTTGCAGTTATTTTTAAATTTTCTTCTATACCAAATAAAATTGAATCAATTTCGGATGACGCTCCGCAAAAAGCCGGAGCAACAGATAGAAAAAGCGCATTAAAATATCCTCAATTGCTGATGGGCATGATTGCCATCTTTGTTTATGTTGGAGTTGAAGTTTCCACAGCAAGTAATCTTCCTGATTTTATGAAACAACATTTAAATACGCCTACCGATAAAATTGCTCCGTTCGTTTCCTTGTTCTGGGCAAGTTTGATGATTGGTCGCTGGACATCCTCTGTTGGAGCCTTTAACATAAAAGGTGGTGCAAAAGCAATCATGAATTTTTTAATGCCATACATTGCTTTTGCGGTTTTTTTAGGAGTAAATAAAATTGCGAATCACGATCTCACACCATTTTATATTTATGCGTTTGTAATTCTAGCACTCATTGTTGGAGATATGTTGAGCAAAGGAAATCCAGCGCGACAATTATTGTTGTATTCTGCTTTTGGAATTACTGCTTTGATGATTGGAATGTTAGCAGATGGAATGGTGAGTGTGTACGCATTTATTTCAGTTGGTTTGTTTTGTAGCACATTGTGGCCTTGTATTTTCACGCTTGCTATTGCTGGATTAGGAAAACATACAAACGAAGGCTCTGGTTTTTTAATCATGATGATTATGGGTGGAGGAATTATTAGTTGGTTGCAAGGAATGTTATCTGCTGATAGTATGTTGGGTATCCAGTGGAGTTATTTAGTTGGTGTGGCATGTTTTGCCTATTTAGCATTTTATGCTTGGAAAGTAAGTTCAATATTAAAATCACAAGGAATCGATTATGATGCAGAAAGTTCCAGTCATTAATAAATTTTGTTTCGGAGCAAATGACTAAAATTGAATCAAATGCCTCTCCCTCTCCTTTGGAGAGGGAATTAAAGGGTGAGGTTGTAGCGGCCATTGATATTGGCGGAACCAATACCGTTTTTGGATTGGTAGATGCAGATGGAAAAATTTTATTGAAGGAAACGGTTTCAACCGAGCACTTTCCTATTCCGGAAGATTTGGTTGCAGTAGTTTGTGAGCATATCAAAAAAGCAATGCTTCAATTCACTGGGAAATATGAATTAGCGGGAGCAGGGATTGGCGCGCCCAACGGAAATTATTTTAATGGTACAATTGAATTTGCTCCCAATTTAAAATGGCAAGGCATTGTTCCTCTTGCAAAATTATTTGCTGAGCGATTAAATGTAAAAACTGTTTTGACCAATGATGCCAATGCTGCAGCCATTGGTGAAATGATGTTTGGTGCTGCAAAAGGAATGAAAGATTTCATTTTCATTACACTTGGGACAGGACTAGGAAGTGGAATTGTAGCGAATGGAGAAATGATTTTAGGACATGATAGTTTTGCAGGGGAAATCGGACACGTAATCATGTTTCCTGATGGACGACAATGTGGTTGTGGTAGAAAAGGATGTTTAGAAACGTATTGCTCAGCAACTGGAATCAAAAGAACGTATTCCGATTTGTTAATGAGTCATCATGATAAAGCAAACCTACAAGCTCGTGTTGCAGATGCTAAATACATTTATGATAAAGCCATACAGGGCGATAAAGATGCTATAAAAGCATTTAATGAAACTGGCGAAATACTTGGATTGGCTTTGGCAAACAGTGTTGCTTATACTAGTCCGGAAGCAATATTTTTATTTGGTGGCTTGGCAATGGCAGGTGATTTTATTTTTAAGCCAACAATAGAAAGTTTCGAAAGGAATCTCTTAAACATTTATAAAAACAAAATTAAAATTCTTCCTTCTCAACTAAAAGAGAATGATGCTGCTATATTGGGTGCTGCTTCATTAATATTAAAGGAGTTAAAAGAGTATTAATCGTTAAATTTAATTCTAACGTCACCCTGAGCATTCTGCGTTGAAGCAGACATATCGAAGGGAAAGAACGATTAGCATGAATAGTTGAAATAAATTATGTCGGAGCAGAGTAAAAAAAATAAAGAAGAACGTTATCTAGAAGTAGTTTTCAAGCTACTCTACTTAATCATTGCGTTGATGATTATGGTTGGTTTCTTTGTGTATGTGAATGTAGCGGGAGTTCCAGATTTTTTAAAACCCAGCGAAGAGTTGGTTTATCAAAATGTAACGGATTCTGTTCCTAAGAAAATTGAAACAAAAGATGATTTGTGGCAAGCGCCTGATACATTGGATATTGTGAAGGAGCCCAATGCCGAGCAAATATTTTATGGAAGAAGCTTAATAAAAAACACTTCTTTTTATTTAGGTCCACATGGAACAGTTGCTAGTATCAGTAATGGAATGAATTGTCAGAATTGCCATTTAGATGCCGGCACAAAAGCTTTTGGAAATAATTATAGCGGAGTTGCATCTACTTATCCAAAATTTAGAGAACGTTCCGGAGCGATGGAAAATATTTATAAACGAGTAAATGATTGTTTTGAAAGAAGTTTAAATGGAAAAGCATTGGACACATTGGGAAAAGAGATGCAAGCCATAAAAGCGTATATTGTGTGGTTAGGAAAAGATGTAAAGAAAGGTGATAAACCTAAAGGTTCTGGTTTAACAGAAGTAAAATATTTGTCTAGAGCAGCTGATCTTGAAAAAGGGCAAATGGTTTATGTGGAAAAATGTTTATCCTGCCATGGAACAAAAGGAGAAGGTAAAATAAATGCAGATAAATTCGGATATCAATATCCTCCCTTGTGGGGTGATAATAGTTATAATGACGGAGCGGGATTATTTCGCTTGTCTCGTTTTGCAGGATATGTGAAATCGAATATGCCATTTGGTGCCAAACACGATAATCCCCAATTAACGGACGAAGAATGTTGGGATGTGGCGGCATTTGTTAATTCGCAAGCACGACCTAAAAAGGATTTAAGTAGAGATTGGCCGAAAATTTCTGGAAAACCGGTTGATCATCCTTTTGGTCCCTACGCAGATAAATTTTCTGAAAAACAGCATAAGTACGGACCGTTTGAACCGATAGCAGCTTTGATTAAAAAAAATAAAAAAAAGTAGACAACAAAAAATTTATAATGGACAAATACTATTAGCAAACAACAAACAACGAATAACTAACAACCAACAAAATGAACATTCTCACACAACCTTGGCCATGGTACGTTTCCGGCCCTTTAATTGGATTAATGGTTCCAATCTTATTAATAATGGGAAACAAAACATTTGGTATCTCATCGTCATTGCGACACATTTGTGCCGCTTGTATTCCCGGCAAAGTAGAATTTTTTAAATACGATTGGAAAGCAGAATCTTGGAATTTAATTTTTGCTTTGGGAATTGTTTTAGGAGGATTAGTTGCTGGATATTTTTTCGCGAATCCGAATCCTATTCAAATTTCGGAAGCTACCGTTACTGATTTGAGTTCAATGGGCATTAAAAATTATTCTGGTTTTGTACCAACCGATATTTTTAGTTTTGATTCGTTGTTAACAGTGAAGGGGTTTCTGTTAATGGTAGTTGGAGGGTTTTTTGTTGGCTTCGGGACACGCTATGCAGGTGGATGCACTTCAGGTCATGCCATCATGGGACTGAGTAATTTGCAATTGCCTTCTTTGATTGCAACCATTTGCTTTTTTGTAGGTGGTTTAGCAATGACATGGTTCATCTTGCCATGGATTCTAAGTTTATAACACATTGGTCTAAAATCTAATATCTCACATCTAATATCTATCTAAATGTCAAAAATAAAATTCTTACTACTCGGTTTCATTTTCGGAGTAATTCTAATAAAAGCAGAAGTAATTTCTTGGTTTCGTATTCAGGAAATGTTTCGTTTTCAAGCGTTTCAAATGTATGGTATCATTGGCTCAGCTGTGATGATTGGAGTAATTTCTGTTTTCTTAATAAAAAAATATAAAGTAAAAACAATTCATGGAGAAGAAATTAAAATTGCTCCTAAACAATTTAACAAAGGAAATATTATTGGTGGATTAATATTCGGATTTGGTTGGGCAATGACAGGAGCTTGTCCAGGCCCACTTTACGCGCTTGTTGGAAGTGGCTTGCTAGTTATTGCAGTCGTTTTGTTAAGTGCAATATTTGGAACATGGGTATATGGTTGTCTTAGAAATAAATTACCGCACTAAATTATGAGCAAAGAGAAATGTAATAAACCTAATTGTACCTGTTCTTGTCATGAGCCTTTAGAAAATGCTTCTGAAAAACAAAACAATCACGATTACAGAAGAAGGGATTTTATTAAGTATGCAGGTTTGAGTGCCATTGGCTTGGGCTTAGGCCCTGCCATCAGTTATTGGCTGCAAGAGGAAGGCAAGATTAATGAGATTATTAAAAATCCAGCGATACTAAATGGAAAAGCACAACGCTTTACTATTTTGCATACTTCAGATATTCATGGTCAACTGGATATTCATGATGAGTTTTTCTGGGAAAATGGAAAACCCGTTTATAAAAAACGTGGTGGCTTTGCAACCTTGCAAACTATGCTTAAAGAGTTGAAGCAACAAAATCCTTTAAATACATTGATTGTGGATGGGGGAGATTGTTTTCAAGGAAGTGGAATTGCTTCATTAACTCAAGGACAAGCAATTGTACCGCTTATTAATAAAATGAATTATGATTTGGTGCTTCCAGGAAATTGGGAAGTATTATATGGTAAGAAAATGCTTATGCACGATATGAATAATTATACGGCTGCAAAAGTATGTACAAATATGTTTCATAACGATGATTTGGATTTAGAATCGCTTTTCCCTCCGTATCAAATTTTTAATTTGGGTGGAACAAAAATTGGATTTATTGGTTACAACGATCCATTGACTCCAATTCGCCAGTCACCGGCTTACTCTAAAGGAATAAAATTTACGTTTCCTAAAGTAAACATTCAGAAGTACGTAAAATTATTGCGTGAAGAAAAGGGCTGTACAATGGTTTTTGTATTGTCGCACATGGGCTTGGCGCAACAGTTGCATTTATCCAATCAGGAATATGCTAGTGGTGTAGATTATATTTTGGGAGCAGATACGCATGAAAGAATTCGAGAGCCATTACAAGGAAAATATAGTAAAGTTACGGAGCCGGGAGCTTTTGGCTCTTTTGTTGGTAAGCTTGATATTGTTATTGAAAACGGAAAGATTAAAGATGAAGTGTATGAGTTGATTGATGTGGATCCAGAAAAATATAAGGAAGATGAAGAGATGAAGCATTACGTTACCAAAACAAAAGAACCTTATAAAACAGTATTGAATGAAGTATTGGGACAAACAAAAACACCGTTAGTAAGATATTATATCATTGAAACACCAATGGATAATTTGATTACGGATGCTGTAATGTGGAAATTCAAAACGGATATTGCTGTCTCAAATGGTTTTAGATTTTGTCCGCCTCTTGTGCCAGATGAAAAAACTGGTTTGGCGGATATCACCAAAGATTATTTGTGGAGTATGCTTCCCGTAAATTCTGAAGTAAAGACAGCTGATGTGAAAGGAAAACAAATTTGGAATTGGCTAGAAAACGAATTGGAGAATGCATTTGCAAAAGATGCAACGAAACGTTTTGGGGGATGGTTTGTTCGTTTTAACGGTATGCAAGTGACATTCACTATTGGTAATCCAAAAGGCAAGCGAGTTCAACAAGTATGCATCAAAGATGAACCAATTGATTTGGATAAAATGTATACGATGGTGGCTTGTGAAAGAGAAGGAGATCCTGATAATATGCTTTGCAGAATGAGAAATGTACACAATCAAGTTTCTCAAGGGGTGATGCTACACGATGTGATAGAACAATATTTGGCAGAGTTTTCGCCTGTTGCTCCAAAAGTAGAAGGACGTGCTATTGCAACGGATGCGGATGTTTCTTTGTTGACACAAGCATTGGGAGTAAAATATGAATTCAGATAATTTCTCGACTACGCTCGAAATGACAATTAGTACTGTCATTTCGAGGGTAGTCGAGAAATCTAGCAACAATTGAACAAAAAACATAATCGATGAAAAGAATATTAATAATAATCAGTGTGTTAGTTTCGTTAGTGAGCTTTGCTCAGCAAGAATATGCGCCTAAAAAAGTAGTAGCAATAATACCACTTCCAAAGGAATTAAAAACAAGTGATGGGAACTTTGTGCTGTCGGCTCAAACAAAAATTGTTTTGATGAATGATGCAAAAGGTTTTAAGCCTGAAGTAGATTATATGAATAATTTTTTCAAAACAAATTATGATTTTGAATTACCCATTGTCAATATTTTACCTACTGATGGAAATTATATTATAGTTATCAGCCCTGAAGAAAAAATAGGACAAATAGAAAACTATGATTTGAGCATCAATCAAAATCAAATTTTATTTTCATCAGAAGGAAATGCTGGAATATTTTATGGAATGCAAACGCTTATTCAGCTTTTGCCTTTACAAAAATCGACTGAAATAAAAATTCCTTGTGTGCAAATTTCTGATGCCCCGCGCTATCAATGGCGAGGAATGCATCTCGACTGCAGTCGCCATTTCTTTAAAAAAGAAGAAGTGAAAAAGTATATTGATTATTTGGCTATGTATAAGTTCAATGTATTTCATTGGCATTTGGTTGACGACCAAGGTTGGAGAATCGAAATTAAAAAATATCCTTTGCTCACTTCTATTGGAGGAAAAAGAAAAGAAACCATCATCGGAAAACCTGCTTGGGAAAAGGATGGTACACCTTCCAAAAATGACAAATACGATGGAATTTCATATGACGGATTTTATACTCAGGAAGATGTTACAGAAATTGTTGCTTATGCGCAAAGTAAATACATAACGGTGTTGCCGGAAATAGAAATGCCCGGACATTCACTTGCTGCACTTGCAGCTTATCCGCAATTCTCTTGTACAGGTGGACCATTTGAAACATTCACCAAATGGGGCGTTTCAGATGATGTGTATTGTGCCGGAAATGATGAAACATTTACTTTTTTACAAGATATTTTAGCAGAAGTAATGCCTTTGTTTCCTGGAAAATACATTCACATTGGTGGTGATGAATGTTTGAAAGAACGTTGGAAAGATTGCCCTAAATGTCAAAAACGAATAAGAGATGAAAATTTGAAAAATGAAGAAGGACTGCAGAGTTATTTCATTAAAAGGATAGAGGAATATGTGAATGGGAAAGGAAAACAAATTATAGGTTGGGATGAAATTTTGGAAGGTGGATTGGCACCCAATGCTGCATTAATGAGCTGGAGGGGAATTGCAGGAGGAATAGCTGCTGCCAAACAAAAACATTTTGTAGTAATGAGCCCGGGGAAACCTTGTTACTTTGATCACTATCAATCAAAAGATAAAATAAAAGAGCCATTAGCAATCGGAGGATTTAATCCCTTAGATTCTGTTTATCTTTATAATCCTACACCAAAAGCATTAACCGAGGAAGAAGCAAAATTTATTATGGGAGCTCAAGCAAATGTGTGGACAGAATACATTGTTGATTTTAAACAAGTAGAATATATGTCGGTACCTCGAATGGCTGCTTTGTCAGAAGCATTGTGGACGCCTTTGGATAAAAAAAATTATAAAGATTTTATTGTTAGATTAAAATTGCATGCCCCAATGTTAGATAAGATGGGAGTGAATTATGCCAAGCATTTTATGAGTATAAAGTGATGAGGATAAAGATGTCATTGTAGGACGTCACCCTGAGCATTCTGCGTTGAAGCAGACACATCGAAGGGCGGTCTGATTTTGAAGGTAAAGTTAATTATATGTAGGGAAGAGATCCCGAATTGCTTCGGGATAAATCAGACTAAACTTTATTTCATAAAGCTAAGTTGTGAGCTTAAAATAAATAATTGAGAGTAAGATCCCGAATTGCTTCGGGATAAATCAGATTAAACTTTATTTCATAAAGCTAAGTCTGATTAAAAAAAATAAATCCCGATAGGACTACTAAACCTACCGGGATTTGGATAAACACTTACACATATATGTAAGAAAAACTACTGGCACAAATGTATAACAGTTTGTAATTTTTATAGAACTAACTTCTTTTCATTCTTAGAAATCGAACGACTAAAAACCGTGTAACTATATGACAACCAGACGCAATTTCATTAAAACAAGTGCTTTTGCTTCGGCAGCTTTACTTGTAGATAAGGTAAATGCAAATGAAGAATTCACTTCAAAAGAGCATAAATCAGAAGCCCTGAAACCTATTGTATTGTCAACCTGGAATTTTGGATTAAAAGCCAATGAAGCTGCTTGGGAAGTTCTTTCAAAAAATGGAAGAGCTTTAGATGCTGTGGAAGCAGGAGTGAAAATTCCAGAAGGTGATCCAACCGAGCGAAGCGTTGGTTATGGCGGTCGCCCTGATAGAGATGGAAGAGTTACGTTGGATGCTTGCATTATGGATGAAAATGCAAACATCGGCTCCGTAGCATGTTTGGAATTTATCAAGCATCCTATTTCCGTTGCAAGAGCCGTAATGGAAAAAACACCTCATGTGATGCTTGTTGGTGATGGTGCTTTGCAATTTGCCTTGTCGCAAGGGTTTCCTAAAGAAAATTTATTAGTTGACGATTCAGAAAAAGAATGGAAAGAGTGGATGAAGACAAGCAATTACAAACCAATTGTCAATATCGAAAATCACGATACAATAGGAATGATTGCCTTAGATGCAAATGGAAATTTATCCGGTGCTTGCACAACAAGTGGAATGGCTTATAAAATGCACGGCAGAGTGGGAGATTCACCAATTATTGGAGCAGGATTGTATGTAGACAATGAAATTGGTGCAGCAACAGCAACAGGTCATGGCGAGGAAGTAATTCGTATTGCCGGATGTCATTTGGTAGTTGAATTAATGCGACAAGGAAAGTCTCCGAAAGCTGCCTGCAAAGAAGCAGTAAACAGGGTGGTGAAATTAACTGCTAATAGAAAAAAGAATTTGAAAGACATTCAAGTTGGTTTTATTGCTTTGAATAAAAAAGGAGAATATGGTTCTTATTGTGTCCAAAATGGATTCAATTATGCTGTGTACGATGCAAAAGGAAACAATTTGATAAACGCTGATTCGTATATGAAATAATTCCCCCTTAGAAAAAGGGGGCTAGGGGGATTTGTCAAATGAGAACTAAAATGTTAATGGAGAAGCAGGAGCAATTCCCCCTTTGAAAAAGGGGGCTAGGGGGATTGACTCGATAATCACACTTAAAGAATATGACCTACAATAAACAACTAAAACCATTCGCTCGAGAAAATAGAAATAATTCTACTTTCGGAGAAATACTATTATGGAAGAATTTGTTAAGTGGAAAACAGACAGGTTATCAATTCAATCGTCAATATCCAATTGAAAATTTTATTGTAGATTTTATTTCAAGAAATTTAAGATTGGTTATTGAAGTCGATGGGTATTCTCACCAATTCAAATATGATAAAGATGTAAAAAGAGATCAAAGATTAAATGAATTGGGGTATAGTGTAATTCGATTTACAGAATATGAAGTAAAAAATGATTTTGAAAACGTGAGAAGAGCGTTGAATATTTATATAGAGGAATTTATAGAAACGGAGTCAATCCCCCTAGCCCCCTTCTCCAAGGGGGAAGGATCCGATTTGAATTCTGAGAATACAGCTACTAATATAGAAACGGAGTCAATCCCCCTAGCCCCCTTCTCCAAGGGGGAAGGATCCGATTTGAATTCTGAGAATACAGCTACTAATTTAGAAACGAAGTCAATCCCCCTAGCCCCCTTCTCCAAGGGGGAAGGATCCGATTTGAATTCTGAGAATACAGCTACTAATTTAGAAACGAAGTCAATCCCCCTAGCCCCCTTCTCCAAGGGGGAAGGATTCGATTTTAATTTGGACATATGATCTCAAAACTCGAAATAGCTTGCTTCAATTTAGAATCTGCATTGGTTGCACAAAATGGCGGAGCAGATAGAATAGAACTATGTGATGATTTAGCATCTGGAGGAATTACTCCTAATTATGGAACATTTGAAACTGCTCGAAAATTAATTACCATTGATTTGTTTGTGATGATTCGTCCCCGTGGTGGAAATTTTTTTTATTCAGATGAAGAGTTTGAACAAATGAAAAAGGATATTTTACATTTTTCAAAAATGAACGCAAATGGATTTGTATTCGGTATTTTAAATGAAGATGGAAGTGTAAATGTGAATCGAAACAAAGAGCTGGTAGAATTAGCGCATGCATTGCCTTGTAGCTTTCATAGAGCATTTGATGTTTCTCGTAATTTGTTGAAAAATTTAGAAGATGTGATTGATTGTGGATTTAAAACAGTTCTTACATCGGGGCAAACAAAATCTGCAATTGAAGGATTAGAGCAATTAAAGCAACTAGTGGAACATTCAAAAGGTAGAATTGTAATTATGCCAGGTGGTGGAGTTCGTTCTTCTAATATTGAATTAATTAAGGAAAAAGTACCAACATCTTTTTATCATTCTTCTGCGATTGTAAAAGATACTATTGCCGATTTGCAAGAAGTGAAAAGCCTGAAAGAAAAAGTATTGTGAGCATTCGATTTTTAAAATATATCCTACCATTTATCTTCTCTTTAGCGATGAATGCTCAAGTTGTTGAGAAATCATTCGATAACAATAATTGGAAGTTTCGAAAAGTGAATGATAAAAGATGGCTAGAGGCTTCGGTTCCTGGGACTATTCACACCGACTTACTTGCAAACAAATATATTCCTGACCCATTTTTTGGCAATAATGAAAAAGACTTGCAATGGATAGAGAATGAGAATTGGGAATACAAGACTAATTTTAGAATTTCTAAAAAAGAATTTCTTCAGTCACATATTGAATTGCAGTTTGATGGTTTAGATACCTATGCAAAGGTGTTTGTGAATGATACACTTGTTCTGATAGCAGATAATATGTTTCGGAGCTGGAAGGTAGATGTGAAAAAATATGTTCGTGCTGGTAAAAATAAATTGCTGGTTGTTTTTGAATCTGCTGTTAAACGAGGAAAAGAAGAAGCAAAAAAGCTTTCTTATACATTGCCCGGTGATGAAAAAGTATTTACTAGAAAAGCCCAGTATCAATACGGCTGGGACTGGGGACCACGATTTGTAACGTGTGGCATTTGGAAAAATGTGAGCTTAGAATCCTGGTCGGATGCTAGATTGTTGGATGTAAAATGCATTCAAAAATCCTTGAATGATTCATTGGCAGAATTGGAATTTGAATGTAAAATAGAAAGCGATATTGATGAAAATGCATTTCTTGATTTGCTAAAAGGGAAATACAAAGATTTAAGTGGACAAATCACCAGCAAAATAAAACTTCAAAAAGGAATTCATACCTATAAAATTAATTACAATGTAAAAGACCCACATTTTTGGTGGTGTAGTGGTTTGGGTTTTCCAACCACCTATTCGTTTGAAATAAGCTTGTCATATAATTCTCAGTTTTTGGGTATTAAAAACATTGAAATTGGATTAAGAACAGTTGAATTGGTTCAAACAAAAGATAGTTTCGGTTCTTCTTTCTATTTTAAATTAAATGGCATCCCTGTTTTTATGAAAGGCGCCAATTACATTCCTCAAGATAATTTTTTGCCTCGAGTGAAAAAGGAAGACTATGAAAAGCTTGTAAAAAATGTTGCAGATGCAAATATGAATATGCTGAGAGTCTGGGGTGGAGGCGTGTATGCAGATGATGAGTTCTATAATCAATGTGATAAACAAGGGGTTTTGGTTTGGCAAGATTTTATGTTTGCCTGTGTGATGTATCCTGGTGATGACCATTTTTATGAAAATGTAGGAGAGGAAGTCGTTGACCAAGTTGAAAGATTACGCAATCATCCTTGCATTGCATTGTGGTGCGGAAACAATGAAGTAGATGAAGGTTGGAAAAATTGGGGTTGGCAAAAACAATTTAAATACTCTGAAATAGATTCCGCCACTATCGCTCAAAACAATTCTATTTTATTCAACGATTTTATAAAAGATATTGTAAATACAACTGATGGTAGCCGTGCGTATTGGCCTTCGTCACCATCAATTGGTTGGGGACATAAAGAAAGTTTTGAGCAAGGCGATTCTCATTATTGGGGAGTTTGGTGGGGAATGCAACCATTTGAAATGTATGAGGAGAAAGTACCTCGTTTTGCCAGTGAATATGGTTTTCAAGGAATGCCATCTTATAGTTCTTTCTGGCGAATGGGTGTAATAAAGGATTATAATGGCATATACGATTCACCTCGTTCTATGGATCTTTCCAATATTCCTTCTGATATAAGAGTGGATTCTGTTAATTTATTAGCTCATCAAAAACATCCCACAGGTTATAAAACGATTCAAACCTATATGGAACGAGATTATAATGTTCCTAAAAGTAATGTGGAAAATTACATTTATGTTTCACAACTTTTGCAAGCAGAAGGAATGAAAACTGCCATTGAAGCTCATCGTAGAGCAAAACCATATTGTATGGGAACGCTATATTGGCAATTGAATGATTGTTGGCCCGTTACATCTTGGAGCTCTTTTGATTATTATGGAGATTGGAAAGCTGTTCACTATCAGGCAAAACGTTCGTTTGAGACTATTACTATTTCAATGGATGAAAATGATTCAGTATGTAATGTTTATTTAATTTCAGACGATATAAAAAAGATAGGCGCTTGGTTTAAACTTCAACTTTTCGATTTTTCTGGGAAATTGCTTTGGTCTGATTCCTTAACTGCAGGGGTTAGTAATGTTTCATCTGAAAAAGTGTATGCGTTTAACAAAAAACTATTAAGCAATATTGATAAATCTTCGGTTGTTTTAAAAGCAAGTTATTCTGCGTTTAATAGTTCTAAACTATTTGCGGAAACCTTCTATTATTTTGTGAAACCGAAAGATTTGAAGTTGAAAGCTCCTACAATCACAATAACGAACCTGAGCGCAAATACCATAGAATTGAGTACAGATTTATTAGCAAAGGATGTTATGCTTTACGACAATCAAAATTATCTTAATTTTAGTGATAATTACTTTGATTTGATTCCGAATGAACCGAAAATTATTATTTTAAGGCCTAAATTAGAACAGAATAAAGGGCTGGATAAGTTATTTATTCAAACAAAATCTCTTATTGATACTTATTAAAACTCTGTGAAACTCTTTTTAACTCTGTTTCTCTCTTTTGGAAAAAACATAATCATGAAAAAATACATCCTTTTAACTTTTAACTTTTTTCTCTTCCTTCCTTTTCTATCAGCTCAGCTATTAAATTATGCGGACCATGTAAATCCAATGATAGGAACAGGTGGACATGGCCATACATTTCCCGGAGCAACTGTTCCTTTTGGAATGGTACAACTGTCTCCTGATACAAGAGTTGATGGTAGCTGGGATGGTTGTAGTGGTTATCATTACAGCGATTCTGTCATCTATGGATTTTCACATACACATTTAAGCGGAACAGGTTGCAGTGATTATGGTGATATTATGATTATGCCAGCAATGAAAGAAATTCTTGATTGGGATAAAAAAACGTATTGTTCAAAATTTTCTCATTCAACCGAAAAAGCAAGTGTTGGATATTACAAAGTAAAATTGGAGGATGATAATATCGATGTTGAATTAACAGCTACAACACGTGTAGGTTTTCATAAGTATACTTTTAATAAAGATGGAGATGCCACCATTATTTTGGATCTTGAACATAGAGATAAATTAATTGATGGTCATGTAAAAATAATTAACTCGCGAACTATTGAAGTTTTTCGTAGAAGTGAGGCTTGGGCGAAAGATCAATACATATTTGCTAGAATAGAATTTTCTAAAGATTTTTATGAGGCTGGTGAATCAAACAAAGAGAACCCAAGTGAGCCTGGAACTTTTTCTGATGCTTGCCAAGGATATGGTTTCAAAGTGAAAAAAGGGGAATCAATATATATTAAAGTTGCCATCTCTCCTGTTAGCACAGAAGGAGCTAAAAAAAACATGGAAGCTGAGTTGCCTGGCTGGGATTTTGAAAAAACAAAAATGGCTGCAAGGAAATTGTGGAACGATGAACTGCGGAAAATAGAAATTACTTCAAATAGTTTAGATAAGCTAAAAATATTTTACACAGCTTTGTATCATACCATGATTCAACCCAATGTTGCGATGGATGTGGACAGTATGTATCGTGGTAGGGATAATAAAATTCACAAAGCAAAAGGATTTACTTACTATTCTGTTTTTTCTTTGTGGGATACCTTTCGTGCGGCTCATCCTTTGTATACAATCATCGATCAAAAGCGAACTTCCGATTTTATCAATACGTTTTTAGCGCAATACGAACAAGGTGGACGATTACCTGTTTGGGAATTGGCAAGTAATGAAACCGATTGCATGATTGGCTACCACTCCGTAAGTGTTATTTCTGATGCGATGGTGAAAGGAATAAAAGGATTTGATTATGAAAAAGCATTTGTTGCAGCAAAACATAGTGCTATGCTCGATCATCTCGGGTTAAAAGCCTACAAACAAAATGGATTTATTAGCATGGAAGATGAACACGAAAGTGTTTCTAAAACGTTGGAATATGCTTATGATGACTGGTGTATTGCTCAAATGGCTTTGGTTTTAAATAAGCAGGTGGATTATGAATATTTTATGAAGCGTTCACAAAATTGGAAAAATGTATTTGATCCGGAGACCGGATTTATGCGACCAAAGAAAAATGGTGGCTGGTTATCTCCTTTTGAGCCCCGAGAAGTAAATAATAATTTTACGGAAGGGAATTCTTGGCAATATACTTTTTTTGTTCCTCAGGATATAAATGGATTGATTGATATGATGGGAGGACCGCAGAAATTTGAAAAGAAATTGGATGAATTGTTTTCTACCAGCAGTCAAACTACCGGAAGAGAACAAGCAGACATTACAGGGTTAATAGGGCAATATGCGCATGGCAATGAGCCAAGTCACCACATGGCGTATCTATACAATTATATACAAATACCTTCTAAAGCTGAAGCAAGAATTCATCAAATTCTAACCGAGTTTTATAAACCTAGTCCGGATGGTTTAATTGGAAATGAAGATTGCGGACAAATGAGTGCTTGGTATGTGATGAGTTCGATGGGTATTTACCAAGTAACTCCAGGCTCCATAAAATTTCAGATTGGCGCACCTTTGTTCGAATCAGTAAAAATTAATTTAGAGAATGGGAAAACATTTTCTGTTTTTACGAAAGATTTTTCTGATAAAAATTATTTTGTTAAGTCGGTTAAGTCTGAAGGAATGTTGTTGCCAAAAGGTGATATTTTTTCTTCAATAACGGATGGAAGAAATTTAAACTTTGAAATGAGTCCAATCGCTAATGACAAATGGATAGAAAATGCTTCACCTCGTTTTTATTCACCGCCAACATGGTATGAAAAAATTGTTACAGTTCCTGTAATTGTTGCTCCGGCTCGTGTTTTTGATGATAGCATGAAAGTGGAAATAAAAGGGAATGGTAAGTTATTTTATTCTGCAGAGAATGTGAACTTATCTAAGCGATTATTCAAGGAATACGCTGGGCCATTTTATATTCAAACATCAAAAGATATTTTTGTTTATGCTGATGATGGAACAAAAAAAAGCGATACGATTTCAGGAAGTTTTTATAAGCGCCCGAATCATTGGCAACTTCATTTAAGTTCGACTTACAATCCCCAATATACTGCCGGTGGTGATGAAGGACTGATTGATGGTTTACGTGGCGATGTTAATTGGCGAAAAGGAGAATGGCAAGGATATCAATACCAAGATTTTGAAGCTGTAATTGATTTGGGAACTTTACAAAAAATTTCTGAATTCAATTCAGGGTTTTTGCAGGATTCTCGTTCGTGGATTTTATTTCCTTCGAAGGTAGAATACTATGTATCGGAAGATGGCAAAAAGTATACCTTGGCTGGAACAGTTGATAGTGGTGTAAAATGGGATGATTATGAAACCAAGGTGTTCGAATTTAGTGTTAAGCGTGATCCCATTAAAGCGCGATATGTACAAATAAAAGCAAGTAATTTTGGGAAACTACCGAAAGGACATGTGGGTGAAGGTGATGGCGCTTTTATTTTTATAGATGAAATTAGCCTTAAGTAGTTTTGATACCCGATAATATATTTATCTACTTCTATATTCAGAGCAAAGTTTTCGCTTTGATGGTATATTAGTGGCGAAGTGCGTAGTTACTCAGAAAATTATTCATTAATTTGAATAAACTCAAATTTTATTTTAGCTTCGGCCTCAATGCTTTTTCCTAAATCATAAGCTTCGTCTTCATCATTTTCATCTTTTTGATGTAACCACATCACCTGAATTGATTTTCCACTTTCTTGTAACTGTGCAACTTTTTTAACAATAGATGTTAAGTATTTTACGGAAACTGAATGAAAATAATCTACATTCACTTCAAGAATAGTTATTTCTCTTGGATCTTGAACATACTGATTGAGCCAATCGGTTACTGGTTTGTAAAAGTCGAATGTATCGGAAGAGTAGGAGCGACCGCTTATGTAAAGTTTTCCTGATTGTTTATTGAAATTGATTTCAGGTGTTTTTTCCGTCCCTTTTACTATTAATTGTTCCATTATGTAAATATAACATTGGAAATTAATAAAAGCAAAAAAGATACACTTTTCTTTTTTTTTAATTTGATTCAAACTTCCCCTTTTAGTAAGGTCTATTTGATTTTCAATCAGTTAGTTTTTCTCTAAAAAGAGCCTAAATTGCGGTCGCCCCCTCTTCTTGTCCATTTAAATTGGCTACTTTCTTAAATTAGTCTTATAAAGAACTCTAATTAATGCGATGACTCTGCGAATGCGAATCACTCCATCTATTTGAAAACCTATGAAATCTATTGTCCAAGCAATAATTAATACTACAGCTATGGCATAAAAAATTGTTCCCATAATTTTTTGATTTAGTAATTGTTAAAAATGCAATGCAAACCCAAATGTTGAAACCCCGGTTGACAAATCAAGAAATATTCCTGTTTTTTGATTAAAGTGGTATTCACTTCCAATGTGTGCATCCAAATAGATTGGGCTTGAATCGCGATAAATATATTTATCACCATAATACCCTGAGTCCCAAACTACACTTCTAAATACATATCCTGCTGAACTGGCAACATAAAAGTCCCATTTCGGATTAGCACGAAGCAACTGATCAAAATAGTAAGTTCCTTTTACGCCAACAGGAACCTCAGTTGCCTTGTATGTATAATAGTGATACGAGGGATCATCGTATGGCTTATTTGGATATCCCCAATAATAAGAGTTTCTGTAAGAATAAATTCCTGCAAAAGGAGCCAGTGTAAAATTTTTTGCCACATCAAATTCATAATTCACAATGCCAACAGGAAGCGCTCTTCCAATTGCACCATAATATCCAATGCCAGCTCCAAGGTTTAATGAGTTTCCGAATTTTTCTCTTGCTGCTTCTTCTTGAGCAGTCATTTCTATTCTAGCACTAGCCAGAAAAAGAAGTGAAATGATGATGAGCTTTTTCATAGTGTGTTGAATTTTTAATAGTTAAACTTATCGCATTGTTGTTGGTAAATTTTTTTAATGATGTCACTAAATAAAAGACAAAACCAAAGCAACAACTAATCCCATTGTAATAAACGTCATTAGAAAAATAGCTACGAATTTAGACACTCCAAACTCTCTCACGATAATTCTGATAGGTGTAGTAATTATGTGGTTTACCAACATGGTTAATTTTTTCCAGGATGTCGGCCCTTTTATGACGTAATCTCTTGCACCAACTTTAAAGGATTCAATCCTTAAACCAATATCCTCATTGCTCGATAGCATAATTACTTCTGTTTTGGGATTGATTTCCTTGATTTCTTTAAGTGTCTCCAATCCATTTTTTCCATCCATAAAATAATCCAAAATAACAATGTGTGTATTTTTGTCAACCTTTTCTAAACAATCCTCTCCACTATTAAAGGTTGATACATTTACACCTTTTCCAAATCTACTTTGGATATAATGCTTAAGTCCTGTTACCATCGATGTATTATCATCAACAATAAATAGATTTAATCCTTGTGCTTCCATTTGGCCCTCCTTTTTTTAATGAATAACTGAATAGTTAACCAAATTTACGGAGGCTTATTGCGTATTGTTTTAGGTATTCGTTAAAAAGGGAAATTGGATAGCCAGAAAAGGGAAATAGGTATGTGAATTTTTAGATAATCCAATATTTTGGCAATTTGGTTAGGCTAGATTTTTTTTTCTAATAACTTTTTTTGTGTTGTTCGCCAATAGGAATTGGATGTTTGCCAATATATGCATTGTTTTTCTCGATACTGTCGATGGGATTAACTAAACCTTTGCCATTTTATTATCATCTAGTATCATGTCGTTCATAATGTTGCTTGTATTATTACAGATGTAAGGATAAATTAATTTATTTTTTTACTAATTTATGAAATGGTTGTAATTTTAAAAAATGTTTATAATTATTTGAACTAGCTGGAACATTTTTATATAATCTAGAGTATAATAGGTTATGATATAGGATTACTCAATTTCTTGCTTTTTCATTTCATTGACTAAAACTTGGTGGTTTTACTTAAAGATGGAGGTAATTGATGAATTGCATTATTGTAGACGATGACGAAATGTCAAGAAATGCTCTCAAGCATTTAGTTTCTCAGGTTCCATACTTAAATCTTATTGGTACTTATGCAAGTGCTACCGAAGCACTAACTGTTTTGAACAGAGATGCTGTAGATTTAATGCTTTTGGATATTGAAATGCCTGATATTACGGGTTTAGAATTTATCAAAAGCCTACAAAAGCCCCCATTAACCATTCTGGCAAGTTCCAAAAAAGAATATGCGCTTGAAGCATTCGAATGCAGCGTAATAGATTATATTGTAAAACCTATAGCGCTGAATCGTTTTTTCAAAGCAATTTCGAAGTCCAAAGAGATATTCGATTCCAATAAAAAAGGCAGTGTTTTCTTAAGCCAGGATTTCCTCTTCGTAAAAATTAATGGTACCCTCATTAAAATTAATACCAAAGAAATATTGTGGATAGAAGCGCTTGGCGATTATATTTCTATACATACTTCCGAAAAAAAATACACGGTTCATTCTACCATGAAATCACTAGAAAATAAACTTTCAGCTGATAAATTTGTCCGCGTACACCGTTCATTTATTGTTTCTGTTGATTACATTAATTCAATAGATGACAATACTATAGTCATTGAAAAGCAGCTGATTCCAGTTGGATATGTTTATAAAGAAAATTTAGTGAAAAGACTAAATTTACTTTAGACCAAAAACTCACTTTTGTTTTATTGCGTTCATCCTCGATTTTTCCCAGCTTAACGAATTTAGTTTAAAATTTCTTGCTGGAGTCGTATACTAGTCAAAAGAATAGACTAATTTATAGAAAGGAGAGCCCTATGAGTAATAAAGAAAATTTTCACGCCATAAACATATTACTTGTGGAAGACAACCCTGGTGATATTAGGCTTACCAAAGAAGTCCTTAAAGAAGGTAAAATTAAGAACAATTTGAGTGTAGTGATGGATGGTGAAGAAGCTCTTCTCTATTTAAGGAAAATGGACAAATTTGCAAACGTTGTTATTCCGGATATTATTCTCCTTGATTTAAATCTCCCTAAAAAAGATGGACGGGAAGTGCTGGCTGAGATTAAGTCGGACCCTGAATTAATGATGATTCCTGTGATTGTGCTTACAACCTCTTCGGCTGAGCAGGATGTTTTAAATATGTATGCACATCATGCCAATTGTTATATTACAAAACCCGTTGATTTTAGTCAATTTATTAATGTCATACGTTCTATTGAAAATTTTTGGTTAACAATTGTAAAACTTCCAACAAAGTAAATTTTAATAAAACATCAAATTCATTTTCGAATTTAAATCTTAACAATTCATGATGAAGCCTCCTTCAAATACAAAGCTATATTATACTTCCACATCCACTTTTTGGTTTGATAAAGATGGAATTCTATATTCTGTTTCTAAAAAAGCGCCCCCTCAATCCTTAGAAGAAGTAAAAAAAAGTTTGGCCGACTTAAAAAAAGTAATAAAACAAGAAAAGGTGTGCATGCTCATAGATGTTACTTATTCAACCGTAACAACTAGAGAAGTAAGGGAGTATGCCGCGGTTGAATTTCCAAAATTTGTAAAAGCAATTGCGATGATTTCGGACTCTTCTTTGGGAAGAATGCTGGCAAATTTATTTTTTGCGATGAAGCCTCAACCTTATCCTACAAAAATGTTCAATGACGAAAAGGAAGCAAAAGAATGGTTGAGACAATATTTATAATAAATTTTATAAAAAGCCTATGCCGGATATAACTCAAAATGATAGAATTGAAGCTGTATTTGATCAGATTATCCAGTTCTCTAAGTTGGATTTTGAAACAAAAGGGATTGTTTCAGGAAAAGGAGATGAATTGGATTCTATTATAGCTGGGCTAAATTTTCTTGGCGAGGAATTGAATGCAAAAAATGAAGAACGAATAAATGACAAAAAGAGAATGTCGGAGCACTTGGAAGTATTATTAAAATATACTTCTATGAATTTTTCGGAAAAGGCCTTGATAAGTGAAAAAGGAGATGATTTGGATGCTTTTGCCGCAGGTATTAATGCTTTAGTGGAAGA
Organism: Bacteroidota bacterium; assembly: GCA_023251805.1. Lineage (GTDB taxonomy): Bacteria > Bacteroidota > Bacteroidia > 2-12-FULL-35-15 > 2-12-FULL-35-15 > 2-12-FULL-35-15. The sequence goes on along the minus strand of JAHEYB010000020.1, from coordinate 11,951 downwards.
ACTGGAGTATCGATTGAGACAAATAAGAGAAAGTGAAGAGCACTTTCGTTTATTAGTTGAGAATGTGAAAGAATATGCCATTTGCATGATTGACAAAAAAGGTGTTGTTGTAAGTTGGAATAAGGGAGCAGAACACATCAAAGGCTATACAGAAAAAGAAATTATAGGGAAACACATTTCTATATTTTACACTCCTGAAGAAATAAAAAGAAAAGAACCTCAATATAATTTGAAAAAAGCAAAAGAGCTGGGAAGATACAAGTGTGAAGCTTGGAGAGTAGGGAAAAATGGAATAAAATTTTGGGCAGATGTCACTTTTACCGCAATTTATGATGATGAAGGAAAAATTCACGGTTTTTCAAAAATCACAAGAGACATTACAGATCGCAAAATGGCAGAATTGAAATTGCAGGAAAAAGGAGAAGAGCTAATCCGTTCAAATGCTGAGTTGGAACAATTTGCTTATGTGGCTTCTCACGATTTGCAAGAACCACTTCGAATGATAACAAGTTATGTACAATTACTCGAAAAACGATATAAAGATAAGTTGGACGAAGATGCGAATGAGTTTATCAATTATGCAGTAGATGGAAGCAATAGAATGAGAATATTGATTAATAGTCTTTTGGAATATTCAAGGGTAAACAGAATAAAGCCATTTGAGCATATTAATACAAGTGAATTATTGAAAGATGTTTTGCAAAATTTACGAGACCAAATAAATCAGAATGCTGCTGTAATTCAAGTGAACGAACTTCCCAATATTTATGGGGATCCGGTACTCATTAATCAGCTTTTTCAAAATTTAATTTCAAATGCCATAAAATTTAAATCAACCCAAGCACCAGAAATAATTATTTCATGTGAAAAAGGAAACAATGAATACTTTTTTAAGGTAAAAGATAATGGAATAGGAATAAAAAAGGAATACGCGAATAAAATTTTTGTCATATTTCAACGCTTGCACAGTAAAGATAAATATCCCGGGACAGGTATCGGGTTAGCAATTTGTAAAAAAATTGTAGAAAGACATAGCGGCATGATTTGGGTGGAGTCTGAGATAAATGAAGGCAGTACATTTTGTTTTACTATAAAAGAAAAATAACAAAATAATTAAAAAATAATGTATGAAAATTCTTAAATGGCTTAAGAATATATCTATCTCCAAGAAATTATACTTTGTGGTAGGCATTATGGCACTCTTAATAGCCGTTGAACTATTTATGTTGTGGTTTTCTTTAAATACACTCTCTTCTGTTAGGGCATTTGTTGGTGGTGAAGGATTGTGGTCGAAAGCACAAAAGGACGCTGTTTATCATTTACAAAAATATGCTAGAACGTTCAGTGAAAGAGATTATACACAGTTCCGGAATTTCATGAAAGTGCCATTAGGAGATCACAAAACGTTGGTTGAGCTAAATAAGAAAAATTCAGATTTGAAAGCAGCTAGACAAGGTTTTATAGAGGGAAGAAATCATCCCAATGATATAGACGGAATGATTAAGTTATTTCAACGATTTCACAACATCTATTATATCAATAAAGCTATTGAAGTTTGGGGTGAAGCGGATTCTACAATTGCAAAACTAATTCCTATTGGTGAACGATTGCATACTGAAATTAATATAGAATCGCCTTCTACTGAGAAGATTGATGTGATACTATCCGAAATGGATAAAATCAATGAAAAGCTTACGACTCTAGAAGATGATTTTTCTTACACTTTGGGAGAAGGTTCTAGATGGTTAGAGAATTTGATTTTAACAATTTTGTTTGCAATTGCTTTAACGGTTGAATTAACGGGACTTCTTCTTACTATTTCGGTAAGTTTTGGAATAACACGAGGAATAGGAGAAATAATTAGAGTTTCTGAAAGTGTATCAAAAGGAAAATTTGATGACAAAGCAAAAATGTATTCTAAAGATGAAATAGGAACGTTAGCCTTCTCTTTTAATAAGATGGTTTCAGAATTAGAGCAGAACACAAATCAGCGTATTCGTAGTGAACAAAGTTTACGAAAGCAAAAAGACTTGTATGAAACACTAATTGAAACACAAGGAGAGATGGGACAGGGAATTGCTATTACAGAAGGTGAGTCGATTCTGTATGCCAATGATGCACTATGCTCCTTATATGGTTACAATAAAAATGAGATTATGAATTTGCCATCTTTTATGGACATTGTTGTTCCCGAGGAAAAAGAGAAGCTTTCAGAGCGCTTGAAACAACGTATTTCCGGTGATGAAATAGGCGATACCGGAGAAACAATTGTTGTACGTAAAGATGGGCAAAAATTGCACATTGAATATTCTATAAGAAAAATTAATGTAGATGGGCGTACGCAATTTCTTTCAGTTATTCGAGATATCACTTATCGTAAAAATGCTGAAGAGGAATTAAAACAAAAAACACAAGAGTTAATTCGCTCAAATGCTGAGTTAGAGCAATTCGCATATGTCGCTTCACATGATCTTCAAGAACCTTTACGAATGATTACAAGTTATGTACAATTGTTAGAGGATCGCTACAAAGATAAATTAGATGAAGACGCGAAAGATTTTATAAATTATGCCATTGACGGAGCCGCACGGATGAGGAATCTGATTCATAGTTTACTTGAATATTCAAGAGTTAACAGGGCGAAACCATTTGAACATATCAATATGAATACTCTTTTAGCAGATGTATTACAAAACCTAAACGATAAAATAAGCAGGAGTGATGCTGTTGTTAAATTTGAAAAAATGCCAAACATTTATGGTGATAGCGTTTTGATTGGTCAATTGTTTCAAAACCTTATTGAAAATGCAATAAAATATAAAAGTGTAGAAAATCCTGAAATAGTAATTTCTTGTAAATCAAATAATAAGGAATATTTGTTTTCTGTTAAAGATAATTGCATAGATATTCCAAAAGAATATTCGGAAAAAATATTTGTTATTTTGCAGCGACTTCATACAATAGAGAGGTATCCTGGAACGGGAATTGGATTGGCAATCTGCAAAAAAATAGTAGAAAGACATGGTGGAAAAATTTGGGTTGAATCAGAAAAGGAAAAAGGAAATACTTTTTACTTTACAATAAAAAAGTATGGTAAATAAACTGGATAAAATAAATTTTTCTTTATGGAAGAGAAAATAAATATATTGCTCGTTGAAGACAATCCTGGTGATGCACGATTGTTGGATGTTTATTTGAAAGGCTCATTTAATACAATGTTTTCTCTTTCAACAACTGCTCTTCTATCAAAAGCCCTTGAGCTTTTGGAAAATAATATATTCAATATTATTATTTTGGATCTTTCATTGCCTGATAGTAAAGGTTTAGATACATTTAAAAAGGTGTACGAATACTCTCCTGAAACTCCCATCATTGTTCTCACTGGATATGAAGATGAATCCACAGGACTGAATGCAATGAAGTTGGGTGCGCAAGATTTTTTAATTAAAGGAAAAGTTAATGGAAAAGAGTTGACACGTTCAATTAATTATAGTATTGAGCGTTATAAACTTTTAAAGAAGCTTTCCGAAAACAAAAAAAAGCTAGAAGAAAAATCACTCGATTTGCTCAATGAACGCTTGAAGCTTGCAGACGCACAAAAGCTTGCGCACATTGGAAGTTGGGAATGGGATATTGCGGATAATACAATTACCTGGTCGGATGAATTGTATCGAATTCATGGCATGGATCCTCAAGGAGATGCCATTTCAATTAAAAGAATCCATGAAATGATTCATCCTAGTGACTGGTTTTATACAAAAGAAATAATCAAAGAATCAATAAAAAAGTGTCAGCCATTTAATTTTTATTATAGAATTATTCTTAACAACGGAGTTGTAAAAACATTGCATGCTAGAGGAGAAGTGATGGGAAGTGAATTGGGGTTGGCAGTGAAAATGGTTGGTACTGATCAAGATGTGACAGACCGATTGCATGAAGAAGAAATGGAGAAACTCGTTTTGGCTGCTACTCAATCCTACAATTCGGTAATTATTGCTGATGGTAAAGGAAGGATAGAATGGGTAAATGAAGGGTTTACAAAGTTAACCGGATATAAACTCGATGAAGTTTTAAATACACATGGGGAGTTATTGAGACAAGGTTATAATACAGGTCTTTCAAAACAAAATAGTTCATACGAATCGATTATTATAGATAAAAAACCGGTTACTTATGAAAGTAAAAATTTTTCAAAGGATGGAAACGAGTATTGGGTAATTACTACTTTAACTCCAATTCTTGGAAAGACAGGTGAGGTGGAGAGAATTATTGCTATCGATTCGGATATTACGGTTCGAAAACAAATAGAGCAGGAACTTTTGAGTGCAAATAAGATTGCTGAACATTCGTTAATGAAAGGAAATAAGGCCTTAAATCAATTGATTAAGGCAAAACAAGAACTGGAAGATTCCATGAAAGTGAAAGAGCAGTTTTTAGCGAATATGAGTCATGAAATTAGGACCCCAATGAATGCAATCGTAGGATTTACAAATTTGATTTTAAAAACTGAACTGAATCAAGAGCAAAAACAATACATTGACGCAGTAAAAACATCAGGAGAAAATTTACTTGTTATTATTAATGATATTCTTGACTTTTCAAAAATTCAGTCTGGGAAGTTTGCCTTCGAGCAAATTGAATTGAGTTTGCCTCAATTAATATCAACACTTTCAGAATTGATGCTTCAAAAGCTGGTCGAAAAAAATCTTGAACTGATTACAAAAATAGATAAGCGTATTCCTTCGGTACTGATTGGCGATCCAATTAGATTGAATCAGATATTACTCAATTTGTTTGGTAATGCAATAAAATTTACTGAAAAAGGAGAAATACGAATAGAAGTAGATTTAATATCGGAATCTGATACTGAGTATGATATTCAGTTTTCTGTCAAAGATTCCGGTATTGGAATATCAATTGATAAGCAGACTTCGATATTTAATGGATTTACTCAAGCTAGTAATGAAACAACCAGAAAATATGGCGGGACAGGCTTAGGTTTGACCATTGTAAAACAATTAATAGAATTACAAGGTGGAAGCATTGCAGTTCAAAGTGAATTGGGAATTGGCTCTGTTTTTACGTTTAATCTGAAATTTAAAAAGAATATGCCAAGTTCATTGGACAAAATGGACATCGTTGAAGAAAACAGAATGGTGGAAAATTTTTCAGGACTAAAAATTCTACTTGTTGAGGATAATCTTTTAAATCAAATTTTAGCAAAAAAAGTTTTGACAGATTGGAATTGGGAAGTAGAGGTTGCTGAAAATGGGCTCATTGCATTAGAAAAAATTGGAAATGGTAGGTTCGATGTAATTTTAATGGATATTCAAATGCCTGAAATGGATGGATATGAAACAACACGGGCCATAAGGAGGATGTCGAAAGAATCGGGATGTCAAGTACCAATTATTGCAATGACAGCACACGCCATGTCGGGAGAGGCACAAAAATGTATCAAAGCTGGAATGAACGATTATATATCAAAACCCTTTGACACTAAAGTGTTACACTCAAAAATAATTTCTGTTTTACAAAAAAATAATTTTTCTGAAAAATAATTTTAATACTTCTACAAATGAAAACTATCAAAAAATACATAGATCTTACTTATTTAAAAGATTTATCAAACGGAAGCAATGAATTTATTTCCCAAATGATATCTGTATTTATGGTTCAAACACCAGAAGCTTTGGATACCATGGAAAGATGTTTAAATTCAAAAGACTGGACAGGATTACATGCTGTGTCACACAAAATCAAAGCTTCTTTTGCTTTTATGGGGATAAAAGAGCTAGAGCCCGTGATTATTTCGATTGAAGAAAATTGTCTAAAAAGAACAAATATGGAGCAATTGCCTGAAATGGTATCAAAGATAAAAAGTGTGTGTGAAGTAGCTATAGAACAGCTAGAAATTGAGAAAAAGTTGTTTATCTAAATTCATTTTTTTGTTTACTGCGATTTCTGTTCGTTTACCTATCACTTTCTCCATTTTAACGAAAATCGATTAGTTTCCTATTCTGGCTACGTATACTATAAAAAAAGTATAGACTCATGGAAACTTTAGTTAAAACACCCCCTGGTAATCACGATGGCTCAATGCACCTATCACCACGTTTAATTAGCTACTTGCTTAATTATCCAAGTAAAAAGCGAAAAAAATCCCGAGTACATAAAAAAGTGAATGTGTTTATTGTTGACGATGATATATTGTACTTGAAAGCTCTTCAGCTTTCCCTGTCAAGTAATATTGACTCAGTGGAGATACATTCTTTTCAAACTGGTGAAGACTGTTTGAAGCAGATGAAGAAAAAACCTACCGTAGTAATCTTAGATTATTATCTAAATTCTAAAATTGCTAATGCAATGAACGGTATTTCTATATTAAAGCAAATCAAAAAATTAAATCCTAAAACCAAAGTGATTATGCTGTCTTCTCAAGATAGCCTCAATATTGCTATTGATTGTATGGATAATGGGGCGTACGACTATATTTCAAAAACTCAAACAGCATTATTACGAATTAATAATATTATCACAAATATTGTTGGAGATATAGAAGTTACTTCTTTGTTTTTTATAATTTGTGAGCTTGTTGTGCTGGCGTCAGTGATTGCATTTATTGTATATGGATTGTTAAGAATTTAAAAACTGAGCTTATGAAAATTTTAATTGTAGATGACGATAAAATGCTTTTAGAAGCAATTTCACACAATTTAAAAGGAGTGGGATATGATACTGTTTTAGCAGAAAATGGGTATGAAGCACTTGATATTATCAATAAAGTAAAAGTTGATTTAATTATTTCAGATGTAATGATGCCCAATATTTCAGGTTTGGGTTTGCTGAGCTTGTTGAAGCAATTCTATTTTAATAATATCCCCATAATCATTATTTCTTCTTTAGATAAGGCGGATGTTGTTTTGCATTCCATTGGCTTAGGGGCAGTTGATTTTGTAAGCAAGCCAATCAATTTTAAAAAGTTATTACAGCAAGTTAAAAAGTATGCTAAATAAGGTCTCATTTTTTAACAATATATTTAATTCGCTCACCTCCAATTTAAATACGTTCAACGAAAATGAACAAAAATTCATCGTTTCTTTCGTAATATTTAAACAAATACCAGTACCAAAAACACTTAAAATTCGTCTCTTTATTTTTGAAAATAAAATATTTAAAATCAATCGCCATGAAAAATACAGAGCCACTAACTATTTGCATCGTAGACGATGACGAACTATTTTTGAAGTCGATGAAATATTTTTTACAGCAAAAAATTAGTAGCGCTGTTCAAATTAATTTATTTCAAACTGGTGAGGAGTTTTTGAAAAATATCACTGAAAAAAAGCCAGACGTTGTTATTCTTGATTATGTATTAAACGGATTTAATCCTCACGCTATGGATGGTCGCTCTGTTCTTCGTAAAATTAAACAAACCAATCCTGAAATGGCTGTAATTATGATTTCTGGTCAAAATAGAATAGAAGTGGCTCTTGAAAGTATTAGAGAAGGCGCCTATGATTATGTGATAAAGAATGATAATGTTTTTTTTAAAATTCATGCAACACTAAAAAATATTATAAAAAATATAACAACCTCTAAGCGCTTGAAAAAATACAAATTATGGCTTACCGGTGCAATTTTGTTTCTAGTTGTTGGAGTAGGCCTAGTAATGGTATATAAATTATTTCTTTAAACCACAAAAACAAACATATGGATGCGATTCAAAAAAGACTGGTTTTTATTGTTGAAGATAATGAAATGTACTCTTTGATGTTAGAGTATAAATTGTCGAACGATAGCATTGTTCAATGTCTTGGTTTTAAGTCAGGTGAAGAATGCATAGAACACATGGGATTAAACCCAATGTTAGTTATATTGGATTACTGGCTTCCTGGAATTAATGGAAAAGAAACCTTTGAACAAATAAAAAAATACAATCCAAAAATTCCAGTTGTGTTTTTAACCAGAAATGAGGATGAAGCGGTTGAAAAGGAATTAATTAAAGCAGGTGCATATGATTATCTTTATAAAGAAGACGACTCCATACAACAAGTAAAAAAGATTATCAATACATTCTTAGACAAAATTTCGTCTAACGAACAAAAAGGAATGACGCATCTCAATATTATTTTTTGCCTAATTTTTTTTATAGCATTATTTATAGTCATTTTATATGCGTATCAATAACCCCTTAAAACCTAAACAAAATGAAAAGGCTAGAAATTAAAAAAATCCTCATACCGATGGATTTTTCCGACACAGGACAACTTGCATTTGAACAGGGATCTTTCATGGCCAGTTTGTTTAAAGCAGATTTATATCTGCTCCATGTAATTGAATTGACAGAATTTGTTTATACTGTTTATGATCCCGAAGCGCTTGTTGCAGTTGATACGGATGAAGTGGAGAAAAATATCCGTAGAAGTTTGGAAGAGCAGGCTGAAAAAATAAAAACACGGTATGGCATTCAACCAACGTGCATCATTAGTAGAGGAAGAGTGGTGTCGCAGATTTGTGAAGTTGTGAGAGAGAATAATATTGATGTGGTTGTGATGGGAACACACGGTGCCAAAGGATTTGAAGAATATTTTATCGGTAGTAATGCCCATAAAGCAACAAGTGTGTCACCTTGCCCAATTATTACTTTTCAATCTTCTTCCGAAAGAATCGGATTTAAAAACATTATTCTCCCAATCGATAATTCATTGCATTCCCGCCAAAAAGTGGATTATGCCATTGAGATGGCTGCACATTATGGCGCTTTTGTAAACATCTTGGGATTGATTGAGGAAGAAGATGAAGAGATGGACAAAAACAAGTTCATGATTAAAATTGAAGCAGTAGAAAAAGCGTTAAAGAAAGCGAAAATCAAATACAGCCAAAAAATTGTCCAAGGAAAAAATCTGGCAGTAGAAACAATGCAATATGCTGATGAGGTAAGAGGAGATTTGATTATTATCATGACCGACCATGAATCACAACTTACCGGCATGTTTTTAGGAGCTTTTGCAAAACAAATTATTAACCACTCTCGAATTCCTGTTATGAGTATCAAACCGATTGAAGGAAATTGGCATTTTGAAACATTGGATTTAAGTGCTGGCAGTACCCCATTTGAATAAAGAGTTTAAACAGTTCTTAAAATCAATTGGCAATGGAAGTCATCGATGAAAATAGAACCGAGAATAAGATAAAAAAAGAGCAGGAGATTTCTGTTTTTATCGTGGATGATGACCAGTCCTATTTATATGCATTGGGTTTCCATCTCAAAAAAGATACGATGTGTAAAGTCTATTGCTATCAAACAGGTGAAGATTGTTTAGAGAATATACATTTAAACCCCTCCATCATTATTTTGGATTACTTTTTAAACTCAGGTAAAAAATATGCCAAAAATGGCTTAAATATCCTGAAAAAAATAAAGAAGTTGAGACCAGAAACGTATGTGGTAATGTTATCCGGACAAGAAAATCTTCAGATAGCCACCAATTCATTAAAATTCGGTGCGTTTACTTACATTATAAAAGATACGCTCGCGCTATCATCGATAAGACATATTGTGAATCTATTGAGCAATGAAAAAACAGATTATTTGATTTGATTTATGCTTTTGTACCCTGCGGGTTAGATTTATTGAACTTTTGCCCTGAAGTAGAAACTCGCAAGCTCATTTCACTTCAGGACAGTGAAGTGAAAGGGCAGAATAAAATTCAAAAGGGCCACGAAACAAATCGAAGCCCTTTCTACCTCATTGTACACCGTGGGTTGAATTTATCGAACTTTGCACTTGAAGCAGAACTCGTTCCTCGTTCGCTTCAGTACCATAAAGCGAAAAGCGGCTCTCAAATTAATGAAAAACCGCTTTTCTGCTTTATGGTACCCGGGATCGGACTTGAACCGATACGTCCGCAATGGACACAGGATTTTAAGTCCTGCGTGTCTACCAATTCCACCACCTGGGCATTCCTAATTCGACAATGGTAGTATACCGAATCACTAAAAAAATACCCTCTCAATAAAGGAGAGGGATTCCTTTGGAGCGAAAGACGGGGTTCGAACCCGCGACCTCGACCTTGGCAAGGTCGCGCTCTACCAACTGAGCTACTTTCGCATTAATTTCAATCCCAAAATGGGGATTGGGATTGCAAAAGTAAGTATTTTTTTAATTCTGCAAAACATTTCTGCAAAATCATTTTCAGCTTAATTTAGCTTTAAATACTGCTATTTTGCTCATAAAATGTATATTTATAGGGTAAAAAATAGCGTTATGGTGAAAATGAACAAAGTAATGGCAGGTTATCATATGTTAATGATACTGTCACAAGTAGATGGGGACTTTGATGTTGCCGAAGGAAAGGTAATAATAAAGTACCTAAAAGATAGCTTCCCTTTTAGAGTGGATTTAGATGGTGAGATGGCAATTTTAAGTGCTTTGCCATCAGAAGATTATTTTATGCATTTTAATAATGCTATGAACGATTTTTATGAAGATTCCATTCCTCAAGAACGAACCGATTTTCTAAATTTTGCAGTTAAAATTGTAAAAGCAGATAAAAAAATCACTCCTGAAGAAAATAAATATTTGAAGGAATTATTTTTTGCTTGGGATTCGGAAAACGAATAACCTGTTGGAAAGTTTAAAAGTTAGAATGTTATAAAGTTGATGTAATTGCTATAACAAACTTTTCAACCTCCTAACTTTACAACCTTTCAACCTTTCGGGTTTACCCTCCAATCATCTTCTTTATTTCATTCAATTTCATCAAAGCTTCAACAGGCGTTAAAGTATTAATATCCGTCTTTTGTAATTCATCTTTTATATTTTCTAAAACAGGATCATTCAATTGGAAAAAACTAAGTTGCATTTCAGTTGTTTGTTCTTGGTTGTGAGTTGTTGGTTGAACAGTTCCATAGATAGCATTTGTTTTCTTTGAACTTTGAACTTTCGACTTTGAACTTCCTGTATCTCTTTGTTTTTCTAATTCCGATAAAACTTCATTTGCTCTGTCCAATACTTTTTTCGGCATTCCTGCCATCTTTGCTACGTGAATTCCAAAACTATGTTCGCTACCTCCAGGAACCAGTTTGCGCATAAATAATATTTTATTTCCAACTTCCTTTACCGACACATTGTAATTTTTAATGCGTGGCATTGTACCAGTCATCTCATTCAACTCATGGTAGTGTGTTGCAAATAATGTTTTCGCTTTTGCAGAAGGGTTTTCGTGAATAAATTCAGCAATTGCCCAAGCAATGGAAATACCATCATAAGTACTTGTACCACGACCAATTTCATCTAATAAAATTAAACTTCTATCAGATAAATTATTTAAAATACTTGCCGTTTCATTCATCTCAACCATAAAGGTTGATTCACCTGAAGAAATATTATCGGATGCTCCAACTCTTGTAAATATTTTATCCACCAATCCTAAATTAGCATGTTTGGCAGGAACAAAACTTCCCATTTGTGCCATCAATACAATTAGTGCTGTTTGTCGCAATAGTGCTGATTTCCCACTCATGTTAGGTCCTGTAATCATAATTATTTGCTGCTGATTATTGTCGAGATAAACATCATTGGCAATGTATTCTTCTCCTAGTGGTAATTGTTTTTCAATTACTGGGTGACGACCATCTTTAATGTCTAAGATATCGTTTTCAAAAATATGTGGCCGCACATAATTATTTTTCTGTGCAATTACAGAAAAAGATAAAAGACAATCAATTCGACCAATCAAAGAGGCGTTCAGTTGAATGACGGAAATAAAATCCATCAATTCAATTACCAAATCACTAAATAATTTTAATTCCAATGCTTGAATTTTTTCTTCGGCACCTAATATTTTTTCTTCGTAAATTTTTAATTCCGGAGTGATATAACGTTCTGCGCCAGTGAGTGTTTGTTTGCACATCCAATCACCTGGTACTTTATCCTTGTGAGTGTT
>JAHEYB010000019.1:8773-54674 GCA_023251805.1 Bacteroidota bacterium | reverse complement strand
TGATGCTTTTGCAAGTGGTGGAAGTTGGTTGACATCCGATCAACGATTAAAACGAGATGTTGCAGATTATTCCGGAGCATTAAATCAGATAAGCAAACTTCCGGTTAAAACATATTATTTTGATAATGAAAAGTTCCCATTTATGCACTTTTCTAAAGTAAAGCAATATGGAATTATGGCTCAGGATTTAGAAACTGTTTTCCCAGAAATGGTGAAAGAGTCAGAACATCCGATAATGGGCGATGATGGTAATTTAACTGACAAAACAATTACAATAAAAGCTGTGAATTATGGTGCATTAATTCCTGTTTTGGTAAAAGGAATGCAAGAACAACAATCTCAAATTGAAAAACAACAAAAACAAATTGAAATGCTTCTAAAAAAATTAGAAGAAATTGAAAAAGCAAAATCAGAACAGAAATAATAAACCTATTTAATTTATCAAAATGATAAATAGAAAACATATATCGCTAGTCTGCTTGTTATTGTTAGTATTGCAATTAACAACAGTTGGCCAAGTGCAGAACAATCCTCCCATGCGAGATGTTCTTAGCTCCGGTGGAACCTCAGCTGTTTTACCTTGGGGAACAATTGATTATACTATTGGTGAGCCAATTATTTGGACCTATGCTCCAACTACCGCTCCTTTAAATGTGAAAGTGCTGACACAAGGTTTTCATCAGCCAAACACTGCTAATAGTTCCTTGGATGCGAATGTGATTTTTGCCGATGCTTCTTGTATTGGTGCAAATAATGGTAGCGCATCTCTTAACATTTTATCAGCAACAGGTCCTGTTGTATTTTATTGGTTATCTCCTATAAACGATAGTAGTGCCAATCAATCAAATCTTGCTCCCGGCACATATTATTTCCATGTAGATGATGGGAATTTTGTTGTAGATGATTCGGTTGTTATTGGTGAAGCGCAAGTTGATTGTGCTGATTCATTAAGTTTTTATAATGGTATCACACCTAATAATGATGGAAATAATGATTTCTGGACAATTCCAGGAATTGAATTTGTTAAAGATAATTCAGTTACAATTTTTAACAGATGGGGTGATAAAGTATGGAGCGCAAAAGATTATGATAATATCACCGAAGGAAAAGTATGGAAAGGAACAAATAGTAAAGGTGGCGAACTTCCTGATGCCACTTATTTTTATGTTGTTGAAGGAAGTGGAAGGACCTACAAAGGTTGGATTGAATTAACGCATTAATTGAGAATAAAAATATTTTTAAAAATAACACAACGAAATACGAAGTATTCATGAATACATTTAAAACTTATTTTCCCATGAGTAAAAAATTGTTAATTTTTGCTTTTTGTTTTGTGACTGCAGCGCAACTATTTGCTCAGCAAGATCCACAGTACAGTCAGTATATGTTTAATCAAATGGCAATCAATCCTGCTTATGCTGGAAGTAAAGAAGCTGTTAGCACTTCTGCTTTTATTCGTAGTCAGTGGACAGGAATTGATGGTGCACCAAAAACACAAACTGTTTCGGCTCATGGTCCTTTGAAAAAGAAAAAAGTAGGTATCGGTTTTTCTGTTATTGCTGACCAAATTGGCCCTAAAAAAAGTATCGGTGCAATGGGCTCTTATGCTTATCGTATTCCTATTAAAAATGGAAAATTATCGTTTGGTTTGCGTGCAGGTATTTTTAATTATACTTATAATTGGGATGATATCATCTACAAAGACCAAGGAGACGTATACAATACTCACAATCAAACTTCTCAGATTGTTCCTACAGCGGATGCCGGTTTGTATTATTATACCAATACATTGTATGTTGGGTTTAGTGCAACCCATTTGTATAGCGGTAGATTAACATCGGTTTCGACATTAAATGGAGATAATGGAAAATTAGCACCACATATGTTTTTTACATTCGGAAAAGCATGGTCTATTTCCGAAAATTTAATTTTCAATCCTTCATTAATGGTGAAAGCTGCAAAAGGTTCTCCTTCTACAGCTGATATCAATTTGAGTTTTTTGCTGAAGCAAAGGATGTGGGTTGGATTATCTGCTAGAAGCACCTATGGTTTTGTTGCATATGCACAATTTAATATCACAGAAAAATTTAAGCTTGGGTACTCTTTTGATTATGGTATCAATAAAATTGGAAAAGTTGGCGGTGGTAGCCACGAAATTATGTTAGGATATGATTTTAATATTTCAAAATCAAAAATAACATCACCACGATATTTGTAATTGTAAGGATATTCATTGTTTAATTAGTTTATGAAAAAGATAAAATCGATAGGAATAATATTGTTGGTAATTATAGTAAACACTTCGTTTGCACAATTGAAAAGGGCAAATAAGTATTATGATAACTACGAGTATATCAAAGCCATTCAGCTATACAAAAAAGCTGTGAAGAAAAAGGATAACAAAGAAGCTCTTGAGAAAATAGCCAATAGCTATCGTTTGACAAAAAACTACAAAGAAGCGGAAGGTTATTATGCTCAATTAGTGAAACAATCGGGTGTTACACCAATCAATAATTTTTATTATGGAATGGTGCTTAAAAATAATGGAAAGATTGATGAAGCAAAAGAGCAATTCAAAATTTATGCAAACTCTTCTCCTAATGATAAAAGGGCCGAATTATCAGTAAAGTCTTGCGAAGAAATTAAATTGTGGATTTCTAGAGTTCAACAATTTGAAGTGAGTTCAGTTGCAAATTTAAATTCAGTTCATTCCGATTTTTCCCCCGTTGTTTATAAAAATGATTTGGTTTTTATTTCTGAACGTACAAAAGACATCATCAACTACAGCAGTTATGGTTGGAACAAACAACCTTTTTTAAATGTTTATTCGTCTTCTATAAGTACTACCGCTGATGGGAAATCAACCATTTCCAAAAAAGTAAAATCTTTTTCTTGGCAAATTAATACCAACTATCACGATGGTCCGGTTTGTTTTAATGCGGAACAAAATGTAATGTATTTAACGCGGGTAAATTATGTTTTAAATAAAAAAGACAAAAATTTTGTCAACCTTCCTAAGTTGTATATTTCAAAAGCACATGGGAATTCTTGGAGTAAAGCAGAACCGTTCCAATATAATGTCGATGGATACTCTACAGCACATCCTAGTATTTCAGCAGATGGTCAATCATTGTACTTTGCTTCAGATATGCCGGGTGGTTTGGGTGGAACAGATATTTATGTTTGTAAAAAAGAAGGAGATGCTTGGGGGAAGCCACAAAATTTAGGTGAACAAATTAATACAGCAGGGTCAGAAGTATTTCCTTTTATTAGAAAAGATGGCGTATTGTTTTTCTCTTCTGATGGACATTCCAGCTTTGGAGGATTGGATATTTTTTCAAGCTCAAAAGTAGATGGAAAATATACTGAAGCAAAAAATCTCGGACTTCCACTAAATTCTATAACCGATGATTTTGGCATTTTCTTCACAGAAGAAACAAAGGGTTATTTTTCTTCAGATAGAGCGGGAGGTTTGGGGTCTGATGATATCTATAGTTTTGTTGCATTAAATAAATTCTTAACTGTTGCGGGCAAGATTTTATTTAGTAAAAATATTAACGATCCTGCAAAAAATGCAGAAGTGATGTTACTTACAGACGATGGGAAAATTATTAATGTAGCTACAACTGATAATACAGGATTTTTTAAGTTCGATAAATTGGATCCTGATAAGCGATATATGGTGAAGTTAGATGAAAGCGATCCTCGTTTTAAAGACAAAGGAAAATATTATTTAACGGATGAAAAAGATAAAATCATTCGTGTTACGGTTATTAATGATAAAGGTGGAAAATTTGTATTTCAAAATTTACCGGCCGATCCAAATGCTCTTCCTGAGCTAGGCGCAGGAGATGATGTAACCATTGCCGGAAATTTATTATATGGTGAAAATCCTTCAATGCCTTTTGCAAACACAAAAGTAAATTTATTAAATGACAAAGGTGAAATTGTGCAAACAACTACTACCAACGCATTTGGAGCTTTTGTATTTACTGATTTGCCTGCCGACCAAAACTTTTTAGTAAAAGTAGATGAGAATGATACTAAGTTGTCTCCTAACACTAAAATTATTATCACTAACAAATCCGGTAAGGAATTACAAACTACTAAGTCGGGCGATACGGGTGATTTTAAATTTTCTTTCCTAGCAGCTGATAAAGTTACGTTGAAATTAATGACAGTGGAAGACAGCGAATTGCGTTTCGACTTGAAAGGTAATTTAGTAAGTGAAAATAAAGCACCATTAGCCAACTCAATTGTGAATTTGGTAAACGAAAAGGGAGAAATTTTACAAACTACCAAAACCGATGCAAATGGTAGCTTCCAATTTACAAACTTGCCGGCCGACCAAACTATATTGTTTGCCTTGGATGAAAGTGATTCAAAATTAAAAGCATTTAACAAAATTTTGTTGACGAATGTAAAAGGTGTTGTTGTGAAAGAATTTACTCGTTCTAATGGTAAATTTAAATTTACGATTTTGCCATCCGACCAAAACAAACTTGGAGTTTTATATGTAGATGACCCTTGGTTGAAAGTGTTGCTTTTGAAAGACCAAGCTAAAAAGGATAGTTTAACCATTGTTGAAAATGTATATTACAACTATGGTGAGTCCAAAATTTTGCCTGAAGCAGCAAAAACGCTTGATAAGGTAATTAATATAATGAAAAATAATCAAAACCTGATTATTGATATGGCGGCTCATACCGATTCACGCTCTACCGTTGAATTTAACTTGAAATTATCAGAGCAAAGAGCAAAAGCGGCTGTTGATTATATCTTAAAAGGTGGAATTACCAAAGATAGAATATCCGGTAAAGGTTATGGTGAAAGCAGGTTAATCAATAAATGTGCGGATGGTGTAGAATGTAGTGAGGAAGAACATGCTAAAAACCGTAGAACAGAGTTTAAGATTTTAAGCAAGAAAAAATAAACAAAATATCCTATTGACAAGCCTTAAAAGTCCTGTCCCTAATAGCAGGGATGGGACTTTTTTAGCGAAATAGAAATTCGGCACAATAAATGCAAATGCCACTAAAAATAAGCTATTTATGAAAAGAATATTTATTTCCATCATCCTTTTAACACTGATACTATCTAACGGTATTTCGAACGCGCAAACAACTCATCCAGTTGAATTAGGTTTTAATATTGGTGCATCTTGGCTGCAAAGCGACATCAAAATGAAAAAGCTTGGAGGGGCAGGAGGATTTACCTTAGGACAAATGTATTCCCAAAACGATAAAAATGCCTTGGATTGGGGATGGAGATTCCGTTATTTAAATGCTACTGCTTATGGTCAAGATTCAAAAAAGTCGATGGGAATTGCAAATAATCCTATTTTGACCGGTGCATATGATAATAATCTGAATTATTATTCAAATGGCGGTTTTGTTTACCAAAACTATAGAACCTCAATTAATGAATTATCGCTTGAACTTGTTATTGGTGCAAATCGCATGCGTAACAAAACAAAAATTTATCCTTATGTTTTTGGAGGTTTAGGAATAACAAAAGCCGTTGCAAAAACCGACCAGTTAGATGGAAGCGATATTCGTTATAATTATATCAGTGTTGATTCAAATGGAACAGCAAATGGTTCTCAAATAACTTCTTCTTTAAATAATTTATACGATGGCTCTTATGAGACGTTTGCTGAAGGAAGTGAAAATGCTCGTTGGAAATTCATGCCATCCGTTGGAGTTGGTTTAGGATATCAATTTACTCCAGTTTTTTCGATGGGTTTAGAACACAAAATGACTTGGGCGCTGCACGATGGATTGGATGGGCAACAATGGACAAATGAAAATACCTTAAGCTCAAACAAAGATAAATACCACTATTCTTCTGTATGGTTGAAATTTAGTTTTGGAAGAGGCGCACACCATACAACAACTATTACAAACAACAATACAACCAACAATATTGTTACAACGTCCGGAGATAAACCAACAGTTATAATTACAAATCCAAGCGTTAGTTCTTATACATCTACTACACAAAGTTACACTGTTAGAGCTACTGTAAAAGGTGTTACTTCTAAAAGTGATATTGGTTTGGTTTATAATGGAGTGAGTAATGCCAATTTTACTTACGATGCAACATCGCATCAGTTTGCTTTTCCCTTAATGCTTTTAAATGGAAGTAATTCTTTTATGATTACTGCTACTAATGGAAATGGAAGCACAACAGATAATGCAACAGTATTGTATGAAACACAAATTATTGTTCCTCCACCCGCACCTGCTCCTATGATTACTATTACTAGTCCGAGCTCTAACCCGTTTTCAACTACAATGAATAATGCTACTGTTGTTGCTACTGTTTTAAATGTTGCATCACAAAGTCAAATTGGAATAACAATAAATGGAGTTGCAACTGGTAGTTTTATTTTTAATCCTTCTAGTCACGGATTAACTGTAAGTAGTAATTTAAATCCAGGTGCAAATACATTTGTAATTTCTGCGACAAATGCGTCAGGAAGTGATTCAAAATCTACTACCATCATTTATGCGATAACGAATGTTACACCTCCACCATTTATTACAATAGTGAATCCTGCAATAAATCCGTTTACTTCAAGTGTTTCTTCTCTTCCTATAAATGCGATTGTGCAAAATGTAACTTCAGTTGGGCAAATTTCTGTGACAACAAATGGCGCGCCTATGCCTTCAGGAATGTTGGCCTTCAATCCTTCAACCGGACAATTAAATTTCAGTTCAAATTTAATGGCAGGAGCAAACACCATTACTATTTCAGCAACGAACGTTGCAGGTGCTGATTCAAAATCAATTACCATCATTTATAGTCAACCGGTTGTTACTGCCCCCGCTCCGATTATTACAATCACTTCACCTGCAGTAAATCCGTTTAATACAACTGTTAGTCTGGTAAGTGTTGATGCAATTATTTTAAATGTTACATCTCCTTCACAAATTTCAGCAACATTTAATGGTGCCGCTTCCAGTGCTTTTACATACAATATGGCCACCAAACAGTTTTCATTTTTAGTGAATTTAATTTCAGGTGCTAATGTGGTAACCATTACCGCTAGCACACCATCGGGTAGTGATTCAAAATCACAAACGCTTATTTATTCTCAACCGGTTTCTTTACCTGCTCCGATTGTTACTATAACGTCACCAACTGTAAATCCGTTTAATACATCCAGCAATGCTGCAACCATAACTGCAATTGTATTAAATGTTGCTGCTGCTTCTCAAATATCTGTTTCATTGAATGGTGTTTCTACTTCTGCTTTTTCATATAATGTAGGAACAAAACAATTTAGTTTTGCTGCGAGTTTAATTGCTGGTGCTAACATTGTAAGTGTTTCTGCAAGTACTGCATCAGGAAGTGATTCAAAATCACAAACAATTATTTATTCTCAGCCTGTAGCATCTCCAGCTCCGGTTGTTACAATCACTTCTCCAAGTGTCAATCCATTTAATACTTCTACTGCAACAGCAACAGTAAATGCTACGGTATTGAATGTTACTGCTTCTTCTCAAATTACTGCAACTATAAATGGTGGATCTATTTCTTTTACTTATAATCTTGCTACTAAACAATTAGCATTGACTGCAAGTTTGATTGCAGGAGGAAATAATGTTACCATTTCTGCGAATACTCCTTCAGGTAGCGATTCAAAATCAACTACTATTATTTATTCTGCTCCGGTAGCTATGCCTGCACCAATTGTTACGTTCGTAAATCCTACCAGTATGGGTATTGGAACTACCACTTCCGTTTATAATGTGGAAGCAACTGTTGTAAATGTGCTCACAGCAAGTAGTATAGTTGTTAAGGTAAACGGAGTAAACCTCACTGCATTCACCTATAATGCCTCAAGCAAACAAGTGAAGTTTAATGCAAGTTTAGTTGTTGGTCCTAATACTGTTACTATCACAGCTACCAATACTTCAGGTACAGATACAAAATCGGTAATAATAAAATATCGCCCAACTACTATCGACCCAATCACTCCTGATACAACTGCAAATCCTGCTAATCCCGGAACACCTAATGTTCATACTCCTCCTGGAAGTGTAACTCCAAAAGGTGGAGGAACTGCTTCAACCCCGGCTGCTATGCCAACCATTGTTTTTGGTTTTCCAAATCCTTATACTGCTTCAACGCCTGTTTTAAATGTTACAGCTACTGTTAATGGAGTTGCAATGCAAAGCGATATTGTTGTGAAAGTAAATGGAGTAGTTATAGCTTTTACTTATGGCATTAAAACAAAAATAGTTAGTTTTTCTGCTCCTATAAATATGGGAATGAATTCAATTTCAATAGCTGCTACAAACCCTACAGGTACTAAAACAGAAAGCTTGTCGGTTTTGAGACACTAAAAAAATTAGTGATTTAAAAGAATAATTTTCTTTACGATGGATTTTTTTTCTGTACTTATTTTGCAATAATAAGTTCCTGCAGGAAGGTTGTTTGCATCGATAGTATGTTTGTATATACCTGCTTGTAATTGATCTGTTGATTTAGTGTTAATGAGTTGTCCCATTACATTGTACAAGTCAATTTTTAAACTCGCATCTTCCTTAAACCAAATTTCTACTGTTGTAGTATATGTAAATGGATTTGGATAAGCATTTGCCACTAAGCCATAATCTTCAACCGACTCATTCCAGGCTGTTCCAAGCGGACTATAATATCCAAAGTGAAGAATCAATCCATTGTCATCCCAAATGTTTTGAAATATTGAAATGGGAACTCCATTTTCGTCTTGCGCTTTTACTAAATCTAAATTTTGTCCGTCATCAACAATAAAACTAAGCATATTATTTAATGGAAGTTGGTAAGATGGGATAGTAATGGTTAAAGTATCGTTCGATAATTCTGAACTGAATTCTATACTATCTCTCCCTCTCCAATAATCTGCAAAAGTTTCTAAGTCGGAAGTAAATGTACCCGAAGGTAATTGATTGATTAAATCTTGCTCGGCCCACAATTTAAAAATACGTGTTGGGTGAACCAATAAAACAACGGGAGCATAGTTATCTCTATTGCGATTCACTACATCCAGCCAAATAGCTTGCTTGGCCGAATAGTTTGCATAGCTAATCGGGTCCGAATTAAAAACATCAGAAATGGCCATTGGAATTTCCCAAACATTTGTTAGCATTCCTGACGAACTTCTGTCTTTATGATTTCGATAAGGAAAATTTGTCAACACGTCTCCGGCAGAATAAGTGGAATTGTATTCGTATCCAACAGTATCTAATCCATTTACCAATTTTTTGTTGTAACATAAATATCCTGCCCTAAAAGTTCGGATGTTTACACCTAAATCATTTTGCAAAACATTTTTAGAAACTTCTGCTTCACCAATAACAGTGGCACCTACCGTTGAGCCCACGGTTCCTGAATTGTAAGGAAGATAAGAAGCTTGCGTATTTCCTAAATTACCCAATGGTACAATAGTATCCAAATCAAAATCGGTAAAATGACCAACAGAGTGACTCGCTAATTTGTGACCTTTTAAAAGTAAATATTGCACTTTGGGAATACTGCTTGGATTATAAAAAGCTCCCAATGCTCCATCACCTAAATAATGTGTTGTAATTAAATATGTAGAAGAAAGGCCAATCGAGTTTTCATAATCAGCATAATAATTCATAGTGTCGTAAGAAGTTGTTGCATCCACATCATGCGTTATCATTAAGGATGATTTTGTTTCAAAGGGACTCGTATGTTTCCAAACGGTATAAGGAGTATGCTTGGTGCAAATTGCTTTCAAAAATAAAATTAAGGCATCAGTTGTTGGTTCAAATCCATTTGAATAGATGCGTTGTGCTTCGGCATCTTTGTTTATTTGGTTGGTTAGTACTAAGTTCTTAAAAGAAAACCCCAAGCCATAGGCAATCCCCGCTCCGTAATTATTTCTTGTTATGGCAGTAGAATTATCATCATAATGTGCCATTTCTATTCCACTCCCCAGTGTAAAGTGTCTTACAGTGATGGTGGTAGAATAGGATATTTTTCCAATACTAATAGTTTGTTCCATGGTGTCGTTCAACCAACGCATTGATTGATCCATTAAGGACATGTTAAAAATAATTCGATGCTGCGATGAAGTGGATGTAGCGGTATTAATTCCAAAAAGAGGTAAAAATGCAGAATCTCGAACACCTGCAGAAATTAATATTCCTCCACTGTTTACATAACTGTATATTGAATCATATTCAGAAGTCGTAAAAACAGAATCTGTTAAACGTGAAGAAGGAATCACCACACCATATTTAATTGCAATATTTACATTAGGTGTTACAATAAATGGCAGGCCGGCAACTTTTAAGATATGTTTTGCCGAATACAATTCTCCATCATTCGCTTCCATGTTCCTTGCAGTCAAGTCCAGGATGGCAATTGTACGCTTTTTAATAGAAATACTGTCTCCGGCATATCCATTAATAACGCATGTAATAAAAAAGAAAAGGAGTAGATTTCTTTTCATATTTTTTTAATCTGATATAAATATAAGAAATCTTTGGAAATTAGATTTGGATCCCTTCGTCAACTTTCTTTTTAGTTTTTGGAAAAATGTTGAATTGCATTCCGTATGACGGAACAATGCTTATCCCTTTTAACAGCACATTGGAGCCTCCTAACATTGGATATCGGCCATAATTTTGATAATAGGCTGCCAATGAGAAGTTGAAGAACACATATTTTTTTCCCAATTTAATATTGATAAATGTTCCATAAGCATCAAATTGTGTTTTTCCAGAAACAGGTAGAAGCAATTCTCTTGGAACGTTAGCAATAATTTCTTCCGAATAAATATTTTTAGGGCTTATTTTGTAATTGATAAAACTATGAGAATAAACTAATCCAAACGAAAAGCAACCAACACGCTCTTCCGGCCCAAACGATTTACTAAAAACCAATGGAATAGTAATGTCTTTTCGCTCCATTTCCAAACCAAAAAGTTTTTGAATTTTATCAAATTTGTAAAAATTTACAAAGCGGTAATTATGCCATGAATATTGAGCTCCGATACTTCCATAAAATCCACCAGTCACCCTGAGCGTAGTCGAAGGGCCGGATTCATTGCAATTTTTGTTTGAACCCATAAATTGATACATCATATCAAAAGCATTAGCACCTCCTGTATTTCTAAATCCCATATCTAGTCGATGTCCCAATCCGTACCTAAAAAATGTTTCGGTATTGTAACCAATAGGGTCGAGGCAATAGGCCATAACTGCTGAATTTAAATTAGCAATTTGGTTGTTGTAAATAACCGTATCACTGCTAGAAACATTTTCTGCTAAATCCATAGAGCCTTTGATGGAGCGTTCAATAGGTGCTGATGAAATATTAAATGTGGTGTTTTTTCCGAAACGAACCTGGTTTTTGGGAAGTACTTTTCCGGAGGTCAAGATTGAACGTGGAGCGCTGCAAGAACTTATTGCAATTGCGACTAAAATGAATGGGACAAATATTCCGACTTGTTTTTTCATTGTACTATAAAGTTAAGGATTATATTTGAATTCGATTGCACTTTGACCTCAAAGGCTAAGAATGGTTTAACCGGATTTTAAAAATGTATAAAAAGGGTATATTATTTATTTGTATTAGTGTTATTGCAATGGCGATAAACGCACAAAGCGTAAAAGAATTAAATGTAGGAGACAAATTGTCTTTGCGTGGACTAAGTGTAGTGGATGATAATATAGTGTGGGTAAGTGGAAGCAAAGGAACTGTTGGAAAATCTATTGATGCCGGAAAAACATGGGAATGGATTGTGGTAAAAGACTATGAAAAGTCTGATTTTAGAGATATTGAAGCGTTTAGTACTGATGTTGCTATTATTATGGCAGTAGCAGAACCAGCTTATATTTTAAAGACAATTAATGGGGGAAAAAGTTGGAAAAAAGTATATAAAAATACTGCTAAAGGAATGTTTTTGGATGCCATGGATTTTACGGATGAAAAGCAAGGAATTGTTGTAGGAGATCCAATTGATGGAAATTTTTTTCTAGCCGAAACGGTTAATGGAGGCGACAGTTGGAATGCTTGGGAGAAAACCGCTAATATTGTAACCGCTGATACATCAGAAGCCTGTTTTGCAAGTAGCGGAACAAATATCAGAACAATTGATAAAAGTCGATTTGTTTTTGTTTCTGGGGGTGTTTCTAGTAACTTATTTACAGGTTCTGGTAAAATAATAAAGCTACCACTTGTTCAAGGTAAAACATCTACAGGTGCAAACTCCATTGCTATCAAAGATTCTTTGACCTACATTGTTGTTGGTGGTGATTTCACTAATGACTCAGCAACACCCAATTCTGCACTTACAACGGATGGTGGAAAAACTTGGATTTTTCCAGAAAAATCACCTGCAGGATACAAAAGTTGTGTGGAATACATTTTGGGCGATACGTGGATCTGCTGCGGACTAACAGGCGTTGATATAACCAACGATAATGGTAAAACCTGGAAACAAATAAGCACAACATCCTACCACGCCTGCCGTAAAGCAAAAAAAGGTAAAGCAGTCTATTTTTCAGGAAACGAAGGTAGAATAGGGATGCTTGTGTACTAATTTTTCCCAGCGAACCTGCCTGTCGGCAGACAGGTTACGAAAAAAATACGAATTGTACGAATTGCGAATTAATACCGTCATCCTTGCAACGACACGGGATCTCCTAGTTGAAAATTCGAATCTTTTATTAGAAGAGATTGCCACATCCTGCCCCGACTACTCGGGGCGTGACTCGCAATGACGATTCGTATCATTCATTTTTCTCATCAATTGACTTTCCCTTTATAAAATCCGTTTTTATCCCTTTTTTCAGCGTAATCCGCGTTCCATTTCCCTAAAAAACCATTATCTTTGCCCTCCAAATAAAGAAAATAGTCTTTTAAAAACATACTTCTATGAAAAAAATCACTCTCTCTCTTTCTATCCTATTATTTGCTGGAGCACTTATGGCTCAAATGCAAAATCTTACTCCTGAAATGCTTTTGCAAATGGGTAAAGTAGGTGCTTTGGGTATCACTAAAGATGGAAAATCGGTTGTGTATTCTGTTCGTACATACAACATTGCTGAAGACAAAAAAACAACCCAGGTATTTATCCAGCCTATTATTGGCGGAAAAGCAGTTGAAAACCCTAAGGCGGGAGATCTTATCCCTAATAATCGTATTTCTCCTGATGGCGCTATGAGTATTTCTTCTCGTGATGTTGCTGTTGTTAAAATTTTTGGTAAAGATGTTTATTCCGACCTTCAAAAATCGGATGTAATGATTTATGACGATTTAAATTACCGTCACTGGGATACTTGGGAAGATGGCGCTTTTGGTCATGTTTTTATCAATACCCTTAAAGATGGAGAAGAAGTTGGAACACTAGATATTATGCCTAACGAGCCACATGATTGTCCGCAAAAACCTTCCGGTGGAGACGAAGATTTTATTTGGAGTCAGGATGGCAAGCAAGTAATTTATGTTACAAAGAAAAAATATGGTAAAGCCTATGCGATAAGTACCAATACAGATATTTATGCTTACGACATAGCTACTAAGCTAACTACAAATATGTCGGAAGGAATGATGGGATATGATGTGAATCCTGCTTTTTCTGTTACAGGAAAATTAGCTTGGCTAAGCATGCGAAGAGATGGTTATGAGTCCGATAAAAATGACATTGTTATAAATGAGCCTACCGAAAAATTAAACATTACAAAGGATTGGGATGGAACGGTAAACGATTTTAGATGGAGCAACGATGGCAAAATGATTTACTTTTTAGCTCCGATTGATGGAACAGTTCAATTGTTTTCTGTTACCGATCCTGCACTTACCAAAAAACCTGCTGTCATCAAACAAATTACAAAAGGAAATTTTGATATTCAAACAATGGTTGGACAATCAGGTAATAAAATGGTTGTTACTCGTACCGATTGGAATCATGCGGCTGAAATTTATACTGTAGATTTATTATCAGGATTTGTTGTTCAATTGTCACACGTCAACGATGAAAAGTATCAGAAAATAAATATGAGCAAAGTGGAGAAACGAATGGTGACAACATCTGACGGACAGCAAATGTTAGAGTGGGTGATTTATCCTCCCAACTTTGATGCTAAAAAAAAATATCCAACTATTTTATATTGTCAAGGTGGACCACAATCAGGATTAACACAATTTTATTCGTATCGATGGAATTTCCAATTGATGGCAGCAAACGGTTATATTATTGTTGCACCCAACAGAAGAGGAATGCCGGGCCATGGAGTAAAATGGAATGAGCAAATAAGTGGAGATTATGGTGGACAAAATATGCAAGATTATTTAACAGCTATTGATGAATTTACAAAAGAGCCTTTCTGCGACAAAAACCGCTTAGGTTGTATTGGTGCAAGCTACGGAGGATATTCAGTTTATTATTTAGCAGGAATTCATAACAAACGTTTCAAAACATTTATTTCTCACGATGGTATTTTTGATTGGCGTGCAATGTATGGTACAACGGAAGAAATGTGGTTTGTGAATTGGGATTTAGGTGGAAACTATTGGGATAAGGACAATGCAGTTGCACAAAAAACATACAACGATTTTAATCCGGTTAATCTAGTTAAAAAATGGGATACACCAATTTTAATGATTCAAGGCGGACAAGATTACCGTGTACCTATCGAACAAGGATTGGGTGCATTTCAAGCAGCACAATTGCAAGGTATAAAAAGTAAATTACTTTATTTTCCAAATGAAAATCACTGGGTGCTAAAAGATCAAAATGGATTGGTGTGGCAACGTGAATTTTATAAATGGTTGAAAGAAACATTATAATTGAAAAGGGCTTGTTTAAGCCCTTTTTGTTTTTTACAAAACGAAACATATTATTCATGAATCAATTCGAATTTCAAAATAATAATTTAATACTCAAGGTTAAAAGAGGCCCTGCAATTTTAAGAGTTTTTTTGCTCTTGCTAGGAGCTGGATTATTTATTTTCCCAACAATTGGTATGATTGGAGCGATGGCTATTGGAAAAGGTTTTCATATTGGGTTTATAATAACAATTTTCGTTTCTGGTTTTCTGGGTTTTCACATTTTGAAATTTTTTTTATGGAATACTTTTGGTCAAGAAGAGATTGAAATTAATGGAGACACTCTTACTTATGAGGCAAACTATAAGTGGTTTAAGGATGGTAAAAAAGAAATAAAATTTGATAATTTGACTTTTTCAATTAATAGTATTGGATATGAAGATGAGAAAATTGGCACCTTAGTAATTGGTGAGCATGAAGCAAAAATTGAATCAGTTGTAAAAATTCCTCTTGAGCAGTTGGAAGATTTGCTCAAAATTCTAAATAAACAAGTCTAAGGTTTTCTTATAAAATGGTCTAATAACAAAAAAGTCCCCCGGATGCTCGGGAGGACTTTCATTTTTCAAAAATTACAATTACTGAATCACGATTTTTTTCACAACAGTTCCTTCTTCAGAAACTAATTTCACAAAATAAATTCCTTTTGGGAAGCCGCTTAAATCAACAACGGTTTTTAGTTCTTTAATTTCTGTTTGTTTAATGTTTCTACCTAAACAATCAAACACTTCCATGTTACATGAAATGGTAGTTTTTTCTAACATGCTCACTTCAAAAATTCCATTAGATGGATTTGGAACAATTGCAAATGAATTGCTTAAGGATACATCGTTTATGCCCGTTGACGTTTGACATGTTAATGCAATTAATTGTCCGGCAGTAGCCCAACTTAATCCTGAACAACCTGTTAATGCAGCCGATCTGTTCCCAGTAGCACCAGCTGTAGAAATGGATTCATCCGAAATTTCTAGATTTTCGTTTCCCCATGGATGGTTACCTGTATTTCCAACATCTAAGCGTTCGGTTAAAGAGACTGGAGGAACAATGTTGGTAGCACTTGAGTTTACACTGCAAACAAAAACAGAAACCAAACGTGTACATGCTGCGGTAGTTGTAACGCTGTTGGCAACAATATTTGCACATGCTTCTTGTGCTCCAAAACTGCTACTTGCATTTATAGGTGAAGAAATATTCACACCTGTGTAAGCCGAAATTCCACCCACTAAATATTGAGAAGACGTTCCAGTAAAAATATAAGCACTTGGTTCTGAAGCACCAGCTACTTTATAGTAAGTTGCCAATAAAATTTGAGTACTAGTTGAACCACAACCTGGTCCGGTATTGCTGGTTGAATTGATTAATGTCCAGCCAGCTGGAGGGACAATAGTATTTGCACCACACCATCCAGAGTGGATTGCAGCAATCATTACATCGTTTGCAACAACACCTGTAGGTTTAAGAAGCGTTACAATTGTTGAACTTCCAATTCCAGTTGAAGAAGCAACATACGCACAGCTAGTAGTGCATTGTGCCGATGCTTGCATTATTGCAAAGAAGCATAACAGAGTTATAAAGTAGTTTTTTTTCATTGTTTTGAGTTTAGTAGTTTATTCATAATAAAGATAGTTTTATTTGTGACAAAAACAAAAAGCCCATATGTGTTTAACGTCAGACCAAATTGTACTCGTATAATCTAAAAGAGATTGGACATTTTCTTAAGTTTAAATTTAAGGAACATTCTAAAAGGTTTGCGGTTGAATGTAAGTTTGCAACAAATTATTAGTATGGTAGGATTGAACTAGATATTAAAAAATTTAACAATTATAAAGCTTTTGCTCTCAATTCTGATTTGCCTGTGTTTATTGCTATTGTCGTTGGAGGACTAGCAAATGATCTGAAGGATTTGTCTTTCATTCCAGTTTCTGATTTGAAGTCAAATATTATTGGTAAAGAAATTTTAAGCTGTTGCAGTATGCCGAAAGCATTTAGTTTCTATTATAATCCATATCTGAACGTATTTAAAAAGAAACTCTAGAATGTACCTAAAAACAAAAAAGTCCTTCATATTTCTATGAAGGACTTTTGCATTTTGAGCGGTCTGGACGGGACTCGAACCCGCGACCTCCTGCGTGACAGGCAGGCATTCTAACCAGCTGAACTACCAAACCTCAAAATAGTACAATTCTAAACGATATTCCTCAGAATTGGACTGCAAAAATAGGTTTATTTTCCATTCGTGCAAAGAATATCAGTAAAAAAGATGATTTTAGCCCCTATCCGCCTTGAAAATCAAATAATTATTGGATTTTTTCGTTTCCAGCCATATCTTTAAACTATGAAATATTATTTCCTACTTTTTTTACTTTCAATTGCAATTATCTCTTGTAAAAAAGACCCGCCAATTCCTGATTTAAAACCTTCCGAATTTCAAAAAAATTATGGTGGGGCAAACGATGAATTTGGAAAAGCAGTGTTGGAATATACCAATGGCGATTTGTTTGTAGTGGCTTCTACCAATAGTTTAGGGGCGGGACAAAAAGATATTTATCTGATAAAAACAGATGCCAAGGGAAATACCATTTGGTCAAAAACATTTGGCGGTAGCGGAAACGATGAGCCCAACGAAATCATAAAAACAACAGATGGTAATTTGCTTATAATTGGTACAACCAATAGCTATGGAGCAGGTGGAAACGATATTTACCTTATTAAAATTGACACTTCCGGGGTTTTGCTTTGGCAAAAAGAATATGGTGGAGCAGGTGATGAAGTAGGTGAAGATATTGTAATTGCAAGCGATGGCAATTATTTAATGAATGGACTCACGTCCAGTTTTGGAAGCGGTTTGAGAGATATTTATCTATTAAAAATAAATCCAAGCGGAATTGTTATTTGGACAAAAACCTATGGTGGCGCATTGGATGATGGTGGAATTAGCTTGTGTAATGCCGACAGCGGAAATATAATGTTGTTTTGCTTTACAGATAATTTCGGAGCGGTAAACCGCGATTGTTTTGTTGTTAAAGTAAATAGCCTTGGAGATTCACTAAACTCATGGTTGTACGGAGGAAGCGAATATGAGCAAGCGGTAAGTATAAGACCTACTACCGATGGAAATTTTATTATTTGTGGACATACAGCCAGTTTTGGACATATTGAGCACAACGTTTACGCTTTAAAAATATCAGGTAACGGAACAATTTTTTGGGAAAATAATTATGGAGGAAGCTTTCACGATGGGGCTGAGCATGGGGAGCAATCGGATGACGGAGGTTTTATTTTTGCCGGAAGGACTTCCAGTTTTGGAAATAATTACGAGCAGGCATATTTAGTAAAAACAGATGCAGCAGGAAATATGGAATGGCAAAAAGACTATGGAGGCAATGCAGATGATGCCGCCTATAATATTGTTGAAACGGAAAACTCTTATATAATAGTTGGAAACACTCTAAGTATTACAAATGGAAATAATGATGTATTTTTGGTGAAAATTTTAAAACAATGAACGCAACACTTTTTATTATTGGAATTATAATTGGCGGTATAGCTACGCTAGTGACTGTTATTTTTACAATTATTTCTTTAGCAAGCGGGAAAAACAAAAATGCTGCAATTTGGGGAAGTGCTTTTGCTTTGTCCTTATGCATTTTGATTATTTCTATTTTTTATATGGTAAGAAAAATAGGAGAAAAAGTTAGATCAGGCGTAGAGTGGCTGGATGAACATAAAAATGATGGTTTGACCTACAACGATGATAACGATGCTTACAATAAAGAAGAACGAGGTTATTTTTTAGATACTTTGAAAAAATACACCAACGAATCACTTAAAGATAAAGTGCCGGGAGATTATTATGAGAATAAACTGGCCGAAAATACGGAGGATGGTAAAATTATTGTTCCTTTTGTATATCCTTTGTCTATTAGATATTCGCCAACCGATTTTTCCGGTGAAATACTTAGCGATGTGAACGATAGTGTTTATTTGAAAAATATTTCACAAATGGCATTTGACGAAAATTTTGTTATTGCAAAAGTGGATAATTCAAAAGATGCAGCTTTGTTGCAAGAGGGAAGGGGAGAAATTGAATACATTTTATTTGATTTGCGTACTCGTGAGTACTTACCTTTTACAAGTGAAAAACAATTGTTGGATAAGTCGAGCAAGATAGGTTATACGGGTACTCAGCAAATGACTTATTTAACGGATTTATACCGAGGTTGGATTACAACATTGAATTTTGATTTCTAAATTAGTTTCCACAGCTTTTCATTCGGCAGAAAAAGAAATCAAAAAAGATTCAAAGCCTGATTATAAAGTAATGCTCATCTGCATTACTGTTGCTTTTTCTCTTACTATGATTCGCTATTTGGGAGACCCTAAATTTTTGCTGCAGTTTTTGCAAAACGTTGGTTTAAACTCGTTGGCAAATTCCTTCGAAAATTTAACTACTATCCATCCCAATGCAGAGTTACACCGATTAATCTATTGGGCCTCCAATGTTATTTTCTTTTACATTGTTCCTCCTTTTATTCTGATAAAATTTGTCTTTAAAGAAAAATTTTCAGATTACGGATTGAGTTTTAAGGGGGCTTTCAAAGACAATAAAATTTATATCATTATGCTTTGTGTAATGATTCCTTTGGTTTTATTTTTCTCTCGTACCGAAAGCTTTCAGGCTCGTTATCCTTTTTATAATTTAGAAAAAGGGGAAGCCATATATCCAAATTTATTTATTTGGGAAGTCGTTTATTTTATTCAGTTTTTTGCCTTGGAATTTTTCTTTCGCGGATTTTTATTACATGGCAGCAAACAACGTTTTGGATTTTATTCAGTATTTGTGATGACCATTCCGTATTGTATGATACATTTCGGAAAACCTTTTCCAGAAACTCTTGCAGCCATAGCAGCAGGTATTGTTTTGGGAACACTGAGTTTAAAGAGCAGAAGTATTTGGTTGGGAGTTGCAATCCACTATAGCGTTGCAATTACTATGGATGTGTGCTCACTTTGGCAGAAGGGGTTGTTGTAAGGTCGAAAATATTTTTCCGAAGCGATTCCCCCTTGGTGAAGGGGGCTGGGGGATTGCTAATAAAATTCTGAGTCAAATCCCCCTTTTTCTAAGGGGGAATTGTCCTAATAATCTTTTTTTACTCACACTCCGCAATCGCTACCAACAACTTTTCTAATTTTAATTTCATTTCTGTCGGACTACATTCGTAATTATTTGCTAAAACAGAAAAACAAAGTAATTCACCTTTTCTGTTTTTTACATATCCGGTGTATCCTCTTGCACGAGTGATGTACCCAGTTTTGGCTCTCATATTGTTTTCAGCAAATGTTCCCTCACACAAGCTTCCCATAGAACCTGATTTTCCTGCAATGGGTAATGAATTAAAAAAAGAAGTAAAATTTTTATCACTGGACATTATGCGTAAAATTTGTGTTTGTATTTTTGTTGTGATCACATTTGCTCTTGCTAAGCCCGAGCCATCATTCATAAAAAATCCACTTACATCTACACCTTTGGTTTTCCAAAAATTTGTTACAATATCTGTTCCCGCATTTGTAGAACCCAATCCTGTTTTTTTGTAAGCAATGAATTTTAATAAATGTTCTGCATATAAATTCAAACTTTTAATATTGGTCCAGTATACAATCTTATCCAGGGTAGGAGAGTAGTGAGTATAAAAATCAGCGCGTTTTTTTACATCGTATTCTAATTTTTTATAAGAAGATGTTGTTTTGTTTGTGGCTTCAAAGTCTTTTTCAGCTCGAACAGTGGTGGCATTTTTTGCAACAGTAATTCCTGCATTTTTTAAAGCACGAGTCATTTCTTGTGCACAAAACAAAGCAGGATCAGGAATGGCACCTTCTACTTCATAATTAGTTTTGTTTGATGGAATGGTACCAGAAACTGTTCTGTAATTAGAATATGGCGAACCATAGATGAATGCATTGTCGTCATTCCCACCTGCAGTAACATGATTTACTAATAGCAGTTCACCAATTGTAGGTTCAATGGAAGTGATAAATGTTTCTGTTCCGGCTGCCCCTGATTTAAAAAAAGCAGAATATTTATTATCGTGATAAGTGAGTCCGCAAGCCCCCGCTCCGAAATAATTCCCCATGTCTGCCCAAATCCAATTTGCCGGAATCATGTTATCTTCAAAAGCACTCGCATCTCCAATAACTGCACCTTGTATTGATTTTATTCCTTTCGCTTTTAAAATAATCGCCCATTTTTCCAAAATGCTTGTGCTGTCCTTTTTATCTTTAAAATACTGAGATTCCAATGTTGGATCTCCACCACCAAGAATATATAGATTTCCATTTAAGATACCGGTAATCGTATCAAATGTTCCATCGTATTGAAGTTTTGTTTCAAATTTGAAATCGCTTCCTAAAATGGAAAGTGCTGCAGCAGTAGTTACTACTTTCATTGTACTTGCAGGAACTACACTAATATTGCTATTGTATTCAATAAGTGCAGAATCTTTTTTCGTGTTCATAACACATATGCTCCACGTTGCATGTTGTAAGGAGTTATCTTTTTTTAGGGTTTCAATTTCTGTTTTTAGTTTGGAGTTTTGGGAATAGCAGATATTTGTAGAGATAATGAAACTAAAAAGGATGAATATTTTTTTCATTGAATTTATATTTAGTACGTCATTGCGAAGTACGAAGCAATCTTTTGCAATGACGGCTCAAAGGTTAATTGTGCTATCTGTCAAACTTTGAGCTACCATCAAATAAGGCATCAATTTTTTTTGCCAGCTTGTGATCTTTATCGGTTACAGTATTTCCTGCATCGTGTGTATTCAGTGAGATTGTTACTTTGTTATACACATTGCTCCAGTTTGGGTGATGATTCATTTTTTCAGCTTCCAAAGCAACTTTCGACATAAATCCGAATGCCTCGATAAAATTCTTGAACACAAATGTTCTTGTTAGTTGGTTGTTTTCTTCTTTCCACATAATTAGTTCCACTGTTAAAAGTTTATTGGTATTTATTTTAATGCACATTGCTTTTTACGGAGCGTCATTGCGAGGTACGAAGCAATCCCTCCTAATTGTAATTCTAATCATTATCGTGTGAGATTGCCACATCCAGCCCCGAGTGCTCGGGGCGGGACTCGCAATGACGATTCTAATATTGTCTCCTAACTACAAACCAATCACAACCACGGCCATTGTTAACCTGCTCACACAAATTAGTTTTCCTTTTTCATCTTTGATTTCAATACCCCAAACATGTGTTTTCTTGCCAATGTGAATGGGTTTCGCTTCTGCATAAACAAAACCGGATGTTCCAGGGCGTAAATGATTGGCATTTATATCTAGGCCTACACAAACATATTTGCTGTTGTCAACAATAAGATTGGAACCAACGCTTCCCAATGTTTCTGCTAGAGCAAGTGATGCACCACCGTGAAGAATTTTCATTGGTTGAACAGTTCTGTTATCCACTGGCATTCTTCCTTTGATGGAATCGGCTGTAAGTTCAGTAATTTCAATCCCAATGGCTTCGCACATATTGTCTTTTTGCATCCATTGAATATCGGTAAGTGTATAGGGTTTAAACCAAATGCTCATATAAAATATTTTAGATAAAGTTAGTGAGAATTCTTTTATGGAATCTTTTAATTTTTGCATCTGTGGATTGTGTAATAATTTAAAACTATATTCGTTAATCCTAAAAAAACTCGCCATGAAAAAAATCGTTTTAGTAGTATCGCTATCCCTTGTTTCTTTGGTCTCTTGCATGGACAAAGTTTCATCATTTGATACTGAATCAGCAAAAGAAGGAGGTTTTGAATACCTGAAAGCTTCTGCAGAAGAAACACCACCGCCATCACCACCTATGGATGAGTCGGCAAATTATGTTGTTCCTCAAGTATATGATAAAAAAGAAGCAGAACCAGGTTCAGGAGCAGTTTCTAATGGATTAACAAAAAATGTAGTTCTTGTTTCTAATCCAGTTAAAGTTGCAGAGAAAATCAAGAAAACAGCCAATATTGATATTTCTGTGGAAGATTATAAAGTGGCTCGTATTGCAATCGATAAAATTGTGAAAGCGGGTAATGCATATATCGGTGGAGAAAATGAGCAGAATTCTACCTACAGTATTTCAAATTCAATGATTATCCGTATTGCAAATAAAGATTTTGATGCAATGGTTACTAATTTGGCCGGAGTTGCCAGTCATGTAAATTCTAAAAATATTTACATGGAAGATGTAACAGCTCAGTTTGTTGATATTACTGCACGTTTAAAAACAAAAAAAGAAGTGGAAAAACGTTACCTCGATCTTTTGCAAAAAGCTGTGAAAGTAACGGATATTTTGGAAGTGGAAGAGCAATTAAGAATTATCCGTGAAGAAATTGAAGCAAAAGAAGGAGAATTAAAATATTTGAACGACCAAGTTGATTATAGTACCATCAATTTAAATTTCCATCAAAATTTTGAATATACTCCGGAGGACGAACCCGGTTTCTTTGGAAGAATGGGACACGCTTTTGGAAATGGTTGGAAAGGATTCCTTTCTTTCTTGATAGGAGTAGTTTATGTATGGCCGTTGTGGTTAATTTTAGGATTGACAGCTTATTTCCTAGTGAAGTTTATTAAGAGAAGATTAAGAAAATAAAATAGTTTAAGGTTTAAAGTTCAAAGTTGGAAAGGCTCCGACTTTGGACTTTTTGTTTTATATTAGCAATCACCTTCTTACCCCAATCACCCCATTTCCCTAATCACCCAATTCCTCAATTAACTCATTTCCCCATCAACTTCTTAAACTCCTCTTTCGCTTTATCAAATTCTGCAATCAACTGCTCGCGTTCATGAATAAGATTAGAAATATATACGCTCTTTTTGTAAAATAACATCAGCAACATCCATTTGTTTCTAATTTTGCTAACTGTATGATAATACCAATAAGCAAATAATCCAAATAAAGGAAGAGTGGTTGCGTATGCTATGGTTAGCAATTCTACTTTAAAAAATTTCTGTACCAAAATAATTTGAGTGGTATAAAAAATAATGAACATAAACATTCCGCTCACCATTCCAATCGGACCTCTGAATTCTTTTGATTTACTTATTTTATCAGCAATAAAACCGGGAATTTGAAATGGAAGATAGTTGTTAATTAGTCCGTATAAATAAAATGGAAAACCCACAACGATGGTAAACAAAGCAAGCAAACTACTTCCAAAAAAGTTTCTATTTTTTTGATTTTTAGCAATATCGATATCGTTTACTCCAACAAATTGAAGATTGTTGAAGTATTCATCTATTCTTATTCTTAACGATTCCACACGTTCGGGTTCATGTACTAAAAAATAATTGACCGACTCGAGAATATTTTTGGTTGCATTAAAATCAGCAGCCTGATCATTTTTTGAAAAGCCACTATCTTTTGTTAATTTATATTTATAAAGTGTTTCAATGTTTTTTACCAATTCATCTGTTTTGTCATCTTCAATAGTAATTACAAGCTTTTCGAGCTTCATTCTTATTTCCTCAGTTAGTTTTTCAACAGCTCGAAAATTATCTTTTTCGTAATCACTTTTATAATCAGCAATACGAATTGGTTCATCAATGTTGATGAATACATCTTTATTAAAACGATGTGGATTCACGTAATTTAATCCAATTGTTACGATGGCCGATTGAAGTGCAAAATTATTATTTGCTTCAGCACCCATAATAATTCGTGCGGCTCCTGTTTTTATGGGTCTTAATTTCCGCTCCGTAATGCTAATTCCTTCCGGGAACATCAATATAGCTCCGCCTTTTTCTAAATGTTCAAAACACTTTTTAAACGTATCTTGATTTTTACTCATTTGTGAAGGATCGTCTTGCTTTCTATAAACGGGAATCATACTAAGTTTTGGTAAAAACCATTTTGCAAAACCCGATTTAAAAAGTTCCCCTTTTGCCAAAAAAAATACTTTACGATTTATTAATGTCGCAATAACAATAGGATCAAGAAAAGTACTGGGGTGATTCGCTAAAACCAATAAAGGTCCTTTTTCAGGAATCAATTTTTTATTTTGAATAGTAATGGAACGGAAGAAAATTCTTACCGTAGTGCGCATCAATAATTTTAGAATTGAGTAAAGCATATTAATAGATGAGTGCAAGTTAGTTAAAAATAGCTCTTTTAATTGTGTAAAGCGAAACCTTATTTCTTTCAGTATTAAAATAAATTAAAATATTAATAATCAAATAGTTATATAATTTAATTAAACAAATTATCTTACAATTTTAATTCCGAAGTCTAAATAAAACCTGCGATTCTTTTCGCATTATTTATTCGGGTGTTGTTTTTTGTTTTTAATAGTTATAGGTTTGATATGTATAAAAAAATCTACCATGAAAAACTACTATTCTTTTCAAACACTAAAATCTTATTTCTCCAAACAAATTTTGTCTTGTGTCTTGGTACTTGTGTCTTTCATTTCCACAAATGCACAACCAACATCATTTGCTTCAAGAGGTATTGGTGGTGGTGGAGCCTTGTTTTCTCTTTCGATTAATCCATCTAACAATAACGAATATTTTGTGTCCTGTGACATGGGTGAATTATTTCACACAACCGATTATGGAGTTACGTATTCGCAAGTTCACTATTCCGAACTTATTGGTGGCCACAATTCAAAAGTATGTTTTACTTCTACCGTTGGCTTGCTTTATAGCATCAGCTATGCAAACAATGAAGTAGTGCCAATGAAAAGCACAGATAATGGTGTGACTTGGTCGCCATTACCCGGTAACCCTGATAATACAGAAGAAACATTTACGATAGATGCTGATTTTAATAATCCCAATCGTGTAATCATTTCTTATTATGGAAGTATTTATTTTTCCAGCAATGGAGGTACAACATTTACAAATATTCATACGGCAGCTACAGGCTCCGGAAATGTGGTAGCAGGTGTATTTTTTGATGGAACAACTATTTATGTAGGAACCAATGATGGAGTTTTAGTTTCAACTACTTCTGGAGTTAGCTGGACAACCGCTACTATCACAGGGTTAACCGCTTCGGAGCGCATTTGGTCTTTTGCAGGAGCAAAAACAGGAGCTACTACTCGTTTCTTTTGTATAACTGCTGATGTCGCTGATTTATATGTAGGCATAGTTGGTTCTGATTATTACGGGTATGCAAAAGGGGTATATTCGGTTGATTACGGAGCGGGAAACTGGCTTCCTAAAATGACAGGTATTTCCTTGGCTACCGATTTCCCAATGTATGTCGGAATGGCAACCAATGATATTACTACTGTTTACTTAGCCGGAAGCAATGCTAGTTCGGAGCCTGATGTTTTTAAAACAACTACTGCAGGAACATCTTGGTCACACGTTTTTAATACAGCAAATAATTTAAATATTAATACGGGTTGGAGTGGACAAGGTGGTGACAGAGGTTGGAGTTATGGTGAATGCCCCTTTGGTTTAGCAGTTGCTCCCAACAATTCAAGCGATGTAATTTTTGGAGATTTTGGTTTTGTACATAAAACATCTAATGGTGGAACAACATGGCAACAGGCTTATTTGAATCCTGCGGGCCAACATGTTGTGAATACATTAACTCCGCCTTATGCAAGTTATCAAAGTTGTGGACTAGAAAATACTACTTGCTGGCAAGTGCAATGGTCGGATGCAAATAATATGTGGGCTTGCTTTTCTGACATAAGAGGAATAAGAAGTACAGATGCAGGAAGTTCTTGGTCGTTTAATTATACAGGTAATTCGGCAAATTCAACATATCGTGTAGTAAAAAATCCATCTACAGGAACGCTCTATGCCGGATGTTCCAATATTCACGATATGTATCAAAGTACACGATTGGGTGATGCAATATTGGATGGAACAGATGCAAATGGAAAAATTATTTATTCTACAAACAATGGTTTGACCTGGCAAAATTTGCACATATTCAATCACCCTGTTTTTTGGATTGCATTAGATCCATCTAATCCTAACATTGCCTATGCAAGTGTAATTCATTACAGTGGTGGGACAGGTTTAGGAGGAATATACAAAACAACCAATTTAAATTTATTAGCCGGTTCAACATGGACACTCTTACCAAATCCGCCACGTACCGAAAAACATCCTGCGAGTATCGTTGTTTTAAATGATGGAAATGTAGTGGCTACATATTCTGGAAGAAGAACTGCTGTTTTTACAGCAAGCTCAGGAACGTTTGTATACAATGGTAGTACATGGACAGATGTATCAGATGCAGGAATGTATTACTGGACAAAAGATGTTGTGGTTGACCCGAATGATGTTACACAAAACACGTGGTATGTATGTGTGTTTAGTGGTTGGGGCGGACCGCCAAATGGTTTAGGGGGAATTTATAAAACAACAAATAGAGGAACATCCTGGACAAAATTAACAGGCACTACAATCGACAGAGTAACTTCGCTGACTTTTAATCCAAGTAATGCCAATCAGGTTTTTATAACTACCGAAGGCCAAGGTTTATGGATGTCGAGCAATATTAATTCGGGAACGCCAACGTTTTCAATGGTTTCGGCTTATCCTTTTCAACAACCGGAGCGGGTATTTTTTAATCCTTACATACCAAGTGAAATGTGGGTGACAAGTTTTGGTAATGGAATGAAAATGGGTTCTATGTTATCAACTGGACTTGTTGATTTTGAAAATGAAAATGAATTGCAAATTTTTCCTAATCCAA
Source organism: Bacteroidota bacterium (assembly GCA_023251805.1). Taxonomy (GTDB): domain Bacteria; phylum Bacteroidota; class Bacteroidia; order 2-12-FULL-35-15; family 2-12-FULL-35-15; genus 2-12-FULL-35-15. Next base: position 27,109 of record JAHEYB010000019.1, on the reverse strand, counting down.
CAAATGGAATCATCACACTTGTGAATGGAGAAGAAAAAGAAGTAGTTGTTTTTAATTCAATCGGACAACAAGTATTTTCAAAGAAAGGGCAAATGGGAGAAACTCAACTGGATGTGTCCTTTTTAGAGGCAGGAATTTATTTTGTTACCTGTGGAGATAAGAAAACGAAAGTCGTTATAGAAAAATAAGTCGTTGAATTAAAGGACACTTCGACTTAGTTTATACTGAGCGTAGTCGAAGTACTCAGTGTGACGGAGCAATAGTCTGAACGTAAACGAACTACTCAGTGCTACGGAGCGTCAGTCTGAGCGGAGTCGAAGACTTTATGATGCGATGACTAAATTCCGTATTTTAGCACATGCTTTCACAACGACAATTATTTTTAAATCATATCGCACAAACTTCTGAAACACCTTTGGCCTTGGAAATTGACAAGGCTGAAGGTGTTTATTTATTTGATACAGCAGGCAAACGTTATCTAGATTTAATTTCAGGAATTTCTGTAAGTAATGTTGGTCATCGTCATCCAAAAGTTGTTGAGGCGATTAAGCAACAAGTTGATAGGTATATGCACACAATGGTATATGGTGAATATGTACTGAGCCCTCAAGTGAAATTGGCCAAACTATTATCCGAAAACTTACCTTCAAATTTAAGTTCAACTTATTTTGTTAATTCGGGTAGCGAAGCCATTGAAGGAGCAATGAAATTGTCTAAACGTTTTACAGGAAGGACTGAAATTATTTCTTTTAAAAATGGATATCACGGCAGTACCCAAGGCAGCTTGAGCATTATGGGCAATGAAGAATTTAAAAATGCTTTTAAACCTCTGTTGCCAGATACAAAACAAATAGAATTCAATAATGTTTCTGATTTTACAAGCATAACAGAGCGAACAGCTTGTGTGGTAGTGGAAACTATACAAGGCGAAGCAGGAGCAATTGTTCCACAAAACGATTTTTTAAAAAAACTTAGTGAGCATTGTAAAGCACTTGGAGCTTTACTTGTAGCAGATGAAATACAATGTGGCTTTGGGCGAACAGGGAAATTATTTGCATTTGAGCAGTATGATTTTGTTCCGGATATACTTTGTTTGGCAAAAGGAATGGGAGGAGGAATGCCCATCGGTGCTTTTATTTCATCAAAAGAAATAATGCATTCGTTCACCAATAATCCGATATTGGGACATATCACTACATTTGGTGGGCATCCTGTTTGTTGCGCTGCAGCTATTGCTACCATAATTATTTTGTTAGAAGAAAAATTAGTGGATGGAGTAGAAGAGAAGGAACAATTATTTAGAGCATTATTAAAGCATCCTAAAATAAAATCAGTAAGTGGAAAAGGGTTATTGCTTTCATTGGAATTTGACAGCTACGAACAAAATAAAGCCATTATTGATACTTGCATAAAAAATGGCGTGATTACCGATTGGTTTTTATTTAATTCCCATTCTATGCGTATTGCACCGCCACTAACAATCACTGAGGAAGAAATTAGATTTGCCTGTGCAACCATTATAAAGGCAATAAATGAATTGCTTTAACATTGTTTAACTTCTTTACAAAAATTTTTGGCATTAACATTGCGTTATGCTATTCAAATCTTAAAATATAAAGTCATGAAAAAGTTAAGTTTATTGTTTGCTTTTATTGGATTAGTTTCCATTTCAGCAATCGCTCAAGAACCGGCAAAGGCTAAAGCAACTAAAGAACCTGTAAAAGTATCAACTGCAACAAGAGTTGATAAAGTGCAGCCAAGTACAACTACTAAAACCGGTCAGGAAGCTGTTGTAAGAACGGAAGCTGCTCCTGCAAAAAAGGCTGCCCCAGCTAAAAAACACCCGATAGTTCCCAAAAAAGCAGTGGCAACGGCAGTGCCTGTTGTTAAGGCGGGAGAACAGAAATAAAAAATGTTTGTTTGTGATTACAAATTCGTTGTTAGAAATAGCAACGAATTTTTTATTTAGTAGTTTCCTATCGACAACATTACCAAAGTACAAGCTTCAATTACCTCAATCTTGTTTTTGATAAGGATGTTTTCAAACTCAGGATTTTCGGTTCCCGGATTAAACACAACACGTTTTGGGTTTAGAGAAATAATATAATCATACCATTCGGGCTGGTTGAGAGGACCAACATAAAGAGTTACTGTATCCACATCTTTTATTTCAGGTTTCCCTAAAAGAATTTTTTCACCGTTTATTTCACCTTCTTTTATTCCAACAGGAACAACTTCATGCTTGTTTCTTTGCAAAGCAACAGTTACCTTATATCCATAACGATCAGGGTTTGTGGAAGCGCCTATAACAACTGTTTTTTTTGACATGTTAGTCTATTTCTAAATAATCTAAATCTTTACCATGGCTTTCTTTCAAGCAGAGTACAGCAATAATTGCAAGGGGTATTACAACTGCTCCAACAATCATTGCAGAATGTATAATACCCATACTGCCAGACATACTTTTCCACCATAAAGTCATCCCAACAATAGTACCTCTAACAAAATTTGGGACCGTGGTGGTAACTGTTGAACGAATATTTGTGCCAAATTGTTCGGAAGCTACAGTAACAAATAATGCCCAATAGCCCATTGCAATTCCCAAAACAAAAATTAAAACATAATATCCATTAGGGCTAAGGCCGGATGAAGTAAGATAATACGCAGATAATAATCCCATGATTGCAATAAAAATAATCAAAGCCTTTTTTCTTGATTTTAATTTTTGGCTCATATATCCAATTAAAATACTGCCGATTGCAGCCCCTATGTAGTGAAACATAATTGTTTTTCCAGTATCAATTTTGCCAACTACCCCAAGTGCTTCTCCTATTTCTGTTGCAAAAAATATTAAAATCCCAATGGCATACCAAACAGGTACACCCACTAAGATGCAGCAGATATACTTGAAAAATTTTGGTCCGCTTGTAAACAGACTTAAAAAATTTCCTCTTTTGGTATTAGAGGCTTTTAATTTTGAGAACATTCCCGATTCATGAACATAGATTCGTAGTCCCAATAAAAATAATCCCAATATCCCACCAATCCAATAGGCTTCGCGCCAACCCCATTTTGAAACGAAATAAGCTAAAACTGCACCCAATACGCCAACACCGGCAACCAAAGTTGTTCCGTATGCTCTTGTTTCTTTTGCCATTACCTCCGAAACCAGAGTAATGCCAATTCCTAGTTCCCCTGCTAATCCAAATCCGGCTATTAAGCGTAGCCATGCATAGGCTGTTAAGCTATGTCCACCTAAAAAATCATAACCGGCAAATCCATTAGCAATATTCGCAAGAGAATAAAGTAAAATAGTTCCAAACAAAACCGATAAGCGGCCTCTTTTGTCACCTAGCATGCCCCAAACAATTCCTCCCAACATCATTCCTATCATTTGCATATTGTTTAGGTAAATACCTGCATCTTTTAATTGTGCTTCGGCAATTCCGATGTCAAGTAGTGATGGACGTCTTACAATTCCAAATAATATCAAGTCGTAGATATCCACGAAGTAGCCCAATGCAGCCACTATAACAACAATGTTGAAGGGGTTTGAATTTCCTAATTGCTTATTCATACTATTTGTTTAGGGTATAAAAATAAGAAAGAAAAATGAATATCATTTGATTCAAATAAAATGTTAATCATAATTTTTATTACATAATTTTAAGAGTATATTTGGTTGTCTTAGTAATCAAAAAAATTTCAAATTGAAAAAAGCAATTCTTGTTTTTTTTATCGCAATTATTCTGCAAGCTTGTTCTAGACATGAAACAGGGAATGGTCTATCTATTGTGCTTTCTGGTTCCATAGATAGTCTTTTGCACGATACTACTTTTATTAGTAAAGATAATGATTCACTCAAAAAGGTAGTATTTAACTCAAAAAGTGACACATCCTTAGTTGACAATTTGTGCATTTTAGCGCAAAATTCATCATCTCAAAATCGTTTATTGTTATCTGGAGAAATAATTTCTCTCAGCAGTAAAATTGCCTATCAAAAAGGAAAATACAAAGGGAAAATATTGCAATCGACATACCTTATAGCTCTGCAAAAATATGCTGAAGCTGATTCAATTTTAAGTGATGTATCTCTAGCGGCAAAACAAATGAATGATGATTATCTTTTATCAAGGTGCTTTTTGCATTTGGCCGAGATAAATAGGTTGACTTATAAATTTGATACAGCTGAGGGATATTATTCCAAGGCACTTTCATTAGCTGAAAAAAATAAGGATGAAGAAGTAATAGCATTTGTTAATAGTACTTGGTCGCAAATTTTTGATAAAAAAGGTGATTATAAAAAGGCGATAGCAATGGATAGCACAGCCATTTTTTTTGCTAGAAAAAGAAATGATTTTCCCCGCTTGGCATATGCACTTTCTGGAATGGGTGAGAAATACAGAATGAGGGGGCAATTACCAAAAGCATTGAGTTGTATGCAAGAAGCATATCGTTATGGGGAATTGACAAATAATAAGAAGAGAATGGTGTATTGCTTATTAACAATAGGGAACTTATACATTATGGAAGATGATTTTGTTAATGCGAAAAAAAATTATCTATTGGCTTTGACAAAAGTCTCAAAGAAAGACAAAATTACCTATTCAAATTTACTAAGTTCACTGGGTGCTTTGCATATTAATTTAAAGGAGTATCAGCAAGCTCTTGTTTATTATAATGGTGCATTGAAAATATCAAGGGAAGCAGGAGAGTTTTCTATCCAGCAGTTTTCGCTTTATAGCATGGGGGAAATATATGAGCAAATGGATAGACATGATTCTTCAGAATATTATTTTCTTTCAGCTTTAAAAATATCTGATGAATTAAAAATGATGGATCAAAGTGCAATGTGTAATAAAGCATTGGGGCAATTGTACTTTAAAATGGGAAACAAGACGAAAGCTGAAAGCTATGGTAGAATGGGTTTGTCGCAAGCAGTCAAATCAAAAACACCAGTCAACATTAAAGAAAGCTCATTTGCTTTGTACGAAATTTTAAAGTCCAATTTAAATTATAAAGAAGCATTAGAGATGCATGAATTGTATTTGAATTCAAAAGATAGTATTGGAAATGAGAATCAAATTAAAGCGCTAGAAAAGGTTCGCTATCACGCAAAAGAAGAAAGCCTTAAAATTAATCAGCAGGCAAGAGATAAGGCTTATGTTGCTGAAAAAGCCAAAAAAGATGAGGAGATAAAAAATCAAAAATTAATTAGAAACTCCTTTGTTTTTGGTTTTATCGCCATTGGTCTATTGGCTTTTTTTATTTTTAGAAGTTTAATGCTTAATCGCAAAGCAAAAAAAATAATTGAGGATCAAAAACAGCAGGTGGAATTGCAGAAAAATTTGGTTGAGGAGCACCAAAGAGAAATTATTGATAGCATTACATATGCGCGTAGAATTCAGCAATCCCTTTTACCTACTGAGAAGTATATTGAAAGAACAATTAATCGATTGAGAAAGAAGTGAGGATTCGTTCGAAGCTATTGAACAATTATTTTTCCTTTTTGCAAAGTATGATTGCTATCTATCACCTTAAAAGTATAAATGCCCTTTCCTTTTTGTGATAAATCTATTTTTGTTGTAGAAGAAATTGAAACAGTGCTGAATATTAATCGACCGGTCAAATCATAAACTTCAATGTTGCTATTTGTTTCCAAACCATTAAAATTAAATTGACCATTACTAGGATTTGGTGAAAGTAAAGCATCAATAGGTGGGTCAATAATTACAATTTTGCATCCTTCTGACCATTGTGCAGAGCTGTCTTTCAGATAACCCATCGCTAATTCTTGAGCAGTAGCATCCGCAATGCTATTCACACAAATAGTTGTAAGAGCCGGGTTTGAAAAGCAATAGAAATAAGAAAGCAGAAGATTTTTGGAGACATCCAAGCTTGTTAGTTGATCATCAACACACAATAGTTCTTCTAAGGCAATGTTCTTGGATAAATCAAAACTGCTAAGAGGGTTGTTAGAACAATACAAAGCCTTCAATGCAGTATTGCCGGTAATATCTATGCTAGTTAAAGAATTATTAACACAGTAAAACTGCTCCAAATTTGCATTCTGACTAATATTAATACTTGTGAGGCTATCAGCATCGCAGTACAAACCTTTCAATAAAATATTGCTATTCAAATCGAGTGTACCTAATGGATTGCTTCCACAATTTAATACTTCTAAATCAGTATTTTGGCTAAGGTCTAAGTCGTGAATTTGGTTGTTAAAACAGTTTAACCATTTTAGGTTGGTGCATTGAGTAAGGTCCAGGTCTCTAAGTAAACCAATCAGTCCGCAACATTCTCCTTCACAATTCAATCCGGTCATATTGGTAAAATATTCAATTCCTTGAAGTGTATTTATATGTAAATGCCATAAATCCATTGTATCAGTAAAACCTGCTGCTTCAACAAGCGTAATGGAAGTGTCCCCATTTGTATTAATGTCGATATTCGTTAGTAATGCATTTCTGAAGAGAGAATCGGGAATATAAATTCCTTGTGCTTTTGAGGAGCTTATGATAGAAAGTGAAATAAAAAAAGCAAGTAAAAGTTTCTTCATGTTTTGCTCTTTGTTTGAGTAAATATAAGAAAATATTTTGAATGGCAATGTAAGTTGTTAGTCGTTAATATGTTAAAAGGCTTTCATGTCTTTCCTGAAAACAAAAAAATCCCGCCAAAAAGCGGGATCTTGTTCATTCGTCTGCGGGCAAGAAGGTACAAGTTTCGAACCATATCCATTTATTTTCTGAAGTAGAAATCGCTGCGCAATTTCACTTCAGGCCTCATGAAGCGAAAGGCCCTCTCCGAAATAAATCGAAAAGGGCCTTTCTGCTTTAGTGCGGGCAAGCAGATTCACATTTCGAACCTTTTTGTCCAAGATTTGGACAAAATTCTTGCCTTTATCAAGTCCTGTTAATTCTGGTTAAGCGTTATTGAAAAACCACCGCCTTGAGCCTTGAAAGATATTCTTTGGGTGGTGTTATTACTCCAACTGTTCCCGAATAAAACCCAATTGCATCAACGCCATTTTTAGAAGCGGTGTAAATCGCCCTGGCGGCATGATACGATTGAGAGACAAGAATGATTTTATCTTTATGATAAACTTCCTTGCATCTAACAATCGAATTGAGTGTATGATCCCCTTCTTTATCCATTGTAATCAGAGAATCCGGTACGCCTTTGGCTACAAGCGCAGACTTCATGTTAGCAGCTTCGTCATAGTTAGCCGGACCAACACACCCACTTAAGATGAAATTTTTCACTTTACCTGCTTTATACAGAATAAATGCCGCATCAATTCTTTTGGAAAAAAATTCAGGAGCAGACTTTTGATCAGCTCCTAAAACTAATGCAGTTTCTCTATATGGAATTAAATTTACATCCGAATACACCTTGTTTTCCGATGCTTTATTCACCAAATGGTTACTAATAACAGATGAAATCAAGAACAATACAAAGAATGGAATTAAAAACCATCTTGTGATAATTTTGACCGCCTTGTACTTCTGTAAACGCCAGATAACGATGATTACCGTCAGGAAAAGAAGCGAAACTATTATTAATCTGAATAAACCCATTGTTAATTTTTTGAGACTTACTATTATAAGACAAAAATAGACTTTTATGTCATAAAAAATCCCATTCATTACGAATGGGATTTAATCTGGTTTAATAATACCCAATAGGCTTCAATAAAACTCACTAAGCGGAGAAATAGGGATTCGAACCCCAGGACCTGTTACAGTCAACAGTTTTCAAGACTGCCGCAATAGACCACTCTGCCATTTCTCCAGAGCGCAAAAATAGTAATTTTTCTTTCAGAAAATAAAAAAGTGTAAAAAATAGTTTTATTCACTAACTTTGCTCTAATCCCCGTCACGTGTGCGTACACAAAAAACGTATGGTTATGAAAAAGTGCCTGATTCTCTTCTCTTTATCCTTTGTTTTTGTAACAAATAGCCTTTTCGCTGCAAATGTTACGGCATATTTAACCTATGGTATTTTTTCCACTCCGGCTAAAGGCCCTTATCTAGAAACGTATATTTCGGTGATTGGCAATTCAATGAAATTTGTCAAAAATTCCAAAGGTCAGTTTCAAGGTGCCGTTGATATTTCCATTGCTTTTAAGCAAAATGGAGAGATTAAAAACGCACAAAAATATTCCTTGAACAGCCCCGAAACGGCTGACACTTCAAAAGGATTTCCAAATTTTCTAGACCAGCAGCGCTATATACTTGCTAATGGTGCATATGAAATGGAATTGTCTATTGCAGATAAAAATAAACCGGGCGAAAAACCTTTCGTTTCTACTATTCCTGTTACGATTGATTTTCCGGAAATAATAATGGGTATTTCATCCATTCAACTGTTGGAATCTTATGCAAAAGCAACTGTTCCATCCATACTAACAAAAAGTGGATACGATTTAACTCCTTATGTTTCCAACTATTTTCCTGAAAATACAAGCAAAATAAAATTTTATGCTGAAATGTATCAGGCAAAAAAAATATTGGGCGATTCGGCAAAATTTATTGTGAGTTATTATCTAGAATCCTATGAAAGTAAAGTTCGTTTAACGGACTACAATGGGTTTAATAAACAAATGGCCAACGATGTAAACATTCTTTTATCCGAATTTAATATTGAATCGCTTCCTTCCGGTAACTATAATTTGGTAGTGGAAGTGAGGGACAAGGAAAATAAAATTCAAGCACAGCAAAAAGCATTTTTCCAAAGGACAAATAAATTAATGGCATTGAATTTTGATGATATAAAAGCGATTGCTGTAACAAACACTTTTGTAAGTAATTACAAAAATGCTGATTCGCTGAGGTATTATATTAAAATGCTACGACCGATTTCAAATTCAACAGAAGTACAGTTTTCCGAAAATCAGATGAAAGCAAATGAACTTGAATTAATGCAACAATATTTTTATAATTTTTGGAAATCAAGAAATGGCGTAAATCCCGAAATAGCTTGGTTGCAGTATTATCAAGAAGTATTGAAAGTATCAAAAGAATTTGGAACTTACGGACTAAAAGGGTTTGATACCGATAGAGGAAGAGTGTATTTGCAATATGGTCCGCCAGATCAACGCACAAAATATGATAGTGAACCCAGTGCTTTTCCTTATGAAATATGGGAATATTATACTTTGATTGATAAAAGTCAGCTTTTAATAAATCCAGGCAACAAGCAATCCAGCAAAAAATTTGTTTTTTATAATCCCGATTTAGTTACTAATAAATATTCTTTAATTCATTCGGATGCTCGTGGTGAAATAATTAATACAAGATGGCAATTGTTACTTCATAAAAGAGATACACAATCCACTAATTTGGATGATGAAAAAGCTCCGGAACACTACGGTGGAAATACGGATGATAATTTTAATAATCCTCGATAATCAGTTCCTGTTAATTTATGAAGGTTGCAGTCGTTATTTTAAATTGGAATGGTAAAAATTTTCTAGAGAAATTTTTACCATCTGTTTTTGCCTGCAATTCTTCCCTTGCCGAAATTATTGTTGCCGATAATGCTTCTACGGATGATTCCGTTGAATTTTTAAAAGAAAAATATCCTCAAATTAGAATCATTAAAAATGCTTCTAATGGTGGATTTGCCAAAGGGTATAACGATGCACTTAAATTGGTGAAAGCCGAATACTATGTGCTATTAAATTCGGATGTGGAAGTAAGTTCCAATTGGATCGATGAAATTATCAAGATTATGGATGCAGATAAATCCATTGCTGCTTGCCAACCAAAAATCAAAGCTTTTGATAACAAAAATTTGTTTGAGTATGCAGGTGCTGCCGGAGGATTTATAGATAAATATGGTTATCCTTTTTGCAGAGGCAGAATTTTAGATACATTGGAAGAAGATAAAGGCCAATATGATGATGTTAGAGAAGTGTTTTGGGCTACTGGTGCTTGTTTGTTTGTTAGAGCAGAACTATATCATTTGGTAAATGGTTTTGATGAAGATTTTTTTGCTCACATGGAAGAAATTGATTTGTGTTGGCGATTAAAAAATTTAGGATACAAAATAATGTATTGCCCATCATCAACTATTTACCATGTTGGAGGCGGTACACTTAATAAAACAAGTTCTAAAAAAACCTATCTGAACTTTAGAAATAACTTGATTTTACTTTGTAAAAATCATCCTCCGCAATATTTTTTCTTGAAATTGATATGGAGGATGAAGCTGGATGCTGTTGCGGGTTTTAAGTTTTTAGTGTCGGGACAATTTCCACATTTTGCAGCGGTATTAAAAGCACATTTTAGTTTTTATAGCAATTTGGGAACCACTCTTAGAAAGAGAAAAGCATTAAAAAAGAACATCAAAAACTATACAACAACTACTGTTTATCTGCACAGCATTATCGCTGATTATTATATCAGAGGAAAAAGAACCTTTAAAGAGATTGATTTAGAAGATAGGTTTCTTTAGACAAAACTTTCCACAGCCAGTCGGTATGAATCCATACCAAACCCTGATATTGAACCTTTGCATTTGGGCGCTATTAAGGAGGTATGACGGAAGTCTTCTCGGGCAAATACATTTGAAATGTGCACTTCAATAGTAGGAGTTTTAATGGACGCAATTGCATCGCGCAAAGCAACAGAAGTATGTGTGTAGCCGCCTGCATTAATAATAATGCCACCATAAGAAAACCCAACTTCGTGTAATTTATTAATTAATTCACCTTCCACGTTGCTTTGGTAATAGGATAAATCTACGGAGGCAAACTTCTTTTTCAAGTCATTAAAATATGCCTCAAAGGTTTGACTTCCGTAAACATCTGTTTCACGAGTTCCTAATAAATTGAGGTTTGGGCCGTTTATAATGATAAGTTTCACCTAGTTATGAGTTATTGGTTGTTTATATTTGTTCTGTTAGCAAAGATATATCAAAAATTGGATTAGTAATTTAGCAGTATGAGTTGGAACGTATACATAAAGGGTTTTAAATCCTTTTTATCGCTTGAGAAATCATTGTCGGGAAACTCTATCGAAGCTTATATACACGATGTTAACAAGTTGGTTCAGTTTCTTGAATTCATGAAATACGACATCTCACCCAAAGACATTGAATTAAAACATTTGCAGGAATTTGTAAAGTGGGTAAATGAATTGGGAATGACAGCCACTTCACAGGCGCGCTTAATAAGTGGCATAAAAGGTTTTTATAAATATTTGTTACTAGAAAATATTTTAAGTAACGACCCAACAGCCTTACTAGAAGCGCCACGTTTATCCCGTAAACTTCCGGATACATTAAGCCTAGATGATATTAATAAACTAATTGATGCCATAGATTTAAGCAGAAAAGGAGGGCAAAGAAACAAAGCGATGTTAGAAACCTTGTACAGTTGTGGTTTACGAGTGACTGAATTGGTTAATTTAAAAATATCAAATTTGTTTTTTAATGAAGATTATATCAAAGTGACTGGGAAAGGAGATAAAGAACGACTGGTTCCTATTGGAAGTGTAGCAATAAAACAGATAGAAATTTACAAGGACGAAGTAAGGTGTCACATTCCGATTAAAAAAGACAACGAAGATTTTTTGTTTTTAAATAACAGAGGAACAAAAATTTCAAGAATTTATGTATTTACCACTATCAAAGACTTGGCATATAAAATCCAATTAAAAAAGAAGATTAGTCCGCATACCTTTCGACATTCATTTGCTTCTCATTTAATTGAAGGAGGAGCTGATTTGAGGGCTGTTCAGGAAATGTTGGGTCATGAGTCGATTACCACTACAGAAATATATACTCACTTGGACAGAGATTATTTAAGAGAATCGATTATTCAGTTTCATCCTCGTTCTTAATTTCCTACCGGTGGTTGTTTATCTTTTAGTTTATCGAGTAATACTCTTTTAAATTGCTCTTCGGTTGCGTACAGCTTTGATACTTTTTTGATGGGCAACACCGATTTGAATTTTGTATTGTATTCCTTCTGTAAGTCAAGCTCCTTTTGACGAAAAGCAAGGTCATTATCTATGGCTTGTTCCACTTCTTTGTCGCTCAACTCATCAAAATTCTTTTTTGCTTCACGTTCATCTTGTCTGCGTTTTTTACGAAGCTCTTGAAGCTTATCATTGTATTGGTTATAAACGGGCCAAAATTTTTGTGCTTCTTCCGGAGTTAAATCCAGCTTAGTAGTTAAAAAAGCAATTTTCATTGATTCGATATTGTCTTTTTTATCTCCCTGATGTTCCCCTTTGGGTTTGTCTTTGGGTGGCGGTCCCATAGGTTGTGACAAAGCAATGCCTGTAAGAGAAATAAAGGCAAGAAGAAGAATGGTTTTAAGAGTGCTATTTTTCATTTGTTTATTTTATAATTCGTTATGTAAATTTGATTCTTCAATATTGTTTTCTAAAAGATAATTTTCGATACTATTTTCATCGTCAGAAATGTTTTCATTTTCTGTGGAAGCATCTGCTGTCAATTGTTCTACAATATCAGCTTCATCAATGTAGTACAAGTGATCTTCCAACGAAAGTTCTTCATTGGCTTCGTTTTTAATAGTGGTTTGATTATTCATGTAATAAATTCCGGCAAAAGAAATGCAAATAATGGCAATAAAGGGAATTGCGAAGCGAGGTTTGAATAACAAAAAAAGCCATTCAAAAGAAGAAGTGTTTTTGCTTTGAATAACTCGTTCTTGAACAATAGTAGGAAGTTCTTCAAAATAATCAGGAGGAACTTCAAAAGGATTGTATTTATCTATACTTAAGAGAGTAGGAGCAAACGCTTTAATTTCTTCTTCATCATCAATGCGATTTTGTAATTTAGAAGTAAAGGCATCAAAATAAACGTTGGACGCACTTCGCTCTTCGACTCCGCCCAGAGTGAGGCGCTCAGTGTGACACAACGGGTTGTTGGACTTAAGCTTTGAGAGCTTAGGAGCCATTTCGTTTAAATCGTTATCCTCGTTTGATATGTTATTGTCGTTGTTCATTCTTTTCTTTGATTCTGTTTGTCACAAAAGGTTTAATCTTTGGTAAGATAATCTTCAATTTTTTTTACTGCGTGATGATAAGATGCCTTTAGCGCTCCCACTGATGTTTCCAAGATTTTGCTCATCTCCTCATATTTCATTTCATCAAAATATTTCATATTAAAAACAATACGTTGTTTATCGGGTAAGGTCAATATAGCTTTTTGAAGTTTGGTTTGTATTTCATCACCTTTGTAATAACTATCACTTTCGAGGTTATTTGCTAAGAATGCGGATACGTCATCCAGAGGAATGCCGGCTCGTTTTTTCTTTTGATTTAAAAAGTTGATTGATTCGTTGGTAGCAATGCGATACATCCAAGTGTAGAGTTGAGATTCCTCCTTGAAGTTTTCGAGGTTCCGCCAAATTTTTATGAAAACGTTTTGTAACACATCATCCGTGTCATCGTGATTGAGAATAATTTTTCGGATGTGCCAGTAAAGTCGTTTTTGATATTCCCGAACTAGTAGATTAAACGCATAGTTGCGCGTTTGTTCATTTCGAAATTGTTCGATAATCTCTTGATCGAGAGCAGAGGCTTTTGACAATGTATGTTTTAATTCTCCTCCCATTTTTTTGTTTGAGAGACTTCTCCCTCCCTTTAGGAGGGCAGGGGTGGGTCTATTTGCGTTTTATAACCTTATTTACTGCATCAACAATGTTTATCGCATCCAATCTATATTTTGTCATTAATTGATCTGGTGTACCGCTTTCTCCGAAACTATCATTCACTGCAACCATTTCAATTGGAGTTGGTAATTCTCGTGCTAAAAGTTGAGCGATGCTATCACCCAATCCGCCATTCATCTGATGTTCTTCTGCAGTAACTACACAACGTGTTTTTTTAACTGAAGCTAGGACAGCTGAATTGTCTAATGGTTTAATGGTATGAATATTTATTATTTCTGCACTTATTCCCTTTGCGGCTAATTGTTCTCCGGCTTCAATTGCTTTCCATACTAAATGCCCTGTCGCAAATATGGTTACATCTGTTCCCTCGTTTAACATCACTGCTTTGCCGATTTCAAATTTTTGATCGGAAGGTGTAAAGTTTGGAACTGTTGGTCGTCCAAATCGCAAGTAAACAGGTCCATCGTGAGCAGCAATAGCTATTGTAGCCGCTTTTGTTTGGTTGAAATCGCAGGGATTGATAACTACCATTCCTGGAAGCATTTTCATTAATCCCAAGTCTTCCAATATTTGATGCGTTGCTCCATCTTCTCCAAGCGTTAATCCTGCATGGGACGCACATATTTTTACATTTTTTCCGGAGTAAGCAACGGATTGGCGGATTTGATCATATACTCGACCGGTTGAGAAGTTTGCGAACGTTCCTGTAAAAGGAATTTTTCCGCCAATGGTTAAACCGGCTGCAATCCCAATCATGTTTGCTTCAGCAATACCTACTTGAAAAAATCGTTCAGGATGGTCTTTTGCAAAAGCATCCATTTTTAATGAGCCGGTTAAATCGGCACACAATGCTACTACATTCGGATTGCTTTTTCCCAATTCTGATAATCCTGCTCCAAATCCTGAGCGGGTGTCTTTTTTTTCGGTAAAGGTATATTTTTTCATTTAATAACTTATATAGATAATATTTATAAAATATTGATAATCAGTTTAATATAATTTAACAGCGGTCGAAAATCCCGATTCAATTTTAAATCTTTTTTCTATGGTATAAATGGATTCTTTTGCATTTTTTGGTCGGTATTCAATTCTATATTTTCCTGGTTGTAAGTTGATGGTTTCTTGAACCAAAGTGCTATTTAAATTACAAACCCAAACCAATTTGTTGTTGTCTTCCAAAAACAGACTTCCTGGGCCTTCGCTAGGCTTTGCAATGGTTACACTTCCTGCTAAAGGGATTTCAATAAATGTTGTTTTACTCTGAGCAACATCTACCTTATCTAATTTAATACGAGGCAGTGTTAAAATTTCCAAGTCGTATTTACCAACAATGAATTTTTCTGTTGTGTTAAAGTGTTGAACATGAAGTGTTTGCATGTCTCCATTTTTACGAATAATACAACTAATATTTTTTGTGAGATCGGGATTACCTGACATTTTTAAATTGATATACCCTTGAGGAGCATCAACAGCAATAATATTGTGTTTGCCAGGAATCAATTCTATGCCTTTCTTTTCAATAGGTGGAATAGTATGAACAACCATTTTATAAGTTCCAATGGGATCGATTACCAATGTATCAGGAACGCCTTTGTTGTTTATCGTGTGCACATAATTGTAACGAATGAGTCCTGTTTGTTCATCATAAAATGTCAAATTAACATCCGTTTCACTTGGCCTACCAATCTGATCATTCAAATTCACCTGAACAGTTGTGTTATTAAGGGCTTGAGAAATAACAATACTTAAAATGTTTTTGAAGCTTTGTTCGCTGGATGCATCATAAAATTTTCCTATACAGCCAAAAGAGTTAATATAACTTTGGTCGAGTCCAACTCCAATAACAAAAGGTTTTAAAATAATTCCTTTTTTCTGAAGAGCTAGTGAAACAGCGCAAGGGTCGCCATCACATTCTTCAATCCCATCAGTAATTAAAATAATAATGTTTCTCACATTGGGACTAGAAGGGGAAGGAAAATCGCCTCCGCATTGTTCCAATGTATAAGCGATAGGCGTTGTGCCTTTCGGAACAAGCATTTTCAATTTATTTTTGATAGCAACAGCATTGTTTTTTCCGAAGGGAACTTCCAATTTGGTATCGGTACAGCTGCGTTCAGGACGAAGTGGGACTTGGTGCCCGTAGCAACGGAAAGCCAATTCTAAATTAGGATTATCAACTTTTTGAATACTGTCTAAAAAATCGCTGAGCATTTTCTTAGCCATATCCATTTTCATTCCGTTTTGCCATTGGCCGAACATACTAAAAGAAGCATCAAACACAAACTCAATGCGAGTTAGTGGTTTTGCTTGCTGAGCGGATAAGTCAAAAGAGAGAAAGTTAAAAGTCAAAAGAATTATGACTGCTAACAATTTGAAATTTGAAATTTGAAATTTCGTTTTTTTCATTTGTAAATGAGATTAGACTTTTAGTTCGAGAGATTAATAATCTCCCAAAGTTTCAGCATTCTGATTCAAAGCCTGTGCCAACTGTTCATCATTAGGAGCAACACCATGCCATTTGTGACTACCCATCATAAAGTCGACACCATTACCCATTTCTGTTTTCATTAAAATCATCACCGGTTTTCCTTTTCCAGTATGCTCTTTTGCTTTTTGGAGTGTAGCTACTACAGCAGCAATATCATTCCCTTTATCTAAATCCAATACATCCCAGCCAAATGCTTCAAATTTTGCACGCAAACTCCCCATGGGTAATACTTGTTCGGTAGAACCATCAATCTGTTGTCCGTTCATATCCACAGTGGAAATAATATTGTCTACTTTTTTCGCAGCAGCATACATAGCAGCTTCCCAAATTTGTCCTTCTTGCAATTCACCATCACCGTGAAGGGTATAAACCATAGAGTTATCCTTGTTTAATTTTTTTGCCAAAGCAGCGCCAATTGCTACAGACAAACCTTGTCCGAGTGAGCCCGAAGCAATTCTTACACCCGGTAAATGTTCATGCGTAGTTGGATGACCTTGCAAACGGGAGTTTAATTTGCGGAAGGTTGCCAATTCTTTCACCGGAAAATATCCGGAGTGGGCTAAAACACTATAAAATACAGGAGAAATATGCCCATTTGAAAGAAAAAATACATCTTCATTTATTCCATCCATAGAAAATTTTGAAGCAGTATGTTTCATAATTTCAAAATAAAGCGAAACAAAGTATTCGGTACAACCAAGAGAACCACCCGGGTGACCCGAATTTACTGCATGTACTTGTCGCACAATATCTCTTCGAACTTGAGAAACAATTTTTTCTAATTCTGCTGTTGACGCCATAAAATATGTTGATTAAAAGATGATTTTTTACATTAAGCGTTCAAAAGTATCAATTTTTATAAGGCTTTTAGGTATTGTTGAAAAATCGCATTATTGTTGAAAACTCAGCTAAATAAAGCTAAATAAGGGTTTTTATAATTTTTTGATATAGTTATATTTGCAGGCTCAAAACAATTTTAGAATTTTAGATTTGTAGAATTTTAGAATTGAATCGAAATAATTAAATCTACAAATCAAAAAATAGTTTTAGAATTTTTGATTTTAAAATAATTCTAAAATTCAACAAATCAACAACTCAAAAATTAAATTATGGCTTTACAGTGTGGAATAGTGGGATTACCAAATGTTGGAAAATCAACTTTATTTAATTGTTTATCAAATGCAAAAGCACAAGCAGCTAATTATCCGTTTTGTACCATAGAGCCCAATGTGGGCGTAATTACTGTGCCGGATGAGCGCTTGTCGGTTTTGGAAAAACTGGTTAGCCCCGAAAGAGTTGTTCCTACTGTTGTTGAGATTGTTGACATTGCAGGATTGGTAAAAGGAGCAAGCAAAGGTGAAGGATTGGGAAATAAATTCTTAGCAAATATTCGCGAAACAAATGCTATCATTCACGTTTTACGTTGTTTTGACGACCCGAATGTGGTGCATGTGGATGGTTCTGTAAATCCGGTGAGAGACAAAGAAATTATTGATACTGAATTGCAATTGAAAGACTTGGAATCAGTTGAATCGAAGATGAAGAAAGTAGAGAAGATGGCGAAAACAGGGAATGATAAAGATGCAAAAAAAGCATTTGAAGTGTTGTCGGCCTTGAAAGAACTTTTGGAGCAAGGGAAATCGGCAAGAGCAGCAAATTTATCGGAGCAAGACAAAGTGCATGTGGCGGATTGTTGTTTATTGACTTTGAAGCCTGTTCTTTATGTTTGCAATGTGGATGAAGCATCTGTAAAAACAGGAAACAACTATGTAAATGCAGTGAAGGAAGCAGTAAAAGATGAACAGGCAGAGGTATTAATCATTACGGCTGCCATGGAAGCGGAAATTGCGGGTTTAGAAACTTACGAAGAGCGTCAGATGTTTTTAGGAGAAATGGGACTTACGGAGCCGGGGGTAAATTATTTGATAAAAGCAGCCTATAGGATTTTGAATTTACAAACCTACTTTACAGCAGGAGTAAAGGAAGTAAGGGCTTGGACGATTATAAAAGGAATGACTGCTCCGCAAGCTGCCGGGGTAATTCATACCGACTTTGAAAAAGGATTTATTAGAGCTGAGGTGATTAAGTACAACGATTTTATTACTTTAGGCTCCGAAGCAGCATGTAAAGATGCCGGGAAAATGGGTGTAGAAGGAAAAGAATATGTGGTGAATGATGGGGATTTAATGCATTT
>JAHEYB010000019.1:0-8673 GCA_023251805.1 Bacteroidota bacterium | reverse complement strand
ACACAGATTTGTAATTCGTTAAAATTCGTAATTCGTAGTTTATGGCTAAAGAATCAAAATATACCGAAGACAGTATTAAAACGCTGGAGTGGAACGAGCACATTCGTTTGCGCCCCGGAATGTACATTGGGAAGTTAGGCGATGGGTCTTCTCCCGATGATGGAATTTATATTTTATTGAAAGAAACGCTCGATAACTGTATCGATGAGTTTGTGATGGGAAATGGTAGAACTATTGAAGTTACTATCAAAGACAAAACAGTTCGTGTGAGAGATTATGGTCGCGGTATTCCCTTAGGAAAATTGGTGGATGTTGTTTCTAAGATTAACACAGGAGCGAAATACGATTCAGAAGCATTTAAAAAATCGGTTGGATTGAATGGTGTTGGTACTAAAGCAGTAAATGCTCTTTCCAGTTATTTTAATGTTCAGGCTTTCCGCGAAGGGAAAACAAAATCAGCCGATTTTTCTATTGGTAATTTAACAAAAGAAACAAAAATTGTTGCTTCTGATGGGCGAGATGGAACATTAGTGAATTTTATTCCCGATGAAAAAATATTTGGGAAATATCATTTCATCAATGAGTACATCGAAAAAATGTTGTGGAACTATGCTTACCTGAATACAGGTTTGACCATTGTTTACAACGGACAAAAATTCTTTTCTGAAAATGGATTATTGGATTTATTGACTCAGAACATCAATGGTCCGATCTTATATCCAACCATTCACTTGAAGGGATACGACATTGAAGTAGCTTTAACACACAGCAATCAGCAATATGGAGAAGAATATTATTCGTTTGTAAACGGTCAGCATACTACACAAGGTGGAACTCACCAAGGTGCGTTTCGTGAAGCTTTAGTAAAAACCATTCGTGATTTTTATAAAAAAGATTTTGAAGCGGTGGATGTTCGTACATCTATCATTGCTGCTGTAAGTATTAAAGTTCAGGAGCCCGTTTTTGAATCTCAAACAAAAACAAAATTAGGTTCTACCGATATTGGTCCGAAAGGCCCGTCTGTAAAATCCTTCATAGGTGATTTTTTAAAAACAGAATTAGATAATTTCCTTCATAAAAATCCGGAAACAGCGCAATCGATTTTACAAAAAATTCAATCGAGTGAACGTGAACGCAAGGATTTACAAGGCATTCAGAAATTGGCTCGTGAACGTGCAAAAAAGTCCAATTTGCACAATAAGAAATTGCGTGATTGTAGAATTCATATGCAATCGAATGATGAGCGTAAGTTGGAAACAACTTTATTTATTTGTGAGGGAGATTCGGCAAGTGGTTCAATTACAAAAACACGCGATGTGAATGTACAGGCTGTGTTTAGTTTGAAAGGAAAACCTTTGAATGCTTTTGGTTTGACAAAAAAAATTGTTTATGAAAATGAAGAATTCAATTTATTACAAGCTGCATTAAATATTGAGGAAGGAATAGAAAACTTGCGTTATAACAACATTGTTGTAGCAACCGATGCTGATGTGGATGGTATGCATATTCGTTTGTTGTTGATGACATTCTTTTTGCAATTTTTTCCGGATTTAGTAAAAAACGGACACGTTTATATTTTACAAACACCATTGTTTCGAGTTAGAAATAAAAAAGAAACGATTTATTGCTACAGCGACCAGGAAAGAAAAGCTGCAATAGAAAAATTAGGAGCAAAGCCAGAGATAACACGATTTAAAGGTTTGGGAGAAATTTCTCCGGATGAGTTTAAATTGTTCATCGGAAAAGATATACGTAAAGACCCTGTGATTATTGGAAAAGACAGAAGTATTGTGGATATGTTGGGTTATTACATGGGTAAGAACACACAAGAACGTCAGGATTTTATTATTGATAATTTGGTGGTGGAGAAGGATCTGGTTGCTAACGAATAACGAATTTGTACGAAAAATACGAATTACAAATCTTTGTTAAGAAATAAAATTGCGGAGCGTGTCTCCCTCTGGAGGGGGAGGAAGAAAGGCTGATTGTTAAACGGAATTAGATTTTAGAGCATTTTAAAAAAGGCTTATGAGTAAAAAAGAAAATACAAACGAGGATTTGATTGGTGGAGGTGATGAATTACACAATGTCATTCACGTTTCCGGGATGTACCAAAATTGGTTTTTGGATTATGCATCTTATGTAATTCTTGAACGTGCTGTTCCATATGTGGAAGATGGTTTAAAACCTGTTCAACGTAGAATTTTACATTCTATGAACGATTTAGATGATGGTCGTTACAATAAAGTAGCGAACATTATTGGGCATACAATGAAATACCATCCGCATGGTGACATGAGTATTGGTGATGCTTTGGTGGCTTTGGGACAAAAAGATTTATTAATAGATACACAAGGAAACTGGGGGAATATTTTAACAGGTGATAGAGCTGCCGCACCGCGTTATATTGAAGCACGTTTGTCGAAGTTTGCGGTGGAAGTAGTATTCAATCCGAAAACAACAAATTGGTTAGCAAGTTACGATGGAAGAAATAAAGAACCGGAAACATTACCAGTAAAATTTCCATTATTGTTAGCACAAGGAGTAGAAGGAATTGCAGTTGGATTGGCTTGCAAAATGTTGCCTCATAATTTTAATGAATTGTGCGATGCTTCTGTTCAGTCGTTGAAAGGAAAACGCACTGATATTATGCCCGACTTTGCAACAGCGGGTATGGCCGATTTTAGTAATTACAATGATGGACTGAGAGGAGGAAAGGTTCGTGTCCGCGCAAAAATTTCTCAGCTGGATAAAAAAACGTTGGTGATAAATGAAATTCCGTTTGGTACAACTACTGGTTCTTTGATTGATACCATTGTTGCTGCGAATGATAAAGGGAAAATTAAAATCCGTAAAGTAGAAGACAACACTTCTGAGAATGTAGAGATTGTGATTCATTTGGTTCCTGGAATTTCTCCTGATAAAACAATAGATGCATTGTATGCCTTCACAGATTGTGAAGTTTCCATTTCTCCGAATGCATGTATTATCGAAAACGATAAACCAAAGTTTATTGGTGTAAACGAAATTCTGAAAATTTCAACACGTCAAACATTGGAATTGTTAAAACGTGAGTTGGAAATTGAAAAAGGAGAATTACAAGAATCGTATTTGTTTGCTTCTTTGGAAAAGATTTTCATTAAAGATGAAATGTATATCGATTTCAAAAATTATTCCGATAAAGAAAGTTTATTTGCTTACTTGGATGAGCGTTTTAAGAAATACAAAAAACAATTTATTCGTGTTATTACTCATGACGATTTTGAGAAACTAACACAAATACCGATGATTCGTATCACCCGTTTTGATTCTAAGAAAGCAGATGAGAAGATGAAAGCCTTGGATGCGCGGATTACTGAAATTGATCACCATTTGGCGAATATGATTGATTTTGCGGTTGAGTATTTCAAAAATTTAAAAAAGAAATATGGAGTAGGGAAAGAACGTAAGACGGAAATAAAATCATTCGAAAATATTGTAGCTACAAGTGTTGTAGTGGCAAACGAAAAATTATATGTGAATCGAGAAGAAGGATTTGCAGGGTATGGTTTAAAGAAAGATGAGTTTGTAGGAGAATGTTCAGATATTGATGATATTATCGTTTTCTTGAAAGATGGCTCTATGAAAGTAACAAAAGTGGCCGACAAAGCTTTTGTTGGAAAGGATCTTATTCATATCGCAGTATTTAAGAAAAATGATGAGCGAACGGTTTACAATGTCATTTATCGAGATGGTAAATCGGGGAGTGTGTTTATGAAACGTTTTCCGGTGACGGGAGTTACACGGGATAAACAATACGATTTAACGAAAGGGACAAAAGATTCTCAGATTTTGTATTTCAGTGCAAATCCGAATGGGGAAGCAGAAGTGGTGGAAGTGCAATTGAAACCAATGCCTGGTTTGAGAAAAGTGCAATGGAGTTTAAATTTTGCGGAATTGGCTGTGAAGGGGAGAAACTCAATGGGCAATGTAGTCACAAAATACTCTGTGAAAAAAATTGTGAAGTTGAAAGACGGTGTTTCTACTCTTGGAGCCCGTGATATTTGGTTTGATGATACAGTTCAACGCATCAACACAGATAAACGAGGAGAATTTTTGGGCAGTTTTGCTCCGGAAGATAAAATCCTTTCCATCACACAAAATGGACACTATAAACTAAGTAGTTTTGATGTATCGAATCACTTTGATGCAGATATGATTTTAATTGAAAAATTCAATCCTAAAAATCCTATTTCAGCAATATACTTGGATGGAGAAAGCAAAACATACTTTGTGAAACGATTCCTGATTGAGAACACCGATAAAAAGGTATTATTTATTTCGGAGGCAGAAGGTTCACGACTAGAAATTGTTACTTCGGAGGTATTGCCTGTGGTTGAAGTGAAATACAGCAAGGTGAAAGACAAAGAAGTGCCTTCCGAGAAAATTGATTTAGCTCAGTTTATTGAAGTGAAAGGAATGAAGGCAAAAGGAAATAAATTGTCGTACTCAAAAGTAAAAGATATAACCTTATTGCCTCCTGTGGAAGTTCCTATTGATGAAGATGTACAGGATGAGTTTGAAGAAAGTGGAATGTCGCCTTTGGAAGCCATTAAGAAAGCGCAGGAACCAGCGAAAGACAAGAACCTTATTTCGATTGACCAGCAGATTAACCAACAGATTAAATTGCCTTCTCAAGAGAAGAAAAAGAAGAAGAAAAAAGGCAAAGGTGGCGGAAAAGACTTGAAGTTGGATTTTTAAAAAACACTCATAATTTTAGCCTCAGATTCAGCAGCATGAATCTGAGGCTTTTCTTTTTGCTTTTCCCAATAAAAATGACGTCCTTAGTACTACAAAATCATCCCACAAATTAAAACATCAAAATAAATGAAATTCAAAAAACTACTTTTAGGAGTAATTAGCTTTTTTGCAATTGCACTAAATTCATCAGCTCAGCTCAACGTTACTTTTAGGGCGCAATTAACTTATCCTGGAAAAACGTGTGCAAATATTTGCGGATACGTTGATACGGTTGGAAACGAATATGCTTTGGTAGGTGTATCTACCGGAATGTCAATTGTTAATGTTACAGTTCCAACTGCACCGGTTGAAGTGTATCAAGTTCCCGGAATTAATAATTTGTGGAAAGAAATTAAAGTTCGGGGAAAATATGCTTACGTGACTACTGAAGGTGGCGGTGGCTTACAAATTATTAACCTGAGTAGTTTGCCAAGCATAGCGGGTATTACTGCTATCAATTGGACTCCAACAATTGGTGGAGCAGGTGGAGGAACTTTGGGTTCGATTCACGCATTGCACATCGATAATCAATTTGTGTATTTGTATGGGAGCAATTTATTTAATGGCGGTGCATTGGTGGCTGATATAACAAACCCAATAGCTCCAGTCTATGTCGGAAATTATCAGAACATTATTTCTCCGTATGTGCACGATGGTTATGTAAGAAATGATACCTTGTATTCGGGACATATTTACGATGGTTTTTTCTCTGTTGTAGATTTCACTAATAAAACGGCTCCTGTAGAATTAGCAAATCAGTCGACACCAAATAACTTTACTCACAATACTTGGTTGTCGCAAAATAGTAAAGTGCTTTTTACGACAGATGAAAAGGATGATTCTTATTTAACATCGTATGATATTTCTAACCTTGGATCTATTGCGGAGTTAGATAGAATACAATCTAATCCAGGTTCTAATTCAATTGTTCACAATACACATATTATAAATGTTGCGGGAAATGATTATGCCGTTACATCTTGGTATAAAGATGGTTTTACCATTACTGATGTTGGTCGTCCAATTAATATGGTGCAAGTAGGAGATTATGATACTTACGCAGGAACTGGTAGTGGTTTTGAAGGAGATTGGGGCGTTTACCCTTATTTGCCATCAGGTACTATTGTGGTTTCAAACATTGATGAAGGGTTGTTTGTTTTTTCTCCAACGTATGTTCGTGCATGCTACCTAGAAGGAATAGTTTCAGATAGCGCATGCGGAGCCTTGTTGAGTAATGCATCCATTTCTATTTCTGTTGTTGGTGTGACTGATGTAACGGATATTGTTGGTCAGTACAGAACAGGAACACCAGTACCGGGAACGTACACGGTTACTATTTCTGCTCCTGGTTATACAACAAAAGTTTTTACAGGAGTGGTTTTATCTCCAGGTGTTGTTACAAACTTAAATGCACAATTAGCACCATCATCAACTGTAGCAATTAACGGAACTGTACAAGATGCAGGAACCTTAGCTCCGATTGCTTCTGCAGGAGTTTTAATTACGGATCCTACTAACACATATAATTTTGTAAGCGATGCAACAGGAAATTTTTCAAGTTGTAATGTAGTAAGCGGAACGAATTATAATGTGTTTGCAGGTAAATGGGGATATAATACTTATTGTGCATCGGCACAGACAATTAATTCGGGTTCATCCACTTTGTTATATCAATTAACTCCTGGATACTATGATGATTTTACATTGAATTTTGGTTGGACAGTTAGCACAGCTGTTAGTACCACTTCAGGTGCTTGGGTTAGAGGTGTTCCACTAGGAACAAATAATGCCGGAACTGATGCAAACCCAGGTGTTGACGATGCTACAGATTGTTATTCAATGGCATTTGTAACAGGCAATACCGGAGTAACCGGGTCGGATGATGATGTTGATGGTGGTTCAACTGTTTTGACGTCTCCTATTTTTGACTTAACAGGATATGTTACACCTAGCTTAAATTACACGCGGTGGTTTTATAACGGAGGTGGTTCAGGAACTCCTAACGACTCCTTAAATATTTATTTGACAAATGGTTTGACAACTGTTTTGGTTGAAACTGTTACGCAAGCTTCTCCATTAAATTCTACATGGGTTCAAAAATCTTATGATATTACAGCACTTATTGCTCCAACTGCCAATATGAAAGTAATTGTGAGAACGGCAGATGCTTCTCCCGGACATATTACAGAAGCAGGTTTCGATAAGTTTTTTGTTAGCTCGGCTGTGGGAATCAATGAAAACAATGCAAACAATAATTCAGTTATCGTTTCGCCAAATCCATTTACAAATGAAACATCTATTGCCTATGAGTTAAAAAATAAGTTGAGCGCTGATGCTTCTATTATTTTAACAGATGTAACGGGCAAAAAAGTGGCAAGTTATATTTTAAGCCAAAACAAAGGCACTGTAATGGTTAGCCCGAATTTAACAGCAGGAATTTATTTTGTAAAAATTGTAAATGGCGATGAAATTTCTAAACCGGTGAAGGTGTTAAAAATGAAATAATTTTTTTCGTTTTTATTCGTACTTAATCATTATCAAATTCCCTCCGAAGGAGTCCCTATGGGAAAAGGGGGAATAAAAGAGTCCTGCTAAATTAAATTTTAGCAGGACTTTTTTTCGTTACCAATGAGTGAAGTTGAAATGGGTTAAAAAGCATAACCTAAACTAATATCGAAGAGCAGATGAACGTGTCCGTTGTAGTATTCTCCCAAGTCGGAAGTGTCGTACTTAGTAATTCGGTAAGAAGTAGCATGATAATAAACGGTGTTTGTTTTATAACCTGCTCCGGCACAAATATCCATCGTTAGTTTACCAATTTTCCCCATTTGAACACCAATCAATAAATTTGCGTTTAAATGTCGAATATCCCAGTAGGTATCATGGTAATACCGATTTAATCCCCAAGAAACTTTAGCATTTGTATAAGAAAAATGAGGTGCGACATAAAACCCGAAAGGAGAATGATGTCTTCGGTTTACTAAATAAAATTTATGAGCATATTGAATTCGCCAACCACTCACTTTAAAAATATCGCTACTTGGT
Source organism: Bacteroidota bacterium (assembly GCA_023251805.1). Lineage (GTDB taxonomy): Bacteria > Bacteroidota > Bacteroidia > 2-12-FULL-35-15 > 2-12-FULL-35-15 > 2-12-FULL-35-15. Next base: position 849 of record JAHEYB010000019.1, on the reverse strand, counting down.
TGTTTTGAAATTTTTTCAAAGGCAGTCCAAATAACATTTTTTCCTAAATAAGAAATACTAACTTGTTCTGATTGCTTTCTGCCGGTTGTTATTTCTGCGGTAAAGCGGTACTCCGAAGTAAAAGGAGGAACGCCACCAGCTAAAAAACCTGTTGGGCTTGTTTTTAATACTAATGGCTGCAGAGGAGGATAAGGTTTTTTCTTTTTAGGAGCAGCAGCAAGTTTAATAGTGTCACCAAAGGAATGGGCTTTAACACTGATGTTTCCGAGTATCAAAGAGAATAAAAAAAAGAATATGAATTTCTTATTATTCATTCGTTCTACTTGTTAAAGCATATCTGGCAAGCGGTATGGCTGCTTGATTGCTAAAATCATGCTTCAGGAATTTATAATATCCCGTTATTGCAATCATTGCGGCATTATCCGTACAATACTCAAATTTAGGGATAAAAACTTGCCAAAGCAATTCTTTCTGCAAATTATTCAATTGTTTTCTTAACTCTGAATTAGCTGAAACACCTCCTGCTATAGCAATTTGACTGATTCCGGTTTGTTTGGCAGCTAACTTCAATTTCGTCAATAAAATGTCAATAATGGTGGCTTGAATAGAAGCACAAATATCGTTTCTATTTTCTTCAATAAAGTTTTCATTTTTTGCAGTTTCATTATTGATGAAATTCATAAATCCGGTTTTTAAACCGCTAAAGCTGAAATTAAAATCGGGTATTTGAGGTTTGGAAAATTTAAATGCTTTTGGATTACCTTCTTTAGCATACTTATCAATTAGTGGCCCACCAGGATAAGGTAATCCCATAATTTTTGCGGCTTTATCAAAAGCTTCACCAGCAGC
>JAHEYB010000018.1 GCA_023251805.1 Bacteroidota bacterium | reverse complement strand
GAGGGTTTAGTTGTCGCACTTGAATCTTACTTGAATCAATAGCCAATTTGTGCTCCGATTTAATCGAATCGTTTATTCCATAACCTGAACTGCTCTTCAATAAAAAAAAGAGTGAAATAAAAATGTAGAAATTAATTCGATTAATATTGTTGAGTAACATTCGTGCTTGTACTATTCCCAATTTCATTTATTCTTTGGATCATTCCTTTGCCATCCATTTTTTCAGCCAAGCTATAATAATGAACTCCATTAACAACATACATTAAACTATAAATTAATGTAGTGCAAAACGTACAAATGGTTGCTACAACTATAAATGGAATGGAAGTTTCATTTTCACCACCTTGCAAACTACTAAAAGTTAATACCATTTGATAAGCAATTTGTGGAAGTGTAAATACTATCCCAATTATTCCTACTCCAAAACTTGTACAAACTACAATCAACCAAGTCCACCAAAAATTGCCTCTCATTACATCTTTTGTTTTTCCAAAGGATTGAAATACGCCTAAGCCTTCTTCCATCTTTACCAGATAAACAGCAGACAATTGCCAAATTAAAGGAGGAAATAAAATGAGCATTCCAAAAATGGCAGCCAATAAAAATAAAATTCCTAAAACTGGAATTGCAGCTCCGATGATAACTCCTAGCGCAACAACAACGAAAATCACTAGAAGCAGCACAATAGTAAGTCCAAAGAAAACTCCAAGAATTCCGCCTGTATTTTTTATTAAAGTGCTAGCTACATCATTTACTGTAAATTGACCCGGTCCTTTTTCAGAATAATTAATGATAAATGAATAAACGGTACCAACCAAGGCTAAATTTGCAACAATGCTGGCCACAATAAATATTAAATAAGTCCATCCAAATTGCTCCATAATTACATCCAAAGGATTGTTGCCATACATCATACTCGATTGCAAACGACTTTGCATCGTTATTGCGTTTGCTTGATAAAAGGCCCCTGCAATGGAACTGATTATAAGAAAAGGCCCCGCAATAAAGATCAATGATTTAAAAAACAATTTAAAATTTTGTCTGACTAATTTAACAGAGGCATTAAATGTTTCTCCAAAATCACGGACTTGACGTAAATTAATTTTTTCTTGATTCATAGTTTTAGAATTTAAAATTATTTTTTGATGAATATTTTTTGTGCTTTATTATTTAAGCGAATGGGGTAAACAATAAAATACCAAATGATAAAGGTAAGAGATACGCCAATGATGGATAGGCTCAGCCACATAGGCATATTACTATAGCGGGTAACAAATGATTCCAAAAATCCTGCAGCAATAAAAACAGGAATCAAGCCCACTACAATTTTTACTCCTTGCTTAGCGCCTTTAACAAATGAAATGCTTCTTGAATATGTTCCAGGAAATAAAATACTATTTCCCATTGTTAGTCCTGCACAACCAGCAATTACTATAGCAGAAATTTCCAAGGTGCCATGTATCCATACAACCAATGCCGATTGTAGTAACACTCCTTTGGTATAAAAGAAAAATTGAAATGCGCCAACCATTATTCCATTACTAAATAGCATATAACCTGTACCAAACGAACATAGTATTCCCATAGCAAAACATACAAATGAAACTTGGATGTTATGAATCGTTATTCCAAAAAACATGTTCATCTGTGAATCGCTTTTGTAGATGGCCATTGGATCTCCATTTTTGATACTTTCCAATGTGCCATTTACATATTCATCTCCCAGGATCACTCTAAGAAATGAATCATCATAAATGCTGGAAACAACTCCTATTAAAAAGGCTACAGCGAAAATGATGAATGAATAAAGAAGTTGTTTGTGTGAATTTTTGAAAATAAATGGCAGTTCGTATTTCCAGAAAGTAATGATACGCGATTTTTTTTCTTTTTTGTTTTTGTAAATTTCCTGATGTACACGTGCAGCAATCGAATTAAGATATTGTGTAGTTTTTGCTTTTGGGTAATGTGTTTTAGAATAAGATAAATCATCGGTAAGCTGAATAAATAAATCGGCCATCAAATCAGGGTTGGAACCTCCTTTTGTGGAAATAAGTGTTTCAAATTCTTGCCACTTATCGGCATTTTGTTTTAAAAAAGTAATTTCTTTCACCTGGAGTTTATTTGTTCTACTCAATTTTGCGTCATCTTATACGCATCTTTGTAAATTTATACAAAATAATCGTTAAATAAAGGGTTTTTAATAATCCATTTAAATGCTTATTTTTATGAAAAATCCTACTCTATGGATAACATTAGCATACAAACGACTCAAAATGTGGATATCGAATACGAGTTGGCCAGTATTGGCGATCGTATATTAGCTACCCTTTTGGATTATGTTTTTTTTTTCGCCTATGCACTTGTAATAGTGCTGTTTGCTATGGCTCTTGGGAGTGTGTTGGAAGACAATATTTGGCTAATTATTATAATGTTTCTTCCTGTTTTACTTTATGATTTATTATGTGAGATGTTTTTCCAAGGCAAATCATTTGGAAAAATGATTATGAAAATAAAAGTGGTAAAGCTAGATGGAACTCAAGCAGGTTTTGGGGCCTATTTATTGCGTTGGTTGTTACGTATTATTGATACACGTTTATTTTCAGGCGGTATAGCACTCATTGCTATCTTGGCAAATGGAAAAGGACAACGTATTGGAGATATGGCTGCAGGAACCACGGTTATTAAAATGAAACAAAAGGTGACGATTAGTGACACTATTTTAAATAAAGTAAAATCGTCCTATACCATTGTTTTTGAAGATGTGTCAAAACTTTCGGATGCCGATATTGCAATTATTAAGGAAGTGATGCAAGTTGCTTTACGAACAGGGAATCAACAAGCGATTGAGCGGTTGGCTAAAAAGACCAAAGAAACAATGGGAATTACTACTAATTTACCTCACTCACAGTTTTTGGCGACTGTTGTTCAGGATTATTCGCAATATAATTTTGATCGATAATGGAACGCGAACCCGCTTGACAGTAAGCAGGGGATACGGAAAAAAAGGATTAAAACGGATTTTATTATTATATAGCTCCGTAGAAGTGGCCCATCTATAATAAAATCATAACCAACGCAATCAATGGCAGCAATCCTTGCACAAAAAATATTTTTTTGTCGACTGTAAATGCCCCATAAACAGCAGCAACCAATACACATCCTAGAAAAAAAACAGACACATTTTTGGCCCAAAGCATGTTGTCGATAAGTATAGACCAAACCAATCCCGCACCTAAAAAGCCATTATACAATCCTTGATTCGCTGCTAATACTTTTGTTTTTTCAAATAAGTCTTCCGGAAAATTTTTAAAAACTTTTTTTCCTCTGGTTGTCCAAACAAACATCTCTAACCACAAAAAATAGAAGTGCAGAAGCGCAACAATTCCAATAATAATATTGATTGCCAATGCCATAATTTATTTTTTTAGGATAGGTAATAAAATACTGGAAGCATTTGTAGCATCATGATAGATTTTGATAGTTGATTTGATAAAATCTTTTTCATCACAATGATAAATATCTAAAAATTGTTGTGGATTCCTATCTACCAAAGGAAACCAGCTGCTTTGTATTTGTATCATTATTTTATGACCTTTTAGGAAAGTATGTGCTACGTCTGGCAATTCAAAACTAACTTCTGTAATTTTATTTGGAACAAATGGCTCCGGATTTTTCCCTATCGAATCACCGGGAATAAAACTGTTTCTGAATTTACCACGCAATACTTCTCCGCGAACTAACATTTGATATCCTCCCATTGGATATTTATCTTCTTCAGAATACTTAAAATTGTTTGGAAAAACGTCAATCAACTTTACTACAAAATCAGCATCTGTTGTAGAAATACTTGCCAATAAATTTGCAATCACCGGCCCAGCAAGCGTTATATCAGTTGTAAGCGTATCAGTAGAAAAAACAATCACATCTGTTCTTCGCGCTGCAAAACGCTGGTCGTCACTCATATATTCACGGGTGCGATGCAAATGTACATCTTCTGTATAAGGAACAGGCTTCGCAGGATCACTCACATAATCAGAAAAAGCATTTGACAATGTTGATTTTGTAAAAGATAAACCTCCATTTTCTTTCAAATATATTGGTTTTATTTCTACATTTTTTGGTGGCCATTCTGTAAAGGTGTTCCATTTATTTTCTCCTGTAATAAAAATCGTTGCTTCTGCAATTTTGTTTGCATCACCTTCACCTTTTAAATAATAATTGAAGAAAGGCATTTCAATGTTTTTATAATAGTAATCCGAATTACCTTTTCCGAATTCAATATTTCCTAAACGACTACCATCAGTTTTTGCCCACCCGCCATGAATCCAAGGGCCCATAATTAATTTGTTATTTGTTTTTGGACTGTTTTTTTCTATTGTTTTATAGGTGTTCCAAGCACCCCAGCAATCTTCAGCATCAAATAAACCACCTGTGATTAGTACGGCTGGCTTGATGTTTTTTAAATGATAGGTTACTGTATGTTCTTTCCAGAATGCATCATAATTTGAATGATTCATTTCATCGTTCCAAAATTTCATGGAATCACCCATGTACAACTTAGTAAGATTTTTTAATGTTCCCACTTTCAAAAAGAAATCATAATTGTCGGGTGTTGGATATATAAAATCGCGGCCATCTTTTGTGGTTGGTTTTGGACGAGGAACGCCAAAAGAATAATCAAAATCAAAATCATCCATCACAAAAAATGCACCTTTGTGATGCACGTCATCACCAATAAACCAGTCGGTAACAGGTGCTTGCGGACTAACAGCTTTTAATGCAGGATGACCACAAAGTGCAGCCATAGTTGAATAAAAACCGGGATACGAAATACCACTTACTCCAACATTTCCGTTGTTTGTCGGAATATTTTTTATCATCCAATCGATCGCGTCATATGTATCACTCGCTTCATCAACGTCTTTTTTGGATTTTTTATTTGGTATATACGGACGAATATCTTCATAAACACCTTCACTCATATAGGCTCCACGGACATCCTGATACACAATAATGTAACCTTGTTTGAAATATTCTTTTGTGTTTCTTGTCCAAAAATTTCGAAATTTATCTTCACCGTAAGGAGCACATGAATATGGTGTTCTTGTCATCATGATGGGATACTTTTTAGTAGCATCTTTTGGAATGTAAATAGAAGTAAATAATTTTACACCATCTCGCATTGGAATGCTGCGCTCTATTTTGTAATAGTTGGTAACAAAATAAACAGAGTCTTGATTGATTACTTGCGCATGAATGCAATTTAATGTATGCAGGAATAAAAATGAGAAGAGAATTTTTTTCATATAAATGATTTGTATTTTATCAAAGGTAATCTAAAAACAAAAACGCTCTGTATTTCAACAGAACGTTTCGTCTAACATCTAATATCTAACAACCAACAACTAATAACCAACAACTAAATTTTTATCTCATCCTCATTTTGATTCATAAAATGATATTCAAGGAAAGTATAAGATGAAACAGCACGAACTTTAAATTTGCGACCATATTTTTTACCCCATTTGCGTTTCAAAGAAGAGAAAACCCCTTTTGTGATGTATGCTTCTAAATATGGATGAACACAAAGAGTGATATTTTTTTCGTTTTGTTCTTTTAAAATATAACGAAGGTTATTTTCTATCTGGTCAATTAATATAATACTTGCCTGAATTTCGCCACTGCCATTACAAGTAGGACATTTTTCTACCGTTACAATGTTCATTTCAGGGCGAACACGTTGGCGAGTGATTTGGATAAGCCCGAATTTACTAGGAGGTAAAATATTATGCTTCGCACGGTCTTTCGACATTTCATCGCGAATTTTCTCGTATAATAGTTTGCGATTTTCTGCAGAATGTAAATCAATAAAATCAACAACAATAATTCCACCCATATCGCGTAAGCGTAACTGACGGGCAACTTCAACTGCCGCTTCCAAATTTACTTCTAGCGCATTTGTTTCTTGTGAATTATCCGATTTTGCTCTATTTCCACTGTTTACATCAATAACGTGTAAGGCTTCGGTGTGTTCAACAATTAAGTAACCGCCACTTTTCATCGTAACTGTTTTTCCAAACAATCCTTTGATTTGGCGGTCGACACCAAAATTATCGAAGATAGGAGTAGTGCCCTTATAAAGTTTTAAAATATCTTCTTTGTCGGGAGCAATGGTATGAAGGTATGATTTTGTTTCCTCATACAATGCCTGGTCGTTAATGTGAATGCTGTTAAAACTTGCATTTAGCAAATCGCGCAAAATAGCAGAAGTTCTATCAAGTTCACCCAATACTTTTTGTGGTGGTTGAGCAGTTTTTAATGCTTCGTAACAAATGTCCCACTTCTTTACCAAATCATTTAAGTCGCCATCTAAATCTGCAACACTTTTTCCTTCTGCAACGGTACGAATAATAACTCCAAAGTTTTTTGGTTTGATGCTCGCGATGAGTTTTTTCAAACGCGACTTTTCATCGTTGGTTTTTATTTTTTGAGAAACCGATATTTTATCTGAAAAAGGAATAAGGACTAAATAACGTCCGGCTAATGAAATTTCGGTGGTAATTCTGGGACCTTTTGTAGAGATAGGTTCTTTGGCTATTTGAACCAAAATTTGTTGATTGGAATTGATTACGCTACCAATTTTACCATCTTTGGGAATATCATTTTCGAACTTAAAATACATTAAGTTGGAAGTCGTTTGTTTCCCTGTTTGCACCGCTTTGGTGTATTTCCCGAATGATGCGGCCTGAGGCCCCAAATCCAGGTAATGCAAAAATGCATCTTTTTCGTATCCAACATCCACAAAGGCTGCATTTAAACCGGGCATTACTTTTTTTACTCGTCCCAGATAAATGTCACCAACTGAAAAGTTATTGTTGCTTTTTTCACGATTAAGTTCTACTAATCGTTTATCATTTAATAGTGCAATAACAACTTCGGAGGGTGTTGAATCAATAATTAATTCGCTGTTCACTCTAAAGTTTTTTAAATAAATACAATGTCCTTCCCGAGAATTCGGGACGGATCATTTTAATAATTTGATTGTGGTTTAGATTTCGTCCGGAGTAATCAGGAGAAAAGAAAACAAACAGACGTGTGCTAATAAACAGAATAGAAATTTAGTTTCCATTCTGTAAAATGACGCTGTTAATCACATATTTAAAAATAATCCCCGAAAGGAATTATTTTTTCTTATGTCTGTTTTTTCTCAAACGCTTTTTACGTTTGTGAGTAGCCATTTTATGTCTTTTTCTTTTTTTACCGCTTGGCATGACTTAAATGTTTAATGTTTATAAATCCGTTTATTGTGTGTGACCATGAGTTTCCTCAGTGGTTAATTTATTTATATACTCTTGTACTTCTGTTTTTATTGTTACGTCATCAACTAACGAAACATACTTTTTTAAACTCTCAATTGCTTTTTCTTTGTTCCCCATCTGCTGATAAGCGTCTGCTAGATGCAAATAGGCTTCAATAAAATCGGGCTGAATTCGCAACACTTTTTCAAATCGAGCGATTGCTTTTGGCCATTGTCCTGAACGTTCTGAAAAAAATGCAAAATTCAATTGAAGATTTACATTGTTTGAGTCTGTTTTTTCAATCTCCCGCAACATGCCAATTCCTTTCATTGGGTCAGCACTTCCTTCAACATAACAAGATGCTAAATTAATTTTCGCATCTAAATTTTTAGGATTCAGTTGCAAAACGTGCTCAAAGCTTTCCATCGCCTTACCAAATAATAATGGTTTTTCTGCTTCTCCTACAAAACGAGTTGCTGCGTAATAGCGATTTGCTGCTTCTAACCAATTGCTTTCGGTTGGTGATGCTATTGAAGCTTGCTCCATATAGTATGCGGCAACCGAAGGATTTTTTAAACTGTCCCACATGTTTATCATGTTTTCGAAAGCAACTTTTTTATTTGGCGAAGATTTTATGGCTTCATCCAATTTGGCAATTGCTTTTTTTTCATCGGTACCTAAACCATCAATTGCACTTTGTACCATTTTGGTAAATCCAAGTGTAGTAGGGTTGGCATGTTCCGATGAAGGAACAGCTTCTTCTTTTGGAAGAATTTTGGTGTTTGCAAATAATAAAAGAACGATAAGTATTAATGCACCTGAAACGACTGCTATTTGAGTTTTATTCAGTTTCATTTATAATTTCAAATTTCAAATTCCAGATTGCAAATAATTTGAAATCTGAAATCTGGAATTATTATGCTGGTATTTCCTTTTTAACGTTTTTCTTTACTTTCTCAGCAAAAGTTTTAGCCGGTTTAAAAGCCGGGATATAATGTGCCGGGATAATAATGGTTGTGTTTTTGGAAATATTTCTTCCTGTTTTTTCAGCGCGTCTTTTTACGATGAAACTTCCAAATCCTCTCAAATAAACATTTTCTCCACTCACCATTGAGTTTCTAACTGATTTCATAAATGCTTCAACACTTGCCTGAACTGCTACTTTTTCAATTCCTGTTTTTTCTGCAATGTCGTTAATGATGTCTGCCTTTGTCATACTTCTATAAACTATTTATAATCAAACAATTAATACAATAATAATTTTTCGGGAGGCAAAGATAGTATTTTAATTTTCAAACAAAAATTTTAATCGTAATTTCGAAGCATTTTAGTACAAAATCATCGTATAATTCCCTGAAATGAAGCATTTTTCACCTAAAATAATTGCCTGGTATGAACTAAATAAACGCAATTTACCCTGGCGAAATACCAAAGATGCTTATTTAATATGGCTTTCGGAGATTATTTTGCAACAAACCCGTGTGGATCAAGGAATGGCTTATTATTTAAAGTTTGCAGAGAACTTCCCTACTGTTAAAGATCTTGCCAAAGCCGAAAATGATAAAGTCATGAAACTCTGGCAAGGACTGGGCTATTATTCCCGAGCCCGAAATTTGCATACTGCTGCCAAAACAGTTCATACTGTATATAAAGGTAAGTTTCCTGATTCTTATGATGATATTCTTTCCCTAAAAGGTGTGGGAGATTATACCGCTGCCGCCATCGCGTCCTTTGCCTTTAATAAACCGCATGCTGTTGTGGATGGAAACGTATTCCGTGTGCTTTCAAGGGTATTTGGAATAGAAACACCTATTGATAGTAGTCTTGGTAAAAAAGAATTTTACAAGCTGGCGAACGAGCTTATCGACAAAAAAAATCCCGGAACTCACAATCAAGCGTTAATGGAACTTGGCTCTCTGCAATGCAAACCTGTTAATCCTGATTGTTCTGTTTGTCCGATAAATATGCATTGCTACGCTTTCGCGAAGAAAAAAGTGGCCAACTTGCCTGTGAAAGAGAAAAAAACAAAAGTTAGAAATCGTTACTTTAATTATATCGTATTCCGACAGAAAGGAAGTATCGCCATTCAAAAACGAACAGCAAAAGATATTTGGGTCAACCTGCACGACTTTCCTCTTATTGAAACAACAAAAGAACTGTCGGAAGAGCAATTGTTCAAATCTCCTGAATGGAAAAAGTTGTTGGGCAAAACTAAGTTTTCAATCAAATCGGTTTCAAAACCATATAAACACATTCTCAGCCATCAAAAAATTTATGCCCGGTTTATAGAAATAGATTCCAAAGAATCTCTAAAAGCAGTTTTATCAAAAGATGTGCTTATTATCAAGAAAAAGGATATCCGAAAATATGCTGTTCCTCGCTTGGTGGAAATATATCTAGATAAGCTATAAAATTAATTGCTTTCAGCCCTTCGTTTTATTATATTTGCCTGTCTACCGATAGGTACGATTATTCAAATAAATTTTCAATTATGGCAGGCGTTAATAAAGTAATATTGGTTGGTAATTTGGGTAAAGACCCTGAAGTTCGTCATTTAGAAGGTGGAGTTGCGGTAGCAAGTTTTTCATTGGCAACATCCGAAGTATATAAAGATAAAACAGGAACGCGCCAGGAGCAAACCGAATGGCACAATGTTGTAGTTTGGCGCGGTTTGGCCGAAGTAGCAGAAAAATATCTGAAAAAAGGTATGACCATTTATATCGAAGGAAAATTGAAAACGCGTTCCTGGGACGATAAAGAAGGACATAAACGCTATTCTACCGAAGTGGTTGGAGATACGTTCACCATCTTAAGTAAAAAGGAAAACACAGCCTCTGGAACCAACGAGGATAGCGGAAACAATGGCCCCAAAACGGGAGACGACCTTCCTTTTTAATCCGTTTATTTGCAAAGCACTATCTTTGCAATTATATAAGTTTAACTAATATCCATAATTTTGGCCGTCACGAGTACCCTTCTTTTTAATTCTTCCTTGCTTAGCATTGTTGTAAACCCTTTTTCCCTTAGCATTTTAGTAGCAATTTGTACCATTTTTGTACTACTGTTAATTGTTGCTTTAGTTTCTGCTGCCGAATCTGCATTTTTTTCGCTCAGTCCAAATGATATGGATGAATTAAAAACATCCGATTCAAAATCCGACCAAAAAATTCTTCAACTTATTGAAGCGCCTAAACTTTTATTAGCAACGGTTCTTATAAGTATCAACTTTATTAATATCGCAATTGTTATTATCAATGCTTCATTTATTTTTGGAGCAGAAGGTTGGTTCAATTTTCCAGGTAGTCCAACTTTAGGTTTTATCATTCAGGTTGTTGCTGTCACCTTCTTAATTTTATTGATTGGTGAAGTAACACCTAAAATATATGCGACTCAAAATCCTTTGAAAGCATCACGCAGACTCATCTATTTTGTATTGATTTTACAACGATTGTTTTATCCATTGAGTTCGTTTTTAATTTTTATTACTTCTTTATTGGACAAAGTAATTAAACCTAAATCGCATAGCATTTCGGTAGACGAATTGTCTCAAGCCCTGGATTTAACTTCTGATGAAGATATTCCGGAGGAGGATCATAAAATTTTAAAAGGAATTGTAAAGTTCGGAAATACCGATGTGAAACAAATTATGCAATCGCGCACACATGTTACTGCTTTTGAACATAAAATAGGTTTTACAAAATTGTTGTCAGATATTACTGCTTACGGATTTTCTCGTGTTCCCATTTATAAAGAAACACTCGATAATATTGTTGGTGTGCTTTACACAAAAGATTTATTGCAATACACAAACGAAACCGATAATTTTAATTGGCAAACAATTGTACGCGCTCCATTTTTTGTTCCTGAAAATAAAAAAATTGATGATTTACTGCGTGAATTTCAATATAAAAAAATTCACTTGGCTGTGGTGGTTGATGAATATGGTGGCACATCCGGCATTGTTACTCTGGAAGATGTAATCGAAGAAATTGTTGGAGAAATAAATGATGAATTTGATGATGATGATTTGGTGTATTCGAAATTGGATGGAAATAATTTTGTGTTTGAAGGAAAAGCAGCCTTAAACGATGTTGCAAGAATTTTAGAAATTGATCGCACTGATTTTGAAGAAGCAAAAGGCGAATCGGATAGTTTAGCCGGTTTGATTATTGAAATTGAAGGAAGAATTCCTACTAAAAATGAAAAAATTTCTTTTAAAAATTTAATCTTTACAATTGAATCGGCCGACAATAGAAAAATTAAACGTGTTAAAATTACAATTGAAAGGCCTAATGATGAAGAATAAATTCCAAATTCCAAATTTCAAATTTCAAATTCAAGGAAGAGTTTTTCTTTTTTTTATTTGTCTATTGTCAATTGCCTCTTGTCTACTGTCTTCCTGCGGAGGTGATGACGATGACGAAACCATCGCTCCGAAACCTCGTGCGTATTACCGATTGGCTTTTCCTGAAAAAAAATATGTTCCTTACAATGCAGCTTGTCCATTTTCGTTTGAAGTGCCAGCCTATTCAAAAATGGAAAACGATAAAAATTACAGAGCCGAACCTTGTTGGTTAAATTTAGAATTCCCTTCATTGAACGGAACATTGCATTTAACCTATCACCAGGTAAATGGAGATATCAATGAATATTTGGCAGAAACAAATGAGCTTGCTTCCAAACATCAAATAAAAGCATCAGGCATTGAAGAAAAATTAGTCGCGCGAGATTCCAGTAAAGTATACGGATTGATTTACGAAATTGGTGGAAACGCAGCTTCTTCCATTCAATTTTTTTTAACAGATAGTACCAAACATTTTATTCGTGGCGCATTGTACTTTAATGTTGCTCCCAACACCGATTCACTTTCACCTGTTATTGATTTTGTTAGAAAAGACATCTATCATATGATAGAAACGTTTGAGTGGAAAGATGAGAAATTTACTTCTTCAAAACCTTCAAAATAATTGCAAACTGTAAAGCGTAAGTCATACACGCTAAGAGCAAGTGCACAGGCTGTAATGCTGCAGGCAATGCAAATCGATTTAGAATAACTCCTACCAAAAATTCAATAATTAATATTGTAGCAAGAATTTTCCCCATGTTTTTTAAGGAAGTATCGGTACACGTTTTAATGATTTTAAAAACCAAATAAAAATTCATCCACATAATCAAGATGGAAAATGTTCGGTGAACATTAAACGTGATTCCAAGATTTTCGATAATGTCGCCACGGAATGCAGCATCAAAATTTTTCATCAATACATCTACTTCTTCTCGTACTTGCGTTCCAAGCATTATTTGTATGATAGTCATTAACAACACCAAGGCGGCTACCTGAATAATTCTGGGCTGAACACTAATTTCTTTTGCTGGATCCAATAATTTTTTCGCACGATAAATAATTGCAACAGCAAAAGACAATATCACTAAAGCCATTACCATATGAATCGTAATTTTCAATGGAGCTAAATTGCTGCTCACCACTTTTGCACCCAACCATCCTTGAAATCCGATTAGGAAAAATGAGAGTAGCGATAAAATAAAAATCCGTTTGTCGTATTTTTTTATTCTTATAGAAACCAGTAATTGAATAAAAATCAATACGCCTAAAATGGCTCCTGCCAATCGATTTAAATATTCGGTCCAAGTATTTAAAGCATTAAACTCGGCAACAGCATGATGTTCGCCAGCATAAATTTCTTTGTAATTTTCTGGAAGTTGCGATGCATCCGTTGGTGGAATCCATTTGCCGAAACATTTTGGCCAATCCGGACAGCCCATTCCGGAGCCGGTGGCACGTACAACCGAACCTGCAATAATTACCAGAAAAATAAATACTAAGGTAATTTGTGCTAATAAAATAAAACGTTGAATATTTTTTGTCGGCATAACTTTTTTGTCCGCATCAAAATTACTAAATGTTTAGCCTTCTTATATGATTAATATCAGATTGTGTTGAATAAAAAAACGGACAGTTAACCGAGCTTTATCACTTGTTTACCTCAATTAAAGAGCTGTCGGCAATATAACAAAGCCTATTGTGTTTTAAACATATAATCAAAAACAACATCCCAATGAAAAAGTTAATCGTAATTGCTTTGTTTCTTCCAATGATGAGCAAAGCGCAAGAACACCTCGACACCGAAAGTGGTTATTTTCAATTAGGAGTTAGAAATGTGGTAAGTGCATTTAGCGATGATGGCGCCAATGGATTTGGTTATGGCGGACAATTTCGTATAAGAGTATTACAACGCGTAAACACCGATTGGTATGCCGATTACATTACAACCGATATTTCGGGAATTGCACGAAGGGAAGATTTACATATCGGTTGGTCGGTTTTAGCTTATCCTTTTAATTGTGAAACTACCAAAGGAAAAATTACTCCTTATATTTTAGCCGGACATTGTTTTGATTATTCTAAAGTCACAAAAAATAGTGATGGCTTCTCTAAAGATAAATTAAGTAGTGCCGTTCAAGCCGGATTGGGAATGCATTATAATATTACGGATAGAACCGATATTTCTTTAACAGCACAATACATGATGCATCTTGGAAAAGATATTCACGCTGAAGTTTTTGAAGTTGATGGAAGAAAAGATGTGCTAATAGAAAAAAGTCAGGTGAGAGGAGTTGAAGGGCACATGCTTATCAATGTGAGTTTAAACGTGCGTTTGTTTGATATGTGGGATCAACATCACAAAAGAAAAAAAACAACTTCAGCCTAATTATTTTTTGCGCTATCAAAAATTCTCACAAACTAAAACTCTCAAATTATGAAACGTATAATTCAAGAACTTATCGACTTTAAAAATAAAGGCTTAAGTAAAACTCAAAAAATAATTCTTCTTCTTGTATGTTTTTCTAATGCTGTTTCTGCTCAAAAAGAAAATGCGCAATATATACACAAACATTTAATGCGAGCTGATGCTTCAATTGTTGCAGGATATATGTTTAAAGAAGGATTGAGCAATGTGCATTTGAACGGAAGTGCAGAATATTATATCGACAATATTGTTTCAATAAGAGGTTCTGCAAGTTATATGTTAGGTAGCAGTGGCATAACAAAAGACTCAATGGGCTTAAAGGATTTTCATTCCATTTATCTCGGACCGGTTTTCCATTTTCAAACAAAAGGGCATTTTGATCCGTATGTAGTTTTGCAACCTGGATTGGCGTACACATCTTCTTATGAAGTGCATAATTGGGTTCCACTTCAGTTAAAAGATGAACAAATTAGTCATACATCTTATCCAGGCGTGCTTTCTCCTATAGCAACAGCAGGAATTGGTTTCAATTATTATTTTCAACGTTTTGCTCATTTATTTGTTGAAACACGTTACGTTTACGGACGACATTTATCCTCTGCACCAAGCCCAATTTCTTTACAGGAATTGCGTATAACATTTGGATTAGGTTTTAATTTATTTATTATTAAAGAAAAGAAAAAAATCCCCACTGCCTAAAAGTTTCGACTCCGCCCGATATAAAATTGTTTTTGGAGCGGAGTCGAAAACTTTAGTCTTCATTTACAACTTTGGTTTCTGCTTTTTTTCTTTTTTCGGCAGCATCTCGTTCTTTTCGCTCTTCTATTTCATTTCGCTTTCTGTTCATTTCCCATTTGTATTCTTTGGTAGTAATAATTACCACGCCACCTGTAAAGTCTCCATACGAAGCGGGAACACCACCTGTTATAACTTCTAGTGCGCTTATTCCCATGCCCGGTACTTCTGGTGGGGACATTGTTTTATTTTCATCTACATAATAGGTAGTTGTGCCTTGTCTCGAGCCTCTTACATATAGGTCATTCCCGTCAGGAGTTTCAAAAACAGCAGGAGTAACCATCACTATTAATCCCATAATATCTGATTTTCCTCCGGCAGCATGTTCAATTTGATCGATGTTAAGTGATGAAAGTGATGAAAATTCGGGATCTACAGATGGCTCAATATATCTTTCTGAAACAACAATTGGTGGCAAATCTTTTCCTGTTAAGGTCATACTGATATTTACATATCTAATTTTATTTGGATTCACATTTACTTTTTCAAGCAAATTGGTATTGTAGCTCGTTGTAAATGTTTTGATATTGTAAAATCCCGGAGTTAGATTTTTTATAGTAAACTCTCCATTTAAATCGGTCTGTGTACTAGCAATAATTACGGTGTCTTGTAAAATAGCTACCGGAGCAAAAGGTAGTGGTTCGCTTTTTTCATTTACTACTGTTCCTTTAATGGTTCCTTCGCTTTGTGCGAAAGTGGTGCTTGAAATTATCAATGCACTCATTGCTAAAATTAATCGTATAGATTTCATATCGTTATGGTTTTAAAGATTTATTTTTTGTTTCGAGTTTGCGCTTTATACTCGGTTTGCAGATAAGACGTTGCTGTAATTCCTATTCCATAAATAAAAAAGTAACAACATGGAAACATAGAAAATAAGGTAGGTTGGTATACACTAGCTATGTGCTTTAAACGCAATTACAAATGTGTTGTAACTTCAATTGGTAGTTTTGGTTTTGGCTTCAACTATTTTTTCAACGCTTGGCAAATTTATAAGTTGAAGCTGGATACACGTATGGATAAGATTTATGAGATGCACCGCATCGTTTATCCATAAAGGAGTTAGGAATTCTGTTTGGCTTAGGATTTAATGTTTGTGGTAAAGAATAAAGTAAAACCGACAAGCACTTAACCTAAACCGGGAAATAAATGCGGACTAGTTTTTCAATGAATTTTGAATCGCTTTTCTCATCACAGCTGCTACTCTTGGAAAATAACCTGTTTTTAATGAAACAAGTTCTCCATTTTTGTTAATCACTCCATTGGTTGGTATGGTAGAAGCGAAATAATCTTTACTAACCTTCTCTGAGTACTTCGAACTTATAATATTATAATTAAATGCGTTTTCTCCCAAAAGATTCTTCATCTCAATTTTTTGAGGATCCCAATTTCTGCAGAATGAAATAAATACCACATTTGTATCCGATTTAAATTCCTGAACCAATTTATTTAATTCGGGCATTTCCTTTTTACATGGTCCGCACCAGGTAGCCCAAAAATTAATTACAACTACTTTTCCTTTCAATTGCCCAAGATCGAAAATGTTTCCACTTTCATCCTTGCAATGAAAGCCGGGAGCTTTTTTATTTAAAAGGGAATCTTGTTTTTTGGCATTCTCTTCTTCTATTTTTTTCCATTGATTTTTGGTATTTGTTTGCCCGAACAGGATTAATGAATTGCAAATCAAAATCAAAATGAAGGTGTTGCGCATGTTACCCAATTGTTAATAATATTGGCTAAAATAATAAAGGAAATTGAATTACCGTCTAAGGCCCTCCATCTTCATCCCCGAATTGATTCCGCAAACAATTTATTTAATTGCCATTTAATCGTAAAAACAGCCGTTTACTCAATCTCAAAAACCTATTCTGTTTTTTGCAGTTAAACTTGTGTGGAATCTGATACTCCAATACGTCTAACTATCAAACCCGAGAATTCGGGGGATTCCGAAACTATAAAACATCGGATTATGAGTTACTCCACTTCAAATCACAGCCATTTAACCGATAACGAATTGGTGAGTCTTTATAAATCCACGTCCGACAAAATTTATGTGGGCGAGCTTTATAAAAGATATACACATTTAGTACTAGGAATGTGTATCCAATATTTTAAAGATAGAGATGTTGCCAAAGACATTGTCTTACAAATTTTCGAGAAGCTGTTTGATGAATTAAAAAAACGTGAAGTAGAAAATTTTAAAGCATGGTTAACATTTGTTGTTCGCAACTATTGTATTTCTGAATTACGAAAAATGCAAACACAAGTAAATCGAGATATCGAATACCAATATCAGCTAAAAAATCAATCGGTTGAATTAGACAAAGAAGAAGCTGTTGAAGAGGAACAAAAATTGGAAGCTTTGGAAAAAGCCTTGGAGAGTTTAAATCCATTTCAAAAAAAATGCATCGAATTGTTTTATTTGAAAAATATGAGCTACACACAAATTGTTGAAATGACCGGCTACTCAGTAAACGAAGTGAAAAGTTATATTCAAAACGGCAAACGAAATTTAAAAATGATTATCACCAATTCTAAATAACCATCCCCATGACAACACCTATGAACATTAATTGTTTAACATTTGAGCAGCTGCAATCTTACTCACTTAATTTGAGTGAAAAAGAAGAACGCGCTCATGTATATATGCACATTTCTACGTGTGAATTGTGCGCTTGTGCGGTTAACGGATTTACTGCCATTTCATTCACTTCTGCTGATGTTGACGCCATCCACGATCAAATTGATTTGAAAACAAATGCTATGCACGCGAATTCGTTAACCTTCGCACATATTTTTATTGCTTGTGTTTCGGTCGCTTCTATTTTTGGATTTTATTATTTCGCAAATTCGTTTGCAGAAAATAAACCTAAAATTATTGCAGTCGAAAAAACAAAATCGGTCTCAAGCCCAATTATCGAAAAAATCATTCCTTTGGTCGACCCTCAAGTCACTCCCCAAATTACTATAGAAAAAGATAATTTTTCTTTTGAAAAAAAAGCAATAGAAAAAACAATTATTCCTGTTGAACCAATCAAAAGTATCACTCCTGATTTAACTCCTATTGTTATTGCCGCACCGGAAGTATTGATAGAACCTATTTATAATTCCGACATTATATATATATATGATTTAAAGGTGACAAACTACAACGCTTTGTATTTTAACTATCAAATAAATCCATTCGATGTAAAGGGACACATTCCTGCAAGTAAAGAAAATGAAAAAAGTTCAAGTAATCTTATAGAGAAAGATTTTGAAGAAACAACTGCTGCAAATAAAATTTTAAAATCGGGATTGTGGTATTTTAACAAAGGAAAATATAGTAAAGCATTAGCAAATTTTTTATTGTTGTTAGAAGCAAATCCAAATGATGTGAATTCACTTTTTTATAGTGCAGTTTCTTATTATCAAATTGGCAAATATGATAAAACAATTAAAAACCTTGAAGCAGTGTTAAAAAGTTCAAACAATACATTTCATCCCGAAGCAAAATGGAATTTGGCTTTATCGTATTTAAAAATTTCTGAAAAAGCAAAAGCAAAACAATTGTTGATAGAGATTCTAAACGAAAAAGGTTTTTACTCAAAACGTGCAGGGGAAAAACTCAAAAGTTTATAATTATATCAGCATCTCGGCTCCCTCTATTAAGTTAGAGAGGAGCCGATTTTTTATTCATCATTCAACAATCAACATTCACCAATTCTCCTATCTTTGCGGCTCAATAAAAAGTCGTGAATACAAAAGTCATCAACTGGATTATTTTAATTGCATTGGCCCTTACTTGGGGAAGCTCATTTATATTGATGAAGCGGGGCATGGATGTGTATTCAAGTGAAGAAGTAGCTGCATTAAGAATTTTTATCGCCTTCTTATTTTTATCACCTTTAATTTTTCATCACGTTAAGAAGCCATTGCTAAAACATTGGAAAGGGTTTGTGGGAATGGGTGTGTTGGGAAATTTAATTCCTGCATTTTTATTTACGAAAGCCGAAACAGGAATTAGTAGCTCTTTAACGGGAATGTTAAATTCACTCACACCATTATTTACATTATTGCTGGGTGTTTTATTATTCAAATCAAAAACCAAATGGATAAATGTGTTGGGAATTTTAATTGGATTTGTAGGAGCAATTGGCTTGTTAATGGTTGGAAAATCAGAAGATATGAATAACAATTTAGTTTTTGGGTTTTTTGTGGTGTTGGCAACCGTCTGTTATGCGTTGAGTGTAAACATCATTAAAAAAAATTTGAATGAAGTCAATTCTATTACAGCAACTGTTTGGTCAATGATGTTTATTGGTCCGCTTGCCGGAATTTACCTTTTTGGCTTTACGGATTTTACAACAAAATTAAATTCAAATCCGATGGCGTATGGGAGTTTAGGCTATGTAGTGATTCTAGCCGTTTTTGGCACTGCCTTGTCGGTGATGGTGTTTAATGTTCTTATCCGTAATACAAATGCGCTTTTTGCTTCTTCGGTAACTTATCTAATTCCGATAGTAGCTTTAGCATGGGGAGTTTTGGATGGAGAAGATGTGCAAGTACTTCATTTTGTGTGGATTATGCTAATATTGTTAGGGGTCTATTTGGTCAATAAAAAGGCGTCTCCAGCTACTAAATAAGGTTTTTTCTAGGAAAATCCTTTAAAACCTTTGTCACATTCAATAAAATTCTTAATTTCGTGCCCCCAAGAAAATAATGTCTTGGAAATATTAACAAATAAAACCCTAAAAAATGTACGCAATCGTAGAAATAGCCGGGCAACAATTTAAGGTAGAACGTGGAGTAAAAGTATACGTTCACCGCCTAGATGCTAGCGAAGGTGCTAAAGTTGAATTCGACAAAGTATTGTTGGTTGACAATGGCGGAAAAGTTCAAATAGGAACTCCTTCAATTGATGGTGCAAAAGTAGCTGCAACAGTACTTTCCCATCTTAAAGGTGACAAAGTCATCGTATTTAAAAAGAAACGCAGAAAAGGTTACCAAAAATCAAATGGTCACCGTCAGCAATTAACTCAAATACTTGTACAAGGTATTTTAGGAAAAGGCGAAACGTTGAAAGATGAAATTAAGGTAGAGAAAAAAGCGCCAAAAGCAGAAGCTCCAGTAGCAGAAGTAAAAAGAGCAGCTCCTAAAAAAGTAGCAGCTAAAAAGGATGATGCCCCTGTAAAGAAAGCAGCTCCTAAAAAAGCAGCTAAGAAAAAAGCTGAATAATAAAACTTTGGCAATTTGTAAGTTGGCAAAAAGCAAACTATTGAATTAATAAAAAGATAATTTATAGAGTCGAACAGTTTTTAACGTTTGACTTTTAACTTTAAAACTTATAAAACATGGCACATAAAAAAGGTGCGGGTAGTTCTAAGAACGGTCGCGAATCTCATAGCAAACGCCTAGGCGTTAAAATTTTTGGTGGTCAATTAGCTATCGCTGGTAACATTATTGTTCGCCAAAGAGGTACTAAACACAACCCGGGTGAAAACGTGGGTATTGGTAAAGACCATACTTTATTTGCATTGGTAGATGGTACAGTGGAATTCAAAAAGAAACGCGAACAAAGATCGTATGTTTCGGTTGTTCCATTTTCTACTGAAGCATAAGGATAATCAATTTTTAAAAATCTCCTGGGCTTCTTATGAAGTTTAGGAGATTTTTTTTGTCTATAGATGAATTTCAGATTTCAAATTTCAGGTTTTTTTTGAGTATAAATTTATCTCTTGAATACTAATTCTGAAATTTGAAATCTTTTAACTTGAAATTTTTTATTTAATATATGTTACAACTAAACTATATCCGCGAAAACAAAGACGAAGCAATTGCTCGTTTAGCCATCAAAAATTTTGATGCGAAAACCATTTTAGAAAATGTTCTTGAAATGGATGTGAAACGCAAAAAGGTTCAAAACGAACTGGATGCTATTTTGAATGAAGCAAATACACTTGCCAAACAAGTTGGTGATTTATACAAGCAAGGTAAAAAAGCGGAAGGTGATGAACTGAAAACGAAAAGTGCTGCGCTGAAAGAAAATTCTAAAAAATTAGAAGAACAATTAGTTGTCATTGAAAAAGAACAACACGATTTATTAGTTCAAGTTCCAAATGCTCCAAGCACAAAAGTTCCAAAAGGAAAAACACCGGAGGATAACGAAAATGTTTTTCAGGAAGGCGATATTCCAAAATTATACGATGGTGCAAAACCTCATTGGGAACTTACAACCAAATACGATTTAATTGATTTTGAATTGGGCGTAAAATTAACAGGAGCCGGATTTCCTGTATACAAAGGAAAAGGCGCTCGCTTACAAAGAGCATTGATTAATTTCTTTTTAGACAGAGCAACTGCTGCCGGATATTTAGAAATACAACCTCCTATTTTAGTGAATGCAGAATCTGGTTATGCAACAGGACAGCTTCCTGATAAAGAAGGACAGATGTATCATGCTACTGTAGATAATTTGTATTTGATTCCAACTGCAGAAGTGCCTATCACAAATATTTACCGCGATGTGATTTTAAAAGCAGATCAATTGCCGATTAAAAATTGTGGATACACACCTTGTTTCCGAAGAGAAGCAGGCAGTTACGGAGCGCATGTGCGGGGATTAAATCGTTTGCATCAATTTGATAAAGTAGAGATTGTACAAATTGCGCATCCTGATAAATCGTATGAAACTCTTGAAGACATGCGAAATTATGTTGCTGGGTTATTGCGTGAATTGGAATTGCCATTCAGAATATTGAAACTGTGCGGAGGTGATATGAGTTTTGCTTCTGCGTTAACGTACGATTTTGAAACATACTCAACCGCTCAACAAAAATGGTTAGAAGTAAGTTCTGTTTCTAATTTCGAAACTTTTCAAAGTAATCGCTTAAAATTACGTTTTAAAGATGGAGATGCAAAACCTGTATTGGCGCATACTTTAAACGGAAGCGCATTGGCATTGCCACGTATTGTTGCAACGATGTTGGAAAATAATCAAACGGCTGAAGGAATTAGAATTCCGAAAGTTTTGGTTCCGTATTGCGGATTTGATATGATTTCTTAAAAATTTCAACACAGAGGAGGCGCGTTAATAGAGTTTCACAGAGAAAGTGTGTTTACTTATTGCCAAGATATTCAAATCTGGGAATTTTTTACCCTCTACTTTCAACTTCTTCGGTAAACATTTTTTACTGATTTAATGGCAAGGTTTCAAGGATTTAGATGCCATAATTTTCTTGTTTTTTTCTGCCACATTTTAATTTTTGTAAATTATGATAATTGGCTGATTTTCAAAAACTTTCTAGCTTGATTTCTATTGCACAAAACGTAGTTATCAACAAATCTTAAAATTCCTTAAAATTCATGCAACCTTCTGGTTATAAATGGTATCAATATTATCAAATATTGTATATTTGATAATATAACTAAACTAAATTTTTAACCTATTCCCCAACAATGGTAAAAAAATTACTCTCGAACCATGCCACTCTCTTGGTATTTTTTTTGTTCTCGTTAACAGTAAAATTAAGTGCGCAGTCCGTGATGGTTGGTCCGGACAACTACATAAAAGGAACCAGTGTTGAAATTGGAGTCTCCGGTATAGGGGGCTTTGAAGGTGCACCCACTTCAACTTCTCCTCCTCCTGCAGGATATCACTTCCGTTCAGGAGGTAACCCTTATTTCGGGTTCGTGTCTAACCCTCAGGTGAATGCTTGGGCAACCTTTGATGGTGACTTTTTTACACCAGGAAGTCCAGAAAATGGCTGGGGAATTGAACTTCCTTCTGGTCTCAATTACGGAAATAACTGTTCTTTCTTGCAACAAATTAATGGGGCAATAACAAGTGCTACCAATACTTTTACATGTTATTCTTCTACTTGGGATGGGGATCTTCTAGTAGGAACTAACTTGCACATCAAGATTAATTATCTTTTAAAGCAGAACGATCTTTACTATACAACTACTGTATCAATTACAAATAATACAGCAGCGACAATTCCTACTTTATATTATTACAGAAATTTTGACCCTGACAACAACGAGCCTATCAGTTTTGACTTTACTACAACAAATACAATTGTAGCTCAACCTTTTTCTGGTTTATGTAATACAGCGCACGTAAAAGCGACTTCTCTTGTTCCAGCGTCACAACCAATGTCATACGTGGGTATGGCTGGTACGGGTGCAAATTGGCGAGCTTCTTATGGCGGTTTTTCTAATAGAGATGCTTCTGATTTATGGAATGGAGTAGGGTTTACTCAAACAGTTGGTTCATCAACCTTTGCGGATATTGCAATTGCTCTGGCTTATAAAATAAATAACCTTGCCGCTGGTGCAACAGAAACGTTCAAGTTCGTTGTAATTTTAGATGATCTTGCCGCAGCAAATGCTGTGGCTAACACAACCTACTTGTCTTATCCTGGATCAGCAACAGCACCTCCTGCAATGTGTACCCTTGCTGCAGATTCGGTTAAAATTTGTCAAGGTGTTCCGGCTACTGTTTCTGTGGCTGGTCCTAACATTGCTTCATACAACTGGACTTGGAGTCCAGCAACTGGCTTATCTGGTACTACCGGAACAAGTGTCATTGCAAATCCTGCAACCACAACATCCTATACAGTCACGGGAACGCCTATTAATGCATGTTTTGCAGCAGTCACATTTCCATTCATCGTAATTGTAAAACCTAGTCCAATAGTTAATCCCGAACCGAATCTTATTTATTGT
Organism: Bacteroidota bacterium; assembly: GCA_023251805.1. Classification (GTDB taxonomy): domain Bacteria; phylum Bacteroidota; class Bacteroidia; order 2-12-FULL-35-15; family 2-12-FULL-35-15; genus 2-12-FULL-35-15. Next base: position 31,338 of record JAHEYB010000018.1, on the reverse strand, counting down.
GCCGGGAATGCCGTCCCCATCAATACATTTACGAGTACTCCTGCAGGAGCAACTTATACTTGGACGAACTCAAATACGGCTATAGGTCTTGCTGCCAGCGGAATAACTAGTTTGCCCGCCTTCACTGCAACCAATGCCACGGCCGTCCCCATTACGTCAACAATAACGGTCACGCCTAGCATCGCGGGAAACCCATGTCCTGGAATTCCTCTAACATTTACTATAACGGTTAATCCGAGTCCTGTAGTCAGCCCAGTTGCTAATATTACTGTTTGTTCAGGAGCAACAATTCCTGCAACAACTTTTGCAAGTACTCCTGTGGGAGCAACATTTGCTTGGACAAACTCGAATACTACAATTGGCCTTCTAGCAAGTGGTACAGGTGGATTGCCTTCCTTCATTGCAACAAATGCTACAGCTTCTCCAGTGGTGAGTACAATTACAGTTACTCCGACATTGGCAGGTTGTGTTGGAACACCTTTGATATTTACAATTACAGTTAATCCAAATCCTACTTCAACATATACTCAATCTGCAAATCAGTGTTTGACTGGAAACACATTCACGTTTACAAGCACAGGCTCTAGTGGAGCAGGTTATACACAAACATGGAATTTTGGTGGAGCAGTTGTAAATACTTCTACTGTTGTTAGCCCATCTGGGATTACTTATTTAGCAGCAGGTACTTATACTATTACGCATGTTGTAACTGCAACAGGTGGTTGTACTTCTACAACAACATCTACAGTTACAGTTTACCCTTCGCCAACAGCATTGGGTGTTACAGCTGTAAATGCAACTTGTGGATTAAGCAATGGTGTAATTAATATTGGTGTAACAACAGGTGGAACAGGTCCTTTTACTTATTCTGTAAATGGTAGTGCATTCACAACAACTACTGCTTATCCAGGATTTGCTGCAGGTACATATACTGTTATTGTGAAAGATGTAAATGGATGTACATTTAACACAACCATTACGATTGGAAACTCTCCTGGTCCAACAGCATTGAACGTTACCACAATTAATGCAACATGTGGTTTAAGCAATGGTATTATTAATATTGGTACAACAACAGGTGGAACAGCACCCTATACATACTCAGTAAACGGTAGTGCATATACAGGAGCAACTAGTTATGCAGGTTTTGCTGCTGGTATATATACTGTAATTGTGAAAGATGTAAGTGGTTGTACGTATAGTACTACTGCAACAGTGGTAAATACGCCAGGCCCAATAGGTTTGGCTGTTACTTCTATAAATTCCACTTGTGGAAATAGTAACGGTACTATTAATATAGGTACTGTAAGTGGAGGTACTCCAGCATATACTTATTCAGTAAATGGTAGTGCGTATACAAGCACAACAAGTTACTCGGGTTATGCAGCGGGAACATACACCGTAATTGTAAAAGATATTAATGGCTGTTCATTCACAACAACTGTAACAATTGCAAATACGCCTGGGCCAACAGCTTTAGCTACAACGTTTGTAAATGCTAGTTGTGGTGCTAGTAATGGTTCTATTACAATGGGCGCAGTAACTGGTGGAACAACTCCATATACGTATTCAGTAAATGGTGGACCTTTCTCAGGAACAACAACTGTAACTGGATTTGCAGCAGGAACTTATTCTGTTGTAGTGAAAGATGCAAATGGTTGTACATTCACAACATCTGTTACGATTGGAAATTCAGCTGGACCAACAGCATTAGTGGTAACGTCTACAAATGCAAGTTGTGGTACTCTAACAGGTACAGTTACAATGGGTGCAGTAACAGGAGGTGTTGCCCCTTACACTTATTCATTAAATGGTAGTGCTTTTACATCAACAACTTCATACACAGGATTAGCTTCAGGAGTTTATTCGGTTGTTGTAAAAGATGTAAACGGTTGTACATTCACAACATCGGTAACCGTGGGAACAAACCCTGGACCTGTAGGATTAGCTGTAACTACAACTAATTCAACTTGTGGAGTAGCAAATGGTATTTTAACAATTGGAGCTGTTACAAGTGGTACAGCGCCTTATTCATATTCAGTAAATGGAAGTGCATTCACAACTACAACTGTTTATGGTGCATTGGCAGCAGGAACATATACAGTAATTGTAAAAGATGTGAACGGTTGTACATTCACTGTTACTGCTACTGTTATTAATTCCCCTGGTCCAACAGCTTTAGGTGTTGCATCAGTAAATTCAACATGTGGTTCAAACAATGGTGTAATTAATATTGGTTCTGTAACAGGTGGAACTCCTCCGTATACTTATTCAGTAAATGGAAATCCATTTGTTGCTACAACTAGTTATACTGGTTTTGGTTCTGGAACATACACTGTAATTGTAAAAGATGCAAATGGTTGTACGTTTACAACAACAGTAACAGTTGTAAATACTCCTGGTCCAACAGCGTTGGCGATAACAACGACCAACTCAACTTGTGCAGGAAGTAACGGAATTGTTAATATTGGTGCTGTTACAGGCGGAACTGCTACGTATGTATATTCTTTCAATGGTAGCGCATTCACTCCAACTACAAACTATACCGGTATTGCTCCCGGAACCTATACTGTAATTGTAAAAGATGCGAATGGTTGTACATTCTCTACAACAGCATCTGTTGGCCTTACAACTGGTCCTGTAGGATTGGCTGCTACAACAGTTAATTCTACTTGCGGTAATGCAAATGGTGTTGTAAACATTGGAGCAGTAACAGGTGGTGTTGCACCTTATACATATTCGTTCAATGGTGGTGGATTTGCTGCTACAACCAGCTATCCTGGTGTTGCTGCGGGTACTTACAACGTAATTGTAAAAGATGCGAATGGCTGTACCTTCACTATTACAGTTACAGTTAATAATACTCCTGGCCCTACCGCATTAGGTGTAACGAGTACAAATACTGCATGCGGTGCAAGTACAGGAACAATTACGATTGGTGCTACAACTGGCGGAACAGCTCCTTATACTTACTCTGTAAATGCAAGTGCATTTACTGCAACTACGTCATATACTGGTTTTGCAGCAAACACTTACACAGTAATCGTAAAAGATGCAAATGGATGTACGTTCTCTACTACAGTAATTGTTGCGAACTCTTCCGGTCCAACGGCATTGGTTGTTAATACTACCAACTCATCTTGTGGTTCAAGTAATGGTACACTTACTATTGGTGCAACAACAGGTGGTCTTGCTCCATATTCATACTCTGTTAACGGAAGTGCATTCTCAACTACTACCAGTTATACCAGCTTAGCTGCGGGTACTTATACCATTATTGTGAAAGATGCAAATGGTTGTCAGTTTACTACAACTGCTACCGTTTCAAACGTGGCAGGTCCTACAGCAATGATTGTAAATAGTACAAATGCTACTTGCGGAAATAGCAATGGCACGATTACTTTAGGTGCTGTTTCAGGTGGAACTACTCCATATACATATTCAGTGAATGGAAGTCCATTTACTGCAACTACTGCTTACACAGGATTTGGTCCAGGGACATATACTTGTGTTGTGAAGGATGCCAATGGTTGTACTTATTCAACTAGTGTTATTATCACAAATATTCCAGGCCCAACAGCAGTTGCAACAACTTTAACCAATACAACTTGTTCTGCTAGCAATGGCTCGGTAATTATTGGAACTGTTACGGGTGGAACTTCTGCTTATACATATTCATTTAATGGAAGTGCTTTCACAGCAACAACTAGCTATACCGGTCTTGCTTCTGGAACATATCCAATCATTGTAAAAGATGCAAACGGTTGTACATTTAGTACTTCAGTAGTGCTTACAAACTCTCCTGGACCAACAGCATTGGCAGTGACTTTTACTAATCCTACATGTGGAAATAGTAATGGAACAATTACAATTGGTGCAACAACTGGTGGTACGCCTACTTATTTGTATTCATTCAATGGAGGTGGATTCTCCTCAACAGCTTCGTTTACTAGTTTAGCTCCGGGAACATACTCCATCATTGTTAAGGATGCAAACGGATGTACTTTCACAACCAGTGCAACAATTACAAATATTGCTGGCCCTACAGCTTTGGCTACTACAACTACAAATGCTTCTTGTGGTTCAAGCACAGGCGCTGTAAATATTGGTGCAACAACTGGTGGTACTGGTCCTTATTCATACTCATTCAATGGTAGTGCATTTACTTCAACTACATCTTATACCAGTTTACCAGCTAATATATATACTGTAGTAGTTCAAGATGCTAATGGTTGTTCGTTTACAACAACAGCAACCATCAACAATGCAAGTGGGCCTACTGCTCTTGCTACAACATTTACTGATGCTACTTGTGGTAATAACAATGGGACAGTCACTATAGGCGCTACAACAGGTGGTGTTCTTCCATTGTCGTATTCATTCAATGGAGGTGCATTCTCTACTACCACAAGTTATAGTGGTTTAGCCCCAGGAACTTACACAATCGTTGTAAAAGATGCTGGTGGATGTACTTTTACTACTACCGTAACAATTTCAAATATTGGTGGTCCAACTTCATTATTGGTATCAACTACAAATACAACTTGTGGAGCTGCTAATGGAACAATTACTTGTGGCGCAGTTACTGGTGGAACAGCACCTTATACGTATTCTGTGAATGCAAGTGCATTTACTGGAACAACAAGTTATACATCATTGGTTGCCGGTACTTATACGGTAATTGTGAAAGATGCAAATGGTTGTACATTCTCAACTACTGCAACTATTACAAATACAGGTGGTCCAACAGCAATTGCAACAACACTTACAAATGCTACTTGCAGCACTAGCAATGGTTCGGTTGCGTTAGGCGCAGTAACAGGCGGTCTTCCAGCATACACTTATTCATTCAACGGAAGTGCTTTCACATCAACAATTAGTTATACAGGTCTTGCATCTGGTTCATATACTATTATAGTAAAAGATGCAAACGGTTGTACATTCTCAACAGTGGCAAGTATTACAAACATTCCTGGACCAACAGCGCAAGCAACATCAACAAATCCTGCTTCTTGTGGATTAGCAAATGGTGCTGTGAATATTGGTGTAACAACAGGTGGAACTCCTGCTTATACCTATTCATTTAATGGTGGTGGTTTTACAGCTACTACAAGTTACACCGGATTAGCTGCCGGCACATACGCGGTAATTGTAAAAGATGCAAATGGTTGTACCTTCACTGTAAACCCTGCTGTATTAAACGTTGCAGGCCCAACCGCATTAGCAACTACTCAGGTGAATACAACTTGCGGAGGTGCTAACGGTTCAATCACAATTGGTGCAGTCACAGGTGGAACTGGTCCTTATACTTATTCTGTAAATGGAAGTGCATTGTCTGCAACAACAACTTATCCTGGATTGGTTGCTAACACATATAACGTAACGGTGCAAGATGCAAACGGTTGTCAGTTTACAACCACAGTTACTATTACAGATTTGAGTGGACTATCTGCTTCTATTACTGCAATTACAAACGTAAGCTGTAATGGTGGAGCAAATGGAAGTGTTACAGTAACAGCTTCCGGTTCATTAGCACCTTATAGTTATTCATTCAATGGTGGTGCGTTTGGCGCAACAGGAACATTCTCTGGATTAACTGCTGGAACATATTCTATTACTGCAAAAGATGCAAATGGTTGTACAATAATAGTTCCTGTTACAATTACTCAGCCTCTTGTTTTAACAGCAGTGATTACTGCACAAACAAACGTAGCTTGTTTTGGTGGAACAACTGGAAGTGTCACTATTTCTGCTTCAGGTGGAGTAAATCCATATACATATTCTCTTGATGGAGGTGCATTTGTAAGTAGTTCAACTTTCACTGGTATGTCAGCGGGAACACACACCATAACCGTAAAAGATGGCAATGGTTGTACAGTAGTAGTAACAGTTATTATTACTGCACCTGCTGCTTTAGCATTGGTAGGGTCATCAACAAATGCAACTTGTACTGCTCCTAATGGTTCGGCTTCGGTAACGGTAACTGGTGGAACCCCCGCATACTCTTATGCGTGGACTCCTGGTGCGGGTTCTTCGGGAACATCTTATACAGGTTTAATAGCTGGTAACTACACAGTATTAGTAACAGATTTCAATGGATGTACATCGAGTACAGTAGTGAATGTTGGAGCTAATCCTGGTGGAACAGCAACAATCTCTTCAAGTACAAACGTAACTTGTGCTGGTGCAAACAATGGAACCGCAACTGTTTCTATGAGCGGTGGAGCAACTCCTCCATTTACATATAGCTGGTCACCTGGAACACAAACAACGGCAACAGCAATTAACTTATCACCTGCAAGCTATACGGTAACAGTAACAGATGGTAATGGATGTATTGCATTTGCGAACATAGTGATTACTCAACCAACTCCGCTAGCGCAAACGTTTACAACAACTAACGTAACTTGCTTCGGAGGAAACAACGGTATTCTTACTGTGAATCCTACTGGTGGAACAGGACCATATACGTTTTTGTGGACACCTGGTAGTTATACTACTCAAACAATCAATACACTTTCTGTAGGAACATATACTGTTACTTATACTGATGCAAATGGTTGTTCACAAACAGCAAGTGCTGGTATTACTCAGCCTGCAGGAATGGGATTGACCTCAGCGCAAGTGGATGCAACTTGTAACCTTGCTAATGGTAGTGCTACAGTTTCGGTAACAGGTGGAACCGGACCATACACATATTTGTGGAGTGATCCTGGTGCACAAACAAGTGCTACTGCAACTAACTTACCAGCGAATACTTATGTTGTTACGGTAACTGATGCTAATGGTTGTTCACAGAATTTGTCGGTGACTATTGGTAATAACGCAGGGCCTGTTGCAACAGTATTTGGTAGCAATAATGTAAGTTGTTTCGGAAATAATGATGGAAGTGCAACTGTGACTGTCAGCGGAGGAACTATTCCATTCACATTCTTATGGAGTGATGGACAAACACTTCCGAGTGCAACGAATCTTACAGCTGGTACTTACACACTTACTGCAACCGATGTAAATGGTTGTATTGCCAGTACATCAGTAACAATAACTCAACCAACAGCGCTTTCATTAGCAGTGTCTGGTATCAATCCATCATGCGCAGGGGCTTGCAATGGTACATTAACAGCAGTTCCTGCAGGTGGAACTACACCATATTCATATTCATGGAGTCCTGGTGGGGCGGCAACACCTGCAATCACAAGTATGTGTGCTGGAACATATACTGTTCTTATCACAGATGCAAATGGATGTACCATCTTCAACTCATACTCATTAATTGATCCAGTATCTTTCAGCATTACTACATCAGTTTCAAATGTGGCTTGCAGTGGAACTTGCAATGGTACCGCAACAGCTAACCCTGTTACTGGTACCGGACCATTCACATATTTATGGAGTGATGTTAGTATGCAAACTACACAAACAGCAACAGGATTGTGTGCGGGTACTTATACAGTAACTGCAACCGATGCCGGTGGATGTACAACTACAGCAACTGCTGTGATTACGAGTCCTGCTACAATGAGTGTTGCCATCACCACTGTTGGTAACAACACTTGTTTTGCAGCATGTGATGGATTTGCAACAGCTGCTGTAACGGGTGGTTCAGCGCCATACGCTTATAACTGGATGCCGGGTGGTATTGCCGGTGCATCGGTGAATAACTTGTGTGCGGGAACTTATACTGTAACAGTGACGGATGCAAACGGATGTTCAGCATTTACTACTGTTACTATTACGGAGCCAAATGCTTTGATTGCTACGATTTCCAGTGTAAATGTAACTTGCTTTGGTGCATGTAACGGTTCTGCAACAGCAGTATATAGTGGAGGTACAGGTCCATATACATTCCAATGGTCACCTGGATTCCAAACAACTCCAACAATTACCAGTATTTGTGCAGGTGCTCAAACGCTTACTGTGACAGATGCAAATGGATGTATCACAAACACAATGGCTACGATTACTGAGCCTACAGTTCTTGCAGTAAGTACCACAACTACAAATTCAAGTTGTGGAGTTGCCAACGGATCAGCATGTGCTGCAATCACTGGTGGTGTACCACCATTCTCTTATTTGTGGAATGACCCTTCCATCCAAACTACTATTTGTGCAAATGGAATTAGTGCAGGTGTTTATAACATTGCTGTGACGGATGGAAACGGATGTGTAGTAAATGGTACCGCTAACGTAAACGATAATTCTGCGCCAATTGTAACAATTCCGGTAAGCTCAAACGTTACTTGTGCCGGTGCTGCCAATGGTAGTGCTCAGGCGGCTATTTCAGGTGGAATCATACCTTATTCGATTGCATGGATTCCGACTGGTCAAACAACAGCATTTATTAGCGGACTTGCAGGAGGTATTTATTCTGTAACAGTTACTGACTCTGTTGGTTGTATCGGAACGGCTTCTATTGCTATCAACGAGCCAGGACCATTGGTATCTGGAATTATATCTTCTAGCAATGTAAGTTGTTTCTTATCTTGTAATGGAACAGCTACTGTAGGTGCTGGTGGCGGAACTCTTCCTTATACTTATTTATGGAATGATGTTGGTGCACAAACAACTTCTGCGGCAACAGGATTGTGCGCTCAGCCTTACACCGTTACTGTAACGGATGCAAATGGTTGCACGAGCGTAAGTACAACTACAATTACGAGTCCTGCTGCGCTTACTGTAACAATGACATCTACTACCAATGTAACATGTAATGGAGGAAATGATGGAGCTATTACGATAGTGGGGGCAGGTGGTACACCGGGCTATACTTATTCATGGACGCCTGCCGTTGGATCCAGCCCTACTGTTACGGGATTAGTTGCAGGTTCTTATACAGTAGTAATAACAGATGCAAACGCTTGTAACGCAACACTGGTAATTAATGTGAATCAGCCTTCGGCAATTCTTACAGCAACCATTACTAATCCCAGTACTTGTGGTCAGTCAAATGGATTTGTTTCAGTTACTCCTTCTGGTGGAACTCCAGGATATACTTATCTGTGGGATGATCCTTCAGCTCAAACTACAGCAATTGCTATCGGATTATTTGCAGGAACATACAATGTCGTAGTAACTGATAACGTAGGTTGTACAACAACTACTCCGGTAGTATTGGGCGATGTTGCTGGTCCTACTATTGGCACAATCAACTTTGTTGAACCTGCATGTTATGGTACTCCACTTGGTTCGGCAACTGTGATTCCGGCTGGTGGTACGCCTAGTTATTCTTATCTATGGTCCGACACTGCTGCTCAAACCACGCAAATTGCAAATGGTTTGGTGACCGGTTTATATTCAGTAACGGTTACTGATAATAATGGTTGTTCAGTAACTGGTTCTGTATTTATAACTGAACCTCCTCCATTGCAAATATTGGTTAGTCCACTTGATACAATTTGTATCGGACAAAATGCAATAATCTATGGTGCTGGTTATGGTGGTGCTCCGGGATATACATATACTTGGTTCCCATCAAGTATTTTAGGCCCTGGACCAAACGTAGTGAATCCAATAGTAACAACAACATATGATGTGTTTGCAACTGATGCCAATGGATGTGTTTCTCCAATCCAAACGATTATGGTTGAAGTAAATCCTCCAATAGTTGTTGTTGCAACTGACGTATCTGTTTGTGAAGGCAGTTCAGTAGGAATCTCTGCTACAGCGGTTGGTGGAAATGGCGGTCCATATTCTTTTGTGTGGACTCCTTCAACAGGCTTAAGCAATGACTCAATTTATAATCCGATAGCTAATCCATTGATAACCACAAATTATATAGTGGCAGTAGATGATGGATGTACAATTCCTTCTTACAATGCTTTTGATACAGCAACTGTAACAGTAAATCCATTGGCAGTTTCATCAATGGTTACTTTAGACACAGCTGGTTGTGCTGCTTTCACAGCAACTTTCAATGGAATTAGTGATATTGGAATTAGTTACTCTTGGAATTTTGGAGATGGAAGTCCGGATCAAATTGGTGAACCGGTTTCACACACATATCCAATTGCTGGAACATACGATGTTACATTGACGGTGACAACAGCATTTGGTTGTACATCAAGTATAACAACAAATAGCTTCATAGATGTTTATCCTTCACCTACTGCTGCGTTCTCAACATCTCCTTTGGAAGTTACTCAAACAGCGCCAGAGGTAACATTTACAGATATGTCAAGTGGAGCTACAGAATGGGATTGGGATTTTGATAGTCCGAACGGAATTTATACTGACACACTACAAAATCCAATGTATTCTTATAGTGATACAGGAACGTATATTATTCAGTTAGTTGTAACCAATGCTTTTGGTTGCACAGACACAGCTTACAATGAAATATATGTAATTCCTGAGTATGCGATTTATGTTCCAAATGCATTTACCCCAAATAATAACGATGGATTAAATCAAACGTTCTTACCTATGGGCGTTGGAATTGATCCAGATAATTTTGAAATGTTGATTTTCGATCGTTGGGGAGATGTAATTTTCAAAACAACTGATGTGAATAAAGGTTGGGATGGAAGAGCAAACAATGGAGACAAGGTTGCACAGATAGATACCTATGTTTGGAAGATCACCACAAAAGATGGAAAAGGTAACGACCGTCAATACATTGGACATGTGACGATTGTAAAATAATAAAGACTAAAATGATTTTAAAAATGCCCGAGTTTTGCTCGGGCATTTTTTATTTAATGAAAGCAATGGGTTGAAATAAAATTATTAAGGTCTGAAAATACTACCGAGAAAATTACCTTCCAATGAATTCAAATCGAGACATTTTCATCCCTTTAACTTCAACATCTTCGATAAACATTTTCAAAGGTCGAACCCACAAATTTTTACCTTCTTTTTGATACAAGGCTTTGTAAACTACTAATTCTTCTAGTGTTTCGCTGTGACGAGCAATTCCAATGACTTCGTATTCTTTGCCTTTATAATGTTTATATTTTCCGAGTTTGAGCATTTTGTTTTTTAATGATGTTTTGATAAATCCCCTCCGAAGGAGTCCTTCGGACCTAGCCCCCTTTTCCAAAGGGGGAATTGATTCTGCTAAAATGAAATCTTCAGTCCTGATACTTGATACTAAACACATGATACTATGTTAAAAAAGGATTGTGTTTCTTTTCAAAACCAATTGTTGTTGGTTGCCCGTGACCACTATACACTTTAAAATCATCTCCCAAAGGAAACAATTTTGTTTTGATGTTGTTGATTAGCGTTTCATGATTTCCTCCTGGTAAGTCTGTTCTACCGATGCTTCCATAAAACAACACATCTCCTGCAATCATAAACTTTTGTTCGCGATTATAAAAAGTAATACTGCCGGGTGAATGTCCGGGTGTAAATAATATTTCCAATTTTGAGTTTCCAAATTCAACAATATCACCTTCTTCCAAAAATACGGATGGCTGAGGTGAAGGGTCGCAATTCATACCGTACAAATCACATGTCATTGCAAAAGCATCCAAAATCCGCTGATCATTTTTGTTAATTTCGAGTTTCAAATTGTATTTTTTAGCAACAAAGCCATTTCCAAAAACATGATCCAAATGACAATGCGTATTGAGGAGTTTTACTGGTTTTAATTGCTCATCGGCAATGAATTTTGCCAAAATAGTCCTTTCCGTATCGTCATAACAACCCGGGTCAATGATAATACAGTCCTTGCTTTCGTCCCAAAGGATGTACATATTTTCTTGAATTGGACTAAAGGTAAAGGAATGAATTGAAATCATAATATATTGGCTGAAAATGCGTTGTACTATAGGTATTGACGTGGCAAAGTTAGATAAAAATAACGTTTTCGTGCGTATATTAAAGTAGCAAAATTAAGAGCCTGTCCCTTGTTATTGCTTTCATTATTTAGTACTTTAGCATTCTAATCAGATTTTAAGTGAGCAAGATTTCTGCCCCCATATTTAATAAAGGATTTACCATCGTTCTGTTGTTGTTTGTGGTTTTATCAGGCACAACTGTTTCCGCACAATTTTATAGTGGTTCTCAAACCGATTTTGGAAAAAATCGAGTGAAATACGATAGCTATTTTTGGACATACTATTCTTATCCTAAATACGATGTTTATTTTTATGAACAAGGCCGTGAATTAGCCAACTATGTTTCCATTGCTTCAAAAGTACAAATGGAAAAAGTGGAAAAATTATTTGATTTTTCTTTCGATGAAAAAGTTCAATTCATCATCTATAACAAACAATCCGATTATAAACAAAGTAACATTGGGCTTTCTTCTGAAGAAGATTACAATACCGGTGGAGTTACTCGGGTAGTTGGTTCCAAAGTAATTTTATTTTATGAAGGCGATCACGCCAAGTTAGATGCACAAATTCGTTCGGGATTAGCAGAAGTGTTAATCAATCAAATGATGTATGGCGGAAATGTGCGTGAGATGGTAAAAAATAGCACATTGTTAAATTTACCCGATTGGTACATCAAGGGTTTAGTGGATTATGTTGCATGTGATTGGAATTCGGATATTGATAGCAGAGTGAAAGATGGAATTACGAGTGGACGATATAAAAACATCAATCGTTTGGAAGGAAATGATGCTCGATATGCCGGACATGCATTGTGGAAACACATTGCTGACAATTACGGAGAGGCGGTAATATCCAATATTTTATATATGACCAAGGTGAGCAGGAATATCGATAATTCTTCTTTGTTTGTGTTGGGTATTTCTGTAAAAAATCTTTGGAAAGAATGTTTTGATTCTTATACAGGTAAGTATATTGAACGGGATTCTACTTCGGTGATGCCGAAACAAATTCCTTTGAAAGTTAAAAAACCAAAAGCAGCAAGGGTATACGGACAAATGAAAGTGAGTCCTGATGGAAATTATGTGTTGTATACAACCAACGAAATGGGTCAATATAAAATATGGTTGTACGATGTTCAAAAAAATAAAGCAAAACGTATTTTAAAATCGGGACAAAAAATTGATAGACCAAGCGATTGTTCTTTCCCAATTGTTGCTTGGCACCCAAGTGGAAAAATTTTCTCTTACATTATCGAACGGAAAAGCTATTTGGTATTAGCAACCTACGAGATGGAAACAAAAGACAGAACGGAGCGCCACATTACTGGATTTGAAAAAATATTGGATTACTCTTATAACGATGAAGGAAAAAGGTTTGTAATGTCGGCCGTACAAAAAGGGCAAACAGACATTTTTATTTTTACAGCTGCATCAAGTGCTTACGATCAAATCACAAATGATATTTACGATGATTTAACTCCTCGTTTTGTGCACAACTCAAAAGAAATTGTATTTGCATCCAATCGTCCATTGGATACTTTATTTCATGATCCCAAACGCAAAGTTGAACCTGCTATGTCGGCAAAAGATTTGTTTGTATTTGATAATGTAAGTAAATCTCGTGTATTAAAACGTGTTACCAATACACCTTATATTGATGAGATGTATCCTGCAGATTATGATAGTACTCATATTTCATACTTGAGTGATTTAAATGGAATTCGCAATCGTTACATTGCTCGTTTTGACAGTATAATTGCTTATGTAGATACTTCTGCACATTACCGGACAGTAGTATCCTCTTATCCAATAACCAATTACAAGCGTAATATTATTGAGCAGGATGTAAATACAAAATCAAATAAATTTTCCGAAGTTATTTTTGAAAATGGGAAGTACAAATTGTTTGTAGCGCCCTTAGTTTCTTCTTCCGAAACTCCTAAGCTGAATTTAAAAAACACCTCTTATCGTGATTACAAAGATAGAATTGAGCACAAGGAAGAAATTGAGTCGCAAGCAAAAGATAAAAATCTAAAAGAAACTCCAAAAGCTGAAAATGTAAAAGTGGTTATCAATATCAGCGAACCGGTAAAAAAAGATTCTAATGAAATTGATATCAATAACTATACTTTTGAAAATGAGCAGCCAAAAGTAGTGAATGGTGTTGTGCAGCCTGTTGTTATGGTTGACACATCAACTAAAGCCATTGCCAATGTTACTAGTGATTTTATGTTGTCGAAACAAAGAAATTACAACATAAATTATTCGGTTGATTATATAGTATCACAAATTGATAATTCCTTTTTGAATTCGTCTTACCAAAAGTTTGCGGGTGGAGGTAGTCCGATTTATTTGAATCCCGGTATCAACGCATTCTTTAAAGTTGGGGTTAGTGATTTGTTCGAAGATTATAGAATTGTTGGTGGGGTGCGTTTTTCAGGAGACTTAAATAGCAATGAATTCTTTTTGAGTCGCGAAAACAGAATAAAAAACATTGATAAACAAGTAGTCTTACATCGTCAATCACTATTGGACATAGCTGATAATTATTCAATAGTAAAAGTGTACACGCATGAAGTGAAATACATATTAAAATATCCGTTTAATGAAGTAATGGGCTTGAGAGGAAGTGTAAACTATAGAAACGATAAAATTGTTTATACAGGAACCGATCTTAACAACTTAAAACGGGTAAATGCTTTTGAAAACTGGGGCTCTGCAAAATTGGAATGGGTATTTGATAACACCATTAAAAAGGGATTAAACTTGTACAATGGTTCCAGAGCAAAAATATTTGGCGAATATTATCGTCAAATAGACAAAGAAAAAACAGACTTTTTTGTAGTTGGGTTAGATGGAAGATGGTATAAAAAAATTCACCGTGATTTAATCTGGGCAAATCGTATTGCTGCCAGTACATCTTTTGGAAATAAAAAATTGATTTATTATATGGGTGGAGTCGACAATTGGTTTGCTCCCAAATTTGATAATACTACCAACATTGCTACAGACCAAAATTACACCTACCAAACACTAGCAACCAATATGCGAGGCTTTTATCAGAATGTGCGTAATGGAAATAGTTTTGCTGTTGTGAACAGTGAATTACGTTTTCCTATTTTCAAGTATTTTTTCAAACGGCCGATTCGCTCCGATTTTGCTCAAAATTTTCAAATTATTGCTTTTGGTGATTTAGGAACTGCGTGGACGGGCAATTCTCCATATTCCGAAAACAATTCATTAAATACTACAGTTATTGGCAGTTCCATTACTCCTTTAATTATCACATTAAAAACGCAGCACAATCCACTGGTTGGAGGTTATGGTTGGGGAGTAAGAAGCCGAGTATTCGGTTATTTCATTCGTGTTGATAGAGCTTGGGGTGTTCAGGATGGAATTATTCTCAAACCAATTTGGTACTTATCACTCAGTCTGGATTTCTAGTTTTCTCTAAATGAAAAAATCACAATTAAATATGACAACAATAGTTATTTTGCTATGTCTCGGTCTAATTGCCGGGATGCTAAGCGGATTGGTTGGAATCGGAGGCGGTATTGTAATTGTTCCCGCTTTGGTTTACTTCCTTGGGTATTCACAACATCAAGCGCAGGGAACAGTGTTATTTATGTTTTTATTACCTATTGGAATTTTAGGAGTATTTAATTATTATCAGGCGGGACATATTGAATGGAAAACAGCTTTTGTAATTGCCAGCACTTTTGTGATTGGAAGTTATTTTGGTTCAAAAATTTCGATTGCCATTGACCAAACTACTCTTAAAAAAGTATTTGGTGTAATTATCTTATTACTCTCGTTAAAAATGATTTTTGGGAAATAGAAATGGACGCTCTTAAAGAAAAAATAAAATCGCTTTCTTCCCGCTTTCTTCCTGAAATAATAGCTAACCGCAGGCACATCCACGCAAATCCTGAATTGTCGTTCGAGGAATTTAATACATCCAATTTTATTGCTTCTAAGTTAAAAGACTACAATATTTCTTTTAAACAAGGAATGGTAAAAACAGGCATTGTTGCGTTAATAGAAGGAAAGAATCCATCGGTAAGGGTAATTGCTTTGCGCGCTGATATGGATGCACTGCCAATCACCGAAAAAAATAATTGTGATTACAAATCAAAAAATGAAGGATTGATGCATGCATGCGGGCATGATGTTCACAGTGCTTCTCTTTTAGGTGTAGCTAGAATATTGTCTGAATTAAAAGGGGAATTTGAAGGAACCATCAAATTAATTTTTCAACCCGGTGAAGAAAAACTTCCAGGAGGAGCATCTTTGATGATTAAAGCAGGTGTTTTAGAAAGCCCTGCTCCGCAAAGTATTTTCGGGCAACACGTTTTTCCAAGTATGGAAGTAGGGAAAGTAGGTTTTAGAACCGGAATGTATATGGCTAGCACCGATGAATTGTATTTGATTGTAAGAGGAAAAGGCGGACATGCAGCAATGGTGAATGAGTATGTTAATCCATTATTGATTTCAGCTGAAATTATGGCGGAATTAAATGCATTGTTTTTGAGTCATGAACAAAAAATTCCTACGGTATTGGCTTTCGGAAAAATCACCGGAAATGGTGCTACAAATGTGATTCCAGATGAAGTAAAAATTGAAGGGACATTCAGGACCATGAATGAAAAATGGAGAGAAGAAGCGCATAAACTCATGAAAACTACTGCAGAAAAAATTGCCAAAGTGATGGGAGGGAGCATAGAATTCAGAATTGAAAGAGGCTATCCATTTTTAGTGAATGATAAAACAATAACTGAAAAAGCAAAAGCAGCAGCAAGTGAATATTTAGGGAAAGAAAATGTAGAAGAATTACCATTGCGAATGACTGCAGAAGATTTTGCATTTTACTCACAACAAATTCCTGCCTGTTTTTATAGATTAGGAACTGGAAATAAAGCAAAAGGAATTACGGCTGGTGTTCATACTGCTATGTTTGATATTGATGAGCAGGCTTTGGAAATAGGGGTCGGACTGATGGCCTGGTTAGCCTTGAATGAGCTACAAAACGAATCAAATTAAATACATTATATTTTACTGAAAAATCCTACCTCATGAAAAAAAATATTTTTTCCATCTTGTTGTTTGCAAACATTATCCTTTTCGGATTTATGATCAGTGCTTATACGTCTAAAAGTAAAATGGCTGAACCACCATCTCTTTTTATCGTTGAGTATACTAAGGGCAGCACATGGGAGGCGGATAAAGATTTTTCACTACAAAAATATGCATCAGAACATTCAAAACATTTGGAAACATTACGAAAGCAAGGAATTATACATTTTGGTGCAAGGTATGCCGAAAAAGGAATTGTTTTTATTGCTGCGATGAGTTTAGAAAATGCAAAAAGCATTGTGAACTCCGACCCCGCTGTCATCAATAAAATGTTTGTAGCAAGTATTAATGATTTGACAGTGTTTTATGAATATAAAACAGATTATTCAAAAACTAAGAAAGAAAGTGTAGGAAAAGTAAATGGAATTGGTGGTGTATTTTTTAAATGTAAATCTCCTAAAGTCTTAAATGCTTGGTATTATGCAAATTTGGGACTCACTCCTAACGATTATGGTTCTATGTTTGAATGGAGAAGCAGTGATGAAAATTACATTGCGTATACACAATGGAGCCCATTCTCTAGTAAAACTAAGTACTTTGAGCCTTCCAAAAACGATTATATGATTAATTACAGAGTAGACAATATGGAGCTGTTATATAAAAAATTGAAAGCAAACAATGTTATTGTTTTAGATACGATTGAATCATACGAGTATGGAAAATTTTTACACATCCTCGATTGTGACAGTAATAAAGTAGAATTGTGGGAGCCAATTGATGGTTCCTTTACAAAATTGTATGAAGGGAAAACGACAAAATAATTTTTTTTATCACCTTCTTTCTATTAAATAACATTCAATAATTCTTTCTATCCAAAAACTATCTTTCTTCAATCTGGAAGGATGTTCAATTTGTATCATTTTCTTGAGGTTTTTTCGCCAAATATTTTAAACGTATGTTTAGAATATTTCGAATTTCTAATTCATTCTACCTTTTTGATTATCAGATAGATATCTATATTTCATTTTCTAATTTTCTCTTATAGGTTAAGTATTACAATATAATTATTCTTTGTAAAAGGAGGCTACTGAATATATGTTTACATCACAAAAAAATGATTAAAACACATTTGCATTTATTTTAATGAGTAAACAGATATAAAAATTTTAAAATACGCCTCCTCCATGAAAAGAACTCTCCTCATTTTTATTGCAATTTATTTCAGTTCAGAATTAAAAGCTCAAGTAACTAATTCAGAATCTTTTGACGGAACAACATTTGCTCCCGCAGGTTGGAGCAATACGCAAGTTACACCTACAGGTTTATGGTCGAGAGTAACAGCTGGAACAAATCCTACACAAGCCCCACGAAGTGGGGCAGGAGAGGCGATGTATAATTGTTTTAGTTATGGAACAGGAAGCTCAGCAATCTTGGTGACACCTTCTTATGATTTGAGAGCAAGAGGTACGGGAACACCTACAGTTAGCTTTTGGATGTATCGAGATGCTGGATATTCAACAAATTTAGACAAAGTGGATGTCTACATTAATACTGTTCCTAATCTTACTGGAGCAACTGCATTGGGAACTGTTTACAGATCTACAACATTGT
The DNA here is from genome assembly GCA_023251805.1 of Bacteroidota bacterium. Lineage (GTDB taxonomy): Bacteria > Bacteroidota > Bacteroidia > 2-12-FULL-35-15 > 2-12-FULL-35-15 > 2-12-FULL-35-15. Next base: position 12,875 of record JAHEYB010000018.1, on the reverse strand, counting down.
CGCCCGCAGTTGGAAGTGCCGGTTGGTATCAATATTCCTATAATCTTCCTTTGGCATATAATGGAATTTCAAATCATTTTATACTTCAAGCAACAAGTGATTTTGGAAATAATATATTTGTAGATGATGTAGTTTGGATTTCATATCCATGCTCTGATGTAGGAGGAACTGCATCAGGTAGTTCTACTATTTGTGATGGTTCAACAACTACATTGTCAGTTTCCGGATATACATCAGGATCATCATTACTATGGCAATCTTCTCCAGATAATATTACTTGGACAAATATTTCAGGTGCTACATCATCAACTTATACTAGTTCTCCTTTAAGTTCAACTACTTATTTTCGTTGTGCTGCAACAAATGTTTGCACTGCTTATTCCACAGTTGTTACAACCACAGTAGTTCAGCCAGCTAATTCAGGTACTATTTCTGGCCCAAGCATGTTATGTAGTGGTTCTTCTGCTACATTATTTTTAACCGGCTATTCAGGAACAATTCAATGGCAATCATCTCCGGATAATATTACCTGGACAAATATTTCTGGGGCAACATCATCAACTTACACTTCACCTGGACTTACTCTAACTACTTATTATAGAGTTATTGTTACAGGCGTTGCTCCTTGTTCTACCACTGCAACTTCAACTTCAGTTAGCCATACAGTTACAATTTCATCTTCTGGTGGAATTTGGAAAGGCACAATAAGTACCAGTTGGTTTACAGCAGGAAATTGGTGTAGTGGTACAGTGCCAACTTCAGCTACTGATGTTTTTATTCCGGCAGGAACTCCTTTCTCTCCATTGATAACAGGTGGCGCAACAGATCCAAATGCAATTTGTAGAGATATTACTATTTATCCTGGAGCTACTTTAACGGTTTCCATTTCTTTGAATTCATTTAGTATTGGAGGAAATGTAGTTAACAACGGAACAATTAATCACACTACAAGTACAAGTATAGTGGCAGTTTCAGCGATAGATAAATATTGGATTTGGTTAACAGGAACAGGAAAAACAATAAACGGGACAGGATCTTTCGCAAATGCTGCTCTTGATATTTATGATAATGGAAATTATACTCTAGCAAATAATATCTCAGTTTATGGAATACGTACTGAAGATAGTCCATACGGAACATTAAATTTTTCTAGTTATACTTTAACTTCTACGAATCTTAGTCAGCAATACGGATATTTTAATTTAAATACTGGTTGCTTTTGGGATAAAATATTTGCTCAACAATTTACACCTGCATTGTTTAACAATCAATCCGGTACTTGGGTTTGGGATTTGACTGGAAAAGTATCAAGTGGAAATATGAATTTACAAGATAACGACTGGAATAATGTAAGATTAATTTGTGATCCTTCTTATTATATAGCGCTATCAGGAATCACGGACTTATCTCTAAATGGAAATTTAATAATTGATCCAAATACTATTGTGAGAGATGGAAATATTCCAATTAATTTGAAAGGAGATTGGATTAACAATGGAACATTTGCTGCTAACTCAGTTGGTAGTGGTGGAACTCCAACTGTTACATTCAATGGAACTGGTCCTCAAAATATGATAAACAATTCAACTTCATTTTATAATATTACGATTAATAAAAGTTCTTCAAGTGTTACAATGAATCAAAATAATACTGTAACAAATACTCTTACACTAACAAGCGGATTAATAAACACAGGAGCAAATACACTTAGCGTAACTCGAACGGCACCAGCTGCAATTACTGGAGGAGGAGTGAGTTCATATGTAAATACAGGAGCAAGTGGAAATTTAAGAAGATACATTGCTGCTACTGGTTCCTATAATCTTCCAGTAGGAAATGCAAATGCTTATCAATTAATGAATCTTAATTTTACAAGTGCAAATACTATAACCTATATAGATGTGAATTTTGATAATCCATCCAATGCAACTGGTACAGGATTATCTTTAACTGAAAGCGGTTATACATATGATTATGTTTTGAATAATGGTGGTAGTAATGCTACAACTGGAAATACTTATGGTGGAGTATGGACAGTTACTCCAAATGCTGGAACATCAAACTACGATGTCACATTATATGGAAGAAATTATGATAATGGTGGAACAGTTAGAAATACAGTTTTAAAAAGGACCACTGCAGGTCCAGGAGCATGGACATTGCCTGGAACTTATTCGTCAAGTACTACTACCTCTCCAATTACAGCTGTTAGAACAGGCTTGAATGGATTTTCACAATTTGCAATTGGAACAAACACTTCTCCTTTACCAATCGAATTAATTAGTTTTATCGCAACTCCAAACGAGAAAGAAGTTAAGCTAGATTGGAGTACTGCCACTGAAACGAATAATGATTATTTTACAATTGAACGTTCTTCGAATGGTTATGTATTTGAAAGTATTGCTACTATTAAAGGTGCTGGCAATAGTACAAATGTATTAAAATACAATTATGTTGATAGCTCTCCATTTAACGGAACCTCATACTACAGATTAAAACAAACAGATTTCGATGGTAAAAATTCCAGTTCTCAAATGATTTCTGTGAATATGAGTGTGAGTCAACTTGAATTAGGAAACCTATATCCTAATCCTGCAACTGCTTTTATAAATGTTCCAATTGGTGTTGGAAGCGAGAATTCTGAAATTGCTATATACAATTCAAAGGGTAAAATGGTTTATTTTAAAACAGTTGTGACAGAGGAAATTAGTGCTAATAATTCTATTAAGATTGAAGTGGTTGATTTTCCAAAAGAAATTTATTTTATTAAAATTAATTTAAATGATGGCAAGGTTTTGAATTATAAATTTTTGAAAATAGAATAATTGGAAAGTTTTTTTAAACTTATTTGCTATTATTTTACTATAATAATGTTACTATAGCTTGTTGTATTCTCAGTACGAAATCTCACAATATAACTTCCATTGGAAATTTCGTTTAACGAAATTGCTTTTTGATTTATATTTTCAAACGATTTAGATACAATAATTCTTCCTGTTACGTCAATGATATCAATAGTTACATTATCTAATTGGGTGTCATAACTAAAATTCAAAATAGTACAAGCGGGATTGGGATAAACTGAAAATGAATTATTTTCTGATAAATCGCCTACTCCTGAACTAGCACTGTTAAAGCAAGTAAAATCTTCAAATCCGATAGCATTGTCTGTAGTCAATGAGCTTGCGCTAATGCTTCCTGATGAAAGTGTAACAGTGAACAAGGAAAAATTATTTAAGGAATCAAACCCCCGAAAACTATAATTTCCGATGTCATCTACAGATTGAGATTCAGAAACAAATCCTGGTGATACGCCTAATAAAGTAGCGGTAGTTGTATGTCCACCTGTAAGCGGATCGATTCTTTCTAATTTATAAACACCGGCATCTTCCCACAAACCATAGGTGGCATTATTGAAATAACTATATTTATGTCCAACAACATTATCTGGAAACGGAACATTGGCAATCAATAAGCCGGTATTAATATCATAAGTTTTTAAAACATACCCGGAACCAACAAATGCCTTAAATGTGTAATGCCCTAATTGTGTATTCAAACTAAAGCTGCCTCCAACATATCCATTTAAAAAACCAATTGTGGCTACAGGCGTGCAAATGGCGGTAATGGGATCAAGTCTTACAATATCATAATTATTTGAAATTTCACGGAGAGCGTATAATGCTGTATCAGCACAATTATATTCCACTCCAACAGTAGTTTCGGTAAGAACGGGGCTGTATAGCACAGCACCGGTAGTAGCGTCAAGTGTAACAAATAAATACACTCCTCCGGTTGTTAATGCTCCGAAATGATAATAATTATTTGCAACATCTATACAGGAAACATCTCCTGCAATAAATCCAAGCATTCCTGAAATTGATGAGATATTGTTTTTGCTTCCAGTTGCAACATCCATTTGCACATACCTATAAACACCTGCTCCAGAATCGTCCCATATAGCATATGGTTTCCCAGATTGAGAAAAGGACAAAAAACTCAGCAAAACTGATAAAATTGAGAGAAATAATCTCATTTTTTATTCGATTGAAATTTTATGTAGTTCGGTCCAACCGTTAGAGGATGTAATAGATAAATAATATATACCTGCCCTATAACTTGCGAATGAGTGTTTAAGTACTCTTTCTTTAGTGCTAATATTTTCAACAGACCTGCCGATATTATCAAATATTTGAATTGCTTTTGTTGATGTGCTTTCAGAAAATTCGATAGTAATGTTTTCAGCTCTTTTTAAAATAGTGGGATAAAGTTTAGCTTTAAAAATTTCAGATTCATTTATTCCTGTTGCAGATCCTGTGGAGCAGGAACAAGTTTGACCACTAGCATTGACAATTGTTAGATTACAGGGGACTGCGCAGAGCGGAATAAATAACGTATCTCCGGAAAAACTTGCACCGGATGTGCCACATCCAGAAGGGCTGTAGATATAAGTGTATGGAGTCATTCCACATGAACCAAGTGTAGAAGAAGTATTGATTGCCCATGTTCCGTCACAGCCTGTGCTTGGTGGTATGACATAATAGGTGGGCCAAGTAACCTGAGCATTCATTTTTATTATAGAGCATAGAATACACAAAAAAACGAGAATAATTTTTTTCATAACTTAAAAATTAGTAAAGTCTATCTTATTTTGCTATAATAATATTTCTATGAGTCGTTTTGTTTTCCGATGTAAATCTCACCACATAGCTTCCATTAGAAATTTCATTCAATGAAATTGCATCTTGATTTACATTCTCAAATGTTTTTGATAAAATGATTCTGCCTGTAACGTCAATAATGTCAACACTTACATCTGCTGAAGCGCTTCCTAAACTAAAATTCAAAACATCAAAAGCAGGATTTGGCCCTACCGTTAATTGATTGAATTCATATTCATTTATTCCTGTAAACATAACCGGGCTAACATTTGAAAAGCTATTCATTGTCATTGCCCTGGATGGTTGACACGGAGCCGGAGGTAGCACGGAAACGGAATAATAATTCATTCCGGGGACGGCTGCTACATCCGTATAAGAATTAAAAGAGGCTGAAATGGAATCGTAAAGTGTTAGGGATGTTGGTGACGCACCTCTATAAATGTAATATGTTCCGTAACCAAATCCGATATAACTATTCCACGACAATTGAGGGTAGCCGGTGCTTGAAGATGTTGAAGTAAGAAGATGAATGGTTGTGTGAGGTGCACCATAACCGATTGTTCCAAATCCACACGTATCAGGAATGGCAATTCGATATTTGAATGCTTGTATCATTGGATTGGAAACACTATCCACATAAGCCGATGTATCATTATTCATAACAGTTGCAAGTGTGTTATAAATTCCCATCGTGGTCGATTCCTTTTGTATGATATATGGTCCGGTGTATAGCGTGTCCTTTTCCCAAATAATAATATTCTGATTTAAAAGTAAGTCGGTTGTAACTTGGCAAATTTGCTGAGAAGGAATAGGGCCCGAACCCGCACAATATGTACACAACGTATCATAAATCATTCCTGGAGAAATATTAGTTAATTGAGCCGCAATATTATAATTTAAAGGATTGGAAATTAAAATTTTATAATAACTCCCAGCTATTGCTCCAATTACATTTATTGTATCTAATATTCCGGAAGATGTTGAACAATCAATAATTTGTCCTGCGGTTAATCCACAGTCGGTAGAAGCTGATAGTGGACCCCAAACAATAAAATCTACGTCAGCAGCAGAGCCAGAGGTACACAGAATTCGAATATCAATATTTCCGGAGGTGCAGGCTTGAAAATATAACCATGTTGCATTGTCGGCAGGACTAATACAACCATAATTGTTGCTTAAGTCAGTATTGGGGGTGCTCATTGCGGCACTAAAATATCCGGTCATAGTTGAGGAAATTGGATATGGAGTGGAGCAAGTATTCTGTGCAAAACTATTTGCGATGAAAGTAATCATCAAAAACAATAAGGAGTAAATTTTTTTCATAATGTGGAGTATTTATTTAGTATATCAAATATAAGTTAAAAAAATGTAAAAAACAAGAAACAAAAAAGCCCTACAATAATGACTGTAAGGCTTTTATTGCAAACAAACCTGTCTGCCGGTAGGCAGGAAATTAATTTCCAAATTCACTCATGAATTTAATTCGCATTAAACGAATTTCTTCCTCGGTGTATTCATCCTCTCCCAATTCTTTTAAAGCTTCAGCAATCGAATCCGAATTGGATTCTTTGAAATATTCTAATGCTTCCTCTTGTTTGTCCTCATCAATAACATCATTAATATAATAACTGATATTTACTTTTGTACCTGAGTGCACAATGCTTTCAATTTCAATAATTAAATCTGATAAACTTAATCCTTTTGCTTTTGCAACATCCTCCAAAGGCAGCTTCCTGTCAATGTTTTGTATGATATAAACTTTTAATCCTGATTTATTGACAATGGATTTTACCACCATATCCAATGGTCGTTCAATCTCATTTTCTTCAACGTATTTTGCAATTAAATCAATGAATGCTTTTCCAAATTTTTGTGCTTTCCCTTGTCCAACTCCGGTAATATTTACCAACTCATCCATTTTAATTGGATATTGAATGGCCATTTCTTCTAATGATACTTCCTGAAAAATAACATAAGGAGGTAATTTTAATTTGTTGGCAGTTTGTTTTAAAAGATCTTTCAAAGCAGCAAATAAAACTACATCAGCCCCTGAGCCACCTTTTCCACTACCACCTGATGGTCCATCATCGTCATCACTTTCTGTTCCTTCATAATCATGATCTTTGGTCACCATCATACTATATGGTTTATCCAAAAATTTCTCTCCGTCTTTTGTCACTTTCAATAATCCATAATTTTCTACATCTTTTGAAAGTAATCCGGATACCAAAGCTTGACGGAAAATAGCATTCCAGTATTTTTCGTTTTTATCGTCTTCGGTTCCTTTGCCAAAGCATTCTAATTCGTTATGCTTGTATGATTTTACGGTGGATGTAATATTTCCTAAAAGAACATTGATAACATCTTTTGTTTTGAATTTTTCTTTGACATCTGTAACAGCTTCAATCGCCAAAGCAATGTCATCCATTCCATCAAATTTTTGTTTTGGATTTCTACAATTGTCGCACATTCCACCACATCCTTTTTCATCAAACTCTTCACCAAAATAATGCAATAAAAATTTTCTGCGACAGCTGGAAGTCTCCGCATAAGAAACAGTTTCTGTTAAAAGCTGTTTCCCAATTTCCTGCTCCGCAACGGGCTTTCCTTTCATAAATTTTTCCAACTTCACAATGTCATCGTGACTGTAAAAAGTAACACAATTTCCTTCACCGCCATCACGGCCACCGCGACCGGTTTCCTGATAATAACCTTCCAATGATTTAGGAATATCGTGGTGAATGACAAAACGAACATCCGGTTTGTCAATCCCCATTCCAAATGCAATGGTAGCAACAATCACATCAATGTCTTCCATCAAAAAGGCATCTTGTGTTTTTGCACGCTCTTTCGCCTCTAATCCTGCATGATACGGTAATGCTTTTATTCCGTTTACTTGTAATGTTTGAGCAAGCTCTTCCACTTTCTTGCGACTTAAACAATAAACAATTCCCGATTTTCCTTGTTGCGTTTTTACGTATTTGATGATTTCTTTAATCACATTTACTTTTGGGCGAACTTCATAATATAAGTTAGCGCGATTAAAAGAGGACTTGAAAAGTCCGGCATCACTCATTCCTAAATTTTTCTGAATGTCTTGCTGAACTTTTGGAGTGGCAGTTGCTGTTAATGCAATAATCGGCACTTTGCCAATTTGTTCAATGATGGGGCGAAGTCTGCGATATTCGGGACGGAAATCATGTCCCCATTCCGAAATGCAATGTGCTTCATCAATCGCGAAAAAGGAAATTTTTATTTCGTTAAAAAATGCAATATTATCTTCTTTGGTTAAACTTTCTGGTGCAACATATAATAATTTTGTTTTCCCATCAGTAATATCTTTTTTCACTTTCGTGATTTCAGCTTTGGTAAGGGAGGAGTTTAAAAAGTGTGCAATGCCTTCTTCATTTCCAAAATTGCGCAATGCATCCACTTGATTTTTCATTAGGGCAATAAGCGGGGAGATAATGATTGCTGTTCCTTCACTTACAAGTGCAGGTAGCTGATAGCATAATGATTTGCCGCCACCGGTTGGCATAATTACAAACGTATCTTTTCCTTCAAGTAAACTTCCAATTATCGCCTCTTGTTGCCCTTTAAATTTTTTGAACCCAAAATATTTCTGTAAGCATTCCGAAAGCGATGTTTCTACATCGAGCATTTTCAATTCCTGATTTTTTTAATTAATGTTTATGTTGAGATTATCTTTAAAATGAACTATTTTTATACCTTTATATAAAGAATCAATAAAATACGTTTTCTAAATATCTAATGTAAATATATAATAAAAAATTGTTACACAGACAAACATTTCTCTACTTTATTTTAAAAGCTCTACGAAGTGAATAAATCCATCGATAAAATAATTGCGCTAGCTAAAACTACCTTAAATATTGAGGCAGACTCTGTAAAAAACCTTGAGAATTACATTAATAACGATTTTGTAGCCATAGTAAAGCTGGTGTATGAGTCGAAAGGCCGATTGGTTATTACTGGTATTGGAAAGAGTGCTATCATTGCTCAAAAGATAGTTGCTACAATGAATTCTACTGGAACACCTTCTATTTTTATGCATGCAGCAGATGCCATTCATGGCGATTTGGGAACCATACAAAAAGACGATGTGGTGATTTGTATCTCAAAGAGTGGGAACACGCCCGAGATTAAAGTACTTGTGCCGTTATTAAAAACGGGTGGAAATAAATTAATTGCTTTAGTTGGTAATACCGATTCGTACTTAGCAAAACAAGCTGATTATATTTTGAATTCAACGGTTGAAAAAGAAGCTTGTCCGAATAACCTTGCACCAACATCCAGCACTACAGCACAGTTGGCAATGGGCGATGCATTGGCTGTTTGTTTGTTGGACTGCAGAGATTTTACGAGTGCTGATTTTGCAAAATATCATCCTGGAGGAGCGCTGGGTAAAAAATTATATTTAAAGGTGGGTGATATTGCATCACAAAATCAAAAGCCTATAGTGAAACCCAGTGATTCCATAAAATCGGTGATTATGGAAATTTCATCCAAACGCTTGGGAGCAACTGCCGTACTTAATAATGAAAATTTAGTTGGCGTAATTACAGATGGTGATTTGAGAAGAATGCTAGAAAAAACAGACGCGATTAGCAGCCTGACTGCCAGTGATATTATGAATAAAACACCTAAACAAATTGATGCAGATGAATTGGCAATAAATGCAATGCAGTTATTGGAGCAGTATAATATTACTCAACTTATTGTTACTGATAAAGGAAAGTATCATGGTTTTGTACACTTACATGATTTGCTGAAAGAAGGCATAATTTAAGAAGTTTTAAGGTTGAAAAGTTGAAATGTTTAAAGGTTAAAACAAAATATAAAATAATGATAATGCAACTTTCCAGCCTTCTAACTTTTCAACTTTAAAACAAGCATGACCCGCATATCAACCATCGTACCCGCTTATAATGAAGAGAAAGCAATTACGGCTGTGGTGAATGATATTCTTCAAACTGCTGAGTTACAAAAGTTATCAATTACCGTTGTTGTCGTGAATGATTGTTCGGTGGATTCTACCGCTGAAATTATTTCTAAATTAAAATGTGTTGCACTTAATTTACCAATAAATTTGGGCATTGGTGGGGCTGTGCAAACAGGATTCAAATATGCTTTTGAACACGGATTTGATTACGCCATTCAAATTGATGGTGACGGACAGCATCCTGCATCAGAAATTTCAAAACTGGTAAATGCGATCAAAGAAAATAATTTAGATATTGTAATCGGTTCTCGATTTATGTCGAAAGAAGGATTTCAGTCATCGGCTATCAGACGATTTGGAATAAATTATTTTAAATGGTTGAATCGTTTTTTTGTTGGTGTTAAAGTGAATGATAGTACTTCGGGTTTTCGAATAATCAATAAAAAAGTTTTGGAACTGGTAGCTGAAAATTATCCCGATGAATATCCGGAGCCGGAATCAATTATTTTATATTCCTTAAATAAATTAAAAATCGGAGAAGTATCGGTGAATATGAAGGAGCGTCAGGGCGGTGTTTCATCTATTGGTGCTGTCTCTTCCGTTTATTATATGTTTAAAGTTACATTGGCAATTATTTATACTTTTATAAGAATTAAATTTAAAAAATAATCTCATGTTTAGAATTCAAGCCATCGCAATCGTTACAAGCATATTGTTTTTGCTTTACATCGTAAGATTAATTATCAAAGGAAAATTACGTGAAGAATATTCCATTGTATGGATAGTTTGTACAATCATATTGATAGTATTTTCCTTTTGGAGAGATGGATTGGCTGTAGTTTCCGAACTGGTTGGTGTGTATTCGCCTCCCAACTTAGTTTTTATTGCAGCAATCTTTGCAGTATTTATTTATTTGCTTCATTTGAGTGTAGTCATATCTAAATTGCAATCGCAAAACAAACAATTAGCTCAGGATGTTGCTTTGTTGAAGGAAAAAATGAAATGATGTGTAGATGTGCAGATTGGGATTACAGTAACGAGGAACATTTGTTTAAATAAATACTAAAATGGAATAATTTATTAAATCATTTACTCCTTTCTTTTAATTTTTTAATCTACACATCTACACATCTGCACATTTGTTTCAAACCAATCCGCCATTCAAATCCACACAACTTCCATTTAAGTAAGGAGTATTTCTGATGTATTGAATCGTATTAAAAATATTTTCAGGATCACCAAATTCATTGTTCGCAATTTTTGATTTTATTTTTTCTTGAATTTCTTTCGGAACCGTATCAATCATTCCTACTTTAAAATATCCCAAATTAATATTGTTAATGGTAATTCCTTTTTGTGCATTTTCTAAAGCAATACTTTTTATGATTCCATTGATTCCAGCTTTAGAAGCAGCATAAGCGCTTGTTCCAATAACTCCGGTTTGAGAAACAATGGATGAAAGGTTAATGATGCGACCGAAATTTTGTTCACGCATCAAAGGCAAAACAGCACGAATTAAATAAAAGGTGCCGTTTAAATTTACATTGATGACATTGTTCCATTCTTCAATCGCGGATTTATGAGCAAATGCATTTGCAGAAACACCTGCGCAATTAATTAATGTTATTTCTTTTGATTTGATAGAAACAATAAATTTTTCTATTGCACTAAAATCTGTAATGTCAAGCTGAATGGTATTTGCATATTGTTTCCCTTCCGGTTTATTCAAATGATACGTCCCAATAATTTGTTCTCCTGCCTGAGAAAATTTATTGAACAAAAAATTTCCAATTCCGCCCGTAATTCCTGTAATGATTATCATTTATAATTGTTTTTTAATGCTAAAATTTCCGTAATTTGTGATAAATTTAAAGCAAAATAACGAAAAATACTCAATTGGAAAATAAAAGCACAGCAATTTATGAAGCAGGGCGAATAGGGGATTATTTACTCTCTATTCCAATAGAGGATTCTGAAATGGATACCTATGCGGATGCTATGCAAAAATTAAACATCCAATTTTCAAAATATGAGCAGACACTTTGGAGCTGTATGCTAAAAAGTAAATGGAAGATGACGTGTATTGATGCAGGCTTAGCCTTGAAAGAACCTAACAATAATGTCCGCAGAAAATTATATACAATGTTGGCTATTTTGGAAGCGTCACCCAATTATACGAGATATTTTCTTTCTAGAAATTTTTCATTTTTTTATTTGTTTAAAGTGGCAGCGGTTGGAATGCGGGCAGTTTTTCGTGCAGCACTCGGAATAATAATTATAAATAATATTAAGCGAAAATGCAGCTAACATACGATTATATTGTTGTTGGCTCAGGCGCAACAGGTGCTATCGTTGCTAATTCCTTAGTAGAGGCTGGTGTGAATGTCGCGGTTTTGGATGTTGGTACAGAAGATGAAACCTATAAAGAACTTATTCCTAATAAAGATTTCATTTCTATTAGAAAAGAAGATAAAAAGCAACATACTTATTTTTTAGGTAAAGAGTATGAAGGCATTCCTTGGCAAACAACAAAAGTTGGATCGCAATTAACTCCGCCAAGAAATTTTCTTACTCAACTTTCTGAAAAATTTGCTCCTTTTGAATCCGACTCGTTTATGCCTATGGAAAGCATGGCAAAAGGTGGGTTAGGTGGTGGTTGGGGACTGGGTTGTTATGAATTTTCTAAACCGGAATTGGATGCTATTGGATTAAAAGAATCTGAAATACTGAAGGCTTATGAGGCAGTAGCAAGTCATATTGGAATTTCGGGGGATAAAGATGATGCTGCTCCTTACACTGTTAGAGATTTGCAAAATGTATTGCCTTTTTCGGAGCTGGAACAAAACTTAAACGGAATTTTTTCATCCTATAAAAAACAAAAAAGTAAGCTGAACAAAAAAGGAGTTTACGTTGGCCGTACTCCATTAGCCTTGCTTACAAAGGACAAGGGCAATCGTTCTGCAGTACAATACAAGGATATGGATTTTTGGAGTGATAAAGATAAATCGGGATACCGCTCATGGATGACAATTGAAACCTTGAACAGTAATACCAATTTTTCGTATCACAAAAATTGTTTAGTACTTAAATTTAAAGAGCATGAAAATGGAGTGGATGTGTATGTGAAAAGAACAGATACGAATGAAGAACAAATATTTACTTGCAAAAAATTAATTTTATCTCCTGGAGTTTTAGGAACAGCTAGAATTGTAATTCGATCTTTCGAATATAAAAAAGAACAATTGCCTGTA